>CAZLJC010000034.1:0-22400 GCA_964559855.1 uncultured Actinomycetes bacterium
CATCCTGCACACGCCCCTGATGTCCGGGACCAACGCGATCCACGGCATCATCCTGGTCGGCGCGATCCTGATCGCGGCCGGCGCCAGCACGCCGGTCTCGATCGCGCTCGGGCTGGTCGCGGTCATCCTCGCGACCACCAACGTCGTGGGCGGGTTCGTCGTCACCGACCGCATGCTCGAGATGTTCAAGGGACGCCAGCCGGGTAAATCCCCGGCGCCGGCCGCCGAAAAGAAGTGACGACGTTCATCGCGCTCGCCTACCTCTTGGCGGCCGTCCTCTTCATCCTCGGCCTGAAGCAGCTCAGCTCGCCGAAGGGCGCGCGCAACGGGAACTTCACCGCGGCCCTCGGCATGGTGATCGCGCTTGCGGCCACGGTGCCCCTCCTGCATGTCACGAGCGCCGGGCTGACGATCATCGCCGTGGGGATCGTGATCGGCGCCATCATCGGCACGGTCGGCGCGCGCATGGTGCGCATGACCGCGATTCCGCAGATGGTCGCCCTCTTCAACGGAGTGGGTGGCGGCGCGGCGGCGCTCGTGGCTGTCGCCGAGCTCCTGAGCTTCGGATCGCATCCACCGTTCTCCGCGGCTTTCCCGAGCGTGTTCAGCATCACGATCGGCTCCGTGTCCTTCGCGGGGAGCATCGTCGCCTTCGCCAAGCTCCAGGAGCTCATGACCGGCACGCCGATCACGTATCGCGGCCAGCAGATCGTCAACGGGCTGATCGCGGTCGCCATCGTCGGGTTCGCCATCGCGGTGCTCGCGGTGGCTTCGGTGCCGTTCTCGTTCCTCGGCCTCATGATCCTCGCGCTCATCCTCGGCCTGGCGTTCGTGCTGCCCATCGGCGGCGCGGACATGCCCGTGGTCATCTCGCTGCTCAACGCGTGCACCGGTCTCGCGGTGGCGGCGAGCGGCTTCACTTTGAACAACTTCGCCCTCATCGTCGCGGGCACGCTCGTCGGCGCCTCCGGCAGCCTGCTGACCAAGCTGATGAGCGACGCGATGGGCCGTTCGCTGGGCAACGTGCTGTTCGGGGCCTTCGGCCAGGTCCAGGCCGGGCCCGCGGCCGCCTCGGGGCAGGCCGGCCGCAGCGTGCGAGCCGCGTCCGCCGACGACCTGGGCACCCTGCTCGCCTACTCCCAGCGCGTGATCATCGTTCCCGGCTATGGCCTGGCCGTCGCCCAGGCGCAGCACGCGGCGCGTGAGCTGCAGGACGCGCTCGAGAAGCGAGGCGTGGACGTCGAGTACGCGATCCACCCGGTCGCCGGACGGATGCCCGGCCACATGAACGTGCTGCTGGCCGAGGCGAACGTTCCGTACGAGCAGCTGAAGGAGATGGACCAGGTCAACGACGACTTCAAGAACGCCGACGTCGCGCTGATCGTAGGCGCCAACGACGTGGTCAACCCCGCGGCGCGGAGCACGCCGGGAAGTCCAATCTTCGGGATGCCGATCCTCAACGCCGACCAGGCGAAGAACGTCATCTTCATGAAGCGGTCGATGCGGCCCGGGTTTGCCGGCATCGACAACGAGCTGATGTACGGGCCGAACACCCTGATGTTCTTCGGCGACGCCAAGGACTCGCTGACCAAGCTGGTGAGCGCCGTCAAAGCCGCGTAGGCGGCGGCCTCGCCGCCCGCCTGGCACCACCCGCAAAAACAAGCGAGCCTCCAGCCTTACAGCAGGAGGCTCGCGCCGCGAAGAGGGTGTGGTGCCACGAATGCTATGTCAATGATCGATCAATTGTTAGTGCCCCGCCCACAAATAAGCTCCGGCCTCGTTGTAGCCGGGCGCATCGACCAACTCGGGCCTCTGGCATCATCGAAAGTCATGTTCGGGGAGCCCGCGCCGGTCGACCCTCGATCCGCCGGGCCGGACTTCTGGACCCGCTTCCACCGGCTTCGCCGGGCGCGCCAGGCCGAGGAGCGGCCCGACGAGCCGCCCGAGCCCGACGCCGACGTCGAGCGGGAGATGAAACGAGACGACCCCTTCGACTTCCGGCACTACTACGAGGTCTCCCGTGACGGCGAGATGGCCGGCTGGTTCCACGGCGAAACGGTCAAGCCCGAAAACCCCGAGCACGCGACCAACAAGCACCTCTTCTGGGCCGACGGATACGTCATGGAGGAGCATCGCCGCCGCGGAATCGCCGCGAGCCTGGTCCCGGTCGTGGCCGACCTGATGGACGGCCACGGCTGCAGCGTCCTCGGCCTCCAGTCAGCCCAGCCCTCCGGCCGCGCGTTCGCCCTCTGGCTCGGCGCCGCCCCCAAGCTGGTCAACGTCGTGAGCCGGCTGGACCTGGCGGCCGTCGACTGGACGATGCTCGAGCGCTGGGCGGAGGACGGTACGCGGCGCTCCCCTCAGACCCGGCTCGAGATCCACCCCGGGGGCGTCCCAGAGTCGATGTGGGACGACTTCGCGCCCCAGTTCACCGCGATGTTCAACACCATGCCGCTGGAGGAGCTCGACCTCGGCGACATGATCTTCACGCCCGAGCGGCTGCGGGTCTGGGCCGAGCGGCGCCGGCTCTCTGGCCAGGTCCTCCACAGCGTGCTCACCCGCGAGCCGGACGGCGTGATCTCAGGGGTCACCGAGACCCTGTGGGCGCCGTACCGCCCGGCGCTCGTGTACCAGGAGTTCACCGGCGTCCGGCCCGACCAGCAGGGGCGCGGCCTCGGCAAGTGGATCAAGGCGGCGATGCTGCTCCACCTGCGACAGGTCTATCCGGACCTGCGCTGGGTGGTCACGGACAACGCGCAGTCGAACGCCGCCATGCTCGGCATCAACCGCGCCATGGGCTTTCAGGGCTTTCGCGAGGAGGTCGACTACCAGGTCTCCCGGGCCGGCCTCGAGAGACGGCTCCGCGCCCTCTAGCAAGCCCGAATTCCACGCGTTTTGCGCCAGACGAGCCATATTCCGCGCGAGTTGCGCGCGCTTGGCGCCAGGCGCGCCGAAATCGCCTGGATCTTGTGGGCTCCGTTCGCTAGGGCGATCGCCTGCGCTGGATGCTGCGCACCAGCAGGATGATGCCGATCACGATCAGCAGCGCCGGCAGCGCGGCCTTTCCGACGATCCCGTAGTCCCGGCCGCTGATCCCGAGGATCGATTCGAAGAAGACGAAGCCGATCACGAAGATCATCAGGCCGACGAAGATCAGCGTGCGCCCGCTGTGCAGCGCGTGCCGGTCGCGGTCGCGCAGCGCCTGCAGGTACATGCCGAGGCCGACCCCGCCAGGCACGACCAGCGCCCAGGCATAGGCCCAGCTCGGCCAGTCGCCGGTGCTGTTCTGGTAGGCGAGGACCAGGCCGAGGACGGTGATGACGGCGCCGGGGATCGTCGCGCCGCTGCCGAACGAGAGGAAGCCCGCGACCATCAGGGTCAGGCCGGGGATGATCACGAAGAGCGGCCACCCGTACTGGGTCAGGTCGGCGCCCGTGAGGACCACGGCCAGGGCGAAGATGCCGACCACGATCAGCACCAGGCCCAGCGCGGCGCTCGATCCGAAGGCCCGGCGCCGCGGCGGGTAAGGCGCGGCGTCGACATAGGGCGGCGCGGGCGGGGCTGCCGCGGGTGTCGCCGGAGCGGCCGGAGCCGGCTCGGGCTCGAGCGTGGTGCTCGCCTCGGTCGGCTCGAAGGTGGTCTGGACCGGCTTCTCGACCGGCAGCGCCGGCTCACCCGCGACCTCGTCCGTCAGAGGGGCGCTCTCCTCGACCGGAGCCACCGGGTCGACCGGCCGCTCCCGCCGCTTCCCCGCGAAGATGTCCGGGCTGCCCGCCAGGAGGTCCGGCGTGACGTGGACCATATCGTCCTTGACCGCGTCGTCGGACCCCTCGTCCGGCGGACCGGTTCTGCTCGCCCGCTTGCGCTTGCTCATGGGGCCAACAGCTTACCCGCCGACCCTGAGATCGGCCATAGGGTTGACCGGGCCGTGGCCGTGCCCCAGCTCGAGCGAGCCGGCGATGGCCGCGGTGATGAGGCGCTTGGCCTCGCGCACCGCCGGCTCCATTCCAAGCCCCCTGGCCAGGCCCGCCGCGATGGCGGACGAGAAGACGCAGCCGCTGCCGTGCGTGTTGGTGGTCTCGATCCGCTCCGCCCGCAGCTCGACCAGGTCGCGGCCGTCGTACAGGACGTCGGTCGCGTCGCCCTCCGCGTGGCCGCCTTTCACCACCGCCGCCCCCGCACCCAGCGCGACCAAATCGCGCGCCGCCTGGCGCCGCTCCTCCAGCGTCTGGATCCGCCGCCCGAGCAGCACCTCGGCCTCTGGCAGGTTCGGGGTCACCACCGCCGCCAGCGGGATGAGGGTCGAACGGAGGGCCGCCACCGCGTCCTCGCGCAGCAGGCGGGCCCCGCCCTTGGCGACCATCACGGGGTCGACTACGAGACGCCGCAGGCCGTGAAGGCGTATGGCCTCGGCCACGGCTTCGATGATTGCCGTGCTGGAAAGCATCCCGGTCTTCATGGCGTCCACGCCCATGTCCTCGATCACAGCGGCGATCTGGGCCTGGACGAGGCTCACGGGCAGCTCGAGCACGTCCGTGACGCCCTGGGTGTTCTGGGCCGTGATGGCCGTGATCGCCGAGGTGCCGTGCACGCCGAGCGCGGCGAAGGTCTTCAGGTCGGCTTGGATGCCGGCGCCTCCGCCTGAGTCGGAGCCCGCGATGGTCAGCGCGACCGGGAGTTTCATGCCTTCGCGACCCGGCGGCCGGCCGCGTAGACCGCCGCGGCGACGGCGACGCTGACGATCCCCGATACGTCGGCGCCGTGGAGCGAGGCGATGAGAGAGTCGTTGAAGAAATGCGAGGCCGCGGCGATGTTGCCGAACAGGTTGGAGTAGTTGACGAAGACCAGGCTCGTCGCGCTGCCGGCGAGCCACGCTCCGACCGCCAGCGCGGGCGACGGGCGCGGCTCGAACACGAAGAAGCTGAGCAGCACGACCGCCGCCCACGCGGGCGCCCAGAGATAGGTGAGGATCAGGAAGTCCTCGTAGGCCACGTGGAAGTCCGTGACGAGCACGGCATACGCGGCGAGCGCGGTCCCCAGCACGCCGCACCCCAGCGCGGTCTGCCAGCGCCGCAGGCGGATGCCCATCGCGAGCACCACCAGCCCCGCGGTGTAGACGTCGAGGTAGTTGGCCCAGATCTCCCCGGCCACGATGAACACGAAGAACGGGATCGCGATCCAGGCCGGCGCATGGGCGCTGATCACGGCCAGGACGCCCTGGCTCTCGGCGAGCTTCGCGTCGATGGTGGGGAGGAGCAGGCCGAACAGCCCGAGCAGCACCATCGGGGCCCCGATGCCCACGACCGGCCACCACGTTACGGAACGGGGCGGGCTGGTGGCGGGCAGGTAGCGCGAGTAGTCGCTCGCGAACGGATACCAGGAGGCGACCAGTGCGAAGCACGTCATGAAGCCCAGGACGAGCGCTCCCGCGTAGTCGGCGCCGGAGACGGACGGGCCCTGGCCCCAGTGGAACTGCGGCGCGAGCAGCACGAAGACGGCGGCCGACAGCAGCGCGAAGACGATCGCGCCGAACGTCTCGAGCACCTTGATGGTCTGGTGCCCGTAGACCGCGACGGCGACGCTCACCGCCGCGACCAGGACGACCATGGCGAACGTAATCCAGCGGCTCCCGCCGCCGAAGAGCTGAGCGCCGGCCTGGGCCGCGATCACGCAGTCGACGGCGAACCAGCCGACCGCCAGGAAGAGCGTCAGCGCCGCCCCGAGGTACGACCCGCGCAGCCCGAAGATGCGGCGCGTGAAGACGATCTGGGGCAGGCCCGAGCGCGGGCCGGTGTTGCTCAGCAGGCCGAGGATGACCGCGGCGGCGACCGTGCCGAGCGCGGTCGCCACCAGGCCGTCCCACACGCCGAGCCCGTAGTACGTGGTCAGTAGGCTGGCGGTGAAGAGGCTGGCGTAGTTGACGAACGCGCCCGCCCAGAGAAACGCGAGCTCGCGCGGCCTCCCATGGCGTTCGGCGTCCGGGACCGCCTCGATGCCCAGGCTCTCGACCTTGCCGAAGACGTCCGACCCGGCGGAACGGACGGCGGCTTCACCCATCTCGATCTCCCTCCGCTGGCATTACCCAGATCAGGTTCTGAGCACTCGGCTCGGCGGTCGGCGCCCGCGCGCCCTCTCAGCCCGTTAGAGCTCCCGCTGCCTCGATCTTAGCGATGCCGCCAGGGCGCGGGGAGGAGATGGCCCAGGATCCGGTAGACCTCCGGGTTGAAGGCCAGCCCCAGATGGCTGCCGTGCACCTCGATGGAGTTGACGTCCGGACGCAGGCACGCGCGCCAGTTGACCACTCCGTCGGAGCGGGAGTAGATCGAGGTGGTCGGCACGCGCGGGCGGGCGCGCAGGTCGCGGAGGAAGCGCATCTCCACCGAGGCTCGGTGCCGGTGCCGCACGACGTTGTAGAGGTGCGCCGCTCGGACTCCCGCCATCGTCAGCGGGTGGACGTCGAACGGATCGTTGAGCGGCGAGCCCAGCGTGATGACCTGCTCGACCAGGTCCGGCTTGCGGTGAGAGAGCACCTTGGCCAGCACCCCGCCGCGGCTGTGCCCGACGAGCGACACCCGCGCGCCCGTCTTGCGGTGGAGCTCGTCGAGGGCGTCGATCAGCGGCCGGAGCAGGACCTCCGAGTAGTCGACGTTCAGCGCGACGCCGGCCAGGCGGGCGCGATACCCGATCCGCCTGAGCCAGTCGTACGGCGTGCGCAGCGTCCAGTCGCCGGCGAGAAAGCCGGGCACCAGCAGGACCGGCTTGCGCAGGCCGGGGGGGACGTCGACTCCGCGGAACACCGGGTCTCGGACGAGGCTGAGCAGCTCGAGCGAGATGCGCCCCTCGAGCCACAGGGGCGGGATCGGGTCCCAGCGCCCGAGATGGCGCAGGTGGGGCATCAGCGGGCCCGAGACCCTCAGCCCTGAGGCCGGCTTCCTATGTGGTGGTTCGGAGACGGTGGCCAATTTCTCTGGTGGGGCGTGGACTCCATTCAGGAGGCTGCGGCGGGTCGGGAGGCGATTGTATACACGCTCCACGAGCGCAGGACACGCATGAACAGGTCCGGCGTCTCGAGCATCGGCACGTGGCCCACCCCGTCGAGGATCGCGAGCTCCCAATCAGGTCGCCGGCGCTTCATCTCGAGGGCCGCGCCCAGGGGCACGACCCGGTCCTGGCGGCCGTGGACGATCAGGGCCGGAGCCTGCCCGCGCGCGACCTTCAGCCAGAAGCGCGGATCGGCCACGCGCAGGCCGATCGAGCGGAAGGCCTGGATGAACGCGCGCGTGTTCTGCGGGCCGAGGCGGCCGCGCTGGCGCGTGAGGTCGACGTGGGCCTCGAAAACCTCGGGATCGACGCGCGAAGGGTCGGCGCACACCAGGGCGAGCGTCTCCTTGACCAGCTGCTCCGCCGCGCTGCGCCGAACCCGTCGCTCGAACATCGCCGGCCCCAGCATGGGCACCGAGACCGCGGCGAGCGCGCCGACCATGACCGGTTCGAAGCGCCGCATGCGAGCGCCGGGGGCCGCAGCATCCACCAGCACCAGGCCCGACACGGACTCGGGGTGGCTCGCCGCCTCGAGGATCGCGATGTGGCCGCCCATCGAGTTTCCGACGAGCAGCGCCGGCTCCCCGAGGACCTGCTCGATGAAGTCGTGGACGAGAGCGGCGTTGGCCCCGACCGCCGCCGAGCGGTTGAAGAGCGGCGTCTGGCCGAACCCGACCAGGTCGAGCGCCAGGACGCGGTGCGACTGCGCCATGTGCGGTCCCACCGCCATCCAGTTGAGGGCGCTGCCGCCCAGGCCGTGAATGAGGAGAGCCGGGCTCCCGCCGCCCCCGAAGTCGAGGTAATGGACCGGCCCGTCGAGGTCCGCTACTCGATGCCGCAATCCGTCACGGATCCTACGCGAGCACCGCTGAGGCCAGGCGCATCAGCATCTCGGCCACGGCCGCGGCCGGCCTGCGGCCGTCGCGATGCAGCCGGTCGAACGCGGCGAACGAGGTGAGCATGCCGATCACGTCCTCCGCCTCCTTGATCGAGCAGCCCGGACGCAGGTCGTCAGCCTCAGCCAGGCGCTCGGCCAGGCGCCGCTCGACCTCCCCGGACGTCGCTGCGCGAGGCTCCAGGTTCCGGTACAGCGCCGGGCTCGCCGCCCAGCGCGCGCACGTCTGCTGGAGGTGGACGCGAAGCTGCTGCCGCGGCGGTGCGGATCCGCTGAGCTCCGGAGGGTCGGGGCGCGGATCGAGCCGGCCGAGCAGCCTCTCGCGGGAGCCGAAACGGTTGTAGATCGTGATCCGGGAGACCCCCGCCCGCCGGGCCACCTGGGCCAGGGAGGGAGGAGGGCCCGCGGCCACCAGGTCGCGGGCCGCCGCCAGGATGTCCTGCTCCGTCCGGTCCACCGTCGCCTGTCGCTTGCCCAGCCGGTAGGCGCGCACGAAATGAGTTTACATGCAGAATGTCCAATCAATTGCGGGCGACGCTCAGCCGATTCCCAGCCAACGTTCTGAAAATGACGGCGGGATGGCGAAGAAGCGCGTCCAGGCACCCCTGCAAGCGCCCGCGCCGGCGGGGGATCGGTGGCTCGCCTACGCGACGCTGCCGCTGCGGGCCTTCCTCGGCCTGACGTTCCTGTACGCCGGTCTCCAGAAGATCGCGGACCCGGGCTTCCTGGAGCCGGGCTCGACCACCTACATCGGTGCCCAACTGCAGGGATTCGCCGCCCACTCGCCGATCGGCTTCCTCATCGACCTCCTCGCCCTCCCGGCGCCGCGCCTGACCGGAATCGGGGTGATCGCGACCGAGCTCGTGATCGGCGCGCTGGTGCTCGCCGGGATCGCGACGCGATGGGCCGCCACGGCCGGGGCGATGCTCAACCTCGTGTTCTTCCTGACCGCGAGCTGGATGGTCCAGCCCTACTTTCTGGGCGCGGACTCGATCTACGTCGTCGCCTGGATCACCCTTGTGCTCGCCGGCGATCAGGGCGTCCTGACCCTGAGCGCCCTGCTCTTCGGCCCGCCCCGGCCGCGGCCCGGCCGGCGGACGCAGGCCGACCTGGATCGCCGCCGCCTGCTGCTTCAGCTGGGGGGCGCCGCCGTGGGCGTGGTCTGGGTCCTGGGCCTGCTGCCACGGGCGCGGCTCCAGCCGGTCTCCCAGGGGGCCGCGGGCTCGCCGGCCGCTTCGACCGGCTCGCCCGCCGCGACTCCGAGCCCGGTCGCGACACCGACCGGGACCCGGATCGGCACGCTGTCCGCGCTGCAGTCCCAGGGCTCGCTGACCTTCTCCGCACCCTCGTCGGGCGACCCCGCCGTCGCCGTGGCGCTGCCCGGCGGCAGCATCGTGGCGTTCGACGCCGTGTGCACCCACGCCGGGTGCACGGTGCAGTACGACTCGAGCCAGCGGCTGCTCGCCTGCCCGTGCCACGGCGCGCAGTTCGACCCGGCCCACGCGGCCGCCGTGGTCGGCGGACCGGCGCCGGTCCCCCTCACGTCGATCCCTCTGCAGGTCGGAGCGGACGGGGGCGTGTACGCCGGCTGAGCAAGCGGCGGCGTCACACCGCCTAATCTTCCGACGCGTGAGGTTGCCGGATCCGCTCTCCCTCCGAGAGTTCTCTGCCCTGGTCGCGGACCCCGTTTTCCGGGGGCGCGGCATCCCCCGCGGGGACGGCCGCCCCATCCTCCTCATTCCCGGCTTTCTGGCCGGCGACTGGACGCTGCGCGTGCTCGACAACTGGCTGGGACGCCTCGGCTATCGCACCTACCTCTCGGGCATCCTCTTCAACGTCCACTACTCCGAGCGCATCGTCGCCGGCCTCCGCCGCAAGGCCGCCGCGATCCAAAAGGAGACGGGCTCCAGGGTCACGGTCGTGGGACACAGCCGCGGCGGGCTGCTGGGCAAGGTGCTGGCCCAGCGGCGGCCGCAGCTGATCGAGCAGGTGATCGGCCTGGGGTCGCCCTTCTCGGACTGGACCGACGTCGCGCCGATGACGTTTCGCGCCATGGGGGTGGTGCGCACGGCCAACGAGCTGGCGTTCGGCCGCCGCCTCAACGCCGAGGCACGATTCACGTACGACCTGGAGCTGCCGCCCATCGTCCCCACCACGTCGATCTACACCAGGACCGACGACGTCGTGAACTTCCGCGCCTGCCTGAGGCCGGACATTCCCGCCCTTCCCGCATGGGGATCGCACAACGGCCTGGTCGTGAATCCGGAGGTGTACCGCCTGCTCGGCCGCCTGCTCCGGCGCCCACGCCGCGGATGAGTTGATCGAGGCCGCCATCGGCCTCGCGCTGGTGGCCTCGATCCTGCACGGGACGTGGAACGTGCTGGTCAAGGTCAGCGGCGATCCGATCGTCAACTTCCGCCGGATCACGATCATGGCCGGGATCGCCGCCACGGTGACCGCCGCGCCGCTGTGGCTGGTCTTCGGCCGGCCGTCGCTGACGGTGACCGCCGCCTTGCTGTGCCTGCTGTCCGCGTCGATCGAGACCGCCTACCTCTGGCTCCTGTCGGCCGCGTACCGGCGCGGCGACCTGTCGGCGGCATATCCGATCGCGAGAGGCTCGGCGCCCGTGATCGCGGTGCTCATCGGCCTGGCCCTGCTCGGCGAGCGGCTGAGTGCGGTGCAGCTGGCCGGGGTCGGGCTCGTGCTCGCGGGCATCCTCATGGTCACGCTTTCGCAGGCCCGAGGCCGCGCGACCCTGCCCGCGTTGCTCACGGGGATCGCCATCGCCCTCTACTCGTCGGTGGACCGGGTCGGCGTCCGCCTGGCCGCACCGTGGCTGTACGGCTGGCTGCTCTTCACGTTGATGGCGATCCAGCTCGGCGTGAGCGTGCGGATCGCCAGCCGCCTGGGTCGAGCCCCGTCACCCGGTCCCCTGCCCTGGGACCGGGCGGCGGTGATCGGCGTGTTCATGTGGCTCGGCTATGCCCTGGTCCTTCTCGCGCTGAGCTTCGCGCCGCTCGCGTTGATCGCGCCGGTGCGTGAGGTGGCGATCGTCGCCGTCGCCGTCTGGGGCGTGTGGCGGCTCGGGGAGCGCGACGGCGCCGCGACCAAGCTCGTGGGTGCGGTCGCGACGGTGGCCGGAATCGCCCTGCTCGCCGCGTGAACGCTCGGAAAGTCGGTGGTAAGGTAAATCCGTCCCCCGGTGCGCGGGGCGATGTTCGCCGCGGTCGGACTTCTCGAAAGGGCCGTGCGTTCCGCGAATCACTTTCGAGAAGAGGAGTTTTCGGATGCCGACTGGGACGATCAAGAAATTGGTGTCCGATCGAGGGTTCGGGTTCATCGCGGCCGAGGACGGCAAGGAGTACTTCTTCCACCGCACCGGCCTCGACTCGAGCGTGAACTTCGATTCGCTCGCCGGCGGCGAGCGCGTGAGCTTCGAGATCGAGTCGAGCCAGAAAGGCCCGCGCGCGAACCGCATCAAGCTCTCGTAAACCGACCGAACCCGCCGCTGCCGGCACCGGCGGGTTCTCCCCTCATTCGATGCCCGCGGCGGCCGGCAGGTGCGGTGCGGACCGGCTCCTGAATTCGCTGCCGGTCAGCGAGAGAGGCCGCGGACCAGCACCATGGCCGCCACCCACAGCACCGCGCCACAGGCCAGCAGCAGCACCATCGTGAAGTGAATCTGGGCCAGCTCGACGAGCGCCCCGAAGATGCACATCGCGGCCGCTCCGGCGAGCAGGAACGCTCCCGGCAGGAGGAGCCAGGCGGCAAACCACGGGGGCTGCACGGCATCGCCGCGGTCGAGCAGCCGGCCGGCGCTGAACACCAGGACGGCCGTGCCCAGCGCCGGCGCCGCCAGGCCTGCCGCCCAGTAGAGGGGCACCGAGCGGGCCGCCGCCGCGATGAGCGGCTGCACGCCCGCCGCCCCCAGCCCGGCCGGCACGGCGAACACGACCATCCGGAGGATCGCGCTCGGCGGCGGGATGTTCATGCCCCGGAAGGAGGTTCCTCGACCTCAGCCCGCGATCACGGCCGGACGTCTTGCCACTCGCGCTCGAGCCACCACGCCGCTCGCAGCGCCTGTGCGTTGGTCCGCCCGACGACCTGGATGCCGACCGGCAGTCCCGCGACCGGCGCCGGCAAGACGACGACCGGCTGGTAGGTCGCGTTGAAAGGCCGCGTGAAGCGGGCCAGCGGCTCGCGGACCTCCAGGCCCGACTCGATCGGCGGCGCCACGATGGCGCTCGCGGGCAGGACCAGCGCGTCGACGCTCTCCAGCGCGGCGTTCGCCCGGCGCTCGAGCTCTTCGCGCTCCTCGACCGCCGCCTCGTAGTCTGGCCGCGAGACGTCGAAACCTCGGCGGATCAGCGCCAGCACGTCCGCGCCGTACTTCTCCGGGCATTCGGTCGCCCAGCGCCGGTGATACTGCGCCGCCTCAAACAGAAGGATCGTCAGGCCGACGAGAAACGGTCGCTCGCGCGGGATGAACTCGACCTCGTCCATCCCGCGCGACACGCGGCTCCACGCGGATGACGTCGGCTCGTCCAGCCCGGTGATCCATCCCGCGGGCACCCCCAGCCGCGGCCGGCCGCCGCCGGCCGGATCGACCTCTGCGCCCGACATCATCGAGTACGCGCGCGCCGCGGTGGCGACGTCGGGCGCGAGCGGGCCCAGGGTGTCGAGCGATTGCGAGAGGGGGATCACGCCGCCGATGTCGATGCTGCCGAAGGCGGGCTTGAAACCGACCACTCCGCAGAGCGAGGCGGGGATGCGGATGGATCCGCCCGTGTCGGTCCCGATCGCCCAGTCGCACATCCCGGCCGCCACCGCGACCGCCGAGCCGCCGGAGGATCCGCCTGAGACGCGACTCGGGTCGTGGGGATTCCGCGCCGTGCCGTAGTGAGGATTGACGTTGGTCACGCCATAGGCGAACTCGTGAAGGTTCGTCTTGCCGACGAACACGCAGCCCTGCCGGCGCAGGCGCGCTATCACAGGCGCGTCCTCCGCGGCCGGCGTGTCAGGCAGGATCACCCCGCCCGCGGTGGTGGCCGTGCCGCGCACGTCGACCAGGTCCTTGACGCCGACCACGTCGCCGGGCCCCGTCTCGTCGGTGAGGGAGATGAAGGCGTTCAGGTCGGAACGCTCGGCGATGCGGCGTCGGGCCTCGGCGATGTTCATGGCCCCAATTCTCGAACCATGGCGGGTCTGGAGCGTTATCCTGCCCGCTTGTGTCACCGACCACGGCCGTAAACGCAGCCCTCGCCTGGACGAAGGTCGACCTCGTGACCTCCTACCAGCGGCTGACGGCCGAGATCCAGGTCCGGGGCCGGCTGCGGGAGACCATGAACGACCCCGAGCCTCTGTTCCACCTGCGCAACGTCAGCGCCGAACCGTTGATTCCCGGGGCCGTGCAGCTCGCCGGGGTGCCCGAAGGCCTGTTCAACAAGGCCCTGATCGGAGGCATCCGCACCATCGACCCCGAGCCGCCGCCGCCCGACCAGGTCGTGGAGATGATCCGCCGTTACATCATGTTCCAGGGCGGAACCTTCATGGTCACCGGAGCGGCCGAGTTCCCGAAGGCCACCGAAACCGCCATGCACAACGAGATCCTGATGAAGAACATGTTCTTCCAGATCCAGGACGCGACCGTCACCATCCTCGGCGTTCACGGAAAGTCGTGGACCCAGCCGAACATCTGGGTCAATCGCGACCAGATGCTCGCCGTCTACCTGGGCTGAGCCGCTAGACCGGCTCCCGGGCGAGCGCCGGTTGGCGAGAACGCGGCCCGTGTACTGCCCGAATTCCACGCCTTTTGCGCCAAACGCGCCAAATCCGGCGCGAATTGCACGCCTTCGGCGCCAAACGCGCCGAGATCGCCGGCAGATCCTGTGAGCCGTTCGCCCTAGGCGGGCTTTCCGCCGAACAGCCGCCGCACCCGGAGGGCGACGAGGTACCAGAGCAGGCCGAACGCGTTCACGGGCCGCGTGCTCGCGGCAGCCTGCGCCGGCGCGGGCGCAGGCGGGCCTGAGGGGCCGGGCGGCGGAGCCGTCTCGCTCGAGCCGCCGCCCGAAGCCGGCGCCGGGGACGCGCCCGGAGGCTCGGCCGTCTCGACGTTGGACTTGATGCAGGCGGCCATCTCGTTGACCATGCGCCGCGACACGTCCTCCATGACACCGCGGCCGAACTGCGCGACCCGCCCCGCGACGTGGTACTCGGTCGTGATCTTGACCAGCGACCCGCCGTCCGAGGGCTCGACCCGCATGGTGGCGGTGGCCCGCGCCGATCCGGAACCCGTCGTCTCGCGCCCGTCCGCGCTCAGCTTCGCGGAGCGGTCGGCGTCGTCGCGCTCGACGATGCGGGCCGTGCCGTTGTAGGCCACCGTGATGGGCCCGACCTTGATCTTCACCTTGCCCTTGAACGTCGACTGGTCGACCACCTCGGACAGCTCGGCTCCGGGCACGCACCCGGCGACGTTCTGCACATCCAGGAGATAGGCGAACACCCTGTCCGGCGGCGCCCCGACCTGAAAGGAATTCTCCAGTTGCATTTCCGGCCTAAAAGTAGCGCAATAGTGTTGTCCACCAAGGCTTGACCTGTTTTCGGGCGGGGTGCGCAGCCTCGTCCTCATTGGGGATTCAGGAGGTCTGATGAAGCACAAGGTCTCGACCACCGTGAACGGGCGCCGCCACGAGAACGAGGTGGAGTCCCGGCTTCTCCTCGTGCACTACCTCCGCGACGACCTCGGCCTCACCGGCACCCACATCGGATGCGACACGAGCCAGTGCGGCGCCTGCACCATCCTGGTCGACGGCAAGGCCGTCAAGAGCTGCACGATGTTCGCCGTCCAGGCGGAGGGCAGGAGCCTGACCACGATCGAGGGCATGGCCAAGGACGGCGAGCTGCACCCGATCCAGCAGGCCTTCTGGGACGAGCACGGCCTGCAGTGCGGGTACTGCACGCCCGGCTTCATCATGGCCGCGGCCTATCTCCTGGCCGAGAACCCCAACCCCACCGACGACGAGATCCGGCGCGGGCTCGAGGGCAACCTCTGCCGCTGCACGGGCTACGTGAACATCGTCAAGGCGGTGAAGACGGCCGCCCGGAACATGGGAGCCGTCGAGCAGAAGGCGGACGAGCGCACCGCCGCCCCGAGGAGCTGAGGCGATGGCCGTCACCACGATGATCGGCGCCAAGATCCACCGCCGCGAAGACCCGCGCCTGGTCAGCGGACGCGGCCAGTACGTCGACGATATCCCTCAGACGCGCGTCCTTCACGCCGCCTTCGTGCGCAGCCCGTTCGGGCACGCCAGGATCAAGCGGATCGAGCTGACCGCGGCCGTGAAGGCGCCGGGAGTCGTCGCGGCCTTCACCGCGCGCGACTTCGAATCCGTGCTGAGCGGCGCGGCCCCCGTCACCAACTCCTTCGTCGTCGAGAAGAAGCAGCCCATCGGCTGGGCCTACATCGCCAAGGACGAAGCCCGCTACGCCGGCGAGGTGGTCGCCGTCGTGCTCGCGGACGAGCGCTATCAGGCCGCGGACGCCGCCTCGCTGGTCGACGTCGAGTACGAGCAGCTGCCCGCGGTCACCGACCTCGACTCGGCCGCCAGGGGCGGGCCCGCGGCGCACACCGGCGGACCCGACAACATCGCGTGGGACCTGACGGTGGCGGGCGGCGACGCCGACGCCGGGTTGAAGGAAGCCGACGTGGTGGTGAAGGAGCGGATCCTCCAGCAGCGCCTGTTCCCGATCGCGATGGAAGGCCGCGCCGTGGTGGTGGAGTACACGCCCGGCGCGAACACCCTCACCATGTGGACCTCCACGCAGGTGCCGCACTGGGTGCGCCTGTGCCTGACCCTCGCGACCGGCATTCCCGAGGCCAACATCCGCGTGATCGCGCCGGACGTCGGCGGCGGGTTCGGAAGCAAGATCCACATCTATCCGGAGGAGTATCTCCTCGCGGCGGCAGCCAAGCTCACAGGCCAGAAGATCAAGTGGGTCGAGGGGCGGACCGAGAACCTGGCCGCGACCCACCACGGCCGCGCGCAGATCTTCGACGTCGAGATCGGCGCGAAGAAGGACGGCACGATCACCGGCTACAAGGTGACGCAGTACGTCGACACCGGCGCGTACCTCAGCGTGTTCAGCTCGTTCATGGCCTCGGCCTACGTGGTGGCCGCGGGCGCATACGACCTGAAGAACGTCTCCTTCCGGACCGTCGGCGTGCTCACGAACACCACGCCGACGGACGCGTATCGCGGCGCGGGACGGCCCGAGGCGACGCACGCCATCGAGCGCGCGGTCGACCTGGTCGCTCACCGGCTGGGCATGGACCCGGCCGACATCCGGCGCAAGAACTTCACCACGCAGTTCCCGCACGCGAACTACCTCGGAATGACCTACGACACGGGCGACTACGACAAGGCGCTCAAGGCCGCCCTGGAGAAGGTCGGGTACGCCGACCTGAGGCGGAAGCAGCAGGAGCTTCGCAAGCAGGGCCGCTATCTCGGCATCGGCGTATCGACCTGGATCGAGGTCTGCGGGTTCGGCCCGAGCGCGGTCACGGCGGTGCACGAGCCGCTGGCCCTGGTGGAGACCGCCGTGGTCCGGGTGCATCCGACCGGCTCCGCGAGCGTCTTCGTGGGCACCAGCCCTCACGGGCAGGGCCACGCGACGAGCTTCGCCCAGATCGCCGCGGACACCCTGGGCATCCCCTACGACGCGGTCGAGGTCCACACCGGTGACACGGGCGATACGCCGTTCGGCTACGGCACTTACGGCAGCCGGAGCCTCCACGTCGGCGGCAGCGCGGTCCTGATCTCGTCGCGCAAGGTCGTCGAGAAGGCGAAGAAGATCGCCGCGCACCTGCTGGAGGCCGCCGAGGAGGACATCGTCTTCGACCAGGGCCGCCTTCACGTCAAGGGCAGCCCGGACAGGGCCAAGACGATGGCCGAGGTCGCTTTCGCCGCCCACCTCGCCAACCTGCCGGCCGGCATGGAGCAGGGCCTGGAGGCGACCACTTACTACGACCCGCCCGATCTTTCGTGGCCGTTCGGCGCGCACGTCGCCGTGGTCGAGGTCGACGCCGAGACGGGCAACGTGAAGCTCGAGAAGTACGTCGCCGTGGACGACTGCGGAAACGTGGTCAACCCGATGATCGTCGAGGGCCAGGTGCACGGCGGCGTCGTGCAGGGCATCGCGCAGGCCCTGTACGAGGAGGTCGTCTACGACGAGGACACCGGCGCCCTGCGGACGGGCACGCTGCTCGACTACATGATCCCGACGGCCAACGAGATCCCGGAGTTCATCGCCGACCGCACCGTCACGCCGTCGACCACCAACCCTCTGGGTGCGAAAGGCATCGGCGAGGCGGGCACGATCGCAAGCTCCGTCGCCGTGATCAACGCCATCTGCGACGCGCTGAGCCCGCTCGGCATCACGCACGTCGACATGCCCGCCAGCCCAGACCGCGTCTGGAAGCAGATCAAGGAGGCACGCAAGTGATCCCGGCAGCATTCGAATACGCCCGCGCAGGCTCCGTCGACGAGGCGTCGAGCCTGCTCGGCAAGTACGGGGAGGACGCCAAGGTCCTGGCGGGGGGTCACAGCCTGATCCCGCTCATGCGGCTGCGCCTGGCGCAGCCCAGGGCGCTGGTCGACATCAACGGCATCACCGGCCTCGACCACATCAAGGAGGATGGTCAGCGCCTGCGCATCGGGGCGCTGACGCGGCACGTGACGATTCAAACCTCGCCGCTGGTGCGCGAGAAGCTGCCGCTGCTGGCCGAGATCGCGGGTGAGGTCGGCGACAACCAGGTCCGCAACATGGGCACGATGGGCGGGGTCATCGCCCACGCCGACGCGGCGGGCGACTATCCGACGCTCGCCCTCATCCTCGACGCCGACGTCGTCACGAACCGGCGCACCATTCCGGCCCGCGACTTCTTCAAAGACCTCTTCACCACTGCGCTCGGCCCCGATGAGGTCGTGACCGAGGTCGTGTTCCCGGTGGCCGGCGGGCCGCACAAGTACATCAAGTTCCGGCGGCGCCTTTTCGACTGGGCGATCGTCGGGGTGGCGGCGCAGAAGATGGACGGCGAGTGGCGGATCGGCCTGACCAACGTCGGCCCCACGCCGGTGCGCGCCAGGGTGGTCGAGGACGCGCTGAAGCAGGGTTCCACTCCGGAGGACGCGGCGGAGCACGCCTCCGACGGGCTGTCCCCGGCGGGCGACCTGCGGGCGAGCCCCGAGTACAAGAAGCACCTTGCCCGCGTGCTCACCAAACGGGCGATCAACCAGGCGCAGGGCAAGGAGTAGGCCGCCGGCCAGCCGTCACATCGTTTCCTCGTCAGACCTTCCAGTAAAGGCCGGGGTGGCGCGGTCGGCGGACCGGGCCACCTCGTACGCTTTGTGACCGTGCCCTCACCGGCCACCATCGACGACGTCGAGCAGCGGCTCCGGGAACGCCGCTACATCGGCGACCGCTCGCTCGCGACCTCGATCTTTCTCGCCCTGAAGCTGCAGAAGCCGCTGTTCATCGAAGGCGAGGCCGGTGTCGGCAAGACCGAGGCGGCGAAGGTGATGGCGGACGTGCTCGGCGCGCGGCTGATCCGCCTGCAGTGCTACGAGGGCATCGACCTCGCGCACGCGGTTTACGAGTGGAACTATCCGCGGCAGCTGCTGCACATCCGCCTCCTGGGCGAGTCGGAGGACAGGCGCGCGGCGGAGCGTGAGATCTTCAGCTCGGAGTTCCTGCTGCGCCGCCCGCTGCTCGACGCGATCGACAACGACGACGCGATCCCGCCGGTGCTGCTGATCGACGAGATCGACCGCTCGGACGAGGAGTTCGAGGCGTTCCTGCTCGAGCTGCTCTCGGACTTCCAGGTCTCCATTCCCGAGATCGGCACCATCAAGGCCAGGCAGGTGCCGTTCGTCGCGATCACCTCCAACCGCACGCGCGAGGTGCACGACGCGCTGAAGCGGCGCTGCCTCTACCACTGGATCGACTATCCCGACCTGGAGAAGGAGGTGGAGATCGTGCGGGCGCGCGCGCCCGAGGCCGCCGACGGGCTGGCCCGCGAGGTGGCCGCCCTCGTGCAGGGGCTCCGCGGCATGGACCTGTACAAGGTGCCCGGCGTCGCCGAAACCCTCGACTGGGCGCGCTCGCTCGCGGCGCTCGGCGCGACCCGCATCGACGCGGCCCTGGTCGACGCGACCATGGGCGCGGCCCTGAAGTACCAGGAGGACCTGGAACGCGTGCGCGAGCAGGTCCCGGCCCTGGTGGAAAAGGCACAGCGTGCCTGAGGCGTCCGCGCCCGACCTGCTCCCCCGCCTGGGGGCTTTCGCGCGACTGCTCCATGACGCGGGACTGGAGGCCGGCCCGCGGCGCCTCACCGACGCGACACGCGCGCTCGCCCACGTGGACCTGAGGTGGCGTGAGGACTTCAGGGGCGCGCTGCGTGCGGTCTTCGTCAGCCGCAAGGAGGACCTGGCCACGTTCGAGGCCGCGTTCGACATCTTCTGGGCACCCCCCGACCCTCGCATGCCCGCCGGCGTCATCCCCGGACCGAGCCGCGCCCTCCCGATGGCCCCCGACCGGGCCCAGGCCTGGGCCACGGCGCTCGGGCTCAACCGCTCGCAGCTCAACCGGGAGCTGGAGCAGTCCGAATATCCCGCCAGCTCGAGCGGGTACAGCGCCGAGGAGCTGCTGCGCAACAAGGACTTCGAGTCGCTGACGTGGGCCGAGACCGAGCAGGTCCGCCGCCTGCTCGAGCAGACGCCATGGCGCGTCGCCGAGAGGCGGACGAGACGGCTGCGACCGGCGCGGGAAGGCCGGATCGACTTGCGCAGGTCGGCGCGCCACGCGATCCGCTCCAGCGGCGAGATCATGTCCCTGTTCCGCCGCCGAGCGCGCGTCCGCCGGCGGCCCCTGGTCCTGATCTGCGACGTCAGCGGATCGATGGAGAAGTACTCGCGGCTGCTGATGATCTTCGCGCACGCGATCTCGCGGCGCGAGGACCTGGAGACGTTTGTCTTCTCCACGCGGCTGACGCGGATCACCCGCCTGCTCCGCCACCGCGACGTCGACCGCGCGCTCGAGTCGGTCGGCAAGGGCGTGCGCGATTTCAGCGGCGGCACGCGGATCGGCGATGCGATCGGCGACTTCAACCGCCACTGGGCGCGGCGCGTGCTCGGCCACGGCGCGGTCGTGATCGTCGTTAGCGACGGCTGGGATCGCGGCGACCCCGAACACCTCGCCGCCGAGCTCGTGCACCTCCGGCGCTCCGCGTACCGCCTCATCTGGCTCAACCCGCTGCTGGGCTCGGAGGGCTACCAGCCGCTCACCCGCGGCATGGCGGCCGCGCTTCCGTACTGCGACGACTTCCTGGCCGCGCACAACCTGCGCGCCCTGGAAGATCTCGGCCGCCTGCTCGGTTCGCTGGGGAAGAGGACGCGATAGAGGATGCGCGAGATCCTGGGTGAGCTGGACGAGTGGACGAAGGCGGGTGAGGAGATCGCGCTCGCCACGGTGATCGAGACGTGGGGCTCGAGCCCGCGCCCGCTCGGCTCGAAGATGGCCGTCACGCGGTCGGGCAAGATCGCGGGGTCGGTCTCCAACGGATGCATCGAGGGCGCCGTCTTCGAGGAGGCGCAGAAGGTGTTGAAGTCGGGCCGGCCCAAGGTCGCGGCCTTCGGCGTGGCCGACGACGTGGCCTTCGAGGTCGGACTCGCGTGCGGCGGACATATCGAGGTCTTCATCCAGCCTCTGAGCGACACGCACCGCCGCCTCCTCGAGTTGCTCCACCACAACCGGGCGGCGACGCTGCGCACGAACCTCGGCGACGGGAGCACAGAGCTCCTCGAGGGAACGCCCCCGGGCTCCGAGCTTCCGCGCCGCGAAGGCGATGCCTTCATCGAGCCGGTGCGCCGCCTGCCGCACCTGGTGATCATCGGCGCCATCCACATCGCGATCCCCCTTGGCCGGCTCGGAAAGGTGATGGGATACCGGGTCACGGTGGTGGACGCGCGCGCCAAGTTCGCGAACCGGGAGCGCTTTCCCGAAGCCGACG
Source organism: uncultured Actinomycetes bacterium (assembly GCA_964559855.1). Taxonomy (GTDB): domain Bacteria; phylum Chloroflexota; class Dormibacteria; order Dormibacterales; family Dormibacteraceae; genus 40CM-4-65-16. Next base: position 21,003 of record CAZLJC010000034.1, read on the forward strand.
AGGTGATCGTGGCGTGGCCTGACGAGGCGATGTCAAAGATCACGATCGACAGCTCGACGTACGTCGTGATCCTCACCCACGACCCGAAGTTCGACCTGCCGGCGCTGCGCGCCGTGCTCGGCCGGGACGCGGGCTACATCGGCGCCATCGGCAGCCGGAAGACCAACCAGAACCGGTTCGAGGCGCTGCGCCGCGAAGGCTTCACCGAGGAGCAGCTGAGCCAGGTCCACGGGCCGATCGGGCTCGAGCTCGGCGGCCGGGGCGCGGAGGAGACGGCGCTGGCGATCCTGGCCGAGATCACGGCGGTGCGCTTCGGCGGGTCCGGGGGCTCGCGGCGAGAGGTGCGGGCGGCGGCCTCCTAGGAGGAGGTGCGCCGGCGCGGGCGGCGGAAGCGCCGCACGCCATCCCGAATTCCACGCGTCTTGCGCCAAACGCGCCAAATCCTGGGCGAATTGCGCGCGTCTTGCGCCAGACGCGCCAAATCCCGCCAGAGGCGCCGAGATCGCGAAGGGGCCTTGTGAGCCGTTCCTCCTAAGAGGCGTGCCCGTGCTGGCGGCGGAAGCGCCGCGCCTTCTCGCGGTTGCCGCATGAGGCCATATCGCACCACCGGCTCGAGCGGTTCTTCGAGCGGTCGTAGAACGCCCAGCGGCAGTCGTCGGCCCCGCACAGCTTGAGCCGCTCCCAGCCGTCCTCGCGCATGGCCGAATAGAGCGCCGCCACCAGGCGCCCGAGAGCACCCACCGCGCCCGAGGCCTCCGGTTCCAGGCGCGGCCGGCCGTCGGCGCCGAACCGCATGCGCAGCCGGCTCTGCAGGGCGGCCTCGTTCAGGGTCGCGACGTCGACGGGGAAGATCCGCTGCCCGGTGTTGCCGCCGATCACCGCCCGCATCGCCTCCCGGACCGCGATCGCGTGCTTGACGTCCGACTCCTCGACCGCCTGGGCCTCGGCCATAAGGCCATGGGCGACGAACCAGTCCGCGAGCGCCCGGCAGTCCTTCAGGTGCTCGTTGCGGGGCGCGAGGTCCGCCGTGTTGACGAAGGCCTGCACCAGGCCGAGCTCACCCGCAGCCGTTTGCCGCTCCGCCATCGGCCCTTAGTTTATCCATAACCACAAATCCCGCAACATCAGTTATAATAACTAGCGTAAGAATAACGACGGTTACAAGGAGGGTCGGAGATGTACGGACGGATGCAGGAAGACGTGGCGTGGACGCGACTGCTCGACCAGCAGCGTGAGCTGGAGAACGCGCGCCTGACGGGCGGAGCGCCGACACTGCGCCGAGTGCTTGCCATCCTGGTCGAGCGCCTGTGGCTGCTGGCCGGCCTGGCGGCGCACCGCGCGCCCCGCCGCAGCGCCCCCGCACCTGTCATGGGCCGGCGCGCGGCCCTGCGCCGCTAG
>CAZLJC010000035.1:0-18905 GCA_964559855.1 uncultured Actinomycetes bacterium
GGCTGACGCGCCCGGTTTCTCGGCGCCTTTGGCGCCAAACGCGTGGAATTCGCGCGGGATTCGGCTCGTTTGGCGCAAAACGCGTGCAATCCGGCGCGCGGGATTCGGCTCGTTTGGCGCAAAGCGCGTGGAACTTCGGGCTAGAGGACCTTCGACAGGAACGAGCGCGTCCGCTCGTGCCGGGGGTGGGCCAGGACCTCGCGCGGCTTGCCCGCCTCCACGATCACCCCACCGTCCATGAACACGAGCGTGTCGCCCACCTCGCGCGCGAACCCCATCTCGTGCGTGACCACGATCATCGTCATCCCGTCCTCCGCCAGCGCGCGCATGACGTCCAGCACCTCGCCCACGAGCTCGGGGTCGAGCGCGGACGTCGGCTCGTCGAACAGCATCAGCTTGGGCTGCATGGCCAGCGCCCGCGCGATCGCGACGCGCTGCTGCTGGCCTCCTGACAGCTGGTTGGGATAGGCGTCCACCTTGTCGGCCAGGCCGACGCGCTCCAGCAGCTTGCGCGCGCGCTCGGCGGCCGAGGCGCGAGTCTCGCTCTTCACGTGGATCGGCGCCTCGACCACGTTCTCCAGCGCGGTCATGTGCGGGAAGAGGTTGAAGCGCTGGAACACCATGCCGATCTCCGAGCGCTTGCGGCAGACCTCGCTGTCAGGCAGCTCGTACAGCCGGTCGCCGCGCTGCCGGTATCCGACGAGCTCGCCGTCGACGTACAGCCGCCCGGCGTCGATCTTCTCCAGGTGGTTGATGCAGCGGAGGAACGTGCTCTTGCCCGAACCCGAAGGCCCGATCACGCACATCACCTCTCTGGGCTGGACCTCGAGGTCGATGCCGCGCAGCACCTCCAGCCGGCCGAAGCTCTTGTGCACCGCCTCCGCCTTGACCATGGGTCCGCTCACGCCGGCTTACGCTCCTCGCCGGGAAGCGGCATGCGGTACGTGAAGAACAATTGGCGGAAACGCTGCAGGGGCGTGGGCGGCAGCTCTCGCGCCGCGCCGCGCGCGAAGTAGCGCTCGATGTAGTACTGGCCCACGGTCAGGATCGAGGTCATGAACAGGTACCAGATGCTCGCCACGAAGAGCAGCTCGACCACCTGGAAGTTGGAGCTCGCGATCTCGTGCGCGCGCGTGAACAGCTCCTCCACCGACGCGACGAAGGCGAGGGACGTCGTCTTGAGCATCGAGATGGTCTCGTTGCCCGTGGGGGGCACGATCACGCGCATGGCCTGAGGCAGCACGATGCGGCGCATCACCTGCAGCCGGGTCATGCCGAGCGCCTGCGCGGCCTCCGTCTGCCCGTGCTCGACGGAGATGATCCCAGCGCGCACGATCTCGGCCATGTACGCTGCCTCGTTGCAGCCCAGGCCGAGGATGGCCGCCGTCAGCGGGCTGATCAGCACGTTGGTGCTCCAGCTCGGCCCGATGTGCGTGCCCGGGATGGTCAGCCCGACGTACGGCAGGATGATCGCGACGTTGAACCAGAAGAAGATCTGGACCAGCAGCGGCGTGCCGCGAAAGAACCAGATGTAGAACCAGCTGATCGTCGACATGACGGGATTCGGCGACAGGCGCATGACGGCGAGGATCACGCCGCCGCCGACCCCGATCACCATGGCGACGACCGTCAAAAGGATGGTCAGCTGGACGCCCTGGAGGATGAGCTGGTTGAAGAGGAACTTCCAGACGAACTCCCAGTGCATGTAGGGCGCCGTGGCGACGGTGTAGGCGAGGCTGAACGCGATCAGCGCCACGGCGGCCGCGGACACCCACCGCCAGGGGTGGCGGACCGGAATCGCCTTGATCGCCTCGGCCCGCGGCCCGGCTCCCGAGCTCGACGGGCCTGAGGCGATCTCGGTCACTTCAGCGGTGCGCTACCTCACGAAGGCACGCAGGTCGCGCCGACCGCGTTGTTGTCGTTGAGCTTCACGTCCCCGCTCGTGATCGCGCCGTCCGCGACGCCCCACTTGTTGAGGACCTGCTTGTAAAAGCCGTTGTCGATCACGTACTTGATCGCGTCGGTCAGCGCCTGCTCGAGCGGGCCGCCCTTGATCATCGCGAGGCCGTACGGGGCCACGCTGCAGGCCTGGCCGGAGACCTTGAACTGGCCGTTCGACTGCTTGACCTGGTAGGCCGCGACGGGGCTGTCCAGGAATCCGGCGTCGGCCCGGCCCGAGAGCAGGGCGGAGTTCGCGTCGGTCTGCTTCTCGAAGCTCAGAACCTTGATCGGCTGCTTGCCCGCGCTCTTGCAGTTGTCCTTGCCGCCGGCCTGAGCCGCGCCGCCCACGCCCTGGCCCATGTAGCCCCACGCGTCCGTCTCCTCCGTGGTGCCGGACTCGACCGCGACGCTCTTGCCGCAGAGGTCGGCCAGGCCGTTGACGGTCGCGCCGCCCTGGGCCTTGACGATGAACGACTCGCCCGCGCGGTAGTAGCTGATGAAGTCGATGCCGCTGTTCTCGCGGTCCTGCGTCGGGCTCCAGCTCGAGAGGCTGAAGGCATACCGCGAGTTGGCCGCCTTGAGCTGAGCGATGATCGTGTCGAACGACACGTTCTGGAACTGGCAGGTCACGCCCATCACCTTGCAGAGCGCCATGCCGAAGTCGACGTCCCAGCCGGTGATCTGGCCGCTGCTCGGATCGGTGAACTCGTTCGGCTCGTAGGTGGCGTCGGTCGCGATCTGCAGCGTCTGTCCCTGCATGCTGCTCGGGATCTCGCTCGCGATCTTGTCCACCTTGCCGAGCGTGCTCGGACTGTTCGACGCGTTGTTGCTGCCACCGCCGCCACACGCGGCCAGCAGGACCAAGCCCGCGAAGGCCACGATCCACCTCTTCATCTGATGTCCTCCCCTGTCTGACGGATTCTGGAAATTTCACCGCCTATTATCGGGGCGTGAACGCCAGGAGGGCGGTCGGAGGACTTGCCCTGGCCGCCGTCGCCTCCCAGGCCGGCCACCTGATCGCGTACCAGGCTCGCTTCGGCGCCGCCGCGCAGCACCTCCAGTCGTCGGGAGCGCACGCGTACTTCCCCACGCTGGCCAGGACGTTCGCCGGCGCCGCCGCCCTGGCCGTGCTCGCGTCGCTGTGCCTGGTCGGGCTGGCGCGGGCGCTCGGTCGCGAAGAGCGCCACAAAGCGCCTCCATTCGCCGGCACGGTGGCCGTCCTCTTCACGCTGCAGCTCGGGCTGTTCCTCGTCCAGGAGTTGGTCGAGGCGCGCGTGGCGGGACTGAGCGCGGGCTCGGGAGTCGAGCTCCTCATGTGGGGCACGATCGGCCAGCTGCCGGCCGCCGCCGCCGCGGCGCTGGCTCTGCGCTGGCTGGTCTCCAGGGTCGTACCGGCCGCCCGCGTCCTCGGCGAGGTCGCCCGTCTCGCCGCGCCTGTTCCCGCTCCCGCGACCGTGCTCCGGCTGGACGCCGTCACGGATGCGGCTCCGGCCCACATCGCCTGCGTTTCCGTCTCGCCGCTGACGCGGCGCGGTCCGCCGATCTCTTGTCTGCTTCGTACCGGCGCTCTGTAGTCAGAAGTACAGCAAGCAGACCCACGCGCGGTCGCGTGGCGGAAGGAGATAGGAGTTGCGCGGAATTCGACTGGTCATTCTCGCGGTCGTGGTCGTCCTGTTCGTCGCCGCCGGCGGCGTCCTGATCTATTCCAGCGGACACAGGGGAGGCCAGGCCCGGACCTTCGACGTCACGGTGCAGGGCGCCAGGACGATGACGCCGAGTCAGCTGCAGCCGGCTCACGTGGGCGACACCATCACGATCAACGTGAAGAGCGACACCAGCGGCGAGGTCCACCTGCACGTGTACGACATCGCGTTCGACGCCGTCGCGGGACAGACCGTGAGCCACACGTTCAAGGCCGACAAGACGTGCACGTGTGATATCGAGTGGGAGAGCACGAGCACCGCGCTGGGCACCCTCACGGTCAGCCCATGACGCTCGCGGGCATCCTGCTTCACGGCTTCGGCCAGCGCTACGACCTGCCCATCAGCCTCGCGCTCTACCTGTACGCGGCGGGCGGCGTGGTGCTCATCTCGTTCGTGCTCGTCGTGCTCTTCGCCGGCGACCAGGTGGGCAGCCGCGCGGTCGCCTATCCGAAGGCCGAGGCGCGGTGGCTGCTGCCGCTCGCCCGCTCGCCATGGCCGAGGATCGTCGGAGGCACCATCGGCGTGGCCGGGCTCGTGGTCATCGTGATCACCGGATTCTTCGGTTCAAGCGCCGCCGTGCACAACCCAGCCGAATACGTCACCTGGATCTATTTCTGGGCCGTGACCGTGATCCTCTGCGGCCTGGCCGGCAACCTGTGGTACCTGCTCAACCCGTGGGCGGCGGTGTACGACGTGCTCGCGCGCGTGGCGCCCCTCCGCGCCGTGCGGGCGCTACCGAACGTGGGCGTCTGGCCGGCGATCGCGGCTTACTTCTCCTTTGCCTGCCTGGAGCTGACCTCGGGAATCTCGAGCCGCCCCGCCGTGCTGGCGGCGGCCGCGGTGATCTACACGGTGGTGACGCTCGCCGGCATGCTCGTGTTCGGCCGCGACGAGTGGCTCGAGCACTGCGAAGGGTTCACCGTCCTGTTCGGGATCATCGGCCGCTTCGGGCCGGTCGAGGCCGAACGCGATGCGACGGGCCGGATCACCGCGGTGCACCTCCGGCCGTGGGGCGTGGGCCTGCTCCAGCCCTCGCCTGTGGGATGGGATCGCGTGATCTTCGTGATCCTCATGCTCAGCACGCTCGCCTTCGACGGCATCCTGGCCACTCCCACGTGGCAGGACTTCACGCTGGCCCTGGAGCCGGTCTGGCTTCCGCTGGGCGGGTTCGGGTTCTTCTTCGTGCGCACGCTGGGCCTGCTGCTCCTCACCGTCGCGTTCCTGCTGATCTTCATCGCCTTCATGGAGCTCGTCGTGTACCTGGGACGGCGCCAGGTTGACATGCGGGCCACGGTGACGGCGTTCGCCTTCACGCTCGTGCCGATCGCGCTCGTCTACAACGCGGCGCACAACTACAGCTACGTGATGGTCCAGTCGCAGAACCTGCTGCCTCTGCTCGACGACCCGCTTTCCAGGGGCTGGCACCTGTGGCCTGCCGTCGCCGGTCTCGTGCCCAGCTACGCGCTGGCCCAGGCGTCGACCGTGTGGTACGCGCAGGTGGTGCTCATCGTGGTCGGGCACGTCATCGCCGTGTACCTCTCGCACCTGCGCGCGGGGGAGAGGTTCCGCACCGCGCAGCGCGCGCTGCTCAGCCAATATCCCATGCTGTTGCTGATGGTCATGTACACCATGACGAGCCTGTGGATCCTGGCCCAGCCGATCACGCGGGAGACCGGCTGAGGTGAGCGCGAAGCAGGCCCGTCCGCTGCCCAGGCCGCCGCGGCGCCCGGCGCGCAAACCGGTGTCGAGCACTCCCTCGTGGGTGGTGCCGGTGGCGGTCGCCGCCGGGGTGGCCGTGCTCGTCGCGGCCTTCCTGGTCATCCGCTGGTACACGACGCCCCTACCGCCGGCGCCGCTGCCCCAGGACACGACGCAGCAGGTGGTGGCCCAGATCACGAGTCTGCCCTCGTCCGAGATCGACGCGGTCGGGCAGGGCTCGGCGCGCAACCTGATCCGGCCCGCCTCCGGCTCTCCGCTGGTGGGGCCGCACGGCAAGCCGGAGGTCTTCTTCCTGGGGGCGGAGTACTGTCCCTACTGCGCCGCGGAGCGCTGGGCGCTGATCGTCGCGCTGTCCCGCTTTGGGACGTTCTCCAACCTGATGACCACCAGCTCCTCTTCGACCGACATCTATCCGAACACGCCCACGTTCACCTTCCACGGCGCGACGTACACGAGCCAGTACATCGATTTCGTGCCGGTCGAGACGCAGGACCGCAACCAGCAGACGCTCGAGACCGCGACGGCCGCGGAGCAGCAGCTCGTGAGCCGCTACGACACGAGCCAGAGCATCCCCTTCGTCGACTTCGGCAACCGGTACTCGTTCGCCGGCGCGATGTACCTGCCCGATATCCTCACCGGTCTCACGTGGCAGGCCATCGCCAACGACCTCGCCTCGCCGGACACGAAGCAGGCGCAGGCCATCGTGGGGTCCGCGAACCTGATCACGGCGGCGGTGTGCGCCACGACCGGCGACCAGCCGGCTTCGGTTTGCTCGAGCCAGACGATCCAGTCGCTCGAGTCGAAGCTGTAGCCGCCTTGCGCATCACGCGTGAGGCGCCGGCCGCGGCCGCCGGCGTCGCGGGCGTCGTGGTCTCCGCCTATCTCACCGTGCTGCACTTCGCGGGGTCCGTGCCCGCGTGCCCAGTGTCGGGCCACATCAACTGCGAGGCGGTGCTCTCGAGCTCCTACGGGGTCATCGCCGGCACGCAGGTCCCGACCTCCGCCGCGGGCATCGTGTGGTTCGCGGTGAGCGTCCTGCTGTGGCTCGGGCCCTTCGAGCGGGCGCGGCTGCCCTGGTCCGTCGCCGGCGTCGCCACCGTCCTCTACCTGGTCTACGTGGAGATCGTCGCCCTCGGCGCGGTCTGCCTGTGGTGCACGGCGGCGCACGTGCTCGTGTTCGTCATCTTCGTCATCGCCCTGATGCGGTGGACCGAGCGCCGCGAGGCCGAGGCGTGATCACCTGGCCGTTCGATCCGACCGTCTACGCGGGCCTGGTCGCGCTGTTTCTGGGCCACGCCGTGCTGGCCGGCGGCGCGGGCGACAGCGAGCGCAAGCACACGCTGTACTTCGGTCTCGGGCTGCTCGTGCTGTGGCTGGCCCTGGAGACGCCGCTGGACGTGATCAGCGATCACTACCTCGACAGCGTGCACATGCTGCAGCACGTCCTGCTCGCGTACGTCGGTCCGCCCCTCATGCTGCTCGGCCTCTCGAGCGGCATGGTGGAGCGGCTGGTGCGCATCCCCGGCCTGCCGGCCGTGACCGAGCCGGTGCCGGCGCAGGTGCTCGCCGCGCTCGTCATGATCGTCTGGCACCTGCCCCCGCTCTACGACGCGACGCTCTACAGCGACGCCCTGCACGTCCTCGAGCACCTGATGTTCATCGCGAGCGGAATCCTGCTGTACTGGCCGATCGTCGCCGCGACCTCGGCGCACGCGCGCCGGCCGCTCGCGGCGGGGGGCAAGCTGGTCTACGTCCTGATCGCCTCGCTGCCGCAGGACGGCGTGGCGCTTCCTCTGATCTTCTCCCGCGTCGCCTTCTACGAGTACTACACGCACGTGCCGCGGCTGATCGACGGCTTCACGGCCGCCATCGACCAGACGATCGCGGGCGCGGTCCTGATGGTCTTCGGGAAGGTGACGCTCGCGATCGCGGCGCTGGTCATCTTCTTTCGCTGGTTCGGCGCCGAGCGGAGCGCGGACCGTGAGCTCGAGGTCGTCCACCGGCGCGCGAGCGTGAACGGTCGCGGATGACGAGGCGCACGGCCGGGACGGCGGCCCTCGCCGCCGGCGCGCTTCTCCTCCTGGCGCTCACCTTCAGCGCGCGCGTGCGCGGGGACGGTGTCGCCTACTACGGGTACCTGCCGGCCGTCCTTGCGTACGGATCCCTCGACCTGCACGAGGTGTTCCAGCGCTTCGTCGCCGCCAACGTGCCGGTCTACAGCGGGACCGTCGGCACCGTCCTGCCCAACGGCATGACCGCCGATTTCAAGCCCGTCGGCGCCGCACTGCTGGCGCTGCCCTTCTATCTCGTGACCCGCCTGGTGATGCTGGGCGCCGGACTCGTCACCGGAACGCCCGGCCCCGATCCGTCCACCGGCGCCCCTTACCAGGCGGCGTTCACGATCGCATCGCTCTTCTATCTCGTGGTCGCGCTCGGCCTGCTCTTCCGCTTTCTCCGCAGGCGGTGGGGGGGGCGCGCCGCGGCCCTCGCCGTCGCATCGGTGCTCTTCGCGACCCCGCTCGCCGCCTACACGTTCCTCGACCCCTCGTACTCGCACACGTTCTCGGTCTTCACCATCACGGCCTTCGCGCTGCTGCTGTACGAGACGGCGGAGCGGCGCGGCGTCGCCGCGTCGGTGCTGCTCGGCTTGCTGGCGGCGCTGATCGTGCTCGTGCACTACCAGGAGGGCGTGTTCGTCCTGCTGATGCCGGCGGAAGGCCTGTGGCTGATCATGCTCAGGCGATTGACCCTGCGCCACGCGCGCGGCTACGCGATCTCCTTCGTCGTGTTCGCGCTCGCGCTCGCGCCGCAGGTCGTGGTCAACCGTGTCCTCTTCCAGCGCTGGCTGCCCACCGCGGCGCCCGATATCTCCTTCGACTTCCGTCACCCGCAGCTGCTGGACATGCTGTTCAGCACCCACCACGGCTGGATCGCCTGGAGCCCGCTCGTGCTGGTCGCGCTGGCCGGCCTGCCCGCGGCGGTGCGCACCCTCGGCTGGTTCGCGGTGACGCTGATCGTGATCGGCGCCGTCGACGTCTACCTGAACGCGTCGCTGTCGGACTGGTACGGCGGCGCGGCGTTCGGCGCCCGCCGCCTGACGGACCAGAGCCTGCTGCTGGGACTCGGGTTCGCGGCGGCGTACGACTGGCTGGGCAGGCGCCGGGCGGCGCTCGCGGCGCCGGCCCTGGTGGCGCTGGGCGTGGCCTGGACCGTGCTGCTGATGGCCCGTTGGTACTACGTTCCCGGTGTGGACGCCGGCCTTCCGTGGCACCGTTTCATCGGCGGCGCGTTCGACGGCGTGCGCCACGTGCCGCACCTGTTCGTCCAGGGCACGGCCGTCCGCGACCTGGCGGCCGGTGACTTCGCCGGCGCGGCGGCCATGACGGTCGCCCTGGCCGCCGCCGTCACGCTGGCGCTCGGCGCCGTCAGGAGGATCGGACTTGCCCGGCCCTGACGGACGGCTCTCCGGCTTGACACTGGTCATGCCGGCCCTCAACGAGCGCGACAACATGCGCTGGCTGCTGCCGCACGTCAACGAGGTGCTGCCGAAGCTGGCCGAGCGCTTCGACGTTGTGATCGTCGACGACGGGTCGACCGACGGCACGGGCGAGGTGGCGGTCGAGGTGGCGCGGTCGCTCGGCCTGGAGCTGCGCGTCGTGCGTCACGAGCGGAGGATGGGCTACGGCGCCGCCGTGGGCGACGGGCTGCGCGCCGCCGACCTCGAGTTCGCGGCGTTCACCGACGCCGACGGCCAGCTGGAGGTGGCCGACCTCGCGCTCCTCACCCCGCACCTCTCCTCGGCGGACCTGGTAGCGGGCTGGCGCATGACGCGCGAGGACCCCGCGTTTCGCTCCGTCATCAGCGGCGTGTTCAACCGCCTCGTCCTTTTCACGTTCCGCATCCCCGTGCGCGACGTGAACTGCGCCCTGAAGGTCGTGCGCACGGACATGCTCCGCCGCTTCACGCTGCATTCGCGCAGCGCGCTCATCAACGCCGAGCTCTACTGGAAGGTGCGGGCGCACGGCGGGAGGTTCGTGCAGGTCGGCGTGCCCCACCATCCCCGGCGCATGGGCGTGCGCAAGGGCGGCCGGCTGCGGCCGATCCTCAACGCGCTGCGAGAGCTGTTCGTCGTCCGGCTGCGCGGCTCACACGGCTGAGGAGCGAGACCCGGCGCCGGCCTCCGAGCGGGCGGCCCCGCCGGTGAGCTTGCGCCTCGCGCCGAACCGCCAGTCGACCCTCGGCTCGAACAGCTCGGGCTTGATCCGCTTCTTGTAGCGCTCGACCAGGCCGATCACGCGGTCGATCAGCGAGTCCTCGAGCCGGTGCGCGACCAGGCCGAGGTCGACCAGGCGCTGGTGCTTGGCGTTGTAGTAGTGCTCCTCCAGCTCGGTGCGCGGGTTGGGCAGGTGCGTGATCTCGGTGTCGAGCCCGTGTGCCTTGCGTGCCGCCTGCACCCGGTCCGCCAGCTGGCCCACGCTGAACTGCTCCGTGAACTGGTTGAAGACGCGGAACTCGCCCTTGGCGGCGGGGTTCAGGATCGCGAGCTCGATGCAGCGCACGGTGTCGCGGATGTCGAGGAACCCGCGCGTCTGCCCGCCCTTGCCGTACACGGTGAGCGCGTGGCCGACCGCGGCCTGCGCGCAGAAGCGGTTGAGCACCGTGCCCCAGATATCGTCGTAGTCGAAGCGCGTCCTGAGCTCGGGATGCAGGTCGGTCTCCTCCGTCCCCGACCCGTACACGACGCCCTGGTTGAGGTCGGTCGCGGCGAGGCCCCACACGCGGCACGTGAACATGATGTTGTGGCTGTCGTGCACCTTCGACAGGTGATAGAAGGAGCCCGGCTGCTTGGGATAGGGCAGGCGGTCCTTGCGGCCGTTGTGCTCGATCTCGATGTAGCCCTCTTCGATGTCGATGTTGGGCGTGCCGTACTCGCCCATCGTGCCCAGCTTCACGAGATGGCACTCGGGAGCCGACTCGCGCAGCGCGAAGAGGAGGTTCAGCGTGCCGAGCACGTTGTTGGCCTGCGTCTCCACCGCGCGCTCGCGGCTGATCATCGAGAACGGAGCCGAGCGCTGCTCGGCGAAATGAACCACCGCGTCGGGACGGTGATGCGCGATCAGCGCGGCCACATCCGCCGCGTTGCGCAGGTCGATGCGCTCCCACGCGATGACGCGCCCCGATTCCTTCTGCCACCGGCGCACGCGCCGCTTCATGCCGCTGATGGGCACCAGGCTCTCGGTCCCGCAGACGCGGTCCCACTTGCGGCGGATCAGGTTGTCCGCCGCGACGACGTCGTGGCCGCGGGCGGAGAGGTGCAGCGCGGTGGGCCAGCCAAGGTAACCGTCGGCTCCGAGAACAATGACCTTCATCTTTCCCTCGACTCGATGTGGTGTGGCGTTGGAGTGGGACGTTTGGCGAACCAGGACCACGTGAGCTCCAGCCCGCCGGCCACCGCAACTCTAGCCTTCCAGCCGAGCCAGCGCTCGGCCCGGCCGGGATCCAGGCAGACGCGGCGCACCTCGCCCTCGCGCGCCGGCGCGTGCTCGGCCGCCGCCGCCGTTCCGGAGTGCGAGACCAGCGTGGCGACGACCTCGTTGACCGAGGTCTCGCGGCCGGTCCCGACGTTGGCGGCGCCGGAGCGCCTGGAATGCAGCGCGCTCACGTTCGCGCGCGCGACGTCCCCCACGTATGTGAAATCGCGCGTCTGCTCGCCGCTACCGAAGACCACGGGCGTCCGGTCTTCGAGCAGGCGCTGGCAGGTGATCGCGACCACGCCCGCCTCTCCGGTCCCGTCCTGGCGCGGGCCGTACACGTTGCCGTACCGCAGGGACAGGGTCGACACGCCGGCGCGCCGGCCGAACGCCGCCAGGTAACCCTCCTCCGCCAGCTTGGCCGCGCCGTACGCCGAGAGGGGCGCGGGAGGCAGCGCCTCGCTCGCGGGCAGGCGGCCGGCGTCGCCGTAGATCGTGCCGCCGGACGACGCGCTGACGATGCGGCGGGCGCCCGCCCGGATGGCCGCGTCGTAGAGCGAGATCGTGCTCGCGAGGCTCGACCGCGCGTGGGCTCCGGGGTCGCGCGCCGCGCGCTGCACGCCGCCCTTGGACGCCAGGTGGAGCACCGCCTCCGGCTCGAACAGAGCGAGCGCGCTCGCGGCCTCGGGCGAGCCGCAGTCGGCCAGGAGCGTGGCCACGCCGGCGGGCTGCTCCGGGCTGGGATGCGTCATATCGTCGATCACCATCACCTCGTCGCCCGCCTCGAGCAGCAGCTCGACGGTGTGCGACCCGATGAAGCCCGCTCCGCCCGTGACCGCGACCTTCAGCGGGCCGTCTCCTCGAGGGCGGGCTCGGCCGCCGTCCCCGCGTGCATCGACACATACGCGACGAGGCCCGCGACCGCCTGCGGCAGCGTGGACGTCGCACGGAGCAGGACGGCGATCGCGGTCGCGTCCGCCACGGTGACCCCGTAGCCGGCGAGCAGCGCGACGAACACCGCGTCGGTGGCGCCGAGGCCGAAGGGCAGCGTCGAGAGGATGCCCACCGCCTGCGAGGCGGCGAAGGACGCGACGGCCTGCGTCATCGGGACGATGTCCTGCAGCCCGGCGAGCAGGAACCACACCTGAACGCCGCTCAGCACGTAGATCGCGAGCGTCACCCCGCCGGACTGGGCGAGGAGGAGCGGCGAGCGCATGATGCCGCGAAAGTTGTCCACCACGTCGCTCGCGCCGCCGGCGAACCGGCTCAGCGGGCCGCGGGTCACGCGCGCCACCAGCCGGCGCTCGAGATCCTTGGGCACGAGCTCGACGAGCAGGGGCAACGCGCCGCTCAGCGCGAGCCCGAGCGCGACCCCGATCCACCCGACCAGGTGGTGCCGCGGCAGCAGGATGAGCAGGAGGGCCAGCGCCACCATCAAGCCCAGGCTGTAGATCCGCTCGAACGTGACGACGGCCGCGCCGACCCGCAGCGGCACGCCGGCCGCCCGGCGCCACAGGTAGGCGCGCACGATGTCGCCGCTGGCCGCGGGCGTGAGGCTGCTCGAGGCCTGGCCGACGAGCTGGATGCCCACGAGGTCGCGGTAGCCGAGGCGGAAGCCGGAAGGGCGCAGCAGGAGGTCGGTCCGCAGCGCGCGCAGGAAGACGATGGGAAGGTTGAGCAGCAGGGCGGCGGCGAGCGCCCAGGCCGAGGTCTCCTGGAGCGTCTGCCAGATCGCCATGGGGCGGCTGATCGCCACCAGCACGATCAGCAGCGCGAGGCTGATCGCGATCGGGACGGCGTGCCGTCTCACAAAGGCGCCATCCACCGGAAACGCGCGCGGCGCCGTTTGTGGCCGGGCCGGCTCGCGGGTCGAGCCGCGACGACCGGGCGTCGACGGTGCATTCGCGTTTTGGGACTTCGGGTCCCGCAGCGTGTCGATCTCCGAAGCTTAAGCCCTCGTACCCGGAAGGCCTACCCTGGTGGGCAGGATCGACGCCCCTTCGGGCAGCGTCTCAGAAGGTGCCCGACCCGGGCGCCGGCGGCGGGGAGGGGGCGACCAGGATGTCGACGGCCGGCTCCGGCCGTCCCAGGTTGGCGATGAAGTCGGCCAGCTTCTCCCCTCCGGCCACGCGCACCCGGGGCCATGTGAGCCGGCCGGCCCAGCTCAGCGCCATGCCGGGCACCTGCGTGGTGGCGGTCTGGTAGCCGGCGGCGCCGACGGCGGCGGCCGCCGCCGCGTTGAACTTGCCGCTCGGATAGCAGAAGTCGAGCACCGGATGTCCGAGCAGCTGCTCCAGCACGCTCTTGCTCACGCTCAGCTGGTACGCCCGGATGGAGGGTCCCGCGGTGGCGAGGTCGGCGTGGTTCATGGTGTGGGAGCCGATCTCGACCATGCCCGAGCGGTCCAGCACCTGGACCTCCTGGGGCGACATGTAGAAGGCGTTGTTCCAGAACCCCGGCACGACATAGCTGACGGACCTGAATCCGTGGGCCAGCAGGATCGGCTCGGCGCTGGTCCAGAAGTTCTGGTAGCCGTCGTCGAACGTGAGGACGACCGGGCGCGCGGGAAGCGGCTGCCGGCCCGCGAAGTACGCCCGGAGGTCGGCGAAGGTCACGGGGTGGTAGCCGTGCGCGTAGAGCCAGTCCATCTGCGCCTTGAAGTCGGCCGGCGTGACCGAGAGGTTGTAACCCATCACGTCCCGGCGGTAGTCGACCACGCGCACGTAGTGGTATTCGAGGATGGGGACGCGGAGCGAGCTCCGGCCGAGCGGGATGATCGACTCGACGCCCGAGGGCGGGATCGCGCCCGGCTGGACGCGGTGCCGCTCCGCCGCCGCGACGGCCGGGGCGAACGGGGGCACGTGTGCGGCGAGGGAGGGTCCGTACGAGAGCTCGAGAGCGCCCACGCTCGCCACGAGGGCGAGCACCACGTAGAGCGCGACGAGCCCCTGCCAGATCCTGTTCTGCTTGTGGGGCACTGCGGGCTCAAGCTTGCCCACGGGCCGGCCGGATTGCAACCCGTTTAGGGCCGGCGATCGAGACCGCCGGGCGCCCCGGGTTGTGCGTTCTAGTTCCGTGGCCCGGATTGCGATCGTCCACGACGTCGCCGGAGTGGCGGAGACCCAGGCCCGGATCCTGCGGGAGGCCGGGCATGACGTCGACCACGTCCGCCTGAACGACTTCGGCGCGACCTGGGGCTGGTGGGCCAAGGCGCTCACGCTGCCCATCCGCCTGGCGCTGTACGTGCCGGCGGTGCTGCGCCTGCGCCGCGCGGGCTACGACGTGATCCACATCCACTGGGTCCCGCGCGGGATCGTGGGCGTGCTCTCGGGGCGGCCGTTCCTCGTCCAGGCCCACGGCTCAGACCTGCACAAGCACGTGCGCACGCCGGGGATGCACAGCCTGTGCCGGCTGGTGCTCGAGCGCGCGCGCACGATCTTCTACGTGACGCCCAACCTCGAGCCCTACATCCACCGCTTCGCCGCCAAGTCGCAGTACCTGCCGAACCCCATCGACACCGCGCAGCTGGACATCGGCCCCAGGGCGCCGGAGCGCGTGCGGCGCGCCGTGATCTTCATGCGGCTCGACCCGGTGAAGGGCGTGGACCGCGTCTTCCCGGCGGTGGAGCGGCTCGCGGCCGCGGGCATCGAGCTCACCGCGCTGCGCTGGGGCCCGCTGGCCGAGGAGTACGTCGCGCGCTACGGCCGCGTGGTGAAGTTCGTCGACCCCGTGCCGCACGAGCGCGTGGGCTCGTTCCTCGGGTCCTTCGATTTGGTGATCGGCCAGATGGAGCAGGGCGCGCTCGGGCTGTCGGAGCTCGAAGCCATGGCGGCGGGCCGCCCGCTGATCAGCGGCATCGATCGCAGCCTCTATCCCGGCGACAAGCCGCCGGTGGTCAGCTCATACGACCCGGACGGGCTGGTCGAGCAGGTCGAGCGCCTGATGTACGACACCCGCCGGCTCGAGAACCTGTTCCGCGAGGGCCGGGCCTGGGTGCGCCGCAACCACGGCTTCGGGCGTCACCTCGAGCTGCTCGAGTCGGCTTACTTCGGAGCGCCCGCCCGCGTCTCGGAGATGCCGATCGCGATGTAGGCCGCGCCCCCGGCGCGCACCTTCTCGCTGTCCAGCGTGCCGCGGCCGTCGAGCACCACACGCAGGCGGCCGAACGTGCGCCAGTCGAGGTCGCGGAACTGGCTGTGCCAGGCCTGCACCACCACCGCCTCGGCCGATCTCGCCTCGGCCGAGTCCAGGTCGACGACCTCGGTCTTCAGGCGCTGCTGCAGCTCGGCCGGTGTGAAGAGCGGGTCATGGACCATGACGTGGGCCTCGGAGCGGTGGAGCATCTCGACCACGGGGAAGGCGGTGGAGAAGGCGAGCTCCTTCACGTCCTCCCGATAGGCCGCGCCCAGCACGAGCACCCGCCTCCCGCGCAGGTCGCCCAGCACGCGCTCCAGCTGCTCGACGCCGACCTGCGCCATGTGGTCGTTGGTCTGACGGCTGTCGCGCACCAGGCTGAGCTCGCTGTCGTCCGCGTCCTCGAGCATGAAGTGCGGGTACACCGGGATGCAGTGCCCGCCCACGCCCAGGCTGGCGCGGTGGATGTGCGAGAAGGGCTGCGAGTTCGCCGCCTTGAAGGCCTGAGTCACGTTGACATCGCGCCCGGCCGCGTAGAGCGCGAACTGGTTCGCGAGCGCGATGTTCACGTCGCGGTAGGTCGTCTCGGCGAGCTTGGTGAACTCGGCGGTCTCGGCGTTGTCGACGGCCCATACCTCGGCGTCGAGCACCGAGCGGTAGAACTCGACGGCGCGGCGCGTGCTCTCTGGGTCGACGCCGCCCACGATCTTCGGATACTTGCGGAGGTCGTCGAAGATGCGGCCCGCGTACAGTCGCTCGGGGCTGAACGCGAGGTGGAAGCTCGTCCCCGCCTTGAGATGCGACTCGTGCTCCAGCATCGGGCCCAGCCGGTTGCGCGTGGTGCCGACGGGGAGCGTGGTCTCGACGATGACGAGAGCGCCCTCGTGCAGGCCGCGTCCGACGGCGCGCGTCGCGGAGTCCAGGTTGCGGTAGTCGATGTTGCGGTCCTCGTCGACCATCAGGGGGACGATCACCACGACCACGTCCGCCTTCTTCACCGCGGCAGCCGTGTCGGTCGTCGCCTCGAGGTGGCCGCTCTTCACGGCGGCTTCCACGGCCGCCTCGAGCCCCGCCTCCTCGTGGATGTGGGCCCGGCCCGCGTTGATCGACTCGACCACGTCCGGGAGCACGTCGCAGCCGATGACGTGATGTCCCTTGCCCGCGAACTGGGCGGCCAGCGGGAGGCCGATCTTGCCGAGTCCGACCACCGCGACGACGGAGGGATTGCTACCGGAGGGCATGGATTTGCAGCATAACGATTGGGCCGCGCCGCCCTCAGGCGGCGGCGACCCGAGGGGATCCGGCCGGGCTCGTCTCGGCCTCGGCCGCGGCCTCACGCCGCGCCGCCATCAGGGCCGAGTACATGAGGCCGAGCGCGAGCCAGAGATAGGGCTCCTGCACGAAGCGGCCCTCGAACTGGCTGTAGAGGAAGATCGGGAGGACCACCGCGCCCGCCGCCGTGGCCCACAACGACCACGGGCCGTGCCGGTTGCGCAGCGCCAGCGCCTCGCGCGCCAGCTGGATCAGGAAGGCCACCATCAGCAGCAGTCCGAAGACGCCCTGCTCGGCGAAGATGGTGACCATCGAGGTGTGGGAGACGCTGTCCGTGTAGACGGCGGGCAGGAATCGGCTGTACGCGGTCAACAGCGCGTGCTGGTAGCCGCCGAATCCCACGCCGAACACGGGGTGGTCGAGGCCCATCTTCAAGCCCGCGGCGATCAGGTAGCGGCGGTTGTCATCGCCGACCATAGAGGCCTGGTGGTGATGCGAGCCGCCGCCCGCCGCGGCGTGGTGCGACGAGGAGATGGCGCCCGGCACCGCGCTGACCAGGGTGTACGCCGCGTCCTCCGCGCGCAGCCGGGTGTCCGGGTTCACGGCGGTGGAGACGGCGAACAGGAGCAGCGCCGCCACGCCCAGCGCCGCCGCCCGGTGGTGGTTCAACGCGAGCACCACCGCGGCGATCATGCAGAGCATGAACAGCGCGAGGCCTGAGCGGGAGAACGTGAGCGGCGTCACGACCGCGCACGCCACGGCGGCGGCGATCGCCAGCCACGCGGGTCCCTGCCGCGCCGAGTAGAGGATCACCGCCGCGCACGCGGCCAGCGTGAGAAAGCGCGCGGTGATGTTGGGGTCGCCGAACGTGATGTTCATGCGGCTCGCGACCTGCGGGTTGGGTGTCCAGATCTGGACGTGTGCGAGATACAGGAACGCGCCGAGCAGCGCGACCGCCAGGCCCGAGACCAGCAGCGCCATCCACGTGCGGCGGTGGTCCTGCTCGGTCAGCACCAGGTTGGCGATCAGCAGGCCGACCATGGGATACAGCACCACGTCGAGCAGCGCGCTCGCGGACCCGGGCGCGCGCGTGGCGAGCCAGCTGCCGAACGACGCCGCGATGTAGAGGAGCAGCAGGTACACGCTGGGATAGCGCGGCAGGCGCAGCGTCCGCCGGCGGGTAATGAGCAGGTAGAGGAAGGCGGCGGCCACCACCACCAGCACGAAGCGGCTCAGCTGCTGGCGCAGGTAGACGCTGGTGAACTCGAGCGGAAGGCACAGCACGAACGCGGCCGGGCCATAGGTGGCCACCAGCTCGGCGATCCGCGTGGGCATCGTCTGGGCGCGCGGCAGGTCGGTGCTCTCCATATCCCTCACATTCAGAACGCCCGCCGGGCCGAAAATTGTGTCCCTTGCCCCGGCGCTGCGTGTTTTACCGGACGCTCCCGATCGACCCGAGCTCGCCCCGAGGATCTGACCTCAGGCCCGCGAAGCTGCTGCAGGCTTTCCGCGACCTGGGCTATGAGGTCGACCTCGTCGACGGCCCGGCGGCGGCGCGCAAGGCGGCGATGGAGGCCGTGAAGGAGCGGATCCGCTCCGGGGTCGAGTACGACTTTCTGTACGCCGAGCCGCCCACCACGCCGATCCCGCTCAACGAGCCGAATCACCTGCCCACGCATCCCCTGCTCGACTACTCGTTCCTCTCCTTCTGCCACGGGCGCGGCGTGCCGGTCATCCTCTTCTACTGCGACGTGCAGTGGCGCCTGCCGCGGTACCCCGCGCAGGTGGGATGGCCGAAGTACCTCGCCGCCCTGCCCTTCTTCCACCTCGACCTCGCGGTGTACCGCCGCGCCGTCGACGTGCTCGTGCTGCCGGACGAGGGGATGCTGCGCCTCCTGCCGCGCTGGGCCGCGCGGATGCGCCACGCCGTGTCGATCCCGGGCTTCGATCCGCGCGAGACGCCGGAGGTGCGCCCGGCCCCGCGCGGCGACGCCCTGCGCCTCTTCTACGTGGGCGGCGTGCTGCCGCCGGTCTACGACCTCGAGCCGCTGCTGCGCGGGCTGGCCGCCGCGGTCGGGGCCGGCGGCCGGTACACCCTGACGATCTGCACGCGCGAGGCCGAGTGGCCGCGCCGCCCCGCCGCGTACGAGCCGTTCCTCGGCCCTCACGTCAGCGTGGTCCACAACCGGACGCGCGGGGAATTGCTCGACCTGTACTCCCGGCACGACGTCGCCGTCATGCCCTTCGGCACGGTCAACTCCGACTGGGCGATGCCGGTGAAGTTCCCGGAGGCGATGGGGGCGGGGCTGCCGGTGCTGGCCGGGGAGGGGACGGCGGTGGGGCGGAGGGTGGCGGAGGAGGGCACCGGGTGGGTGGTCGGGAGGGGCGAGGGCGGCCTGGCCGCGGTCCTCGCCGGAATCGACGCGGGGGCCCTGGAACGCGCCCGCGGGGCGGTCAGGGCGGCCCAGCCCCGGTACACGTGGGCCGAGCGGGCGCGCGAGATCGCCGGCCTGGCGCGGGAGATCGCGGGCCTGGCCCAGGGCCCTGGCTGAACGGCTCCGCCGAGTTCCCACGCGTTCTGCGCCAAAGGAGCCGAATCCGGCGCGAGTTGGGCGCGTTTGGCGCAAAACCATCGGATGCCGGCCGCGAGCCGCCACCAGGACCG
>CAZLJC010000036.1:0-18490 GCA_964559855.1 uncultured Actinomycetes bacterium
CTAGGTCGAGCTAATTCTCGCGCTCTCGCCTGCTGACGTCGGGCGGCGGAAGGCCCGCCGCTCCCGCTCCACCTCGGCGCCCGCGGCACAGCCGCGGATGTGGTCGTTGATGATGCCCATCGCCTGCATGAAGGAGTGGACGGTGGTCGGGCCGACGAACGCCCAGCCGCGGCGCTGGAGATCTTTGCTCATCGCCCGGGCCTCCTCTCCGAACTTCACGGCCAGCAGCTCGTCATGCGTCACGAGGCCCTTGCGCGAAACCTTCGGCTCATAGGCCCAGACGTACGCGGCAAAGCTGCCGAACTCGTCCACGAGCTCGCCGAAACGGCGGGCGTTGTTTATGGTGGCGTCGATCTTGGCTCGGTTGCGCACGATGCCTTCGTCGGCCATTAACCGCGCCGCCTCGCGCGCGCCCAAACGGGCGACCGCCGCCGGCTCGAAGTTCCGAAACGCCTTGCGGAAGTTGTCGCGCTTGCGGAGGATGGTCAGCCAGCTGAGCCCCGACATGAATCCCTCCAGCACCAGCTTCTCGAACAGCCGGCGATCGTCGGCTGTGGGGCGGCCCCATTCGAGGTCGTGGTAGCGGCGGTACAGATCGTCCAAGTCGCCCCACCAGCATCGGGCCACGCCGTCGGGCCCAACGCTGATTCCGGGCGGGGTCGAAATCGCGGTCTGCTTCAGATCAGCGCTTCGAGCTTTGCCTTGAGGTCGCCCTTCATGTTCGGGCGATATCCGACGGTGCGCTCCGCCGGCTTTCCGTCCTTGAAGATGATCACTGTCGGGATCGACATGATGCCCAGTTGCATGGGCGTCGACGGGTTCTCGTCGATGTCCATCTTCACGACCTTGATCTTGTCGCCCAGCTCGCCATGGATCTGCTCGACGATGGGGGCAATCATGCGGCAGGGGCCGCACCACGTCGCCCAGAAGTCGACGAGCACGGGCTTCTCGGCCTTCAGGACCTCGGTTTCGAACTGACTGTCGGTTACTTCCTGGATGTTTGCCACTGTTCCCTCTTACTCAAAACCTAATCGTCGGAGCCCGACTTTGATTCCGGCTTGGACTCTGATTTTTCGGTCTTCGCCTCCGAGCTGGAGCCGTTGGCGCTGTCTCCGCCGTTCTTGCTCGAGCGGTAGTCGGTCGAGTAGAAGCCGCTGCCCTTGAAGATCACGCCCGCCGGATGGAAGACCTTGTTCAGCTTTCCATGGCACTTCGGGCACTCCGTGAGCGGGTCGTCGGAGAAGCGCTGGTGCACCTCGAACTCGTGTCCGCACTGGGTGCATCTGTATTCGTAAATCGGCACTTTCGGGTTCCTAACTATAGACGGCGATCCTGCTCCAACCGGTGGAAAACCATCCCCGACGGCGGCTTCGGGTGGAAGTACGTCGCCTTCTGAGGAAGAGTCTTCCCTTGCCGGGCCAAATTCAAAACTTGACGCAGGTCGGGCGGCGGCAGGAAGAAGGCGGCGGTCCCGACTCCCTCGTCGACCCACCTGACCGCCTCCGCCGGGTCGCGCGTGTAAAGCAGGTGCTCCTCCGCGTTTCGCTTTCCGAGGATGTTGTCGATCACCTGCTCGTGCAGCTCCACGACGGGCAGCTCGCCCTCGAGCGGGTGGACCTCGAACCGCCCATCGCGGTAGGCCCCGGCCGCCACCCGCCCGTCGATCGCGGCGAGCATCCCCTCGAGCGACGCCACCGGCTCGCCGCCGGTGACCGCCACCCCGGCTTTGACCACCCGATGGGTCGGCAGCACCACCAGGCCTGGATCCCCCAGGTCGGTCAGGAGCGCGAGCGTGAACCGCGACGCCGCGTCCGGGTCCCCGCCAATCTCCTCGGAGTGGGCGAGCGCCGTCTCGTAGCGGTGGTGGCCGTCGGCGATCAGCATCTGGCGGCCCTCGAGCGCGACGTGCACCAGCTGGTGGATGCCGGGGTCGGAAATCAGCCACATGCGATGGCGCGTCCCTTCCGGCCCGGTGAAGGTGGCGGCCGGGGAGCGCGACGCCGCGAGGTCGAGGAGGGCCGGGACGCCGGTGCCGGCCCCGTCGTACAGGAACCACAGCGGCTCGAGGCTGACGTTGGTCGCCCGAAGCAGCGCCAGCCGGTCCTCCTTGGGCCCCCGATGCGTTCGCTCGTGGGGCAGGATCGCCCGATCGCCGTAGGGCTGGAGGCGGAGCGCGGCCATCAGGTCCAGCCGGCGCCTGCCGCCGAACTCCACCTCGTGGACGTAGAAAGACGGCGAGTCCGGGTTGAGGATCCGCTCCCCCATCCAGCGCTCGAACGTGGCGGCCGCGGCGGCGTAGTCGTGGTCCGGCCGCGTGAGGTGCACCACGTTGTGTGGCGACAGGGCGCGGTAGCGCTGGAGGTCGGAATCGGAGATGACGTCGTAAGGCGGTGCGACGAGCTTGCCCAGGTCGCCCGCGCGGGACAGGAAGTAGCGAACGCCCGGGAGGGCGCGGAGGTCGGCTATTGCGGTGCGGCGTCGAGTTCTACGTAACGCAGATCCGACATCCCCTCCACCCCTCTCAGCCGTCCCATCACCTCCTCCGGCACCCGGTCGTCGACCGCCAGGATCATCATCGCGTTCCCTCGCGGTGCGTCGCGCCCGACCTGCATGCTCGCGATGTTCACGTCGTGCTCGCCGAGGATGCTGCCGACGCGGCCGACGATGCCCGGGCGGTCGTGGTGCCGGCTCACCAGGAAACGGCCCTCCGTCGCCAGGTCTATCCGGAACGCGTCGATCCGCACCGCACGCGGCTCGCCCAGCAGCACCGTGCCGGCGATCTCGTGGTCGTGCATGCGGAGGGTGACCAGGCTCGCATAGCTCGAGTGGTCGTGCGTGCGGCGCTCGACCAGCTTGATGCCGCGTCCGGCGGCGATGAGCCGCGCGTTGACCGCGTTGATCCGCTCCTCGGTGAACGGCTGCAGCACACCCTTGATCGCGGCGGCGATCAGCAGGTTGACGTCGTGCTCCGCCAGCTCCCCGTCGCAATCCAGCTCGATGGCCGCGACCCGGCCGCCGAACAGCTGGACGTGCATCGCCGCCAGCCGCTCGGTCAGAGTGGCGAACGGCCGCACGAAGGCGAGCTCCTCCGGCGGCAGCGCGGGAGCGTTGACCGCAAACCGCGGCAGCTCACCGGCCAGCACCGCTGCCACCTCCTCCGCCACGTCGAACGCAACCGACACCTGCGCCTCGGTGGTGGACGCGCCGATGTGCGGCGTGGCGATGAAGTTGGGCAGTGACAGCAGGGGGTTCTCGCCCGGCGGCTCGTTGACGAAGACGTCGCACGCGGCCGCCGCCAGCTCGCCGGACTTCAACGCCTCGTGGAGGGCGGCCTCGTCGACGATGCCGCCGCGGGCGGTGTTGATCAGGCGCGCGGTCGATTTCATCAGCGCAAGCTCAGGGGCCCCGATCAGGTTGCGGTTGGCGTCGACCAGCGGGACGTGGACGCTGACGAAATCCGCTCGCTCGAGCAGATCGTTCAGGGCGACCAGCTCGACGTTGAACAGCTCCGCGCGCTCGGCCGACACGACAGGGTCGAACGCGATGACCTCCATCTCGAGGCCGTGGGCGCGCTTGGCGACCTCCGACCCGACGTTGCCCAGCCCGATCACCCCGAGCGTCTTGCCCCGAATCTCGGTCCCGATGAACTTCGAGCGCGTCCACTCGCCGCGCTTCATCGAGGCGTCGGCCTGCGGCACCCAGCGCGCGAGTGCGAAGAGCAGGGCCACGGCGTGCTCCGCCGCCGCGATGATGTTGCCCCGCGGCGCGTTGACGACGAGGATGCCCCTGCGCGTCGCGGCCGGCACGTCG
The DNA here is from genome assembly GCA_964559855.1 of uncultured Actinomycetes bacterium. Lineage (GTDB taxonomy): Bacteria > Chloroflexota > Dormibacteria > Dormibacterales > Dormibacteraceae > 40CM-4-65-16. The sequence continues at coordinate 3,811 of CAZLJC010000036.1, forward strand.
ATGTTGTCGACCCCGACCCCCGCCCGGCCCACCACGCGGAGGCGGCGGCCGGCATCGAGCACCGGCGCGGTGACCCGCGTCTCGCTGCGCACGACCAGGGCCTCGAAGTCCGGGATGCGCTCGATCAGCTCCGCTTCCGGCAGCTTGCTGACCACGGTGACGTCCCCGGCGAGGCGCAGCCGTTCCAGGCCGTCCTCGGCCAGCGGGTCGGCGACCAGGATCCGGGGCATTGCGACTCGGACGTTACCGCCCGGCGGCTACACCATGCATCGAATTGGTGACCGCGGCCACGCCTCGCCCGTCCGCCGGCGCGACGTCCAGCTCGTCGAGCGCCTGCTCGAGGGCCCAGATCACCTGCACGATATCGCCTTCCGCGACCGCGCCCAGGTGGCCGACCCGCACCATCTTGCCGGTCATCTTGCCCTGACCGCCGGCGATGACGACGCCGTATTTCTCGTCGAGCAGCTTGCGCAGAGCTGCCACGTCGAGCCCAGCGGGCGGAAGCGCGGAGGTGACGGTGTTCGAGCGAAAACCCTCCCGGGCGAACAGCGTGAAGCCGAGCGCCGCCAGGCCCGCCTGAGTCGCGCGCGCGAGGCGGCGGTGACGCTCGTACACGTTGTCGAGGCCCTCTTCCTCGAGCATCCGCAGGCCCTCCTGCAGGGCGTACGCGACGTTGACCGCCGGCGTGAACGGGGTCATGCCCTTCTCCGCCCAGGTCTTGGCCTCTTTCCAGTCGAAGTAGAAGCGCGGAGACCGGGCTCCGGCCTGGAGCGCCCAGGCCCGCTCGCTGACGCTGACCAGCGCCAGCCCCGGCGGCGCCATCCAGCCCTTCTGGGAGCCGCTGACCGCGACGTCGATGCCCCAGGCGTCCGTCTCGATGGCGATCGAGCTGATGGAGCTGACCCCGTCCACGACCACGACGCGCCCGGCGTGACGGGCGACCGCGGCCAGGTCGCGCAGCGGGTTGGTGAGACCGGTGGAGGTCTCGTTGTGCGTGAGCAGAACGACCCCGGCCTTCGGGTGCCGCTCCAGGACCTTGGCCAGGTCGTCCGCGTCGACCGGCTGCCCCCACTCGAATTCGAGTCGCACCACATCGGCGCCGTAGGCCGCCGCCAGGGCGGCGAAGCGCTCCCCGAAGTTGCCGCAGAGCGCGACCACGACCTGGTCGCCCGGCGAGACGAGGTTGGCGACGGCGGACTCGAGCCCGCCCGTGCCCGAGCACGTGAGCAGCAGCAGGTCGTTCTTGGTCTTGAACACGCGCTTGGCGCCGGCCGCGACCTCGGAGAGGATGGAGGCAAACTCGGGTCCGCGGTGGTCGACCATCGGGCGGTTCATGGCCCGGACGATCCGCTCGGGAAGCGGGGTCGGGCCGGGTATGCGCAGCTGGGTCTGAAAGCTCATCTGGGCACGCTCCAATACAGGGATCTGGGCGGTACCCGAGAGTTTAAGGCCGATCCTCCGGCCGCGCCCGGTGCGAACCGGGCCCGGCGCGGAAGAGACGTCAGTGCTGCTCGGTCGTGTAGGGCAGGAGCGCGATCGACCGCGCCCGCTCGAGCGCGGTGGTCAGCGGCCGCTGATGTCGCGCGCAGGTGCCCGTGACCCTGCGCGGCAGGATCTTGCCCCGGTCGCTGACGAAGCGGCGCAGGCGCGAGACCTCCTTGTAGTCGATGTAGTCGATCTTCTCCATGCAGAACATGCAGACCTTGCGGTGCTGGCGCTTGGGGCCCCGGCCCGGGCCGGCGCTCGGTCCTGAGTGCTCTCGTGCGGGTGGTCGGTTGACTGCCATTGCTCAGCTAGCTCCTGATCAGAAAGGAATCTCGTCCGGATCGACGTCGCGCGGCGCCTCGTCCGGAGCGGGGATGTCATCGGTCGCGGGCACGCGGCTCCGTGTGGCTGCACCGCCGCCGGACCCGCCGCCCTCGGAGGGCGCGCTGCTCCGGCTGTCCAGGAACTGCACGTCGTTGGCGACGATCTCTGTCGTGCGGCGCTTCTGGCCGTCCTGGCCTTCCCACGAGCGCGTCTGGATCCGGCCTTCGATGAAGACCAGCGCACCCTTACGCGTGTACTGGGCGACGATCTCCGCCAGGTTCCGCTTGCCAATGTTGTAGACGACGATGTTGTGGTAGTCGGTGAACTCCTTGCGCTCGCCGTCGCCGCCGCTCGACCAGCGGTTGGTGGCGATGCTGAAGTTGGTCACCGCGGTGCCGCTGGGCGTGTAGCGCATCTCCGGATCTTTGGTCAGACGGCCGATGAGCATCGCCTTGTTCAGGTTCGACATTTATGCCTCCTCCTCCCGATCCGGCCGGCGGCCCGCGCCGGCCCCCACCTCCTGCGGCTCGACCGGCTCCGACGCGCCTTCAGCCGGAGCCTGGGCCGGCGCCGGCTTGGCGGCGGCCTTCTCCGGCTTGCGGACCACGAGGTGGCGAAGCACCTCCTCGCTGATCTTCAGTGCGGCCTCGAGCTCGGGGATGCGGTCCGTGTCGAGCTGGAAGTCCTGCAGCACGTAGGAGCCTTCCTTTTGGTGCTTGACCTCGTAAGCCAGCTTGCGCTTGCCCCAGAGATTGGTCCGCCCTGACGTGCCCCCCGAGCGCTGGATGAGCGTGTTGACCCGCTTGACGACGTCCTGCACCTTCTCGTCGTCGAGGTCGGCGCGGACGATGTAGAGAACTTCGTAATCCCTCAAGGGGTTCCTCCTTCCTTTGGGTTCAGGCCCCGGTCCAACAGAGGCTCAGCAGCAGCCTCCGGCCGAGACCAGAAAGGTTTCCCCGGTATTCTACGTCACTGTCGTGCCCGCCCAAGCCCGAGCCAGATCAGACGTGCGCGCCCAGAAAGGGAAGGCCGGCCGGCGTCCGCCGGTGCGCGTCAAGAGCGGCCGGGAGATCCCGGTCCTCGCGGTCGCCGTGGCCGTGGTCTGCCTCGCGCTCTTGGTCGGCATGATCGGCTGGATCGTCGTCCTGAACCGGACTTCGACCACCGGGAACGGCCACCCCGCCGCCGCGGGCGTCCCCTGCGACTCGCTCGAGCACACGCAGACGCACTACCACGCCGCCCTCCAGATCGTCTACCACGGCGTGCTGACCAACCTGCGCGACAACACCGGAATCGTCACTGACTCGAGCGGCAAGGTCACCTGCTACTACTGGCTCCACGTCCACTCGCAGGACAAGAACGTCATCCACATCGAGTCGCCACGGAACCAGACCTTCACCCTCGGCCAGTTCTTCGACGTCTGGAACACGTGGAACCAGTCCTACGGCTACGGCGCGGTCAAGCTCGACTCCCAGCACGTGGCGCAGTTCACGCTCCAGAGCGGGGACGCGGTCATCGTCTACGTCGACCAGGGCGACGGGAAGGGCGCGCAGGTCGTCACGGGCGATCCGCGCTCGATCGTGCTCAGGTCACACGAGGTGATCACGATCGAGATCACGCCGCCCGACGTCAACCCGCCGCCGGCGTTTACGTTCCCGGCCGGGCTTTAAGGCCGCCTCCAGCAGGACTCGCGCCGCGCGGTAGTGCTCGAGGGCGTCATAGCCCTTCCCCATGCGCTGCGCGCGGTCGGCCAGCTGCAGGTGGGTGCGGATCTTGTCCCCGGTCATGTACAGCTGACGGCCGTCCTGGATCGCCCGCACCTTGTCGAGCCGCTCGGTGTCGCCATGGGCCTCGATCTCGACCTTCTGCCGCCAGAGCAGGGTGGTCGCTTCGTCCCGGTCGCCGAGCGCCATCAGGGCCTCGGCCTGGACGAGCCGGGCGTCGACGCCGATCGGGTAGTCGAAAGAGGCAAGCGCCGGCTCGAGCGCGACGAGCGCCTTCTGTGGCTGGCCGCGCAGGAGCATGACGCGCGCCTTCTCCAGGGACAGCTCGCGGTCGACGCCGCGCTCCTTGCCCTCGAGCAGATAGTCGACCTCGGTGCCGAGGCGGTCGGCGATCACGCGCAGCACCCGCACCGAGGGCCGCGCCTTGCCCAGCTCGACCTGGTTCAGGAAGGCGCGTGTGAAGTCCTCGCCCCCGACGCTGGCCAGGCTCATGCCCCGCTGCTGGCGGATCCGCCGGATCCGCTGCCCGAGGGTCTCCTTCTCCGCGCCGCCGCCGACGACCATTCCGTTATTGTAAAGGGCCGCTTTACAGGTAGTCCCGCGGGTCGAGACTCCGGGTCAGGGTCGTGAAGTTCCGGAAGCCGGCGCTCGTGACGATGCCGGTGTCCTCGACCCGCACGCCGCCGTAACCCAGGAGGTACAGGCCAGGCTCCACGGTGACCACGTCGCCCTCGGCCAGGGCCTCGGTGGCGGTGATCCGCAGGCCCGGCTGCTCGTGCACGTCCAGGCCCACGCCGTGTCCGGTGCTGTGCGTCATCCTTGGTCCGCCCTCGGCACCGTCGAAGCCGGGGGTCGTCGTCCCGAAGCCGCGGTCGATCAGCACCTGGCACACCGTCGCGTGCACTTCCTTGCCGGACACCCCGGCGGCGATCGACTCGATCCCCGCGTCAAGCGCCTGCAGCGCGGCGGCGTGCATCTTCCTCACCTCGTCCGGCACCTCGCCCACGACGACCGTCCGCGTCAGATCCCCGTGGAAGTGCGTGCGCCGGTCCGTCGGAAAGATGTCGATGATCACGGGGGCGTTGGCCTTGATCTGTCCGGCGCCGGTGTCGTGAGGGATGGCACTGTTCGGCGCGCCGGCGATGATCATCTCCGGGCACGTGTAGCCGAGCTCGCCGAGGGCGAGCTGGGCTCGGGCGAAGAGCCGCTCGGAGGTCAGCGGGTCGCCGTTCGACCACAGCAGCCCCTCGCGGATGTCCGCCCGGGCGAGCTCGCGGACGACCTCCACCACCGCGGCCTCGGCCGCGCGCTGGGCGGCGTGGATGGCGGCGGCCTCCTCGTCCGACTTGCGCCGGCGCTCGGCGACGAACAGATCGCGTTCGACCTCCACTTCAAGCCCGGCGGCGCGCAGCTCTTCCAGGTGCACGGCGCGCAGGTTCGGCGAGACCCGCGCCTCGTCAAAGCCGCGCTCGCGCAGCATCGTCGCCCCGAGCGCCGCCCACGACCCGCTGGCGTAGACCTCGCGATCCTCCACCACTCGCGCCACGTGAGACTGGGCTCGCGCTCGATCCGCCTCGAGCGGGCTCGCCACCAAGACGTCGTCGCCCTCGGCGAACCGGATGTAGAGGGCGGACTCCGCCGCAAAGCCCGTCGCGTAGATGAAGTCGGTGTCGGCGGCCCCGCTCGGCATCAGGAGGAGCGGCCGGCCCCCCGCGCGCTTGCGCTTCCTTGCCGGTGCGGCGGACGGAGCCGGCCCGCCTGGATCGCGCCATAACCCCGCGGACTCGACCGCCTGCGCCACCGCCTGCAGCAGCTCGTCGTCGCCGCGGCGCCTGGCCTTCTTGCGCGGGCGCCCCTCGAGGTCGAGCTTCTCCTGGACCTCGTAACCGCTGCTGTAGGCGACCTCGTAGCCCAGCTCACGCAGCTGCGCGAGGTCGCGCCGCAAGGTCCGCTCGGAGACGCCCGCCTTGGCCGCCAGCTCGAGCGGGTTGAGGCCGGGCTCGGAGATGATCGCGGCCAGCACCCGGAGCAGCCGCGCCAGACGCTCCGCCCGGTTCAATGAAGACCGGTCTGCTAGGAGATCTCTTCCCAGGAGGTGCTGCCGCTCTCGAACGGATCCGGCTCGGCCTCCTCCTGGTTGCCCACCTTCTGGTGGAAGCGGCTCGCGATCATCTGGTACGCCATCGCTTTGGGGATGCCGAGCTTGGTCAACGACTTGACCTCGTCGGACATCACCTTGTCCCGGGCCGCCTCGACGGCCGCGAGGACCTCTTCGATCGACGCTGTTCGCTTCGGCATCTGCCGGCCCATTCTACCGGGCTCCGATTTAGCCCAGCCTTAAACTTGTCACGTAAGTCGGAGAAGACCGTTGTTTGGTGGGGGTCTGGATGGCGACCGAATACGCTCCTGACAGGATCCGCAACGTCGTTCTGCTGGGCCATTCGCACGACGGCAAGACCACGCTCGCCGAAGCCATGCTCTTCGCGTCGGGTGCGATCCAGCGGATGGGGTCGCCCGACACCGCGACGGCGGTGATGGACAGCGAGCCCGAAGAGCACAAGCGAAAGATCTCGATCAACCTCGGCGTCGCCTTCGCCGAGCACAACGGCTTCAAGCTCAACCTGCTGGACGCCCCCGGCTTCTTCGACTTCGCCGGCCAGGCGGCAAGCGGGCTGCGCGCCGCGGAGGCGGCGGTGGTCGTGGCCGGACCCAGCCCGCAGCTGGCGGTCGGCACCGAGGTCGCCTGGGAGCTGTGCAACCGGACCCGCAAGCCTCGGATCGTGGTCGTCAGCAAGCTCGACAAGGAGAACTCTGACTTCTACGGTGCCGTGGCCGCGATGCGCGAGACTCTCGTGCCGCGCCCATTTCCGCTCCACCTGCCGATCGGCTCCGAGCACGACTTCCGCGGCATCGTCGACCTGCTGCATCTGAAGGCGTTCGTCACCGCGCCGGATGGAAAGGGAACCGAGGTGCCGATTCCCGACGATATGAAGCAGCGCGTGGACGAGTACCGGGGCCAGCTGATCGAGGCCGCGGCCGAGAGCGACGACTCGCTCCTGGAGAAATATCTCGACGCCGGGACGCTGACCGAGGACGAGATTCAGAAAGGGCTTCGCGAGGGCATCCTGGAAGCGCGCGTGGCGCCTGTCGTCTGCTGCTCCGCCACCAAGCTGCTGGGCGTGCGCACCCTGATGTCGACGATCGCCGAGCTGATGCCGGCCCCGGAGGCTGAACCGGACAAGCCCGTGAAGGCGTTCGTATTCAGCACTGGCGGGGATCAATTCGGCCGGGTCAGCTACTTCAAGGTGGTGGCGGGAGCGGTCAAGGCGGACGCGCACCTGCCGAACCTTTCGCGCGGCGGTGAGGAGCGGCTCGCCCAGGTCTTCTTTCCCCGCGGAAAGGAGCACGTGCCGGCGACCGAGATCCGGGCCGGCGACCTCGGCGCCGTGACCAAGCTCACGCACACGTTGACCGGCGACACGCTCGGCCTGAAGGACGGCGGCCCGCTTCCGGGGCTCGACCTGCCCGGCGCCGCTTACAGCGTGGCCATCACGCCGAAGGCGCGCGGCGACGAGGAGAAGATCTCGAGCGGCCTGGCACGCCTGAGCGAGGAGGACCCGACGCTGCACGTCGAGCGCAATGAGGAGACCCATCAGCTCGTCATCTCGGGTCTGGGCGACGTCCACCTCGACGTGACCCTCGAGAAGCTCAAGCGGAAGTACGGAGTCGAGGCGACCACCGAGGTGCCACGTGTGCCGTACCGCGAGACGGTGCACGGCCAGGCCCGGGCTGAAGGCCGCCACGTGAAGCAGTCTGGCGGTCACGGCCAGTACGGGATCTGCGTGATCGAGGTGTCTCCGACGTCGCGCGGCGAAGGCTTCGTGTGGGAGGACAAGATCTTCGGCGGGTCGATCCCCCAGAACTTCCGGCCCTCGGTGCAGAAGGGCATCGTCGACACGATGGCCAAAGGGGTGGTCGCCGGCTATCCCATGGTCGACGTCAGGGTGAGGCTGCTCGACGGCAAGTACCACACGGTGGACTCCAACGATATGGCCTTCCAGATCGCCGGCTCGCTCGCGATCCGCAAAGGCGCGCTCGACGCCGGGCCCGTCCTCCTGGAGCCGATCGTCGAGGCGGAGATCCGCGTGCCGGAGAAGAACCTCGGCGACATCATGTCGGACATCAACGTGCGCCGCGGCAAGATCCTCGGCACCGAGCCGGAGGACGGCTACCAGTGCGTCAAGGCCATGGTGCCGGAGTCGGAGATGCTGCGCTTCGCGCTGGACCTGCGCTCGATCACGCAGGGCCGGGGCACCTTCACCAAGAAGTTCGACCACTACGAGGAGATGCCGGCGCACCTCGCCAAGGGCATCATCGAGGAGTTCCAGAAGCAGCAGCAGCCGTCCTAGATTCGGCCGCCGTCCCCCGCCACCGGCACTCTCCTAATCTGTGGCCGTGAGCGCCGCGCCGTCCGCGCACGATGTGGTCGTCATCGGCGGCGGCGTCACGGGCGCGGGCGTGGCGCGCGACCTTTCGCTGCGCGGGCTGTCGGTGCTGCTGCTCGAGAAAGGCGACTGGGGCGCGGGCACGAGCGGCGCATCGAGCTGGATGATCCACGGCGGTCCGCGTTACCTGGAGTTCGACTGGAACACGACGCGCCTTTCGACGCAGGACGCCGGCTACATCGTCACCATCGCCCGCAATCTCGTCTATCGCGTGCTCTTCCTGATCCCGGTGCTGCCGCACGACCGCAACAACATCGAACGGATGGAGACGGCGATGGAGGTGTACGACCGCTTCCAGCCTTTGAAGAAGGCGCATCCCCACCGCCGGCTGAGCGCTGAGGAGGCACGGCGCGCCGAGCCTGGGCTCTCGCCCGACGTCATCGGGGCCGTGACGATGGAGGAGTGGGGCGTCGACCCGCACCGGCTCACCTTCGCCAACGTGCAGGACGCGGCGGCGCATGGCGCCCGAGCGTTGAATCACACGCGCGTCCACGGCCTCATCCGGGACGGCGGCAAGGTGATCGGCGTGCGATACCGGACCGCGGACGGAGCGAGCTCCGAAGCGCGGGCACGCGTGGTCGTCAACGCGACCGGCCCGTGGTCCTCCGAGATCGGCGCGATGGCCGGCGTGCGCGTCGCGCTGCGTCCCGCCAAGGGCGTCCACATCGTCTACCCGCACCGGATCTCGAACTTCTCGATCAGCGCCGAGTCGGTCGACGGCCGCGACCTGCTGATGGTCGGCCACGGCGGCTTCACTCTCCTCGGCACGACGGACGACGACTTCTACGGCGACCTGGATTCGGTCGACGTGGTCCAGGACGAGGTCGACTACCTGCTCCAGGGCTTCGAGCGGGTGTTTCCCTCGATCCGCGGTTACCGGGCCGCGCGCACCACCGCCGGCGTGCGGCCGACGCTGTTCAAGTGGCGGGCCTACGAGGACGACCTTTCGCGCCGTTATGAGGTCATCGACCACGCGCGCGAGGGCGCGGACGGCCTGATCACGATCGCCGGAGGCAAGCTCTCGATGTACCGGCTGATGGCGGAAGAGACGTCGGATGCGGTGTGCCGCAAGCTCGGCCACCAGGCCGTGTCGACGACTGCCACGCAGGCGCTGCCCGGCAACGAGTCCGAGCCGGCGCAGCCGGCGGAAATCGCGGCGCGTCGCGGCGTGCCGGCGCTCGCCGTGGTGAAGCTGCAGAGCCGGCACGGGCCGAACGCAGAGAAGGTGCTCGAGGAGTCACGAGGCAACCGCCGTGTCGTGTGCCGCTGCGAACCCGTGACCGAGGCCGAGCTCATCTTCGCTGCGCGCCACGAGCAGGTGCGCACCCTGGCCGACGCCTTCCGCCGCACCGGCGTCACCGCCGGGCCGTGCTCGGGTGCGTCATGCGTGCTCCGGGCCGCGGAGGTGATCGGGCGCGAGCTGGGCTGGAGCGCGTCCCAGCGCTTCGAGGCGGCGCGCGATTTCATCCGCGGCTCGTGGCTGGGCCGCGCCCCCGTGCTGGGCCACATGGGATGGGCGCAGGAGGAGCTGGCGCAGGGCGCTTTCGGAGGTCTGATGCGTGGCGCGGAGTGACGCTCTTGCGCGTCTGGCCTGGGCTTATGGCCTGCACCAGGCCCGCCGCCGCCTGAGGCGCCCGCGCTCGCAGCTGGCGGCCCTGCTCGAGACCTACGCCCCCGACGGCATCCGGCCGCTGACCGACGCCGAGCAGGAGCACCACCCGCGGCTGACCGCATGCATCAACTGCGGACTGTGCGCCCTCGCGGCGGGGCGGCTCGGAAAGACGCTGCTTCCCGATCTCGGCTCGTCTTACATGAGGCTCTACGCGGGCGCCGGCGCCGCGGCTTCCGACCTCGCGGGAGACTCCCCCGACCTGGCGGCCGCGGCCGCGGTTTGCCCGGTCGGCTTGCCGCTCGATGAGGTGGCCGCGGTGGTCCGCCGGCTCACGACGAGCTGAGTCCGAGGGCCGACCCGCCAGGCCGACCGGCCGATCCGGATCACGCGCGCCGCCTGGTTCTGGCCACGCCCCGCATCCGCTTGCGCCGAGCGCGCCCAAGCCAGCTCCGGCGTCTGGCTCGGCACCTGTGAGTTATCCACATTCTGTATACAGCTTGGGGATATAACACAACATCTAGAGCCCCTGGTCAAGAGGGGCCTCCGCATTCCGGAGGGCTCGCTGGGGTGTTCGTGGAGGACGGAAAGTCGCGCACTCTCTGGCCTCCGAGACGCGTCGGAAATGCGTCAGGCCACTGATATAGTGGGTTCCGGCCCATGCTTCAGCAGACCATCGAGGAGCAGGAGCGTTACCGGCGCTGGCACCGCAGGTCATCGCGCGCGATGACCCCGCGGCGGCTGCTGCAGGAGTCGGATGAGCTCCTCTTCTGGGTCGAGGAATGTCTCGTGCAGCGCATCCGTCTCGTGCCGGGATGGTTGGTGCCGCGATTGATGACCGTGCTCCGGCACGCGGATCCGCAACTGCCCGCGCGCTTGGGACGGGAGCGCAGGCCCGAGCAAGTCCTCGAGATCATCTACGACGCGCAGCAGGCGCTGATGGATCAGGCGGCCATGAGACGAGGCCCCGCACAGGTGATTCCACTCTTTGCCGGCGAGCGCCGGCGCGCGCTCGACGAAGCGGCGCTCTAGCCGCAGCGATGCTGCGCATCGACCTGCATCTTCATTCTCACTACTCCCACGACGGCAAGAGCTCGCTCGAAGACCTGATCGCGCGCGCTGACGAGTGCGGCCTCGATCGGCTCGCGCTCACCGATCACAACACCGTCGACGGCGCCTTGCGCTTCGCACGCCTTGCACCTGCGCTGGCCATCGTCGGCGAGGAGGCGAAGACCACCGAGGGTGAGGTCATCGGCCTGTTCATCACCGCCCCGGTCATGCCGTTCCTGTCACCGGAGGACGCTATGGACGCGATCCACGAGATGGGCGGCCTGACCTACGTCCCGCATCCCCTGGACCGCCGGCGCGCGCACTTCACTCCCGATCGCGTCGTCTCTCTCGCGTCGCGGATCGACATCATCGAGACGTACAACCCGTGGTGCGACGGCGATGCGAATCGCGCCGCGGCGCGGCTGGCCGAGGAGCTCGGCAAGCCCGGGGCCACAGGTTCCGACGCGCATTCCGCCGAGGAGCTCGGACGCAGTTGGATGGAGGTCGAAGATTTCAGCGAGCCGCGGGACTTCCTGGAGAAGATGCGATTCGCGAGACACGTGGTGACCGCTGCCAGCGGCACCGGAAGGCGTGCCTGAGCAGACCGGCGACCTGCTCGTCGCGGGGTCGATCGCGCTCGACACCATCGAAACCCCGTCCGGTGTGATCGAAGACGAGCTGGGCGGCTCGGCGATGTATTTCGCGCTCGCGGCCGGGCTCATCATGCCGGTGCGCGTCGTTGCGCCGGTGGGTGAGGACGCGGTCGATCGCGTCCGAGAAGTGGTGGGCGACCGTCCCATCGACCTGACGCACTTGCACGTGCTCGACGCGCCGACCTATCGCTGGCGAGCGCATCATGCCGAAGGGCGCAACATCGACCTCGGCAACCGCGACTCGATCTACGACTTGTGGGAGCCCGCTGTGCCCGAAGGCTACGCGGGGTGGGCTTTCGTCGGCTCGATGCGACCAGACCGGCAGGTCCAGCTGATGCGCGCGCTCGCCTCGGCGTCGCTGCTCGCGGCCGATTCGATGATCTCCTACATCCACGCCCAGACCGACGTGGCACGCCAGGTCGTGAGCCGCGCGGCCTGGTACTTCTGCAACCGCGACGAGTTCGCCGCGCTCGGGGGCGATGATCCGGACACGTTTCGCCGGCGCTGGTGGCTGAAGGGGCTCGTGCTCAAATCGGGCGCGGCGGGTGTGACGACGTACACCGAGGGCGGCGCGTTCCACATACCCGCGCTGCAGGGCCGCGAGGTGGCGGACACGACGGGCGCGGGCGACGCCATGGCGGCGGGGATCCTCGCACGCTGGCTCAGCACGGGCGGCGCGGCCGACGGCCTCGTCGATGCGCTCGTGTGGGGTGTAGCGTGTGCTTCGTTGGCCATCGGGGGCCTCGGCGTGCGCGCCCTCGCCGGGGCGACGCAGGCCGACCTGGCCGAAAGGGTCGAGGAGGTGAGACAGCGATGCCTGACCCAACCGTCGTGATCATCCGCGGCGATCTCGTCGAGCAGCAGGTTGATGCAATCGTCAACGCGGCCAACAACGACCTGCAGCTCGGGGGAGGCGTGGCGGGGGCCATCCGGCGCGCGGGTGGTCCGTCGATCCAGGATGAGTGCGATGCGCACGGACCGATCAGGGTCGGTGAGGCGGCGATCACCGGCGCGGGCGCGCTGCCCGCACGTCACGTCATCCATGCGGCGAGCATGTCGCTGGGAAGCCGCACGACGCGCGACGCACTGCGCTCGTCGATGGACGATGTGTTCCGACTGTGCATCTCGCATCACATCGAGACCGTGGCCATTCCCGCGGTTGGCACAGGCATCGCAGGGTTCCCCATCGACGAGTGCGCGCGCGTGATGGCGGAGTCGCTGCATCACGCATCAAGCGTTGGTTGGCAACCGCGCGAGATTCGCTTCGTGCTCTTCGATGACACCGCGAAAACGGCATTCGAGGCCGCTTTTCAGCGGGCGTTTTCCAAGCCCCGCTGACGCGGGCTGCCCAATTCGGTTTGAATTGGGGTTGTATTGGGCAAATCGCCAACCCTAGAATGGGCGAGTGCCCGACCACGGAATCTCTGAAAAGGACGGTGAGGTGAGTTAGTGGAAGGCTACTGCTTGAAGGACAAAAGAAAGGTCGAGATGAAAGACCCTCAGCCGATCACGATGAAGAACGGCAAGCCCGCGACAGTCGGCACGTGTCCGCACTGTGGCACGAAGATCTACAAGATCGGCAAGGCTTCATAAGCAGATCGTTCCAAAGGGCCGCTCGGAGACGGGCGGTCCTTTTCGTTTCTTCGGGCTCAGCTGTTGAGCGGCGGCTCCAGCGCGGCCAGCAACACGTCCGTTGCAGACACCGCCTCGTCGACTCCGAGCATCTTGAAGATTTCGACGTTGGTGGGATTGTTCACGCGCGCGATCGTCTTCTTCACCCGGAAGTGACGCTTCGCCATCTGCAGCGCGACGAGATTGTCCTCGTCGTCCGCGGTTGCCGCCACCACCGCGTCCGCGCGATCGATTCCCGTCTGATTGAGGAAGCGCACCTCGCATCCATCACCACGCATGACGATGCTGCCCAGCTGCGTTTCGAGCCAGTCGGCGCGGCGTCCATCCCTTTCGATGAGGGTGACCTCGTGGCCGCGTTCGACCAGGTCACGTGAGAGGTAGTACCCGACGGTCCCTCCTCCGACCACGATCACGTACACGGCCTCAGCCCTCGCTGCCTTCGATGAGGCTGGAGTGGATGTGCTTGGCGCCTTCGATGGTGGGGCAGAACGTCTGGATGCCGAGCTTCTGGTACGCGTCCGCGCGCTCGGGGTCGTAGATCCGCGCCACGACGTGTGGGACCTTGAACACGTGCTTGGCGATCTGCGCCGCCATGATGTTGCGGTTGTCACCTTCCGTCACGGCGACGAAACCGTCGGCGTGCTCGATGCCCGCGCGGCGCAGCACGTCGGCGTCGGTGCCGTTGCCGATCACCTGGTCGCCGCGGAACTCGCGCGTCAGCACGCCCCGGTTCGCCGCCCGGGAGAAGGAGTTGGGGTCGCGGTCGACGATGACCACCTCGTGGCCTTCGCGGTCCATGTTCGCGGCGACCTGAGAGCCGACGCGTCCACACCCCACGATCAGCAGCCTCAAAGCGCGTTGATTATAGAAAGGCCCGTCGGTGGACCCGGGGCGCGCGTCCTGGATTGCTACCATTCTCAGGCTTGCGGTTCCCCTTTACGTTCATGGGTGTGATGGCCCTGGGCATAGGGCTGTGGGTGGTCGCGTACCTCGCGATGCACCGCTCGCTCGACCCGGGCTCGCAGGGTCTCGCCGGCGCCACGGCGGTCGCCTGCTTCGGCTTCGCCGCCTATGTGGTGATCCGGCGAGTGGCGCACGGGCCTCAGGACTGACGATGGCGGCGCAGAGCCCACATACCCACCCCACGACGTCGCGCAAGGTGCTGGTCGCCGTGGGCGGCCAGGACATCGACGCGGAGACGGTGCGTCTGGCCTGCCGGATGACGGATCCGCAGGGCGGCCGCATTTACGGGGTCCACATCATCGAGGTCAACCGTTCGCTGCCGCTGGGCGCGGTGCTCGACGATGTGGTCGAGCGCGGGGAAAAGATCCTGGACGAGGTCGAGAAGCTGGCGGCGGCTTCGCAGCTGCCGGTCGAGACGGAGCTGGTGCAGGCCCGCGACACGGGGCCGGCGCTGGTCGACGAGGCGCTCGAGTGGGGGGCGGATCTGATCGTGATGGGCCTGCCGTACAAGCGCCGGTTCGGCGAGTTCAACCTCGGGAAGACAGTGCCGTACGTGCTGAAGAACGCGACGTGCCGGGTGATGCTCTTCCGGGAGCACCGCGAGCACCGGGACGAGCCGGCCTGATACCCACTTCGTGGGCCCCTCCCTCTCCCCGCGGCGCCCTCCCCCAGCCTGCCGAGCCTGACGCCGAGGTTAGCCGTCCGCACCGGGATCGACAACCCGGCTTGTTAAGG
>CAZLJC010000037.1:0-13948 GCA_964559855.1 uncultured Actinomycetes bacterium
GGTGGGAGTCCTCCTCCTCGCCGATCGGCGTCTCCAGCGACACCGGGTCCTGCGAGACCTTCACGATCTCGCGCACCTTCTCGGGGGTGATGCCCATCTCCTCGCCGATCTCGTCGTCGGACGGCTCGCGGCCCAGCTCCTGGAGCAGGCGCCTGGAGACGCGCACGAGCTTGTTGATCGTCTCGACCATGTGCACCGGGATGCGGATGGTGCGCGCCTGGTCGGCGATCGCCCGCGTGATGGCCTGCCGGATCCACCACGTGGCGTAGGTCGAGAACTTGTAGCCCTTGTGGTAGTCGAACTTCTCGACCGCGCGGATCAGGCCCATGTTCCCTTCCTGGATCAGGTCCAGGAACGACATGCCGCGGCCGATGTACTTCTTGGCGATCGACACGACCAGGCGCAGGTTGGCCTCGGTCAGCCGCTGCTTCGCCTCGTACGCGCGCTCGTAGCGCTCGGTCAGGCGGTACCGGGCGATCCGGTACGCCTCCAGCGCCTCGGCCCGCACGCGGGGCCGCGCGCCGTTGACCAGCCGCCGCCGCTCGGCGCTCGCCGCGTCGGCCAGCATCGGGATCCTGGCCAGGTCGTTGAGCCCCAGCAGCTCCTCCGCGACGTGCTGCTGCTGGCCCTTGCGCTTGATGGTGCCGAGGCGCTCGATCACCTCGGGGAGCAGCTCGTCGACCGAGCGCTGCCGGCCGTCGACCTCCTCCACGATGTTCAGCGCCTTCATGGCGTCGTGCAGGGGCTTGGCCTCGATCGCCTGCGCCAGCTCCACCTCGTCGTTGGCGGTGAGCAGCGAGACCCGGCCGATCTCCTTGAGATACATGCGGACGGGGTCGTCGAGCGAGACCGAGTCCATCATCTCGATGTCGAGCAGCATCTCGTCGTCGATCTGCTCGACCTCTTCGAAGTCCTTCTCGCCGTCGGTGACCTCGATCCCGATCTCCTTGAAAGCGGCGAAGATGCGGAAGATCTGGTCGGGCTCGGCGTCGATCTCCGGGAAGCCCTGGAGGATATCGTCCGGGGTGAGGTAGCCCTGGTCCTTGCCCTTGATGATGAGCTGCTCGGCCACGGCCATGAGCTCGTCCTCGAACCTCTGCTCGGGCTTGTCGGTCGACTTGGCGGAGCCCTTGACGCCGTGGTGGTTGTTGTTCGTCTTGGCCGGAGGCGCCGCCTTGGGCGCCGTGGCCTGCGACTTCACTACGCGCGCGATGTCAGCCTCTCCTTTCCATGTCAGTGATGGCGCGGGCCAACTCCCTGGCTTGAGCCTCCAGCCGCGCGACGCGCTCCGAGTCCCTGCCCCTCTCGGCCTCGGATAGCTCGCGGATTATCCCACTGTGCATGCCTTTCATGTGCTCCAGGCGGATTCGATCCGCCAGATCCTCTGCCACCTCGTCCTCGACATTCGGCGGCGGGGCCGCCCACGCTCTTCTGATCAGGTCCTGCTCTTCCGGCGGATAGCCGGCGACGTCGGCTTCGAGGCCGTCCGGCCCGCCGCGCTCGTAGCTCCCCAGCATACGGATGAAGACCGCCCGATCGCCTTCGTCCAGGTCGCCCGCGACCAGTTTGTCGCGGAGGCGGTCGAAAGCTTGCGGGCGCACGGCCAGGAGCTGGACGAGGTAGCGGCTCGGGGAGGTCTTGCCGCGCTCGGCCCGGCGCGGCGGCTCGGGCGCCGGACGGCCGTTGGTCCGCGCCGCCGGTGGAGAGACCGCCAGCAGGTGAGGCTGGACGCCGATCCAGCCCGCGGCCCGCTCCCGGTAGGTCTCGCGCACGGCGGGGTCGGGGATCTTCTCCAGCACCTCGCGCGCACGCGCGGCCGCCATCTCCAGGTGGTTGGGGTTGCCGGGGTTGAGCCCGGCCAGGGAGTCGCGGATCCACGCCTCCCAGCCCGAGGGGGCGGCTGCCGCCAGCTCCGCCCAGCGCTCGGCCGCCGCGTCGTGCCCGGCCGCCCGCAGGAACTCGTCCGGGTCCTTGGCCGGCGCGGGCACCGTCGCCACGCGAGTCCGGATCTGGTGCGCCGCCGCCAGCTCCGCCGCCTTGAACGCCGCGGCCCGGCCCGCCCGGTCGGAGTCGAACACGAGCAGCAGCTCGTCGGTGAAGCGCTTGAGCAGCCGGACCTGGTCCTCGGTCAGGGCGGTGCCCGAGCTGGCGACCGCGTTGGTCACGCCGAACTGGTGCGCGGTGATGACGTCGAACTGCCCCTCCATGAGCACCGCGTGGCCGCGCCGCGTGATCTCGTCGCGGGCCAGGTCGAGGCCGAAGATCACGCGTCCTTTGATGTAGGCGGGCGTCTCGGGGGAGTTGATGTACTTGCGCTGCTCGTCGGCGCGCACGGTCCGGGCGGTGAAGGCGAGGGGCTGGCTGCGCTCGTCCCGGATCGGGATGACCAGGCGCTGGGCGAAGAAGTCGGTCCCGTCCCGCCGCATCAGGCCGGCGTCCTGGGCGTCCGCCAGCGAGCGCTTCTTCGCGCGCAGGTACTCGGCGAAGCCGCGGCCGGCGGGCGCGTAGCCGAGCTGGAACCTGCGCGCCGTCTCCTCGGTGACGCGGCGCGCCTCGAGCAGCTTTCGCCCCGGCTCGCCGGCGGGCAGCTTCCACAGGACGTACTCGTAGTACTGGGCGGCGAGCTTGAGCAGCGCCATCGTCCGTTTGCGGGCGTCGGAGCGGTCCTGCTGCTCGGGGGTCAGCTTCTTGAGCTCGACGCCCGCCCGCTCCGCCAGCATCTGCAGGGCGCCGCGCTTGTCCGTCTTCTCGATCAGCTCGACGAAGGTGAAGACGTCGCCGTGGCGCTCGCAGCCGAAGCAGTACCAGGACTGGCGCTGGGGGTCGACCTTGAAGCTCGGGCTGTCCTCCTGGTGAAAGGGGCACAGGCCCCAGAGGTCGCGGTTGCGCTTGGTCAGGCGGACGTGCTCGGAGACGACCTTGACCAGGTCGACCCTCGCCTTGACCTCCGCGAAGGCGTCGTCGGACGCTTGGGTGGGCACCGGCCTAATTGTGAGGTGCGGGCGGGGCCTTGGAGGCCCCGCCCTTCAGGCTGAACGGCTCACTGTTTCTGCCGGCGCTTTGTGCGCGTTTGGCGCCACGCGCGCGCAATTCGCGCAGGATCTGGCGCCTCTGGCGCAAAACGCGCGGATCGCTTCGGTTTAGGCGACGACCTCTTCGCGGGCGGCCTGCTCGGCCCGCGCGCTCTCGCCGGGCGCGCCGGCGGCGGCCGCGAGGTGCGGCTCCCGCTCCACGCCCATCTCGCCGATGCCGATCCGGTCGTAGAGCCAGCGCAGCGGGCGCGGCGCCCACCAGTTCAGGTCGCCCAGCAGGCGCATCACGGCGGGCACGACCAGCGAGCGCACGATGGTCGCGTCGATCGCCACCGCGATGGCGAGCCCGATGCCGATCGCCTTGATGATCACGACCTCGGCCAGGCCGAAGGCCATGAAGACCGCGAACATGATCGCGGCGGCGCCCGTGATCAGGCGCCCGGTGCGCGCGAGGCCGCTGGCCACGGCGGCGGTGTTGTCGCCGAGCCGGATGTACTCCTCGTGCATGCGGCTGACGAGCAGCACCTCGTAGTCCATGGAGAGCCCGAAGACGATCGAGAACAGGATCACGGGGATGCTCGGGTCGAGCGACTGCGGCGTGAAGCCGAGCAGGCTCGCGAAGTGGCCCTGCTGGAACACGAACACCAGCGCGCCGAAGGAGGCGCCGATGGAGAGGAAGTTGAGGATGACGGCCTTCAGCGGCAGGACCACGGAGCCCGTGAGCAGGAAGAGCAGCACGTACGTCATCACGACGACGGCCGCGACGGCCCACGGCGCCTGGCTGTAGATGAACTGGATGACGTCGACGTCGATGGCGGTCTCGCCGCCGACGAGCACGGTGCCCCCGTCGCCTACGCCCTGGCCGGAGCGGATGGCCTTCAGGATGTTGCGCGCCCCGTCGGAGCTGGGGTCGTTGGCGCTGGTCGCCTTGATCAGGACGATGTGCTTGCCGACCGTGGCGGTCATCAGCTGGCGGGCCGGCTGCGGGATGGCGGCCGGGTCGCCGATGTAGAGACGCTGGTAGTCGGCGACGCCGAGCTTGGGGTCGAGGTCGTAGATCGAGGTGGTTCCGATGACGCCGGAAATCTGCGCGACGCGCCGGGTCAGCGCGTACTGGTCGGCGATCCGCTGCTCGGTGAGCGGCGTGCCGTCGGGGTAGTCGACGACGATGTTGAACGTCGTCTCGTTCTGGCCCGGGAAGTCGGCCACCAGGCGGTCGTAGCCCTGGCGCGACTCGATGTGCGAAGGCAGCATGTCGACGTTGCCGTTGGCGAGCCGGATGCTGAAGAAGGGCGTGCCGGCGATCAGGAGGAAGGCGACCGTCGGCACCAGCACGACGATCGGGCGCTTCATCACCCAGCTCGCGAGGCTGCGCCAGAAGCCGCCCTCGGTCGCGCCGCGGCGGCGCAGGCTCGGCACCTTCCAGCGGTTGACCGCGGGGCCGATGAGGGCGAGCAGCGCCGGGAGGAAGGTCAGGCCGTAGATGACGGCGAGCGCGACCACGATCGCGCCGGCGGCGCCCATCGAGGCCATGAAGGTGCCCTGGAAGAAGAGCATCGCCGACAGGCCCACGGCGACGGTGAGGCCGGAGAAGGTGATGGCGCGGCCCGCCGTGCCGACGGTGGTGGCGATCGCCTCTTCGCGGGAGGCGCCCTTGGCCAACTCGTCGCGGAAGCGGTTGACGACGAAGAGCGAGTAGTCGATCGAGACGCCGAGGCCGATCAGGGTGACGATGTTGATGGCGTACTGCGAGACGTCGGTGAAGCGGTTGAGGAAGTAGGTGCCGGCGATTCCGCCGACGATGGTCAGGACGCCGACCGCGAGCGGCAGGCCCGCCGCGACGATCGAGGCGAAGATGAGGATGAGCAGGATCAGCGTGACGGGGAGGGTCACGGTCTCGGCCCGCTGCAGGTCCTTCTCGAGCGTGGTGTTGAAGGCCTGGTTGATCGGGGGGAAGCCGGTGCCGACGACGGACAGCGTGTCCGAGTGGACCTGCGGGCGCAGGGCGTTGTAGGTGGCCCAGGAGGCGCGGCCGGTGGTGTTGATCTGGACGACGACCAGGGCCTCGTGCCCGTCCTTCGAGATCAGGTTGGGGGCGGCGATGGCGGGGACGTTGTAGGGCGTCGAGACGCCGGTCACGCGCGAGTCGTTCTGGATCGGCGCGATGGCGGCGTTGAGGGCGTCCCTGTACTGGGGGTCGGTGACGGAGAGGGTGTCGCTCTTGAAGATGAGGTCGAAGCTCTCGGTGCTCACGGCCTGGGTCCCGGTCTCGAGCTCGGAGGAGATCAGGTTGCCGGCGGTGGCGGCCTGGAGGTTGCTGCGCAGCGGGCCTCCGTTGGTGAGGGTGCCGCCCATCAGCAGGCCGGCGATGGAGAGGGCCAGCAGGAGGCCCGAGCCGACGAGCGTGGGCCAGCGGTGGCGGTAGACGAATCGACCCCAGCGAACAAACACCTTCTTTCTTCCTCCTGGTTCCTTTGTTGGTTTCCCTCTAGTTGGTGGTGGCTTCGGTCGCCGGTTCCGGGTTGCGCGGGAAGGCGATCGAGAGGGACATCGCGTTGAGGGCGTCGACGGCCTCGTCCGCGTTGAAGTCGGGGTCGACGAGGTTCTGGATCATCAGGCCCAGCACCGCGGCCTCGACCACGGAGGCGATGGCTCGCGCGGGGCGCGGGTCCTGCTCGCGCTCGGCGAGCACCTCGCGCGCGATCTGCTCGATGTGGGCGCGGTCGTCGAGCAGGAAGTTGAGGACGCCGGCGCCGACCTCCTTGTCGTGAAGGCCGACGGCGAGGAGCTGGATGTAGAGGGCCTGGGTGGCGCGGCCGTCGCGGAGGCTGGTCTTGAGCTTTTCGTAGGCCTCGTACGCGCCGGCGGTGCCGGCGGAGGAGTTGAGCTTCATCTCGCGGCAGACGTCCTCCATCACGGCGAGGACGAGCTGCTGCTTGGACTTGAAGTAGTAGTGGACGAGGCCCTGGGCCACGCCGGCCTCCTCCGCGATGTCCTTGATCGAGGTGTTTTCGTAGCCGCTGCGGCTGAGGACGGCGAAGGCGGCCTGGAGGATCTTGGCGCGGTTGTCGGTGGGCATCTTGGTCTTCCTTGGTTGTTCGTGAGGTTCACTGGTTGAATGGTCAACCAATGTTGTTTGGTTATTCAACCAAAGTCGTCGGGGGGTTGTCAAGTGGGGCGTCGGGTGGGGGCGGCCAGGGACGTCTGGCGGCCAGTGCTGCGCCAGGAGCGGGCGGGCTGGGAAGAGGGTGGTTGAGAGGGCCTCGCGGCCCGAGCTGTTTCGCTTGGGTGAGAAGCTCTGATTCGCTTGCGTTCGCGAGAGCTGCTTCGCTTGCCATCGCGACGGCTGCTTCGCTTGCCATCGCGACGGCTGCTTCGCTTGCGTCCGCGAGGGCTGCTTCGCTTGCGTTCGGAAGCTGTTTCGCTTGCGTTCGCGAGGCCTGCTTCGCTTTCGGCTTCAGATCGCGAAGCTGCTTCGCTTGCGTCCGCGAAGCCTGCTTCGCTCGCGAAACCTGTCTCGCTTGCGATCGCGAAGCTGATTCGCTTTCGGCCTCAGATCGCGAAGCTCTTTCGCTGGCGTCCGCGAAGCCGATCGCGTCGCGGCGTTGGTGGCGAGGCTGATTCCTTTCAGTGGCGAGAGGGCTCGGTGAGGACGGTCCAGTGAAGAGGGTGGCGGAGCGGGGCCTGGCGGCAGAGAGGGCGCCGGCGGAACAAAGGGCGCCGGCATAGAGAGGCCGGGTGCGTGGCTAAGCCCAGCAAAAAGGAGCCAATTCAAGATCAGAAATATCTTATGGATAGTTGACTTCTCGGACGGTTGTTCGTATCATTGGAACATGTACGGCGCCCCTGTTCTCGACCTTCCCAACCACCTCGTCGAGGCCAAGGAACTCGCCCGCCTGATCGACTCACTGCAGACCAAGCTCTGCCGCGTCCTGGCCCTCGCCACTGAGCGGGGTGACCACAACGCGGCCGGCCAGACTCCTGTCGCCTGGGTCGCGTCCCGCTGCCTGCTCTCAAAGACCTCTGCCGCCGATCGCCTCTGCGTGGGCCGGCAGCTCGCGACGTTGCCTGGGGTGGAGGCGGCGGTCAAACAGGGTCAGATCGGCTACCAGGCCGCCTCTGTCATCTGTCACCTCGCGGAACAGTTGGGCGACAAGCGAGACCACATCGACGAGGCGCAGTGGGTCGAGTACGCCACTCGCTTCTCCCTCAAGCACCTGCGCTTCCTGGCCCTATCGGCCCGGCATGCCTGGGATCCGGAGGGCTTCGAGCGCGACGCCGAGGAGAGCTACGAGCAGCGCTACCTCTACATCTCGGAACTGGGAGGCATGTTCAAGCTGGACGGGCTGCTCGAGGCCGAGTCGGGCGCGGCGCTGAAGGCCGCGATCGACGCCCTGGCCAAGCCCCTGGGCCAGGCCGACCGGCGGGAGCCGCGGCAGCGACGGGCCGATGCGCTTTCGGAGATGGCGCACCACGCGCTCGACGCGGGCACTCTTCCCCGGCGCAACGGCGTGCGGCCCCACGTCAGCCTCTCCACGACGATTCAGGGCCTCAAGGGCGAGCTCGGGGCCGCGGCTTCAGAGCTGGAGCCGGGACTTCCGGTTTCGAGCAAGACGGCGCAGCGGCTGGCCTGCGACGGGACGCTGCACCGCGTCTTGAAGGCGGACTCGGTGGTGATCGACGTCGGCCGCGCGACGCGGGCGGTCTCACCTTCGATGCGGCGGGCGCTCAAGGCCCGGGACCAGCACTGCCGGTGGCCGGGCTGCGACCGTCCGGCGAGCTGGTCGGCGGCGCACCACATCGAGTTCGTCTCGCGAAACGGCAAGACCAAGCCGGGCAACCTGATCCTCCTGTGCTACTACCACCACCGCCTGGTGCACGAGGGGCAATGGCAGGTGGTCAGGGCCGGCGAAGAGCTGCGCTTCATCCCTCCCGACCGGTTCCTGTACGCCCGGGCGCGCGGACCCGGCGAGAACTGGGCGGCTTGACGGGCCTGTTACTTGGTGCCGGTGCCCTGCGCGCCGAGCGCGTAAAGGACGCTAACCCGACGAGCTGATTGCGCCGATCGCCGCTTGCGCGGCGGCGAGCCGTGCCACGGGGACGCGGAACGGGCTGCACGAGACGTAGTTCAGGCCCAGCCGGTGGCAGAGATGGATGGAGTCCGGGTCTCCCCCGTGCTCGCCGCAGATTCCGACCTCGAGGTCGCGGCGGGTGCGGCGGCCTTCCTTGACCGCCCAGTCCATCAGGCGGCCGACGCCGCTCTCGTCGATCGTCTCGAAGGGGTTGCGGGGCAGGATCTTCTGCTCGAGGTAGCGGACGATGAACGCGCGCTCGGCGTCGTCGCGGGAGAAGCCGAACGTGGTCTGGGTCAGGTCGTTCGTGCCGAAGGAGAAGAACTCCGCCTCCTGCGCGATCTCGCTCGCCGTGAGGGCGGCGCGAGGGATCTCGATCATCGTGCCGAACTTGTACGGCACCTTCACGCCCGTCTCCTTCTGCACCGCCTCCGCCACGGGCTTCAGCTCAGCGTGCACGGCGCGCAGCTCGGCCACGGTGCCGGCGAGCGGGATCATGATCTCGGGGCGCGCGTCGACCTTCTTCCTGCGCAGGTTGGCGGCGGCCTCGATGATCGCGCGGACCTGCATGCGCGGGATCTCGGGATAGAGGATGGAGAGCCGGACGCCGCGCAGTCCGAGCATCGGGTTGGCCTCGTGCAGCTCCTGCACGCGCGCGAGCACCTTCTCCTTCTGCGCCAGCTCGGCCGGGTTCTCGCCCGTGTCCTTGAGATGCGTCGTGTCGCGGATCAGCTCCTCGAGGCTCGGCAGGAACTCGTGGAGCGGCGGGTCGATCAGCCGGATGATCACCGGCAGCCCGGCCATCGCCTGGAAGATGCCTTCGAAGTCGCCGCGCTGGATCGGCAGCAGCCTGGCCAGCTGCTTCTCGCGGTCCTCGGTGGTGTCCGCCATGATCATCGCCTGCACGATGGGCAGGCGGTCCTGCTCCATGAACATGTGCTCCGTGCGGCACAGCCCCACTCCCTGCGCGCCGTTCTCCCTGGCCTTGGTGGCGTCCCGCGGGTAGTCGGCGTTCGCCCAGACCTCGAGGCGGCGGAACTCGTCGGCCCACCTCAAAATCGAGCTCGCCGCGGGGTGCTGGTTGAGGGACCGGGCTTCGATGGTCGGCACGCTGCCGACGTACACGTCGCCGGTCGTCCCGTCGATCGTGATCTGGTCGCCCTCCTTGACGGTCGTTCCGTTGACCGAGAAGCGGCGCTGCCGCACGTCGACGTCGAGCGAGCTCGCGCCGACGACGCACGGGCGGCCCATGCCGCGGGCGACGAGGGCGGCGTGCGACGCCGTGCCTCCGGTCTGCGTGAGGATGCCCTTCGCCTCCACCATGCCGTGCACGTCGTTGGGGTTGGTCTCGACGCGGACCAGGATCACGGCCTTGCCCTGCTTGCCCCACGTCACGGCGGTGTCGGCGTCGAAGACCGCACCGCCGCTCGCCGCGCCCGGCGAGGCGGGGACGCCTCGCGCCAGCGGTGACGCCTTGGCCGCGGGGTCGACGCGCGGGAAAAGCAGCTGCTCGAGCTGGCGCGGCTCGACGCGCGCCACGGCGTCGCGCTTGGTGATCAGGCGCTCCTTGACCATGTCCACGGCAATCCGCACGGCGGCCTCGCCGGTGCGCTTGGCGCTGCGCGTCTGCAGCATGTACAGCTTTCCGCGCTCGATCGTGAATTCGAGGTCCTGCACGTCCTTGTAGTGCTTCTCCAGCTCGCGCGCGTAGCGCTCGAACTGCGCGTACACCTTGGGCATGCGCTGCTTCATCGCGCTGATCGGCTCCGTGTCGCGCACGCCGGCCACGACGTCCTCGCCCTGCGCGTTGGCCAGGTAGTCGCCGTACAGCTCCCGCGCGCCCGCGATCGGGTTGCGGGTGAACGCGACGCCGGTGCCCGAGTCGTCGCCCATGTTGCCGAAGACCATCATCTGCACGTTCACCGCGGTGCCGAGGTCGTCGGGGATGCGCTCCATCCGCCGGTACGTCTTGGCGCGGTCCGTGTTCCACGAGCGGAACACCGCCTCGATGGCGTCGCGCAGCTGCTCGACCGGGTCGGTCGGGAAGTCGCGTCCGGTCTCCCGCCTGTAGATCTCGAGGAACCGCGCGACCAGCGGCCGCAGGTGCTGCGGCTTCAGCTCGGGATCGGTCTTGACCCCGGCCTTCTTCTTCGCCTCGGTCAGCGCGTGCTCGAACTTGTCGCCGTCGATGCCCTTCACCGTCTTGCCGAACATCTGGATGAAGCGGCGCCGCGCGTCGAGGGCGAACCGCTCGTTCTTGGTCAGGGCGGCCAGCGCCTCGGCCGTCTCCTCGTTCAGGCCGAGGTTGAGGACGGTGTCCATCATTCCCGGCATCGAGAACTTGGCGCCTGAGCGCACGCTGACGAGCAGCGGATCCCGGGGATCGCCGAACCTCTTCCCCGCCTTGCGCTCGAGCACCTTCAGGTTGGCCGGCACCTCGTCCCACAGCCCGGCCGGGAACTTGCCGCCCGCGGCGTAATAGGCGCGGCACGCCTCGGTCGTGATGGTGAAGCCGGGCGGCACGGGCATGCCCGCGCGCGTCATCTCGGCGGCGCCGGCGCCCTTGCCGCCGAGCAGATCGCGCATGGCGGCCGAACCCTCGGAGAACTGGTAGATCCACTTCTTCTTGCCCCGCGCCGGGGTGGCGCGGCGGGGCGTGACTGTGCGTCGAGACTTGGTTGTGGGCATCGAGGTGATATTTTCGCACTCCCAGTGGAAGACCTCGGATCGGCCACCGAAGACCAGGTCATCCTCGCCTGGCTGCAGGCCGAGATCGAGTCGCCGGACTTCCAGGCCTACCTGGTCGGCAACCCGCCCAATCCGGCGAACCTGGCCGCGGCTTTGAAGGCCGCGCGCACGCCCGACCTGCGCGACGCGGAGCAGAACAGATACCGCCGCGAGATCGTCACCGAGATCTACGGGTTCGGCCGCGGCGTGGGCAGCGCCGAGGGCCTGGGGAACGACCTCACGTGGCGCCGCTGGCGGCTCATGACCGACGAGGTTTCGGAGCTGCTGTACGCGCGGCGCGAGGGCGCGTGGCACCTCCTCTCACCGGCGACGCGCAAGGTGGCGGAGGGCGCGACCAACGTGGGGCACGTGTTCACCGGCGATGCGACCAACATGGTCGTGCTGTCGCTCGCGTCGGGCCTGTGTCATTCGGACCGCAGGATCCCCGAGCTCATCGCCCTCCGCCGGCCCGACGGCAGGCTCGTGCTGCTGGAAGGGCACGCGCGCGCGACCGCGATCGCGCTCGAGGCGCACCGTTTTCCGCACGGAGTGGAGGCATACGTCGGCGACGGACCCAGCGTCGCGAACTGGCCTTACCTGTAGGAGGGGTCATGACCAAGCCACGCAAGATCTCGCGCTACGGATGGATCCCCGACCAGCCGGACCAGCGCGACCACCTCTACTCCGCGCCGGCGCAGTTCCTCACCGCGCTGCCGGCCAGGGTCGACCTGCGGCGCAAGTGCCCGCCGGTCTACAACCAGGGCGCGCTGGGCAGCTGCACCGCGAACGCGATCGCGGCGGCCCTCGAGTTCGAGCGGATGAAGCAGCGGCTCGAGGTGTTCGTCCCCTCGCGGCTCTTCATCTACTACAACGAGCGCGTGATCGAGCACTCGGTGAGCTCGGACAGCGGCGCGCAGCTCCGGGACGGGATCAAGTCGGTGGCGAGCGTGGGCGCCCCGCCCGAGCCGGACTGGCCGTACGTGATCGCGAAGTTCGCCACGAAGCCGCCCGACCGCGCCTACCGCAACGCGGTGCGCGACCGGGCCGTCGTCTACAACCGACTGGTGCAGGACCAGAACCAGATGAAGGGATGCCTCGCCTCGGGCTATCCCTTCGTGTTCGGGTTCACCGTCTACGAGAGCTTCGAATCACCCGCCGTCGCCCGCACGGGCCACGCGCCGATGCCCTCGTGGTCGGAGCGGTCGGTGGGCGGGCACGCCGTGATGGCGGTGGGCTACGACGACGCGAAGCAGTGGTTCATCGTGCGCAACTCGTGGGGCAGCGGCTGGGGCATGAGCGGCTACTTCACGCTGCCCTATCCCTACCTGATCCAGCCCGGGCTGGCCGCAGACTTCTGGACGATCAGGGTGGTCGGTTAGAGCTGCAGACCGACCCCACCGGAGCCCGGCGGGCTGACAGGGAGGGGGGCCCGCCGGGTCGGTAGGAGCTCGACCTTCGCCGGAGTAGGTGGAGGAGAAGGCTCCGCTCCAGGGGTTATGGCGAACTGACAGAGACACTCAACGGCCGTTCCGGCGAATCCTTGCGCCGAAATGAAAATGGCCGGGGCACTTTTCAGGGCCCCAAAAAGGGAGCGAGGGCCCGCTGCGGGCCCTCGCCGTGCATGTCCGGGGAGGTCTTTTTGGGGTCGGAGAGCTAGGCGCCGGCGAAGTTGAAGGCGTTGTTCAGGCTGCCGGCCTGCGTGTCGCGGTCGCCCCAGACGCCCAGGGCGGGAAGGTTGTAGTTCGACTCGACCCACTGGTCGAGCGAGGAGGTGTCGAGCTGCTTGTGGTCGACGTAGCCGTGCTTGGCGTACGGCGAGATCACGAGCACGGGCATCCGGGGGCCGAGGCCCGCCTCGGCGCATGAGGCGCCGGGCACACCCGGGTACTGGCAGCCGCCGTTGGTGTTCGGCTGGCCGTCGACCCAGGTGGCGAACTGGCCGCCCAGGTCGACCGGGGCGACGTGGTCCCACCACCCACCGGTCTCGTCGAAGGCCACGATGATCGTGGTGTCCTTCCAGTACGGGCTGTTCTTGACGCGGTTGTAGAGGTCGCCGACGAACTGGTCGTCGAGGGCCGGGCCGGAGTAGCCGGGGTGCCCGTCGTAGAGCTCCGGCGCCTTGACCCAGGAGATCGAAGGCAGCTGCGGCACCGTGTCGGTGCCCGACACCGGCGTGCCGGCCAGCGCGTCGTAGAGGACGTCCAGGTCGCGCTGGTGCCGGTTGGGCTGCTGGTAGGCCATGTTGGGGTCGTACGCGTACATGTGGTTGAGGTCGGCGGTGGAGGTGAAGTACTGGAACGGGTCGTGGTGCGGGCTGTAGCCGCCCGCGGCGCTGGTGGCGCAGGTGCCGAACCCACCCTGGAACCAGGCCCAGCTCCAGCCCTTGGCGCTGGCCTCCTGGCCGAGGTTGGGGATGTCCACCTGCGGCATGGACGCGGGGTAATCGTTGCAGACGTCGCCGATCGGGTTCGGGTCGCCGGTGGTGTTGTTGGTCGCCGCGACGAGCCATTCGGCGCCCGGCGTCGAGGGCCCGTACACGCCCTGGAAGAAGTTGTCGGCCAGGACGTACTGCGAGGCGAGGCTCCAGTAGTTCTGCAGCGGAGCGTTCGGGTCGCCCGGGGTGCCGGTGTAGTACGAGTTCGCCAGCGCGGTGAGGCCGTCGCCGGGCGCCGCGAAGCTCTCGAAGCGAGGGCAGGTCGACGGGTCGCTCGGGTTGGGCTCGGTCTTGTTGTTGTTGAACTGCAGGTATTTGTCCATCGCGCCGTGGTCGGCCATCTGGATCATGTGGCTGTAGTTGTGGTCGACGTCACAGGTGCGGCCCTGCGTCTGCCCGCTCAGCTGCGTCGGGGAGTACGGCCCATACGTCTGGCCGTTGGTCGGAGACGTGTAGGAGAGGGCCGAGCCGTCCGGGATTCCGTTCGAACCGTGGCCGTACGTTCCGAAGTAGTGGTCGAAGGAGATGTTCTCCTGATACAGGATGATCGTGTGCTTGATCGGGGTGGCGGTGTTGGCGCCGCCTGCGCCGGCCGGGATCGCGGACACTGCAAGGACCGAAATCGAGCCGATCGCCAAAGTCAGCACGCGTCGAGACGATCGAGTCATGGGCATCCTCCTGAA
>CAZLJC010000037.1:14048-18351 GCA_964559855.1 uncultured Actinomycetes bacterium
CGATCGCCAAAGTCAGCACGCGTCGAGACGATCGAGTCATGGGCATCCTCCTGAATCCAACCTCGTGCCCCCTTGCACGAGCCGACTCAGGTGAGCATATGGCCGCCCAGAAAAGCGGGAGGGATGTGGAGGTTATGCGGTGGCAAGGGTGAAGAATGGGCTGGTTATGCGGCGCGAGCTGGAGGACCTTATCTCGCGGTTGGTGGCGATCGAGTCCGTGAACCCGGACCTCGTGCCCGCGGGCTCGGGCGAGGCAGAGATCGCCGCTTTCGTGGCGGCGTGGATGCGCGACGCGGGCCTCGAGGTGACGGTGGGCGAGCCGGTGGCGGGCCGGCCGTCGGTGGTGGGCGGGGCGCGGGGCTCGGGCGGCGGGCGCTCGCTGATGCTGAACGCGCACCTGGACACGGTGGGGCCGGGCGGGATGGCGGACCCGTTCTCGCCGGTCGTGCGCGACGGGCGGCTTTACGGCCGCGGCGCGTACGACATGAAGGCGAGCCTGGCCGCGATCATGCTGGCCGCGCGCGAGGCGGCCGGCCTTGGGCTGCGCGGCGACGTGATCGTCACGGCCGTCGCCGACGAGGAGGTGGCGAGCACCGGCACCGCGGCCGTGCTGGAGCGGTTCACCGCCGACTTCGGGATCGTCTCCGAGCCGACCGGGCTGGAGCTCTGCGTGGCGCACAAGGGGTTCGCGTGGATCGAGGTCGAGACGCGCGGCGTGGCCGCGCACGGGTCGCGGGCGGACCTGGGCGTGGATGCGATCGCGGCGATGGGTCCGGTGCTGGCCGGCGTGCGGGAGCTGGACGGCCGCCTCCGCGCCGGTCCGCGGCACCCGCTGCTCGGTACGGGGTCCGTGCACTGCTCGGTGATTGCCGGGGGCGCGGAGATGAGCACGTATCCCGATCGCTGCGTCGCGACGTTCGAGCGGCGCACGGTGCCGGGCGAGGACGGGGCGAGCGTGGTGCGCGAGTTCGAGGCGCTGGCCGAGGGCGCCGCGAACGCCGCGGTGAAGCTGATGCTCGAGCGGCCGCCCTCGGAGATGTCGCCGGAGCACGAGCTGAGCCGCGCGGTGGCTGAGGCCGCGGGCGGCCCGGCGGTGATCGGCGTGCCGTACTGGATGGACATGGCGCTGATGAACGCGGCCGGAATTCCGACCGTGTGCTTCGGCCCGTCGGGCGAGGGCGAGCACGCGGACGTGGAGTGGGTCGACCTGGCTTCGGTGGAGCGGTGCGTGGAGGTGTACACGGCGGTCGCCCGGCGCCTCTGCGGCTGAGGCGTCAAAGCGGGTTGCGATCGCGCGGCCCGCGCTTACAGTGAGCGGCATGCGTGACCTGGTCGGCCGGGTGGCAGAGGCGTTCATCCTCTTCCTCTGCTTTCTGTTCGGCCAGCGCGTCATGCGGGGCCAGTTTCCGTGGCTCGACGGGCCGACCGGGCCGAAGCTGATCGGGGCGGAGTTCCACCATTCGCTCGCCGCCGGTTCGGGGCTGAGCGTGCGGAGCGGCGACGACCTCGGGCTGCTGGCCGATATGTCGGGGCTCGGCGGCGAGGGCTTCGACTCGGGCGGGCTGAACGCCGCCGTGCGCGACTTCTACGAGCACACGAGCGCCTATCACCTCGACGTGTGGTCGCAGTGGTCGCCCCTGTTCTGGCCTTTCGGCTGGGCGCTGATGACGTTCGTCAGCCGGCGGATGGAGCAGCTGAACTTCCCGATGTATCCGCTGGAGACGGCGCGCGGGATGACGAGCGAGATCGAGCAGCTCTGCGACGCGAGCGGCCGCGCCGTGTACACGAGCTGGCTGCGCCGCAACCGCGGGACGGAGCGCGTCATCTACTCGGGCTTCTATTCGATCGTCGCGCCGCCGGGCCACGCGCCGTGCGTGAAGACGGTGTTTCCCGTCGCGGGCGGCAACGCGACGGTGCTGCTGCGCCCGGAGCTGGACGCGGACGGGTCGTTCCGGCTGGTGTCGGCGGGGCGGCGGTTCGGGGACCCGGGGTTCTACCGCGTGACGGAGCGGGGTGGCGGGCGATTGCGGGTGTGGTACGTGCGCGGGCTCACGGAGCACTTCCACGTCTATCCCGACGCGGACGGCACCGTGCGCACCGATCACTTCTTGCGGTGGTGGGGGCTGCCGATGCTGCGCCTGCACTACCACATCACGCGCAAGGCGCCCGCGGTTTCGCCGCCGGCCGCGGTGGCGGCCCTTCGCGCCTGATGCTGACCGGGCCCTGGACCCGCGAGGAGGCGAGCGCCTCCGGCCAGGTGTTCGAGTTCCGGCTGTGGGCTCTGTTGACGGAGCAATCGCGCGGGCGGCTCCACGTGTTTCTTCCTCTGGCCGACCGCGGCATCGACGCGCTGGTCCATCGCATCGATGACGGGACGTACATCCCCGTGCAGGCGAAGGGCCGCTCCACATTGAAGGAGGGGGAGGTGCACCTGGTCGTGTGGGCGGACTCGCTGCGGGACGACGGCGCGCTGGTCCTGGGCGGGCTGGTGAAGGAGGCGGGGCTCGGGCCGACCATGCTGGTCGCGCCCGAGGGCGATTTCAAGCGCCTGGCGGAGCGGAGCACGTGGGACGGCCGGCCGATCTATTCGATGGGTTTCGGCATGAGCCCGCGTTCGGACAGCCGGTGGCTGCCTTATCTGGTTCCGACCGAGCGCCTGAGCGAACGCTTCGGCGTCGCGCCGGCCTTGGCCGCCGAGGAGGTGCTCGAGCCCAATCCGGTGTGGCGCAGCGATCTCGGCTTCCTGGGCGAGTCTGAGGTGGTACGCATGCTCGCCGAGGACGGCGAGCTGAACCTGTTTCGCGCCTTCCCGGACCTCGAGACGTCCGAGCTGGCCGTCCTGCACCTGACGAGCCGCCGGGTGGTCGGGCTGCAGGTCAAGACGGTGGGCGTTGACTCGGTCCACCCCGCGGCGACCGTCACCGTGCTGGCGTCGAGCTTTCGGTCCTCCCCCACCACCTGGTTCGCCGTCCTGGCCTGGCTCCGGGAGGAGAGGCGGTTCCACGAGGAGTGCCTGCTGATCCCGTCGGATGGGCTGCGGGCGGTGTGCGGGCCGTCGGAGCGCGATGGGCATCTCAAGTTCGACTGGCATCCGGGTTCGCCGGCGTCCACGAGCCTGAACGCCTACCGAACCCCTGTGTCGTCACTGGCTCCGCACGTGGTTGGCCTGATGGCCGGGTCGTGAGCTCAGCCGGCCGCCGAAGGCCGCGAGCGGAAATTCCCCGCACCTGCCGGGGGCGATTTCCAGGATCAATGCACCACCCCAGCTGGGGAAGCCCTGGAGCTTTTGATCGGGGCCGCAGGATGGCGGGAGGTCCGTCACTTAACGGTTGCCGGCCTTGCGGCGGAGAGGTCGCGCAGCGACTCGCGGATTGGATCTGGCGCCATGATGGTCAAGACCTTCAAAGCATTGAGGGCTTGGGTTCGCGCCTTGACCGGGCCACCTTGGCGGTGCGGAGGGGTCGGATCATCTCGACGCTCGCACCCCCTGCTTTCGGGACCGCTCGCGCCTTGCCCGAGAGCACCGCTTGCGCCGCCGCATCAGCGTCAGCCGGACCGGACTTGCCGCGGGGACGTCGATCCTCGCGTGTCGGACGCCGGACCTCGATGACGGTCGCGGCGGACAACCATGGAAATGCTTGGACCGTGGCGGTTTGCAGCCCGCCACCACCGATCTGTATTCAAACCGGTCCGCGCGGACCGAAAACGCAACGGTCTGAAAAGCGTATGCCGGGCTTTTGACCGCTGGCGATGAGGTTACGTCATTCGACGAAGCCATACAAGCATTCGGCCCTATTCCTGTGCCACTCGACTTCACGCAGCTGGCTGTAACCGCCGGAGAAACCGCTCAGTGTGTCGTCCCGGGAGGTGACAGTGAGTAGCAGCGGTCTTGTCATCACGGTGTCCGGGATAGTCGCCGTCACTTTCATGATGGTGATGTATGCGCTTGAGCACCGTCACCCAGGATTTGTCCTTGCGTTCGCAGCCGGTTGCCTTCTTTCGAGCGCCTACGGATTTCTCTCCGGCGCGTGGCCGTTTGGCGTCGTCGAGATCATCTGGGCGGTGGTCGCGGTCAGACGCGACGTTGGCGTCAGCCAGCGGCCCGCCGCCAGCTGATTAGCTCCCGGCCGCCCCTCTATCGAGCGCTCGGCCGACGTAACCAGGACGGCGTTATGCGGCACCGAGCGTGAGGGCTCGGACGTCGAGTATTTCGAACGGCTCACATGTAACGTGGCGTTGCTCGACCCGGTCAGGACGTGGGTACGACAGCCTTGTACACGACGATTTGCCCGTTGAATCGCGC
>CAZLJC010000038.1:0-17956 GCA_964559855.1 uncultured Actinomycetes bacterium
AAACGCGCGGAATACCTGACCCGAAAGGCACGTCTGGCGCAAAACGCGCGGAATATGGCGCTCGCCAAGACCGTGGCGGAGAGGGAGAGATTCGAACTCTCGATGGGCCAGTGACCCATAACGGTTTTCGAGACCGCCGCCTTCAACCACTCGGCCACCTCTCCGGTAGCGCCCAGGACTTCTACCGCGAGTTGAATGGCGGTCCCGACCGGATTCGAACCGGCGTTCTCGGCCTTGACAGGGCCGCGTGTTTGGCCAGGCTACACCACGGGACCGGCAGCCGGTAAGTCTACCAACGCCCGAAATCCCCTCTCTCGCCGCCCCGACGGCAGCTCACAGACTGAACCGGAGAGGGAGCGAGACCCCATACCTATAATTCCCTCGGCGTGAGCGACAGCGAGCGGCCCACGACTGGCAGCCCAGACGACCTGCGAAGGCGTTTCCAGATCCTGGAGCGCGTCGCGATCTTCTTCACGCTCCCGGACAACATCCTCCACGCCCTGGCCCGGCGCCTGATGCCCGCCTCGGCGACCAAGGGCTCGGTGATCGTCCACCAGGGCGATCCCGGGGACACGATGTTCATCATCGAGTCGGGCCGCTGCGAGGTCTACGTCGAGGAGTCGCCCGGGCACACCATCACGATCGCCCTGATGGGCCCCGACGACTTCTTCGGCGAGATGGCCCTGATCTCCGAGGACACCCGCACGGCGAGCGTCCGGGCCCTGGAGGACTGCCGGCTGCTGACCCTCGACCGCAAGACGCTCTACGAGACGCTGCCCGCCGAATCCGACGCGCTGATCGAGCTGACCAAGCTCGTCGAGCAGCGCAAGGACACGCTGCCCAACCTGATCGCCCGCGCCCGCATGGTCGCGCCCGAGCAGGCGGCGTCGACCGTCGCGGTGTACTCGCCCAAGGGCGGGTCCGGCCGGACGACGATCGCGGTCAACCTCGCCGCGTCGCTCGCGCGCCGCTTCCCCGGCGAGGTGCTGCTCGTCGACCTCGCGCTCCCCTACAACCACGCGGCGCTGCTCTCCTACCTGACGCCGACGGGATGCCTCGCCGCGGCCAGCCAGGTCCCGGCGAACAACTTCGAAGAGGCGGTGCTGGGCGCCATCCTCCACCACCCTGCGGGCATGATGCTGCTGCCGGGCGTGCTCCGGGCCGAGCAGGCGGACCTCATCACGGTCGACCTGGTCAACCGGGCGATGGGCATCCTGGTGAACGCCTTCCGCTACATCATCTTCGACCTCGGCGTCGCGTTCACGGACATCGTGATCAGCGTGCTCGACCACTCCCAGCGGGTGCTCGTCATCGTCACGCCGGAGCTCTCCTCCCTCAAGGACGTGGGCGAGCTCCTGAACATATTCACGAACGTGCTGAACATCGTCCCGGGCCGGATCGTCCTGGCCCTTAACAACAAGGTGCCGAAGTCCGTGGTCGGCAAGGAGGACGTCGTACGGACTCTAAAGCAAGACCTTGCCGTCGAGCTCGGCTTCGACGGCACCAAGCCCGACGAGGCGGCGGTGAAGGGCGAGATCCTCGTCCTGACCGATCCCAAGAGCGAGATCGCCCGCGGCGTGGAGCAGCTCGCCCAGCTGATCGCCGGGGCCGCCGGCGGCGTCGAGCAGAAGGAGAAGAAGGGCTTCAAGCTCGGCCGCCGTTAACGCCGGGACCGATTCGCGGCGGGCTGGTACCATCTTGAGCGTGATCGAACAAGCTGTCGTCTCACTCACCTCGGAAGCCCAGACCCGCTTGAAGGACCTTCTCTCCAAAGAGGACAACCCCCAGCTCGCGCTGCGCGTCTTCGTCAGCGGCGGCGGGTGCTCGGGGATGCAGTACGGCATGGCCTTCGACGACCAGCGCCGGGCAGACGACGTCGTGATCGACCAGGACGGCGTGCAGATCCTGATCGACGACTTCAGCGTCTCCTACATCCGCGGGTCGGAGATCGACTACGTCGACAGCCTGATGGGCGCCGGCTTCACGGTGCACAACCCCAACGCGGTGCACTCGTGCTCGTGCGGGCACTCGTTCGACACCGGCGACGACGCCGGCGGCGCGCAGGCCTGCGGCTGCGGGCACTAGACCCCCGCCACCTCCTTAGACGAACAGGCTAGACGCCCGCCGCGTCAGGGAGTTCGCCCTTCTCGCCCTTGGCGTGATCACGCCGGTGGGCATCCTGGCGGTCAACGCGTCCGCGTTCGTCATGGTGCACCTGATGCAGTTCCGGATCGGGATCGCGGCGTGCGCCCTCATCTCCGGCCTGGTGCTCAACGGCCTCACCGCGTGGTGGCTCCTGCGCCTGGCTTCGCGCAACGCCCCACCGCTCTACCGCGAGTACCGCGTGTGGGCGATCGGCGCGGCGGTCCTGATCGTCCTCCTGACCGCCGCCGGAGGCGGCTACCTCACCTACGTCGGGTTGAAAGACCCGCAGCGGCTGCCTGACCCGCTGTCCGTGATCGTTTCGACGATCATGCTGGCCCTGCCCTTCGCGGTGTCCTTCGCCGGCCGGCGGCTGGCCGGGATGGGCGGGATCATCCCCGTCGACGAACCGCCGGGCCGCGAGCCCGCCGTCCGGAGACGCGGACGGACCTCGCTGAAAAGCCGAACCTAGGCCTCCAGGCCAAGCCACCGGGGCCGAAAAAGAAAGAGCCCCCCGCCACGGCGAGGGGCTCTCCAGAGAACTTTGCTTGAGACGTCCTTACATCATGTCGGGCGACATGCCGCCCGGCATTCCGCCACCCGCGTTTCTCTTCTCTTCCGGGACCTCGGTCACCATCGCCTCGGTGGTCAGCACCATC
Source organism: uncultured Actinomycetes bacterium (assembly GCA_964559855.1). Classification (GTDB taxonomy): domain Bacteria; phylum Chloroflexota; class Dormibacteria; order Dormibacterales; family Dormibacteraceae; genus 40CM-4-65-16. The sequence continues at coordinate 2,802 of CAZLJC010000038.1, forward strand.
GCGGCGATCGACGCGGCGTTCTGCAGCGCCGAGCGCGTGACCTTGGCCGGGTCGACGATTCCGGCCTCGAACATGTTCAGGTAGCGGTCGTTCGCGGCGTCGTAGCCCTCGCCGGCCTTGCTCTTGCGGATGGTCTCGACGACCACCGAGCCTTCCTTGCCGGCGTTGAGCGCGATCTGCTTGACCGGCTCCTCGAGCGCCTTGCGGACGATCGCGACACCGGTCGCCTGGTCGTCCTTCAGGCCGAGCGCCCCGTCGAGCTTCTTCTGCGCGTTCAGCAGCACGGTGCCGCCGCCCGCGACGATGCCCTCTTCCACGGCGGCCTTGGTCGCGCTGAGCGCGTCCTCGATGCGGTGCTTCTTCTCCTTCTGCTCGACCTCGGTCGCGGCCCCGACCTTGATCACCGCCACGCCGCCGGCCAGCTTGGCCAGCCGCTCCTGCAGCTTCTCGCGGTCGAAGTCGGACGTGGTCTCCTCGATCTGGGCCTTGATCTGCTTGATGCGGCCCTGGATCGCCTGCTTGCGCTTCTCGTCCTGCTCGACGTCGACGACGATCGTGGTGTCGTCCTTGTTGACGGTGACCTTGCGGGCGCGGCCCAGGTCCTCGAGCTTGGTCTGGTCGAGCTTCAGCCCGGCCTCCTCCGAAACGACGCGGCCGCCGGTCAGGATCGCCATGTCCTCGAGCATCGCCTTGCGGCGGTCGCCGAAGCCCGGCGCCTTGACGGCGACGGCGGTGAAGGTGCCGCGCAGCTTGTTCACGACGAGCGTGGCCAGCGCCTCACCCTCGACGTCCTCCGCGACGATCAGCAGCGCCTTGCCCTGCTGGACGACGCGCTCCAGCACCGGAAGCAGCTCCTGGATGGAGGAGATCTTCTTGTCCGTGATCAGGACGAACGGCTCGTCCAGGACGGCCTCCATCCGGTCCGGATTGGTGACCATGTAGGCCGCGATGTATCCGCGGTCGAACTGCATGCCTTCGACGAACTCGAGCTCGGTCGTGATCGCCTGGTTGTCCTCGACGGTGATCACGCCGTCCTTGCCCACCTTGTCCATCGCCTCGGCGATGAGCTCCCCGATCTTCGCGTCCTGAGACGAGATGGCCGCGACGTGCGCGACGTCCTCGTGGCCCTTGACGGGAACCGCGAGCTTCTTCACCTCGTCGACCACGGCCTGAACGGCCGACTCGATGCCGATCTTCAGCTGCATCGGGTTGGCGCCCGCCGTGACGTTGCGGAAGCCTTCGTTGATCATGGTCTGGGCCAGGATCGTCGCCGTGGTGGTGCCGTCGCCGGCGACATCGTTGGTCTTGGTCGCCACCTCGCGCAGCAGCTGCGCGCCGGTGTTCTCCATCGGGTCCTTGAGGTCGATCTCGCGCACGATCGTGACGCCGTCGTTGGTGACGGTCGGCGCGCCGAACTTCTTCTCGAGGACCACGTTGCGGCCCTTCGGGCCGAGCGTGATGCGGACAGACTGCGCGACCGTGTCGATGCCCTTCTTGAGCGACTGTCGCGCGTCTACGTCGAATGTGACTGTCTTTGCCATATGCGAGTACCCCTCTTCTTGCCTGAGTTTTTTACTTCTTGCCGTTCGCGCCGACGACGGCCAGGACGTCCTTCTCCGAGACGATCAGATACTCGACGTCGTCGACCTTGAACTCGTTGCCGGCGTACTTGGCGTACAGCACCTTGTCGCCGACCTTCAGCTCCATCGGCACCTTGGTGCCGTTGTCGAGCAGCCGGCCCGTGCCGACCGCCTCGACGATCCCTTCCTGCGGCTTCTCCTTCGCGGTGTCGGGAATGACGATCCCGCTCTTGGTCCTCTCCTCACGCTCGACCGGCTTCACCACTACCCGGTCGCCCAGCGGTTTCAAGTTCATTTGCAGCCCTCCTCAGCTGATGATGGTGACGCTTGGCACTCCTGACTCCCGAGCGCTTAGCACTCGGACAGCCCGACTGCCAATACTACTACCGCCGAGGGCGAGCCCGCTAAACGTCCTCTTCGAGCGGCTCGGGAGGCCTGGACTCCGCCTCCTCGATCACGCGGCGGGCGGCGCCGGCCTGGTCGTCCGGCACCATCACGCGGGCCTCCGTGAGGTCGATCCCCACCCCGTAGGCGTGATCGCCGAAGACCTCGACGGTCAGGCCGTCGGCCTCGAGGACGGCGGCCAGCACATCCGCCTGGATCCGGTTTCCGCGCCAGACGATCGTCCAGCCGCGCACTCCCACCGTCCCAGGCTAGTCCCAGCCGAGCGACGGGTCCACGCCGGCCCCCTGGGAGCCGCCGGGCAGCCGGGCGGCGTGGTAGCCCGCGGCCGCGATCATCGCCGCGTTGTCGGTGCACAGCTCCAGGGGAGGCATGGTGAGCCGGGCCCGCCCGGCGACCACCTCAGCCGCGCGGCGGCGCAGGTAGCTGTTCGCGGCGACCCCGCCGGCGACCACGACCTCGCTCGACGCCGTCCTGTCCAGCGCTTGCTCGAGCTTCTCCAGCAGCGACTCGACGACCGAGCGCTCGAAAGCCGCCGCGAGGTCTGCCCTGTCCTGGTCGGTGAGCGACGCGCCGAGGTCACGCAGGCGGTACAGCAGTGCCGTCTTCACTCCGCTGAAGCTGTACTCGAGCCCCGGCAGCGACGGCTTCGGCAGGGCCTGCCGCCCGGCGTTGCCTGTGCGCGCCAGCCGGTCGAGCGCCGGGCCGCCGGGAAAGCCCAGGCCCAGCATCCGCGCCGCCTTGTCGAAGGCCTCGCCGGCGGCGTCGTCGCGGGTGCGGCCGAGGATCTCGAACCGCCCGTGCTCGGGCATGGACACGAGGTCGGAATGGGCGCCGCTCACGACCAGGCCGAGCAGCGGCGGCTCCAGGTCAGGGCGGCTCAGCAGCGCGGCGTAGATGTGGCCCCACAGGTGGTTGACGCCGGTCAGCGGGCGCTGCCACGCCGCCGCCAGCCCCTGCGCCACACCCAATCCGACGAGGAGGCATCCGACCAGTCCCGGGCCGCGCGTCACGGCGATCAGGTCGAGGTCCGCCGGTGAGACGGAGGCCAGCTCCAGCGCGAGGTCGAGCAGCCCAGGCAGGCGTTCGAGGTGGTCGCGCGCGGCCAGCTCCGGCACCACGCCGCCAAAAGCCTGGTGCACGTCGACCTGCGAATGGATGACGTTGGCGAGCACCCTGCGTCCGTCCTCGACGACCGCGACGGACGTTTCGTCGCAGCTGGTTTCGATGCCGAGCGTGAATGCCATGGTGGTGTGCCGCTGCGCCCGTGCCCTACCCGAACGGCGGGAAGGCTACTGGGGGTCCTTGGCCAGCAGGTCGCGGCGCAGGCCGCGCACGTCCGATTCGATGCGCTCCAGGTTGCTCTCGAACGCCTTGCGGAAACGCGGCGAGTGGATCGAATCCGACCACATGACGATCGCGTCCTCGCCGTTGTCGGTGTAGTAGCCCTTGCGCCGGCCGATGACCTTGAAGCCGAAGTTCTCGTACATCTTCATCGCGTTGTCGTTCGTCGTGCGGACCTCGAGCGTCACCCACTTCGCGCCCATCTCGTAGGCCGCCTGGATCAGCCCGGCGAAGACGATCCGGCCGTAGCCGTGGTGCTGCAGGTCGTGCCGCACGCCGATCGTGGTGATGTGCGCCTCGTCGTACATCCTCCACATCCCGCCGTAACCAAGGATCGTCGGGTCGAAGTCGGCGCCGCGGTTGCCGGCAGGGCGCTCGACCGGGCCCTCCTGGCGCAGCACGATGTAGTGCGCGCTGGCGCGGGACGCGAGCTCACGGTAGTAGGCGTTGCGCGGCCAGGGCGTGGCGAAGATCTCGCGCTCGATCTCCTGGACCGTGTTGACGTCCGCCTCGCGCATCAGCTCCAGCGCGAGCTGCTGCCGGATCTGGACCATCTAAGGCTTCCTCTGGAACGAGCCCATGTATTCGATTTGGAGACTACCATAGGAAACTTCGCGCGCCGTCTCGAGGATTTTCGCCGCCGCCTCACCGAGCGTCAGCAGCTCCGAATCGGGTGCGAAACGGTGTCCCGCACCCAGCAGCGCGAGCTCTGTTTTGCGCGCCACCCACCCCACCAGCGGATGCCCGGCCGGGACCTCGACCGCCTCGCCGTGCTTCACAGGTCCGCCCGGGAGCATGTAGTACACGCGGCCGCGCCCGGCCTCTGAGACCGCCGTGACCGGGGTGTCGCTCCGCGCAGCCTGGAGGGGCAGCGTCGGCAGCGGGACGATCGGGATGCGCAGGCCCATCGCCAGGCCCAGGCCGAAGGACACTCCGGCACGAAGGCCCGTGAAGGATCCCGGCCCTGTGGCGACGGCGACGCGCGTCAGCGGAAAGGCCGAGAACTCATCCCGGTACAGGGCCGGCAAGTCCAGCCGCTCGCGGCTCTCGGCGCTCTTCTCCACCCGCCCTGAACCGTCGAGCACCGCCACCGCAGAGAGCGCGGAGGAGGTGTCGATGACGAAGGTCATCGGTCACCCAGGTCATGGACGGTCCGGATCTGCCGGCGGTCTCCGCCGAGGTGCTCGATCTCGATCCGGGCGGCGCCGTCGACCTGCAGCCGCTCGCCCCATTCCACCACCACCGCGCCGTCCTGCGCCAGCTCCTCGAGGCCCAGGTCGGCGAGCTCTCCCATGTTCTCCACGCGGTACAGGTCGACGTGGGCGAGCTGCAGCCGCCCGGGATAGATGCGGACGAGCTGGAACGTAGGGCTGGCGACCCACGCGTCAGAGCCCGCGCCGCGGGCGACGCCGCGGACGAAGGTGGTCTTGCCGGCTCCGAGGTCGCCGGTCAGCAGCACGACGTCACCGCGGCGCAGCCGTTCGCCCAGGCGCCGCCCCGCGAGCTCCGTCTCGGCCGGAGAGGCCGTCACCTCATCCGCCAAAATGGTCGTACCCACCAGAGCGGAGGTCGAGCGGCGTGCCATCCGCCCCGACCACGCGGATCTCCGGCGCCTCCGTCATCATCCCGATCGGACGCAGGCCCGCGCGCAGCAGCCGCTCCTCCGGACCCACGCAGACGAGCTCGGATTCCTCTCCGCTGGTCAGCGCATCCAGCATGGTCCCGCCGCGCGCCACGGGGACCTCCGCGCCGCGGATCACGCAGCCGAAGCCTGAGGCGGCGGCGTACTTCTCCATCTCCCGGACCAGGCCGTCGGATACGTCGCCGCACGCCAGCTCGGCGTCGTTCATGAGCCTGCCGCGCTCGAAGTCGGGCTCGGGCAGGAAGACCCTTCGCTCCCGGAACGCCACCGCCGCTCCCCCCAGCGGTCCGGTCACGCCGACCGCCCAGCCCGGGCGCACGCGCGAGCGGGCCAGCGGCACCTCGGGCGTCGTGCCCAGCACCGTGAGGGTGATCACCGCGGGCCCGTCGATCGCGGTCATGTCCCCGCCCGCGAGGTTGATATCGTGCCGCTCCGCCAGGCGGTGGATCCCGCGGTAGATGGCGGTCACGGTCTCGACCTCCCACGACCTGGGGGCCGCGAGCGATACCAGGATGTACTTGGGCGAGGCGCCCTTCGCGGCGAGGTCCCCGAGCGCCAGGCCAAGCGCGCGGTGCCCGACGTCGGCCGGCTCCATCCACGAGAGGTCGAAGTGCACACCTTCGACGGAGGAGTCGCAGCTGGCGACGACGTAGTCCTGCGGCGAGTCGGGGTCCAGGCTGGGCCACACCGCGGCGTCGTCCTCGCCGGCGACGACCTGGTAGCCGGTCGTGGTCAGGTACGGCTTGATCCGGCGGAGGAGCTCCAGCTCCCCCAAACCCTCGAGCTTCACGGGTCGAGCATCGCACGCAGCCGCCTCGTCACGGCTTCCGGGTCGGCGGCCGCGCCGACCGCCCGGATGACGCACACGCGCGTGATCCCCTCGGCCACGACCTCGGCGATGTTCGATTCCCCGATGCCGCCGATCGCGAAAACCGCCACGTCGACGGCCCGCGCGATCTCAGCGATTCCGGCTGGACCGATGATCCGCTTCCGGCTCTTGATCGGCGTCGGGAAAGCCGGCCCGCTGCCGAGGTAGTCGGCGCCGGCGGCGACGGCTTCGCGCGCCGCTTCGACCGTGGAGGCCGACGCGCCGATGAGGAGCCTGCGGCCCGCGACGCGCCGCCCTCCGGCGAGGCTCAGGTCGTCCGGGCCCAGGTGGACGCCGTCCGCGCCGCTGAGCAGGGCGATGTCCACGAAGTCGTCGACGATGAACAGCACGTCGCGCGTTATGTCCCGGATGCGCAGGGCGAGCTCCACGAGCTCACCCCGCGGGAGCGTCTTGTGGCGGAGCTGGAGGGCGTCGGCGCCGCCCCGCACGGCCGCGCGGGCGAGGTCGAGGACGCGGGCCGGCTCCGCGTCGGGGGTGATCACGTAGAGGCGGGCGCGCTCGAGGCGCGATTGCGGGTTCACGCCGCCCCGCCGCTCCCTCCCCCAAGGGAGAGGAACGTCAGGTCAGGATCTGACGCAGCTTTTCGCGGAACGACGAGGGAGCGGCGTCGCAGTCGCACGAGTGCTTGACGAGCCGCTTCAGCTGGTTCTCGAACTCGAAGTGGTCCATGCAGTCCGGGCACCCTTCCAGGTGGAGCTGGACCTCGAGCGCCTCGGTGTCCGTGAGCTCCCGATCGACGTACCGGTCGAGCTTGTCAGCACACTCCTGACACTTCATGTCTGTGGCACCTGGCCCATTCCGCTGGGGCGGACGATACCCGATTCGACGGCGTAGTCATAGAGGGATTTTTGGAGCTGCTGGCGGGCGCGATGCAGGCGCGACATGACGGTCCCGATCGGCACCCCGAGCGTCTCGGCCGCGTCCTTGTACGAGAACCCCTCGACGTCGACCAGGACGACCACCTCTCGATGCAGCGGGGGCAGCTTGTCGACGGCCGCTACGACCTCGCTCGCGGCGATCTGGTCGAGGACGTCGGCCTCCGGCCGGGCGCCCTCGTCGCGGAGCTTTTCGAACAGCACGAAGTCGCCGACGTCGTCGAGGCTCACGTCCTCGCGGTGGGTGCCCTTGAAGCGGTCCCAGAAGAGGTTGCGCATGATCGCGAAGAGCCATGCCTTCATGTTCGTGCCCGTCTGATAGCTGTGCTGGTAGCGAAGGGCGCGCAGGTATGCCTCCTGGACCAGGTCTTGCGCCGCGTCCGGGTCGTGCGTGAGCCGGAGCGCGCCCCTGTACAAGGTGTCGAGATGAGTGAGCGCCTCCTCTGCGAAGGCGGTTTCCGCGGCCGGTTCGGCCATGAGTGATCCAATGTACATCTACCCGGTTACGCCACCTTTGAACCCGCGGCGGCCCGGGCGCTATTCCTTGGGGGACCGTCCGGTGTAGCGGCGCTCCACGCGCGGGCCGATCGACGTCAGCACCTCGTAGCTGATCGTTCCCGACCAGGCCCCCACCTCTTCCGCGGTGATGCGCTCGTCGCCGTCAGGGCCGATCAGCGTCACCGTGTCCCCCACCTCGACGCCCGAGACTTCGCTCACGTCGACGGTGATCGCGTCCATGCTCACCATCCCGATCAGCGGAGCCCGGCGCCCGCGGACGAGCACGTGGCCCTTGCCGGCCCGGGCGCGGAGCACGCCGTCGGCGTAGCCGATCGCCACCGTGGCGACGCGCGTCGGCCCGGTCGCCCGCCACCGCGCGCCGTATCCCACGGTGGCTCCGGCCTGCACCGTCTTCACGTGGGTCACGACCGACCGCAGGGCCAGGGCGGGCGTGGCGCCAGGCCATTCGCACCCGTAGATCGAGATGCCGCTGCGCACCGCGTCCAGCGCGAAGTCGGGGTGCAGCCTGGCGCCGGCCGAGTTGCACACGTGGCGGAGCCCAGGGCCGACCTCGAAGCGCGAAACCGTCTCGAGGAAAAGCTCCAGCTGCCGGCGCGTCATCGCCTCGTCCGACTCGGACGACGCGAAGTGCGTCCAGGTGCCCGCCAGCCGGACGCCGGGCGAGCCGGCGATGAGTCGCGCCAGGTCGGGCGCGTCCTCGGGTGCGACGCCGAAACGCCCCATGCCCGTGTCGATCTTCAGGTGGACGGGCACGTCGCGGCCCGCGTCCCCCAGGGCCTCCACCATGGCCCGGCTCGAGACTCCGGTGGCGCAGCCGGCCTCGGCGGCTTCCCGCGCCTGAACCGGCAGCAGCCCGCCCATGACCAGAACCCGCTCGGGTTCGATCAGGCCGCGCAACGCGACCGCCTCCTCGAGCGTCGCGACCGCCAGCCCGGTCGCCCCTCCTTCCAGCGCCGCCTTCGCCACAGGAACCGCGCCGTGGCCGTAGCCGCCGGCCTTGACCACCGCGAAGAGCCCGGCGCCGTTTATGTGCCTGCGGATTAGGTCGACGTTGGCGCTGATCGCGCCCAGCTCGACGTCGGCCCAGCGCAGCGAGCTCAGAGTCCGCCCTGGCGCAGCAGGTTCATGACCAGTGGGATCTCGTGCAGCAGGTCGCCGGCGAGCAGTCCCGAGTCGCCGATGCGCTCCGAGATGCGGCGTCCCGCCGCCGCGTGGACGTACACGCCGGTGACGGCGGCGGCGAAGGGCTCGAGGCCCTGGGAGATCAGCCCGGCGATGATGCCGGAGAGGACGTCGCCCGTCCCTCCGGACGCGAGCGCCGGCACCGAATGCGGGTCTTCGCTGAGCCGCCCGTCAGGGGCGGCCACCACCGTGTGCGCGCCCTTGAGCACGACGATCGCGCCCCAATCCTTCGCGGCGCGGCGCGCGGCGGACGGGCGATCCGCGTTGATCGCCTCGGCGGTCTTGCCGGTCAGCCGCACCAGCTCGCCCGGGTGGGGCGTCAGCACCCGCCGCGGGCCGAGCTTGCCTTTGGTGCGCGGCGAGTCGGCGAGGGCGTTCAGCCCGTCCGCGTCGATCACGAGGGGGCAGCGCGCATGCTGCGCGAGGTCGACGACCAGCCGCCAGGTCGAGCTGTCGCGGCCCAGGCCGGGCCCCACGATGCCCACCGCGGCCGCCGCGAGCTGGCGCAGGATCGAGTCGTACGCGGCGTGCCCGACGGCGCCGGGGGCCACCTCGGGCACGGGCGTCGCCATCACCTCGGTGCACTTCGCCGCGAGGATCGGGTAGATGGTGTCCGCGACCAGCAGCCTCACGAGCCCAGCGCCCGTTCGTGCCGCGGCGGTCGACGTGAGGTAGGCCGCACCGGTCAACCCCAGGCTTCCGGCCAGAACCACGGCCGTCCCGAACGTGCCCTTGTGCGCGTCGGGCGGGCGGGCCGGGATCGTGACCGCGTCGGGCGCCGGCAGCAGCGAGCCGGACTCGGGCATCTCGAGATGCGCGGTCGCGACCGCCAGGCCGCTGTGGTGCGTGATGCTCACCTCGATCTGCGCGCCGCGCGCGTCTCCGAGCAGCCGCGTGCGCGGAGCGCCGTGCGGGCCGGGCAGCACCTCGATCCGGCGCCGGGGAAAGCAGATGCCGGTGCCGTCGAAGCACTTGATCACGGCCTCCTTGGCCGCCCACCGGCCGGCGAGCTTCTCAGCGTCGCCGGCGCAGTATGCCTGCTCGGCCTGCGTGTAGACCCTGGTCAGGAAGCCCGGCCCCGAGCGCTCGACCGCGAGCGCGATCCGTTCCACCGAGACGGCGTCAACCCCGATCCGCTGCACACGGCAATTTAACCAGGGGCAATCCCGAGTTCACGGCGCAGCCTTCCGGCGGCGAGCCCGCCTATTCGACGGTGACGGACTTCGCGAGGTTGCGCGGCTGGTCGACGTCGCGTCCGAGCTCGACGGCCACGCGGTATGCGAACAGCTGCAGCATCACCGAGTCGAGGATCGCGCCCGCCGCCGGGTCGACCGCCGGCAGGTGGAAGACGTCGGTCGCCACACCGTCCAGCGAGGTGTCTCCCTCGGTCACCAGGGCGAGCACCGGCGCGTTGCGCGCCACGATCTCGTGGACGTTGCTCACCATCTTGTCTTTGGTCGGGCTGACGGTGCAGACCGCGACGACCGGAAACTGCTCGTCGAGCAGCGCGATCGGGCCGTGCTTCAGCGTTCCGCCGCTGACGCCTTCGGCGTGGATGTACGAGATCTCCTTCAGCTTGAGAGCACCTTCGAGCGCGACCGGGTAGCTGAGCCCGCGCCCTGTGTACATGAAGCTCCGGTACTGGCTGTACCTGCGCGCGAGGTCCGCGATCTCTTCGTCCCGGGCCAGGATCCCGCGCACCTGGTCCGGCAGGGCGCGCAGGGCTTCGACCAGCTCGCGCCGCCGCTCCAGCGATACCCGGCCGTGGGCCGACGCGAGCTTCATGCCCAGGAGGTAGAGGCTCACGACGTGGGCCAGAAAGGTCTTGGTCGATGCCACGCCGATCTCCGGACCGGCGTGCAGGTAGATGGCGCCGTCGGCGTCGCGGGCGGCCGAGCTGGCGATGACGTTGGTCACGGCAACGCTCAGCGCGCCGCGCTCCTTGGCCTGGTGGAGACCGACCAGCGTGTCGGCCGTCTCGCCCGACTGCGTGATCACCACGTCCAGGGTCTTTTCGTCGAACGTCGGACGGCGGTAGCGGAACTCGGACGCGTCCACCGCTCGCGCCGGGATCCCGGCCCAGTCCTCGATCACGAACTCGCCCACCATCGCCGCGTGCAGGGACGTACCCATGCCGAGCAGCAGCACCTCGCGCACGTCGCGCATCTGGTCCTCGGTGACGTCGAACTCCCGGAACGAAACCGACCCGTCATCGCTGAGACGACCGCGCATCGCGTTGGCCACGGCCTCCGGCGCCTCGTTGATCTCCTTGAGCATGAAGTGCGGGAAGCCGCCCTTCTGCGCCTGGGAGACGTCCCAGTCGACGTGCACGATCTTCGGCTGCACGGTCTTGCCGTCGAGCGTCGAAACCTGCGGGCCCAGCGGGGTCACCGCCGCGACCTCTCCCTCGCCCAGCACGAGCACGCGCTTCGTGTAGGGGATGATCGCGGTGATATCGGACGCGACGTAGTACTCCTTGTCGCCCAGGCCCACGACCAGCGGGGCGTTCAGCCTGGCGCCGACCAGCAGTTCGGGATCGTCGGTCGAGAACATGGCCAGCGCGTAAGCGCCCTTGATGCGCTTCAGCGCGGCCCGCACCGCGGCGAGGAAATCGCCCCGGTAGTACGACTCGATCAGGTGCGGAACCACCTCGGTGTCGGTGTCGGAGGGGAATTCGTGACCGGACGCCTGCAGCTCAGCCTTCAGCTCGGCGAAGTTCTCGATGATCCCGTTGTGGACGACAAAGATCTTCCCGTGGCAGTCGGTGTGCGGGTGGGCGTTGATGTAGGTCGGCTTGCCATGGGTGGCCCAGCGCGTGTGCCCGATCCCCAGATTGCCCGTCGGCATGTTCGCCTCGAGCTTGGAGATCAGCATGTCGACCTTGGCCTCGGACTTCGTCACGCTCGTGCGGACGGCCTTCCCCGGCTCGGGCTGCTCGAGCACGGCCACGCCGGCCGAGTCGTAGCCGCGGTATTCCAGGCGCTTCAGGCTCTCCATGAGGATCGGGGTCGCTTCCCGCTCACCCAGGTAGCCGATGATTCCGCACATCTATTTACCTCTACTAGAACTCGCGGGGCACTGATTCCCCTTGCGGCGCAATGTTGGAACGGCTGCGGAGGCGGCCAGGTTACCCCGAAGGCGGGGCTGACGGGTTCACCAGGGCAGGATTGGGCTGGATCACGTACGTGACCGTGGCGTTTGGAACGCTCGCGGCCACGCCCTCGGGAAGCGGGATGGCGACCTGGAAAACGGCGTTCGAGGTCCGGCCGCTCAGGTCGTTGGCCGGCAGGGTGATGCTGCGGATCTTGCCCAGCGTGGTCGGATCGCCGGTGAGCACGATCGGGTTCGGCGAGATGTCGACCTCCGTCACGCGATAGCCCGCCGCCGGACCGTGTGACCATCCGGAGTCGAGCAGGGTCACGGTGCTGCTGTTCGATCCGGGCACGGCCGTGATGACGATCGACGCGGTGAGTATGTCGAGCGTGGCGCAGGGGTCCGTGCGGCAGGCCGTGAGGTCGAGCGGGCCGTTGACGTTGGTCAGGTTGATCGGCTGGTTGGGGGAGCTGACCGACGTGAGGTTGACGCTGCCCGGGTACGTGACGTAGGCGACCAGGTTCTTCGTCCAGGCGGCGGGACCGCTGAAGTGGGCGGTGCAGGGCTTGCCGGGGCACTCGGCCGCGGTGGTGCTGATGTTGAAGCCGGGGGCCGGGCGCGCGCTGACCTGAACCTGCAGCGGCAGGTTCTGCACGTACGTATCCGCCTGCACGTAGATCGGCTGCGGATTCTGGGGGTAGACGTCCGGAATCGTCGACTTGGCGACAACGGCCAGCACGTTGCTGCCCACCCGAGCGTGGGAGACGTCCACCGTGGCAGTCAGGTTGCTGGCCCTCACGTTCTTGATCGCGTCCGCCACGCCCTGGTAGGTGACGGTGACGCTGGGCGGCGGGTTGATGAGCACCAGGTTGGCCGGGATCCCCCCGTACAGGAGCGGGACCGTGAGCGAACCGCTGGTCGGCGGGTTCTGCGAGAAGGCGACCGCCCCGAGCATCAGCACCGCGAGCCCCGCCGCCAGCAGCTTCATCCTCCACTCGTCCGTGACGATGGCCCAGCTCACCGGCGCAGCTTGAACCTCGACAGGCCGTTGCCATTGGCCGACGGGACCTTCAGCGCGACGCGGCGCCGCAGGTTGTCCGGGTCCAGGTTGCGGCTGATGTGCCCCTCTTCGATCACCGAGATGTTGCCCGTCTCTTCGGAAACTACCAGCACGAGCGCGTCCGAGGCCAGGGACAGCCCGAGCGCCGCGCGGTGCCGGGTGCCGAGCCGCTCCTTCACCGCGCCCTCCTCGGGCAGCGGGAGAAGACACCCCGCGGAGACGATGCGGTTGCCCCGCACGATCACGGCGCCGTCATGAAGCGGTGAGTTGGGATAGAAGATGGACTGCAGCATCTCGGTCGAGATCTCACCGTTGATGCGCACGCCCGTGGCCGCATAGTCCTCCAGGCCCACGTCGCGCTCGAACGCGATGATCGCGCCCGTCCGCTTGCTGCTGAGGCGCTCCGCCGCGCGGATCGCCTCGGAGATCGCCTGGTTGTACTGGCGCGGGCTGAAACGGGAGAGCGGCCGGCCGATGTGGCCGATCCGCCCGAGCTGGTCGAGCGCGCGCCGCAGCTCGGGCTGGAACATCACGATCACCGCGATGAGGATGTAGAAGGTGGCGTTGCGAAACAACCAGGACAGCAGGATCAGGTTGAGCGAGGTCGAGATCACGCCGACGACCGCGAGCAGGATCAGGCCGACCAGGATCTGCGTGCCCTGCGTGCCACGGAGGAGGCGCAGCAGCTGATACAGGATGAACGCCACGACCGCGACGTCGACGATCTCCAGGGGCCCGACGTGGCGCAGGACCTCGAAGAGCTGGAAGAGTGCGTTCTGGACCTGCGTCATGCGCCGAAGAGCTCGGCCATCAAGGCCATCTGGGCGTAGAGCCGGTTGCCCGCCTGCTCGAACACGATCGACCTGGGCCCGTCGATGACCTCGTCAGTCACCTCCTCCCCGCGGTGTGCGGGCAGGCAGTGCATGAACACCGCGCGTGGTGCTCCGTCCATCACGTGCTGGTTGACCTGGTACGGCGCGAACGCGTGCTGCCTGTGGTACTGCTCGGTCTCCTGTCCCATCGAGGTCCAGACATCCGTGTATACGACGGTGGCGTCCTCCAGCCCGTCGATCCGGTTGGTGATGGTGACATTGCCGTCGCCAGTGGCTTTCGGCTCGTATCCCGGCGGCGTGACGATGGTCAGGCGGAAGCCGGTCAGGCCGGCGGCCTCGATCAGCGAGCTGACGATGTTGTTGCCGTCGCCGATGAACACGACGTGCTGGCGCGACAGCTCGCCCGACGCCTCCTCGATCGTCATCAGGTCGGACAGCACCTGGCACGGATGGGAGCGGTCGGTCAGGCCGTTGATCACCGGCTTGCGCGACGCCGCCGCGAGCTTGACCAGGTCATCGTGGGAGCGCAGCCGCGCCACCACGCCGTCCACATACCGGTCGAGCACCCTGGCCGCGTCTTCCACGGTCTCTCGGACGCCGAGCTGGACGTCCTGCTCCCCCAGAGTCGTGGTCGTGCCGCCCAGCCGGGCGACGCCCACCTCGAACGAGACCCGGGTGCGGTGCGACGGGCGCTGGAAGAGCATCGCGAGGTGTTTGCCCTCCAAAGGCCGCTCGAGCCACCGCCCGGCCTTCATGTCGCCGGCCCGGTCGAGGACCCGGCGGAGGTCGTCCCGGTCGAGGTCACTCAGGTCGATGAAATCGCGTGCGCTCGCCTGCTCGGTGGATTCCACTGGCGCGATCATGATCGCTCGGGGCTACAACCTGGGTTCGATAAGCTCACCGGCGACGACCGGCGAGATCGCCAGGTCGCGCAAGGAATCGAACTCCGGCAGCTTCGCGCGCAGCATCGGGTCGTCCCGCAGCCTCAAGATCAGCTTCTGGCAGGCCGCCGGCTGCAGCCCGAAGGTGGCCGGCTTGAAGGTCAGGGGCGGCGCGTTGCGCACCTGGATCGTCAGCCTGTCGGTCAGCCTCACGTCGGGCCAGGAGTCCGGAGCGGCAAGCGTCACCGTCTCGAGGTTGATCCACGCGGCACCGAGCTCGCGCCGCTTGTAGATCACGAGCAGGCGATCTCGGAAGAGCGCCAGCCGCCCCGGCGGCCAGCCACGCAGGCGGCTTGCCGCCCACACGACGCAGATCGCTCCGCCGGCGGCCCCAAGGGCCAGGGCGATGCCGGCGACCTGTGCGCCGGGGAGGCTCAGCGCGACGGCGGCAAGAGCGCCGAATCCCACCAGCCCGGCCAGTCCAGCGGTCAGCAGAGTGACATCCGGACGCCGCGATCGCACGTAAATCAGGCTCGCCCCACCACCTGCCAGTAGTGTATTCCCGGAGTCGGACGGGGTCTGACGCCCACGCCGCGGGCGGCGCGGTCAGGTCTTCTTCGCCCGCGCCTGCGCCTTGAAGCCCATGACGGCCTCGGTGAACAGCCGGCGCGCCAGCCGGCTCTTCGGCTCGCCGGTGCGCTCGGCCAGCTTGCTCAGCTGGTCGACGACCTTTGGGTCGACGTTCAACCTGTACATCTGAAGGACTGCCGGACCCTGTTCTTTCATGTTTCCCTCCGCGGTTTTGCGCCCATTCTCCCCACTGCCCGCGGACCTTCCAATCCAGCCTGTTAAGGA
>CAZLJC010000039.1:0-8083 GCA_964559855.1 uncultured Actinomycetes bacterium
GAAGTTGTCGAGGCCGAGGATGCGGGATGCGTTGCGCACCCGCTTGTCGATCTCACCCTTCTTCATGTGCTGCATCTGCAGCGGGAACGCCATGTTGTCGTACACGCTCATGTGCGGGTACAGCGCGTAGGACTGGAAGACCATCGCGATATCGCGATCCTTGGCGGCGACGTTGTTGACGACGCGGTCGCCGATCAGGATGCGGCCTTCGCTGATCGCCTCGAGGCCGGCCAGCATGCGGAGCGCGGTCGACTTGCCGCAGCCCGACGGGCCGACCAGGACCATGAACTCCTTGTCCTTGATCTCGACGTTGAAGTCTTTGACGACGGTGAGGTCCGCGGTGTAGCGCTTGACTACGTGGTCGTAGGTGACTGATGACATTCTCTCTTCCTATCCCTTCACTGATCCGGCGAGGATGCCGCGGACGAAATAGCGCTGGAGGCTGAGGAACACGACCAGGGGCACGACCATGGAGAAGAACGCGGCCGCGGTGAGCAGGTTGTAGCCCTGCCCCAGCGAGTTGGTCAGGTCGGCCAGGTTCACCGTCAGCGGCGCCACGTCGGGCGAGCCGCCCACGTAGATCAGGGCCACGAGCAGGTCGTTCCAGACCCACAGGAACTGGAAGATCACGAGCGACGCCAGGGCCGGCACCGACAGCGGAAGCACGATCCGGAAGAACACGGTCAGCGTGCCCGCGCCGTCGATCTCCGCCGACTCGAACAGGTCGCTCGGCAGCTGGCGGAAGAAGTTGGCCAGCAGGTAGGTCGAGAACGGAAGGCCATAGCCGGAGTGCGCGATCCACAGGCCCACCCACGGCGGCAGGCCGATGCTGGTCAGCTTGTCCGGCACGATGCCGTGCTGGACGAAGAACGTGAGCACCGGCACGAAGGTGAGCTGCAGCGGCACCGCGAGCAGCCCCACGAAGGCGAGGAAGATCCAGTCGCGGCCGGGAAACCGCATCCACGCGAACGCGTAGGCCGCGAACGCGGCGATCGTCACCGGGATGACCGTCGACGGGATGGCGACCATGAAGCTGTTGAAGATCGCCGAGCCCATGTTGCTCTGGTCGAGCATGTCGGTGTAGTTCTGCATCGTGAACTGGAAGGGCGGTGAGAGCGCCGTCCACCAGCCGGTCGTGATGATCTTGAACGAGGGCCGGAAGCTGCTCACGAGGAGCCCGAGCGTCGGCACGATCCAGACCAGGGTCA
Source organism: uncultured Actinomycetes bacterium (assembly GCA_964559855.1). GTDB lineage: Bacteria > Chloroflexota > Dormibacteria > Dormibacterales > Dormibacteraceae > 40CM-4-65-16. The sequence goes on from CAZLJC010000039.1 coordinate 1,209, forward strand.
GCAGCACGACGGCGATGTGGAGCAGGGAGCGCTGCACCCGCTGCGCGATCCACGCGAAGGAGCCGACCGCCGCGGTCGACTCTGCTCGGGTCGCTGTTGCCACGCTCATCGCCTTGCCTCCACCGCCCTGAACTGTCTCAGGTTGAAGATCAGGACCGGCACGACGCAGATCAGCAGCACGATCGCCACCGCGCTCGCGGCGCCGTTGTTGTGCGAGAGGTAGAGGAGCTGGTACATCCGCAGCGCCAGCACGTCGGTGTTGTAGAGCCCGCTCGTCATGACGTACGGCACGTCGAAGACCTTGATCGCGAAGATGACGAGCGTCGTGGCCACGACCACGATGGTCGGCATCATCAGCGGGAAGATGACGCGCCGGAAGATCGTCAGCTCACCGGCGCCGTCGACCCGGGCCGCCTCGAGCAGTTCGCCGGGAATTCCCTTCAGCGCCGCCGACAGGATGACCATCGAAAAGCCGGTCATGCCCCACGTCGCCACGGTGATCAGGGCGAGGTTGTTGAGGATGGCCGCGCCGTTCGGCCACTGGTCCTGCAGCCAGGCCACAGGGTCGTGATGGAGCAGGGTGACGATGGCGTTCATGGTCCCGGTCTGGGGCGCGCCCGCCGGCTGGTACCAGTACATGAACTTCCAGATCACGCCGGAGGCGACCGACGAGATCGCCATGGGCATGAAGATGAGCGACTTCACGATCGTCTCGTACTGGACCCGGTCGAAGAGGACAGCCATGGCGAGGCCGAACGACAGCACCAGGATCATGTAGAGGATCAGCCACACGATGATGCTGTTGCGGATCGCGATCCAGGCGCCGCCGCCGGGGAAACCGCCCAGCTGGTTGGCGTAGTTCCCGAGCCCGATGTAGTTCCCGTGGTTGTCCTCGAAGCTCTGGATGAACGTCGCGATGGCCGGGATGAAGAGGATGCCGGCCACCAGGACGATGGCAGGTCCGACCCATACCCAGGGCCGGACCTGCGGACGGTTCTTGTCGGGCAAGCGGCGGACCAGGAACTCGGCTCCGACGATGTACGCGACGAGCACCAATGGCACGCCGACGATCACGGAGACAAGTGTCGGAACGTCGCTCAGCAGAACGCTGAAGTCCACCGCTTGCTACCTCCTATTCAGTTTTTCGTCAGGACTTATATGCCGATGCCTGCACCGAGTCGAGATGTGCCAGCAGCGCATCGAGCTGGCCCTGGTTCTGGATGAACTTCACGAGGTCGGCCCAGGCCGCGTTCTTCATGTCGGCCGGCATCTGGTCGGTCGCGTCGTAGCGGCCGATCTTGGTCGTCGTGATGATCTCGGCCGACTCCTTGGAAAGCTGGTCCGGGTAGTCGGACATGGCGACCTGCTTGTTGACCGCGAGCTTGCCGCCCTTCTTGACCCAGATCGATTGCGCGTCGGCGGTGGTCAGGTACTTGATCAGCTGACGCGCCTGCGAGGTGTCCTTGAACATCGACCACGCGTCACCGGCGACGACGTGGGCGCCCGCGTACTGCGTGTTGATATCGGGCAGCGCGAAGAAGTTGAAGTCGGTCACCGGCTGCAGCTGCGGGTTGGCGCTGGTGAAGAACGTCGTGATGAACGACGCCTGGTTCAGCATGTAGCACTTCGGCGGGCTCTGGAACATCGGGGTGCCGACGTCGCCGAAGTTCGTGGCGACGATGTAGGACGATCCGCCGTAGACGTTGCTGTCTCCAGGACCGAGGACCTTGCCGAAGGTCTCGAAGGCCTGCTTGATCTCGGGTGACGACCACTTCTGCGTCCCCGCGACCCACTTGTCGTAGACGTCCGGGCCGGCCTGGCTGAGCACGATCTCCTTCAGCCAGTCGCTGGCGGCCCATCCGGTGGCGGCGCCGCTCTCGACGGTGATGCACCACGGCGTCGTGCCGCTGCCCTTGATCTGCGACTGCAGGTTCATCAGGTCGTCCCACGACTTCGGGACGTTGTAGCCCTTCGACTGGAAGTTCTTCGGGTTGTACCAGATCAGGCCCTTGACGGCGCCCCACGAATAGATCTGGTACAGCTTGCCGTCGTTGAGCGGCTCGCCCAGCTTGATCCAGCTGTCGGGCGTGTTCTGCTTGAGCGCGTTCATGTCGACGACGTCGTTGAGCGGTACCACCTTGCCCTGCTTGGCGAAGTTCACCAGCAATTGCGGGCTCGGCGCCGCCGCCAGGTCAGGCGGGTTGCCGGCCTGGACGCTGGAGGTGAGGATCGCGTCCTCGTCACGAGTCGAGGTGTAGTTGACCTTGATGCCGGTCTGGTCTTCGAACGGCTTGAGCACGGCGAAGAAGTTCGCCTGCTCCTGGCCCGACCAGGTGGCCACGATCTTGACGCTGCCGGCGTTCTGCGTTGACGACGTGCCGCACGCCACGGCGACGAACACCGTCATCAGTGACAGAAGCAGGCTGCGCTTCAGAACAGCTGAGCCCATATTCATCTCCCCCAAAGGATGTCCGGTTGACGGAATCTGTCTGGCCAGATCAATTCTATGTACCTCCCCGAAATTGGTAAAACTGCGCTTCGGTCGTCTGGCTGTCGGCACCTCCTTCAATGCGCGCTGGCTGTGGACTTGCGCACCACGAGCGTGGTGGCAAGGGGCTGCGGCGAGGGCACGGTCCTACCCTTCATCCGCTGGATCAAAAGACGCGCCGCAAGACGTCCCTTCTCGACGATCGGCTGGCGCACGGTGGTGAGCGGCGGGTTGGTCCACGCGGCCGCGGGGATATCGTCGAAGCCCACGACGGACAGGTCTTCGGGCACGCGAAGCCCCGAGCGCAGCGCGCCCGCCACGACGCCGATCGCCGCCATATCGCTCATGGCGAGCACGGCGCTAGGGCGCCCGCGTCCGGTGGGCAGGGCGTCGAACGCGCGCGTGCCGGCGGCCACCGAGATCCCGGCGGTGACGGTGTAGGGCTCGGGCGCGCCGGCCGCCTCCATCGCCCCGCGGTAGCCCGCCATCCGCCGCGCCGCGGTGGGCGTGCCGTCCGCCTGCCCGCGCGTCGGCGGAAGCCCCACCACCGCGATCCGCTCGTGCCCGAGCTCCAGCACGTGCCGCGCCGCGCTGCGCGCCCCGGCCTCGTCGTCCACGTTCACGGCGGGGTGCACCCTCGACTCCTCGGAGTCGACCAGCACGGTGGGGATCCCGATCCGCTCGATCACCTCGAGCTCCCGGTCCGCGGGACCGAGACCGAGGCTGATGAAGCCGTCGACGGAGGCCTGGCGGATGGCGCCCTCGAGCGATCCGTCGAGCGGCGGCACCAGCAGCAGGGCGAGGTCGTGCTCCTCGCACAGCTCGCCCAGCCCCTGGATGAGCTCGCTCACGAACGGGTTGGCGAACACGGTCGAGAGCGGCTGCGGGATCAGGATCCCGATCGTCCCGCTGCGCCGCATGGAGAGGGCGCGCGCGGCCGGGTGCGGCGTGTAGCCGAGGTCGGCCGCCACACCCAGGACGCGCTCCAGGGTGGCGGGCCCGAGGCGCTTGGGGTTGTTGAACGCGAAGGAGACCGCCGTCTTCGACACGCCCGCGGCGAGCGCCACGTCGGCGATGGTGACCCGGCTCACGAAGGCCCCGACCCCACCATGGTCCAAATCCTCCGCCAACCCGATAAACCGCTTTAGTAAAGCGGTTTAGAAGCGATCGTAACCAGGACCGGCGGTGCTGTCAACCACCAGTTTTTTGCGCCGTGGCGCCGCGGGCCGCGGATGTGGAACACTCGGCCGGATGAGCGAGACCCCCGGCTTCCCCGACGGCTTCCTCTTCGGCGCCGCCGTCTCGGCCCACCAGGTCGAGGGCGGCAACACCAACAGCGACTGGTGGTGGTGGGAGCACCTCGAGTCGACGCCGTGCGCCGAGCCGTCCGGCGACGCGTGCGACTTCTACCACCGCTACGTCGACGACATCGAGATGCTAGCCGGATTCGGCCTCAACGCGTTTCGCTTCGGGGTCGAATGGGCCCGGGTCGAGCCGGCCGAAGGCGAGTTCTCGCGCGCGGCGCTGATGCACTACCGCCGCGTGGTCGAGACGTGCCACCGCTTCGGCGTGGCGCCGGTCGTCACCTTCCACCACTTCACGCTGCCGCGCTGGCTCGCCGAGCAGGACGGCTTCGCGAGCGAGCGCTTTCCGCGCCTGTTCGAGCGCTACTGCGCGCGGGTCGCGGAGGCGCTGGGGGACCGGATGGCCGTGGCGTGCACGATCAACGAGCCGCAGGGGCTCGGGTCGAGCGGATGGCTCCTCGGCATCAACCCGCCCGGCCACACGGACGATCGCGAGGGCGCGCAGCGCGCGATCGACCACCTCCTCGAGGCGCACCGCCTGGGCGCCGCCGCCATCCGCTCCCGGGCCGGGGTTCCGGCCGGCGTGACGCTGGCCGTGCCCGACCTGCAGTACGAGGACGGGGCGCAGCCCGGCACGAGCTCGCTCGAGCTGGAGTCGCGCGTCAACGACTGGTTCCTCGAGCTTGCGCGCGACGACGACTTCGTCGGCGTGCAGACGTACACGCGGTTCCGCTTCGGGCCGGAGGGCCCGCGCAGCCCGGGCTCCGACTGGAGCGACCTGACGCGCGAGATCGAGGAGACCGACGAGACCACGCAGATGGGTTACGAGTGCTACCCGGCCGCGATCGGAGGCGCGATCCGCCGGGTGCACCGCGCGTGCCCCGGCGTGCCGGTGCTTGTGACGGAGAACGGCATCGCGACCGCCCACGACTCCAGGCGCATCGCCTTCATGGAGACCGCGCTGGGCGAGGTGCGGCGCTGCATCGCCGAGGGCATCGACGTGCGGGGCTACCTGTACTGGTCGCTCCTCGACAACTTCGAGTGGGCGTTCGGATACGCGCCGGCGTTCGGCCTGGTCGCCGTGGACCGGCAGACCTTCGAGCGCCATCCCAAGCCGAGCGCGGCGTGGCTCGGTGCGGTCGCGCGGGCCAGGTCGCTGCCGGGCGTATCGCAGCCGGTCTGAGCCGGCCGGCCAGAGTAAGCCGGCGAATTCGGCGCGCTCGGCGCCAAAAGCGCGTGATTCGCGCCGGATCTGGCGCGTTTGGCGCAAAAAGCGTGGAATTTCTCCCGCGCTGTCGAACCTGACGGCACGGCCCGGCATGGGAGGCGCCCGCCGTGGGACCGCCGGCCCGATCAGCGGCGCTTGGGAGTCCGCGTGATGGCGCGCAGCACCTCCGGCTGGACCTTGGGCCGCCGGTCGAACGTGAGCAGCCCGTTGCGCTCCTGCTCCACGTCGTAGAGCTGCGTGTAGCAGAAGCCCTCCACCGGTCCGGGCGCCATCAGCGCCTCGACCTGCTCGCGATAGGTCGCGGCCAGCTCGGCCGGGTCGCGCACCTCGCCGTAGCTCCAGCCGCCGCTGCCTGACAGCGCGACGCCGCCCAGCTCGCTCACGATCACAGGCTCGCCGCGGTATGTGTGGCCGGGGAGGTAGGGCGGCCGGATGCGTCCCGCGGGATCGAGCGCCGATTCGAGCGTGCGATAGCGGCGCGCCAGCTCCGCCGCGCCGGAGTAGTCGTGCAGCGTGCACAGGTCTGTCGTCGCATGCTCCCACCCGTCGTTGGACACGACCGGGCGAGTCGGGTCGAGCCGGCGCGTAAGCGCGTAGATCCGGTCCAGGAATGGCGCCGGGTCGTCGCCCATGCCGTCGCTCTCGTTGACCGGAGCCCACGCGACGATGCACGGGTGGTCGCGGTCGCGGACCACGGCCGCCTCCCACTCGGCGGCGAACCGGCGCTCGCCCTCGGCGGACGGCGCGCGCAGGCTCGGCATCTCGCCCCACACCAGGAACCCGAGCCGGTCGGCGCAGGCGAGGAAGCGCGGGTCCTCGACCTTCTGATGCATGCGCGCTCCGTTGAAGCCGAGCGACTTGGCGAGCGTGATATCGAGCACGAAGTCCGCCTCCGAGCGCGCGGTCATCAGGGCGTCCGGAAAGTAACCCTGGTCCAGCACCAGGCGCTGCACGTACGGCTCGCCGTTCAGCCAGAACATGCCGCCGCGCGTCTCCACCTTGCACAGCCCGAACGAGCTCGTGACGCGATCGCCGCCGTCGAGCCCGACCTCGACCTCGTAGAGCCGCGGCGTCTCGGGCGACCACGGATGGACCTCGGCGAGCTCGACGACGCCCGAGCCACGACGCGATCCGACCGTCCGCCCCGCGCACGTCACCCTCACGTCGACCTCGCCCGGTGCCTCGACCTGCACGTCCACCGTTCCCGAGTCGAGGTCGGGGACCAGGCGCAGCGCCTCGATGTGACGCGCGGGCAGGGGCTCGAGCCAGACCGGCTGCCAGATGCCGGTGGTCGGCGTGTAGAAGATCCCCTCCGGGCGCGTGGTCCAGTGCTGCTTGCCGCGCGGGATGGTGCGGTCCTCCAGCGGGTCCTCGGCCCGCACCACCAGCTCGTTGGTGCCGCTGTGGACCAGGCGCGTCACGTCGAGCGCAAACGGCGTGTGCCCGCCCTCGTGCGAGCCGGCCTCCACCCCGTTCACGAACACCCGCGCGCGGTAGTCCACGGCGCCGAGATGGAGCAGCAGCCGCCCGGCCTCCGGCGCGTCGAACCGCCGGCGGTACCAGACGACGTCGCCCGGGTCGGTCAGCCCCAGGCCGGAGAGGCGTGACTGCGGGCAGTACGGCACGCGGATCGTGCGATCGAACACGGCGGCCGGGCCCGCGCCGAACTCCCATTGCCCGCCGAGGTCGATCCAGCGGCTGCGCCGCAGGTGCGGGCGCGGATGGTCCATCGCCCGGTCGACTGTAGCCGGTGGCCTACCGGCTACGGCTCACAACGGCTGCCGGCGATTTCGGCGCGTTCGGCGCCAAGCGCGCGCAATTCGCGCGGCATTCGGCTCGTTTGGCGCAAAACGCG
>CAZLJC010000039.1:8183-16992 GCA_964559855.1 uncultured Actinomycetes bacterium
GCTCAGATCGGTTCGCAGTAGATCGCCTGCTCGATCGCCCGCTCGTAGACCTTGTAGTAGCCGTCGGCCATCTGGGCGGGCCCGAAGCGGCGGGCCGCCTCGTCGGCGCAGCGCTCCAGGTCGATCTCGTCCAGGCGGTGGTACGCGCTCTCCATCTCGTCGACGTCGCCGGCGAGCCACCCGGTGACGCCCGGCTCCACCAGCTCCGGCGCGGCGCCGCGGGGCGTCGCGATCACGGGCGTGCCGCTCACCATGGCCTCGACCATGGCCAGGCCGAACGGCTCGTCCCACTGGATCGGGAACAGGAGCGCCCGGGCCTTCGCCAGCAGGTCGAACTTCTCCTGGCCGCCCACGTTCTCCCGCCACATGATCCGGTCGTTGAGGCGGGGCTCGACCTTCTCCTTGAAGTAATCGCGCGAGTCGATGTCGACCTTACCCGCCAGCACCAGGCGGGCGCCGAGCCGCTCGGCCAGGTCGATCGCGAGGTGCTGGCCCTTCTCGGGGGAGATGCGCGCGACCTCGACGAGGTAGTCCTCCTTCTGGGCCCGATCCGTGATTCGGCGGTACTGCGTCGAGTCGACCGCGTTGTGCACCATGCCGCGCCATTCGACGCCCGCGACCGTGGTCTGCTGCGCGCTGCTGATGGCAACCAGGTGCACCTCGTGGTCGACCGCGGCCAGGAAGTCGGCCTCCGCCTCGGTGACCGGCCCGTGGAGCGTCGCGACCACCGGCGCGCGGAGCGACGAGGTCGCGGCGACCAGGATGCCGGACGGGCCGGAGTGGTCGTGGATGACGTCGAAGGCGCGTTTGCGCACCACCTCGTAGGCGCGGTAGAGGAAGAGGTTCTGGCGCGCGGCCTCGGCCTCGGTGCCGAGCTGCGAAGCCCAGCTCTCCGGGGCGAGCGCCACGCTGTTGAACGGGCCGCGAGTGCCCTGCCGGCCGATCACGGTGATCTCGTGGCCGCGGCGCGAGAGCTCGACCGCAAGGTTGTACGCCATCAGCTCGATCCCGCCGTACCCCTCCGGCGGGACGGAGAACCACGGGCTGACGATGAAGGCGATGCGGCGGGGCTCCACATCAGGTAGAACTCGCCAGGGCTGCCGAACGAGCAGCAACGCGACCGGCTCGAGTTCTACCCGCGCTTCCTACACGTGCTCCGCGCTGGCGTCGAGCCACGGCGGCGTGCCGCGGACGATCTCGAGCCCGTCGCTGTCCGCGTCCACGACGTGCTGGCCGTTCGACCTCCGCTCGACCGAGATCCGGACCTCGTGCGGGCCGAGCTTGAGCTTGCGCAGCCCGAGCCTCGAGCACCAGGCCGGGAGCGCTGGATCGAGGTAGATCCGCCCCGCCGGGACGTCCGGCTCGAGGCCGAGCAGGATGCGCACCATCTGCAGGACCGCGCCGGCCGACCAGGCCTGCGGCACGTTCGCCATGCGGTAGGGCACGGGGACCGCCGACTCGCTCTTGGGCAGGCCGGCGAACAGCTCGGGCATCTGGATGTCCTCGAAGCACATGACCGCCGCGAGCAGCCCGTCGAGGACGGTCCACGCCTCCTCGTTCAGCCCGTAGCGGCGCAGGCCGGCGGCCGCGATCACCGAGTCGTGCGGCCATACCGAGCCGCGCTGGTAGGAGTGCGGGTCGTACGACGGATGCTGGTCGGAGAGGGTGCGGATGCCCCACCCGCTGAACATGTCCGGACGCAGCAGGCGCCGGCCCGCGGCGCGGCCCCGCTCCGGGTCGAGCAGGCCCATCCACAGGCAGTGCCCGGAATCCGACACCACGGTCCTGACCGCCCGCTTGCTCCCGTCGATGAGGAAGGCGAGCTCGCCCGACGAGTCGATCCAGAACTTCTCGATGAACCGGCGCCGGAGCTCGGCGGCCTCCGCGCGCAGCCGCTCCGCGCGCTCGCCGTCGCCCCAAGCCTCGAACAGCGGGGCCATGCGCAGCTTCGCGCCGTAGACGTAGGCCTGCATCTCCGAGGTCCCGATCGGCAGCTCGGGGAAGGCGCCTGTCTCGTCGAGCACGCCGTCATGGGCGTCGCGCCAGCCCTGGTTGCGGTAGCCGCTGGGCGTGCGCGGCCCGTACTCCTGGAACCCGTCGCCGTCCCGGTCGCCGTAGCGGTCGATCCACTCGAGGCAGCGCTCCGCCGCCGGGCGGAAGGGCGCGAGCACCTCGGCCTGCCCTGTCCACCGGTAGCTCTCGGCCAGCAGCAGCAGATAGAGAGGTGTGGCGTCGGCGGTCCCGTAATAGGGCCGGTGGGGCACCAGGCCGAAGTGGGCCCACTCGCCCACCCGCAGCTCGTGCGGCATCTTGCCCGGCTCGGCGTCTCGCACGGGGTCGTCGACGTGCGATTGCCAGCGGGCCAGGTTCTCGAGCGTGCCCATGGCCACCGCCGGCTGCGCGACCATCGCCTGGATCGAGGCGATCAGGGAGTCGCGGCCGAACAGGGCCATGAACCACGGCAGTCCGGCGGCGGGCATCCAGCGATCGGAGGACGACTCCTGCTCGTGCAGGCGCAGCGCGGCGAAGTCCTCGAGCGCGCGCTCGTACGCGAACTGCAGGCGGATATCGGCCGGCTCGATCTGCGAGACCGACAGCTGCCAGCTCCGCGCCTGGCGGAGGGGGTCCTCCTGCCCGGCGTCGAAGACGCACCGGCTGGCCAGCGGGGGAAGGGCGGCGTCGGAGGTGAGCAGGTCGTACTGGAGGCAGAGCTTCCAGTGGTCGCCCGCCCGCAGGTCGACCGGGATGCGCAGCGACCCGTTGGCGTAGGTGATGCCGGTGTGGCGCGTCACGGCGCGGACCAGGCACCGCCGGACGAAGTCGGCGTTCGAGTAGCGCGACTCGAGGCTGTCAGGGCCGATCCACCAGGTGTTGAGGTCGGCCCGGCGCTGCCAGGACTTGTAGCGGACCTCGAAGAGGTCGGCGAAATCGCTCTCGAGGGCGATCTCGAGCAGGATCGTCACGGGTGCCCGCCCGAAGGTCTGGAGCGAGATGTCCTCGTGCATCCGCTGGAGGTCGACCAGGCGGTCGACGGTGACGGCGACCCGGGCCTCCCGCATGTCGCCGCCAGGGCCGGCGACGCTGTCCGCGACCATGTGCCACCGGGCGTGCCGGAACGAGATGCGGACGGAGGCGACCGATTCGGGCCGGCGGCCGTTGAGCCGGACCTCGTGGCGCGAGAGGAAGCGGGTGTCGGCCGAGTACAGGCCGTAGTCGCCGTTGGAGCCCACCGGGATGGCGCCCGACTGGTCGGTGACCAGGAAGGTCGCGCCGTGGTTGATCTTGATCGAGGGGTGCGGGTGGACGGCGCTGATCAAGGTCCGCCAGGGCGCCATGTGCTGCTGCCCGTCCGCGAGCAGGCGGGCGGCGGTCGCGGCGCGTGCGGAAGCCGTCTGGCTGGTGGCGTCTTGCTGCTTCATGGCAGTCACGTCCTACGTTAGCCGTTCTTCCCGCGAACCTCCGGACGGGGCCGGGAGGAGGGCGCCGGAAAGGAATTTCGCCCGCTTCGCGCGCGGGGGCCGAATTCCGTTCGTTAACCCGTTGACTTTCGTTCGAGGCGCCTGCGAGAGTGTGAAACACACGAGCGACGGTCCCCGGAAGGCCGCGGGCTCGAAGTCGACCGCGGTAGAGGAGTGGATTGGGGTGGGCCGTTCGGCGCTTTCGGGCGCACTTGCTTTCTTCGTCGTGCTTTTGCTGGCCGTGCCGGCTTCGGCCTCTGACCGCGCGCAGGACCTGACCGCGCGCCAGGTCGCGGGCTTCGACGGCCTCAACCACTTCGCCGACCGCGCCCTGACAGGGGCGAGCGTCGAGCCGCCGGAACAGGGGATGTGCGTGGGTGGCGGCTTCGTGCTCGAATCGGTGACCGCGCTGCTGGCGGTGTACGACACCGCCGGCAACCGGCTCGAGGGCCCGGTCACGCTCAACGCGTTCTACGGCTACCCGCCCGCCCACGGACCGTCGGGGTTCGGCCCGCAGCTGACGGACACCTCGTGCTACTTCGACGCGGCGACCGGGCGCTGGTTCGTGTCGGTGCTGACGCTGGAGATGGTGGCGGGCGGGCCGTTCGCGGGGCGCCCGACCGGGGTCAACCACGTCGACATCGCCGTGAGCCAGACCTCAGACCCGACCGGCGGGTGGAGCGTCAACCACCTGGCGGCACAGGCCGACTGCGGCCCCGGCCCCAGCCTGCCGTGGGTGCCTGACGCCAACGCCTGCCTGGGCGACTTCCCACACCTGGGCGCGGACGCGAACGGCGTCTACGTGAGCACCAACGACTACGGTTTCTTCACCTCGCGGTTCCGCTCCGCTTCGCTGTACGCCTTCTCCAAGCGGGCGCTCGAGGGCGACACCGCCGCCGCGACGGCGACGCGCTTCGACACGGCCGGCATGGTGGACGGCGCGCCCGGCTTCACCGTCTGGCCGGCGCAATCGCCTCGCGGCGACCCGTTCCGCTCCGGCGACCTCGAGACGGCCCGCGGAGGCGTCGAGCTCTTCCTGAGCTCCAACGCCGCCGACCCGGTCAACGCCACCGGCAGCCGCACGTCGCGGGACCTGGTCGTGTGGGCGCTGAGCAACACGTCCTCGCTGGCCTCGGACCACCCCGACCTCCGCCTGACCGACTCCGTGGTGGCGGTGGGCGCCTACTCCTTCCCGCCCGCGGCGCGGCAGAAGGCCGGTCCCGTGCCCCTGGCCGACTGCCTCAACGACATGACGCTGCCCACGCCCATGGGCGCGGGCTGCTGGCGCCTCCTGCACCTGCCGTCTGAGCCCAGCCACGGCTGGACCGAGGGCCAGGCGATCGACACCGGCGACACGCGGATGCAGCAGGTCTTCTTCGCCGGCGGCATCGTGTACGGCGCCCTGGGGACCGCCGTCGTGGCGGACGGTGCGACGCGCGCCGGGCTCGAGTGGTTCGCGGTGCGACCTCACCTGACCGGCGACGGCGCGGTGCACGCCCAGGTCGTCAACCAGGGTTACGTCTCGAGCCCGACCGCGGACCTCAGCTTTCCCGCGCTGGCGGTCGACCAGAAGGGCTCCGGCGCGATCACCTTCAGCCTGATGGGTCCGGACGACTACCCGAGCGCCGCCTACGTGCCGTTCGACGTGAAGGGCGGCACGGGCGCGATCGCGATCGCGGCGGCGGGCGCAGGGCCGGACGACGGATACACGAACTACGCGGCGGCCTTTCACGCGCCGCCCCGGACACGCTGGGGCGACTACAGCGCCGCGACGGTCGACGGCTCGGGGAGGGTCTGGATGGCGTCGGAGTACATCGCGCAGACCTGCACCTTCGGCCAGTGGCTTGCGGCCCCGTTCGCAACCTGCGGCATGACGCGCGCGGGCGCGGCCAACTGGTCCACCCGGATCACCCCGATCTCGCTCGATCGTTAACAACGCTCAACAGGTACTGTCGCGCGGAAAGCGCGTTACAGCAGTGTGCCCATGCCCGATGAATCGCCCCTGCCCGGAGGGGCGCCACACGATGGAGACGCCCCCACCCGGGTCCTGATCGTGGAGGATCACCGCGTGGTGGCCGAGGGCCTGGCCGCCCTGATCAACCACCAGAGCGATATGCAGGTGGTAGGCAACGTCGGCTCGGTCCTCGAGGCGGCCGACGCCGCCATCCAGTTCGACCCGGAGGTCGTGCTCCTGGACTTTCGCCTGCCCGACGGCACGGCGCCGGACGCGGCCCACGCCATCCATTCCGTGCGCCCCGCCGCCAAGATGATCTTTCTCACCCGCGAGGACTCGGAGGCGGCCAGGTTCGCGGCCGTCCAGTCGGGCGCAAGCGCGTTCATCCACAAGTCACGCGCCGCGGCGGAGGTCGTGGCTGCGATTCGTGACGTGGCGCGAGGAAGGATGCTGATCACGCCGCACACCATCGCCAGCCTTCTCTCGAAGCGCCGGGCGATCGAGGCCCAGCTCGAGCGGCTCACGCCGCGGGAGAAGGAGGTGCTGCGCCTCATGGCCGAAGGCCACCCGAGCCGCGCGATCGCATCCGAGCTGGGGATCAGCTACACGACGGTGCGCACGCACATCCGCAGCCTGGGCAGCAAGCTCGCGGTGCACTCCAAGCTCGAGGCCGTCATCAAGGCCCGCGAGCTCGGGCTGATCAACTGACTACAGGCTGAACCTCGCCTGCGCGGCGCTGTAGCGCGCCTCGTCCTTCCGGAACGTGTCCGCGTCCACGCCGGCCTTCACCGACGCGTGGTAGGCGAGCCACTGCAGAGGGATCACGTTGACGATGGGGGCCAGCACCTCGTCCAGCTCGGGCGTCTGGTAGCCGGCGGCGGCGCGGACGCCATCCAGGCCCGCGACCTCGTCCGTCGCCGCCCCGGTCAGCATCAGCGTGACGCCGATCTCGCTCAGAGCGCGTGCGACCTCGGCCGTGCGCACGAGCGAGGGCCCGGGCTGCGCGACCACCACGACGGCCTGGCCCGGCTGGATGCTGACGAGCGGGCCGTGCAGGACGCCTTCGACGTCATGCCCTTCGCCCGAGATCCGATGCGTGGCCTCGCGCAGCTTGAGCGCGCCCTCGTAGGCGGTCGCGCGCGCGGGGCCGCCTCCGATGAAGTGGACCAGCGAGCCAAGCTCGATCTCGCGCAGGCCGGCCGCGATCCGGTCGCCCCACTCGAGGGCGACGCCGACGGCGTCCGGAAGCTGGGCGACCTGCGCGCGCCACGCGGGCCTGCCGAGGGCGGCCGCGATCTGGGCCAGGCGCAGCAGCGCGCCCGTGTGGCTGGCGGTGTGGACGGGAGAGCGCTCCTGGGCGACCGTGTGCAGGACGCCCTCGCCCTGCATGGCCGAGCCCTCGCCGGTGATGGCCACCCAGTGCGGCGAGCGGGCGGCGAAATCCTCCAGCGACTCGCGGCTGAAGCGCTTGCTGCCGCGGTGGCTGAGCACGATCAGGCCGTCGTCCTCGCGCAGCTCGGGGGGATAGCTCGCCAGCTCGAACGCGCGGATCGCCCACGCCTCGAGGCCGGCGCTGCGGAGCATGAACTGCCCGACCAGGGCTCCGTGGTAGCTGGTCCCCGTGCCGGCGAGCAGGATCCGCGGGCAGCCGCGCAGCCGGGCCGCGGCGCGTTCGGCGGCCTCGCCGTCCGCCGCCAGCCGGGCCAGCTCCGCGGGCTGGCCGCGCAGCGTGTCCTCGAAAAACGAGCCGGGCTCGTGCGCTTCAGGCATTCGGGGTTCGGCTGGGGAGGGTAACGCCTTCCTTCTGCAGCAGGTCGAGGATATCGCGCTGCTGCCGCAGCATCTCGGCCTGGTGCTTGAGCATCTCGAGCTGCTGCACGTTGATGGCGTGCAGCGTAGTCAGCGTCAGGTGGTCGGCCTCGGCGCGCGCGTCCTGGGCTTCGGAGATGACGTTCTGCCCCACGATGATGATCGGCAGCAGGACGAGCTGAAGGAACGTCTGGCTGATCAGCACGCTCACCGCGGTCCAGAAGGCGCTGTTGGTGACGACCGCGACCGCGCCGCCGATCGCGATCAGCGTGAACGCGTACGCGGCCCACATCGTGCCGATGCTCTTCGTGACCAGGACCGCGAGCCACGTGTTGAAGCGGCCGACCTCGCCCTGGCCGTGCACCTGCGTGGCGACGGACCGCGACGTGACGAGCCGCGGCCGGTGCTCGGCGGGCGCGGCCTGGGCGGCCGCGTACGCGATGCGGTGCTGCGCGCTGCTGGTCCGCCGCTCGACGCGAGGCTTGCGCGGATGCTCGGCCGGAGGCGGCGCCGCCATGACGCCGCTAAACCTAAGACAATTGGCCGTATGGCGAACGAGGTATTTGACGCGATCCAGACCGTCATGGCGGTGCGCGAGTACGTGGACCGCGAGGTTCCCGCGGACGTGCTGCGGCGGATCGTGGACGCGGGACGGCTCACCGCGAGCGCCAGCAACCTCCAGCCGTGGCATTTCGTGGTCGTGCGTGATCGCGAGGGTCTGCGCAAGCTCGGGTCGCTGGTCCGCACCGGCCCGTACACCGCGAACGCGGGAGCGGCGGTGATCGTGGCGTACGAGAAGGAGAAGGGTGAGCTGGGCATCTCGGACGCGAGCCGCGCCATCCAGGCGATGATCCTGGCCGCCTGGGCCGAGGGTCTGGCGACGAACTGGACGGGCTTCGCGCACCGGCTCGACAACGTGCGCGAGGAGTTCGGGTTCCCGGACGGCTACGACGTGATCGCCGTGCTGCCGGTGGGCTACCCGAAGCGCAAGGTGTTCGGGCGCAAGAAGCGCAAGCCGCTCGAGGAGGTCGCCTCGGCCGAGCGGTTCGGCACCCCGCTGAGGTAGCGGCCGCTCACTCGCAGCCCGCGTCCGGGTGGTCGCACTCGGGCGTGATGCCGAAGCGCCGGAAGCTCGAGCGGTGGCGGGCGAACCAGCCGTAGAAGGCGTCCTCGGCCGCCCGCAGCGGCGGAACGCGATAGATCGCGGCGACGGCAGGCCACGCCGAGCCCGCCTCGCGCAGCACGCCGTTCACGGCCTCGGCGCCGGCGACCCGGGTGCCGTCACGCCTCACCAGCCACAGCCGCGCGTCGGCCTCGGCGCGAGTGACGCCGGTCCGCTCGAGCGCGCCGCGCTCCTGGCTGGCGAGGGCCAGCACACGGCCGGCCGGGACGCGCCGGCGGACCCAGCGCGCCATCCGCGTTCAAACGCCTCAAGTCCCGTCGAAGAGCAGCACGAGGTCCGGGTCCTCCGGTCGCTCGTCGATGGCAAAACACTAGATGGCGCGGCTCACAGAATCCGCCGGCGAACGGCACGTCTGGCGCCAAACGCGCCCAAATCGCGCCGGGTTTGGCTCGTTTGGCGCAAAAC
>CAZLJC010000040.1:0-16781 GCA_964559855.1 uncultured Actinomycetes bacterium
CCGGAAGCGGCTGAATCACACTTAAAGCATACGAACAAACGTCCTACAGGTCAAGGAAAGAGCTGTTAATTTTGAATATGGGCTCCCCCACGCAAAGCATCGCCGCCAGACAAAACACCCGGGCCTCCAGACCCACCCCGCCACCCCTTCACAGTCCGTCCCCACCGCATCCCCCGCCACCCAGACAAACCACCCGGGGCCACCAGGCAAACCATCCCGGCCACCAGACCACCCACCACGGCCCCTCGTCACAGCCGTCTCCCCTCCCATGACAAGATTCAGAGAACGCGATGACCCCCCAGCTCCTCGACCGCTACAACGTCGCCGCCGACCTCCTCGACCGCAACCTGAAAGCAGGCCGCGGCCCCAAAACCGCCATCCGCTCCGCCCACGGCGACCTCACCTACGCGGGCCTCTCCCGCCTCGTCGACGGCGCCGCCCGCTCCCTCCTCGAACGGGGCGTCCGCCGCGAGGAGCGCGTCCTCATCTGCGGCTTCGACACCCCGGGCTGGGTGGCCGCCTTCCTCGGCGCCATCAAGATCGGAGCGATCCCCGTGCCCGTGAACCCCGTCCTCCAGCGCACCGAGGACTACCGCCACTTCATCGAGGACTCCCTGGCGCGGGTAGTCGTCGTGGACGCGAGCAGCCACGACAAGCTCCAGCCCGTCAGCCCCCAGCTCCTTCACACCGACGAGATCCGGCCGGCCGAAGAGGACATCCAGCCCGCGCCGACCGGCAAGGACGATATGGCCTTCTGGCTCTACAGCTCGGGCAGCACCGGCAAGCCCAAGGCGGTCGTCCACCTCCAGCACGACATCCCGTACACGTGCGTCACCTACGCCGAGCAGGTCCTGCAGATCCACGAATCCGACACGACCTTCAGCACGACAGGCCTTTTCCACGCCTACGGATTCGGCAACAACCTGACCTTCCCCTACTGGGTCGGCGCCACCACCGTGCTGCACGCGGGAAGGCACACGCCCCAGACCGTGCTCGACATGATCGAGAAGCACAGGCCGACGCTCTTCTTCAGCGCGCCCACCCTCTACAACGCCATCCTCAACTTCGAGGGGAGCCGCCAGCGCGACCTCACGAGCATCCGTCACTGCGTCGCGGCCGCGGAATCGTTGCCCGCCGAGGTGTGGCGGCGCTGGAAGGACGCGTTCGGGCTGACGATCCTCGACGGAGTCGGCTCGACCGAGCTGCTCCACATCTACTGCTCGAACCGCCTCGACGACGTACGGCCCGGCAGCAGCGGCAAGCCGGTGCCAGGCTACGAGCTGAAGATCCTCGACGAGCACGGCCAGCCCGTCCCAGAGGGCGAGGCCGGCGATCTCTACGTGAAGGGAGACAGCGCGCTCGCCCTCTACTGGGCGCAGCACGAGAAGTCGAAGCGCAGCATTCTGGGCGAGTGGTTCTTCACCGGCGACCGCTACCGCGTCGACGCTGACGGCTACTACTGGCACGAGGGCCGGTCCGACGACATGATCAAGGTCAGCGGGCTCTGGGTCTCGCCGATCGAGATCGAATCCGCGCTCCTGGAGCATCCCGCGGTGCAGGAGAGCGCGGTGGTCGGGGTGTCCGTGGACGGCTTCACGAGGATCAAAGCGTTCGTGATCACGCGCCCGGACACGACCGGGGGCGACGCGCTCGCGGTTGAGCTGCAGGAGCACTGCAAGTCGCGGCTTCAGCGTTACCAGTACCCTCACCTGATCGAATTCGTGACCGAGCTTCCCAAGACCGTGACGGGAAAGATCCAGCGCTACAAGCTGCGCGACCGCGAGCGCGAAGGGGCGACGGCGCCGTGACCAAGATCGCCGTGCTGCCCTGCGACGGAGCGGGGCGGGAGGTCGTGCCGGAGGCGATAAAGGTCCTGCGCGCGGCCGGCGCCGACCTCGAGCTCCAGGAATACGAGGTCAACGCCGACCAGTACCTCCGGACCCGCGTCCCGATCCCTGAGGCCACCTGGAAGGAGCTTCAGGCCGCCGACTCGATCCTGTTCGGAGCGGTCGGGGATCCCCGCGTTCCGGACGCGGAATACCTCGCCGGCGTGCTGCTCCGGCTCCGTTTCGAGCTCGACCTCTACGTCAACCTCCGGCCCGCCCGCCTGTACGACGACCGCCTCTCGCCGCTGCGCCGTGAGGAACGGCGGAAGATCGACCTGCTCATCGTGCGCGAGAACACCGAAGGGCTTTACGTCGGAATGGGCGGTCGCTTCAAGCAGGGGACCGAGGAAGAGATCGCGATCCAGGAGGACCTGAACACGCATCGCGGCGTGACGCGGATCATCGACTACGCCTTCCAGGCGGCCCGGCGCGAGGTCGTGATGGTGGACAAGTCCAACGCCATGACGTACGCCGGCGGGCTGTGGCAGCAGCGGTGGAAAGCCGTCGCGGAAAAGTACCCGCAGGTCAGGACGCGTCATCTCTATGTGGACGCGGCGGCGATGCAGCTGGTGCGCGACCCGAGCCAGTTCGAGGTCATCGTGACCGGCAACCTGTTCGGCGATATCCTCTCGGACCTGACCGCTGAGTTGATCGGAGGCATGGGCATCGCGCCGTCCGGCAACATCAACCCCGAGACCCGGCGTGGCCTGTTCGAGCCGGTCCACGGCACCGCGCCGGATATCGCCGGCAAGGGCATCGTGAATCCGATCGGGGCGATTTTGAGCGCATCTATGATGGTTAGACATCTGGGCCACGGGGACATGGCGAAAGCGATCGAGGGTGCGGTGAGGGCGGCGATCGAGGCCGGCGACTGCACGCGCGACCTCGGCGGCAGCCTGACGACGAGTGAGGTGGGGGACGCGGTGGCGAAGCGGCTGCGCGACTAGCGATGGGCATGACCATGTCGGAGAAGATCCTGGCCCGCGGGGCGGGACGCGAGAGCGTCAAGCCCGGCGACCTGGTGCTGGCCAAGGTGGACTTCGCCATGGGGCACGACCTGACCATCCCGCCCGCGGGAAAGATCATGCGCGAGCAGATGGGCGCCGAGAAGATCTGGGATGCCGAACGCGTCGCGATCACCCAGGACCACTTCCAGCCCGCCAAGGACGCGGCCAGCGCGACCCTCGGCCGGCTGACCCGCGAGTTCGCGCAGCAGATGGGCGTGAAGCACTATTTCGAGGTCGGCCAGGGAGGCATCTGCCACACCGTGCTGCCCGAGAACGGCCTCGTGCTGCCGGGCGAGCTCGTGGTCGGCGCGGACTCGCATTCGTGCACCTATGGCGCGCTCAACAACTTCGCCACCGGCATCGGGTCGACGGACCTCGCGTGCGTGCTTGCCCTCGGCGAGCTCTGGTTCAGAGTCCCCGAAACCCTGAAGTTCGTCTATCACAATCGCCTGCAGGAATGGGTCGAGGCGAAGGACCTGATCCTCTACGTGATCGGCCAGATCGGCGTCGACGGCGCGCGCTCCAAGGCGATGGAGCACACGGGCGAGGCGCTTCGCCACATCGACATGGAGGCGCGGCTGACGATGACCAACATGGCGATCGAGGCCGGCGCGAAGAACGGCATCATGGAGTTCGACGACGTCACGCGCGAGTATCTCGAGGGGCGCGCCAAGCGGCCGTACACGCCGGTGGCGTCAGATCCGGACGCACAGTACGAGAAGGTCTTCGAGTTCGACGCCGGCAAGGTCGAGCTGGGAGTGGCGAAGCCGATGTCGCCCGACAACTACGCACCGTTGTCGGACGTCGCCGGAACGAAGCTCGACCAGGTCTTCATCGGCTCGTGCACCAACTCCCGCATCACCGACCTGCGGCGCGCGGCGGCCGTGCTCGAGAACCGCAAGGTCGCGCCCGGAGTGCGGCTGATCATCACGCCGTCCTCCCACCAGGTCGCGATCCAGGCCGAGAGAGAGGGCTTGATCCGAACGTTCCTCGCCGCCGGCGCGGCGTGGACGACGGCGACCTGCGGAGCCTGCCTCGGCGGGCACATGGGGGTGCTCGGTGAAGGCGAGGTGTGCCTGAGCACGACGAACCGGAACTTCCCCGGCCGGATGGGGCATCCGAAGGCGCTGGTTTACCTGTCCAACCCGGCGGTCGCGGCGGCGAGCGCGGTGACCGGGGAGATCACGCACCCGAGCGAGGTGCTGAAGCACATGCCCGCGGGAATTGCATGACGCTGCCGAACACGATCAGGGGAACTTTCCCGGGTCGGTGCGTGGCGGTCGCCCGGCGAAGCCGGGCGACGCGGAGAAAGCGCGATGACGCTGCCTAAGACCATCAGAGGAAGAGCCTGGAAGTTCGGTGCCAATATCGACACCGACCAGATCATCCCCGCCAAGTACGCCATCTACTCGCTCGACGAGAAGGAGCTCGGCAAGCACGCGATGGAAGGGGTGCCCGGCCGGGAGACGTGGGCCTCGCAGGTCACCGGGGGCGACATCATGGTCGGAGGCTCGAACTTCGGATGTGGCTCCTCGCGCGAGATCGCGCCGGTCGCGATTCGCGGCGCCGGCATCTCGCTCGTGATCGCGGACTCCTTCGCCCGGATCTTCTTCCGCAACGCGATCAACATGGGCTACCCGATCCTGCAGTCGCCGCAGGCCGCCGAGGCCGTGGAGGAGGGTGACGAGCTCGAGGTCGACCTCGAGGAGGGCGTGATCCGCAACTTCACGAAGGGTGACGAGTACCGCGCCGAGGCGTTCCCGCAGTTCATGACCGACCTGCTGCGTATGGGAGGCCTGGTCCCCTGGGTCCGCAAGCAGCTCGAAGAGCGCCGGCGCGCCGCGCCAGCCCGTGGATGATCTAGAGCAGGTTCAGCTGCAAGAGCCGCTCGAGGAGCTGGCTCGCGATCCGGGGCACTTCGATCACGACTTGAAGTTCCCGCCGCCCGAGAAGATCCGCGTCTACGACGACACGCTGCGGGACGGGGAGCAGATGCCCGGCGTCGCGATCACGCCAAAGGACAAGTACGAGCTCGCCCGCATGCTCTCGGACATCGGCGTGCACATCATGGACGTGGGATTTCCTTACGTCTCGGCGGGCGAGCGGGAGACGCTGCGCCTGGTCCTGGAAGGGCGCAGACGGGGCGAGCTTCGGCCCGATCTCGAGGTCGTCTGCATGATGCGCTCGACGAAGGGCGATATCGACGCGACGATGCGCGTGATGGACGAGCTGGGCTACCAGCGCGACGAGGTGACGTACTTCATCTTCACCTCCGCGTCGGACCTCCACGTCAAGTACAAGCTCGGGCGCACGCTTCTGCACCGCGACGGGATCCCGGAGTCGGAATGGCTCGAGCTGCCCGTTTCGTATTACCGGGAGGCGAACCTGCGGATGATGCGCGAGGCGATCGGCTACGCGCGGGAGCAGGGCGCGAAGTCGATCGAGTTCGGCGGGGAGGATGGCAGCCGCGCCGACGTCGACTACATCGGCGAGATCCACCGCGAAGGGCTGAAGGCCGGCGGCACTCGGCCCTCGACGCCCGACACCGTCGGCTGCTACTCGCCGTTCGCCGTTCGGGAGTACATCCCGGCGATCAAGGCCGCCGCCCCTGAGGCACCCCTTGTCGTTCACTTCCACAACGATCTCGGCGTGGGGGCGTGGAACACGGTGGTGGCCCTCGGATCCGGCGCCGAGGTGTTCACGACCAGCGTCAACGGGATCGGCGAGCGCACCGGGAACGCGCCGATGCACCAGGTCCTGCTCCAGCTGCGCTACCTGTTCGGGATCGAGATTCCAGGCTTCAGGTACGACAGGCTGCGCGACCTCGCGCGCCATCTCGAGCGCGTCAGCGGAGTGCCCGTGCAGCCGACTGAACCGGGGATCGGCCTCAACGTGTTCAGCCACGAGTCCGGAATCCACACCGCGGGCATGCTGATCCATCCGGCCATCTACCAGTTCATCCCGCCCGCCGATCTGGGGGCGGAGATCACTTACGTGTATGGCAAGCACTCGGGCACCCTGGCCGTCGAACAGGCCCTGCGGCACGCGGGGATCGCGCCGGAGCCTGAGCTCGTCGCGAAGGTCCTGGCGGAGGTCAAGCGGGTACGCGAAGAGCGCGCCGAGCGGGCGGACTTCTCGGAATTCCACCGCCGGTACTACGATCACCTGAACCGCATGGGGCTCACCGCCGACGAGGTGGTCGGCATCGCTCGGGCGCTGACGGCCTAGATGGCAACCGCGACGCGCGCGGACGAGGAGACGCGGAAGGAATACCTCGAGCTGCACCGCTGGATGAGCACGGCGAAGGCGCTCGACGACCGCATGCACATCCTCGTCAAGCAGGGTCGCGCGCCGTTCGTCGGCTCGAGCCGCGGACACGAGGGCATCCAGGTGGCCTCGACCGCGGCGCTCGGACCGGACGACTGGCTGGTGCCGCACTATCGCGGGCTGGCCAACGCCATCGTCCGCGGCCTGACCATGAAGGAGTGGATGCTGGCGGTCTTCGCCAAGGCCGGCGATCCGCTCTCCGCCGGACGCAACATTCCGGGCGGCTGCTACAGCTACCCGCGCCTGAAGATCGCGCCGGTGTCGCAGGTCGTGGCCAGCTGGATTCCGAAAGCCTCGGGGATCGCCTACGCGAGCAAGCTGCGCAAGGACGGTGCCGTGACGCTCTGCACGTTCGGTGACGGCGCGGCGAGCCAGGGTGCGTTTCACGAGGGCGTCAACTTCGCGGCGGTGCACAGGCTGCCCGTCGTCTTCGTCTGCGAGAACAACAGCTACGCGATCTCGGTGCCCATCCGGCTGCAGATGGCGAACGCCGACGTCGCAGACCGGGCCAAGGGTTACGGCATGGCCGGCGTGACCGTCGACGGCACCGACGTGCCCGCGTCATACGCGGCGTGCCGGAAGGCCGTGGAGCGGGCGCACAGGGGGGAGGGGCCGACGCTGATCGACGCGAAGATCTGGCGGATCAACTCCCACACCTCCGAGGACAACCAGCTCAAGTACCGCACGAAAGAGGAGATGGCGGAGGCGGCGATGCACGATCCGGTCGAGCGCTTCCGGAGCTGGCTGATCGAGCGGGGGTGGCTCACAGCGGAGAGCGCGGCCGAGCAGCAGGCACAGCTGGAGCGCGAGGCGTCCGACGCGGCCGATTGGGCGGAGCAACAGCCGGACCCGGTGCCCGAAGACGCCCTCAAGCATGTCTTCGCTGACACGGGTACAACTTCAAACTCGCAAAGCTAGACTGACCTCCACATTGGAGAACGAGCCCCCGGCCAGCGAGTCCACGCCGCCCGAGCCCGCGCCGGAGCAGCCCGCGGAGGCGGCGAGGCCGGCGTGGATGGTCACCGCGCCCTCCGCGTCCGCGCAGGACGTTCAGCGGTCGGAGCCCGGTGTCCCAGCGGAGGCCTCGCAGCCCGCGCTGCCCATGCAGAAAGGCGAGCCGGACTGGTCGAAGACGGAACCTAACCGCGGCCAGGGCAACGGCGCGACGCCGGACTGGGCGCGGACCGTTCCAACCTCGCCCGGCGAGCCGGTCGAGGACCCGGGCGGCGCGGTCCCGATCACCGATCCGCCTCGGGCCGTGGCGGCAAACTCGACCAAGTCGACCTGGCCGCCGGCATCCGAGACAGGCCCGGCGCCGCCGCGTGAAACCGACATCTGGCCGCCCGAGCCGCCGACAGAGCACTCCATGCCCGCGTGGCCGCCGCCGTCCGAGCTCGAGCAGGAGCCGGCCGCGAGTGCGCCCGCGCCGGCCGCCGAATGGACCGCCCCCTTCCAGCCCGTGGCGAGCACATCTCAGCCGGCCGGGGCGCCCGAAGCTGCACCGCCTGAACTTTCAGCCGAAAGCAGTCCGGAGCCCGCGCCTGTGAACGCCCCCGCCGCGGCTTTGCCTGCCGCGCCGGCCGAGGTCGTGGCGCCGACCCTTCCCGTCCAGCCACCCGTGACCGCACCGCCGGCCCGGGCCGCCGTGGCGGCGCCCGCGCCTGTTCCAGACCTCCCGGTCGCGCGAACCGCGACGCCGGTGCCGGCACCCACGCCTGCTCCTGCGGCGGCGCTCACGACCCCACCTGCTCCTGCTCCCGGCCCCGCCGTGGCTCCCGCCCCGCCGGCGGCCGTCTCGACGCCGCCGATGTCGACGCCGGCTCCTCAGGCGCCAGCTCCCGCGCCCACCGCGGCGCCGGCTCAGCCCACCGTGCCCGCTCCGCAGTCGAGACCTTCCTGGGCTCCGGCGGCCTCGAACCCGTCCACGCGGCCCGAGGCGAAGGTCGACTGGGGCACCGCCCCGGTGCAGATCCCTTCATGGGCGCCGGTGATCCCGGTCGCGGTCGAGCCCACGACGACCCATCCAGGGACTCCGACCTGGGTCGCCCCGCAGGAGCCTGCGCGGTCGACGTCGCCGCAGCGCACCTCGGACCCGGCCCCGCCGGTGACGGAGGAATGGAATCCCGAGCCTCCGCAGCCTCTGGCTCAGCCCGCTACGTCGACCCCGCCCGCTCCGGTCGCGCAGGTCCCGGCCACTCAGGCGCCGGCCGCCCAGCCGCAGTCCCAGCGAGCTTCCCAGCCGCAACCGCAGCAGCCGGCCCGGTCCACCTCCGGTTCCAAAGCGACGTGGGAGGTGGTGGAGCAGAAGCACAAGTCCGGGCCGCACGCCGCTGCCGGCCCGTCGCCTGAGGACCGTTCCTACGCCGAATGGTTTGCCTGGGCCAAGCGAGGCGGTGCCCCGGCGAGCGCCTGCCATGCCGCTGCCCAAGGCGCGTTTGCGGCCCTGACGGGCGGCAAGGACGTCGCGACCGCGGTGCAGTGGGCGACCGCCGCCATGAGCCGCCCGCCGCAGAACGTCACCTTCGAGCGCCAGACGTACTGCGCCTGGTTCTCCCTGGCGAACATCGACCTGAACCTGGACCAGCAGCGCGCTCACGCGTTCGCCACCGCGGCCATCGGCGCCCTGGACTCGGGCCAGGACGCCTCTGCCGCCCACGCGGCGGGCCTTGCCGCCGCCGGAATCCGCTAGCCGCCCGCTACGTCAGCTCGCGCACGCGGCGGCTGGCCCCGAGGGCCAGGCCACAGGTCACCATGATCCCGCCGGCGATCAGGAACAGCCAGGTTGGGTTCATCTGGGCCACGACGCCCGACGCGATGAACGACAACGGCGTCAGCCCCATCGAGGCCAGCATCACCAGCGACATGACGCGCCCCTGCATCGTGGGCAGGGTGCGGCGCTGCAGCCAGCTGATGCCGTAGGTGTTGATCACGCCGGTGCCGACCCCGCACACGCCCATGAGCACCGCCGCCGGCGCGAGGTAGGGCACCAGACCGACCGCCCCGATCCCGGCTCCGAGCCAGAAGCACAGGAAAACGATCATCCAGCCGATGCCGGTGGGCGCCTTCACGAATCCCGCCCCCAGGGCGCCCGCCGTTGCGCCGACGCCCCACGCGCCGAGCATGATGCCGAGCCCCGCCGCGCCGGCCCCGAACCGGCCGTGCGCGAGCGTCGCCAGGCCCACTCCGATCGCGCCGTTGGCGGCGAAGTCGACGACAGCGATCATGATCAAGGTGACGCGGATACCGAAGTCGGCCCACGCGTAGCGGATGCCGTCGCCGATCTGGCCGGCGAGGCCGCCCCGGCCCTTCTTCGCGGCGTCGCCCGCGGCCCGGGGCTGGAGCCACAGCACGAAGAAGAACCCCACCGCGAAGCACGCGGCGTCGCCCGCGAAGGCCCAACCGGTGCCCAGCGCCGCGACGATCAGGCCGGCGAGGACCGGGCCGAAGACGACCGACGCCTGTCCGCTGATCGTCAGAACGGCGTTGCCGGGCTCGAGCTCGTGGTCCCGCACGACCTGCGGCAGGATCGACGAGCGCGCCGGCATGAAGAAGGCGTCGACGATGCCGAAGACTCCGGCTATGCCGTAGACCTCCCACATCTGGACGCGCCCGGTGATGACGAGATACGCGAGCGGCGCGACGACAGCCGCCCGCAGGCCCATCGAGCCGAGCATCGTGGTCCGCGAGGAGAGACGGTCGGCCAGCGCGCCGCCGACGACCATGAGCACCGCGCGGGGGAGGGCCTGGACGACCAGCACCGAGCCGAGGGCAAGGCTGGATCCGGTCAGCTGGAGAACCAGCCACGCCATGGCGACATAGCTGAAGAGGTCGCCGAACAGGGACAGCGTGGTCGCGACCCAGAGCTTGCGAAAGGGGGCCGAGGCGAACACGGTCCACGGGCGCGGCCGCGTGACGGACGGTGCTTCAGCCGTCGCGACGATCTCTTCCATGGCGTCCATCTCTTCAGGCCTCCTCCTCAGGTCGGTTCAAACGGCGCACCGCTTCATCGACGTCGATCTCGCCCCGGGCGACCTGCTCCATGAGCTCGAGCCGGGTCGGTGCAGGGGGTGCGGACGCGCGCTCGATGCCGAGCTTGGCCAGCAGGCCGTCGAAGCGCGCGCGGGCGGTGGGGTAGCTGACTCCGAGGTGCCTTTCGAGCTCCTTCATGTTTCCTCGGGACGCGAGGAAGACGCGAAGGACGCCACGGTCCTCATCGGTCAGGGCACAGAACTCGCAGGACTCGAACGTGCCGGACAGCTCGGTGTCGCATTCGGGGCAGGTGAGCCGGGTGGTGGCGAGCCTGTGATTGCAGACGGGGCAGTTGGACGGCGGCCGGCGGGCGTTGGTGCGGGCCATCTATTCGACCGAGACCCGAACGGAGCCCATGGTGCAGTCGATGGCGAGCCTCCCGGCGCCCGAGCCCAGGGTCACGAAGTTGCTGTTGGTCTCCTCGACGCCTTCGATCAGGACCTCGCCGACACGGTTGCGCGCTCGGATCTGGACGTTGGAGTCTTTCGCGAGCGCCACGTCGACCTCACCCATCTGGCAGCGGATGGAGCTCGCGCCCGAGTCGAGCCTGCCCCGGGCGTCGATGTTGCCCGCGGTCACGGCGAGATCGATCGGCCCGCGAAAGCCTTCGATGGCGCAGTTGCCGGCCTGAACCACGCCTGTGAGGGGGCCAATGATCCCGCCCACCCTCAGGTTGCCGGCCTGGACTTTGACCGAGAGGGCGAGCGCCGGATTCATGCGTACGGTCAGCCGGCGGTCGCCGGGGAAGCCCGCAACACTGCGCGCACGGCTCCTGGTGAAGGCGAAGCTCGCCTCGTTGAGCATCGCCTGCTCGATGACCAGGACGTCGCCTTCCTGCCGGGCCCGGTGCGGGCCGTCAGCGACGGCGACCGCGACACTCGGATCGCCGATCACCTCGGTGTCGCCGAACCGGCTCACCAGCGTGACCCGGGTGGTCGAGGATTGGGGCTGAGGGGGAGCCGTGGAGGGGGCGGTGGGGAAAGCCTCGGCCTCGAGGGCTTTCAGCCGGTCGGCGCCCTCCGCGGCCGAGATCGCGCCGCTGGCGACCTGGTTGAGAATTTCGCGCTGGAGGTCTTGCATGCGCTAATTAGAAAGTCATTCTTGCTAATTTGTCAAGTCGCAGCCTCAAACAGTGACCTGGACGACAGGAATAAGCTAATTCAGCCGTGCAGCAGGCCATTCGCGAACGCCCTACCGCCGGCTGGGCCGTCCTGGCCACCCTGTTCGCCGCCACTACGTGCGTGGAGAGCATGTCGTGGAACCAGCTGACCGCGTATGCGCCCCTGTACCTGCGCGAGCTGCACGTCCCCGCCGGCCAGGTGCCGGGCTGGATCGCGGCGATGTCGAGCCTGGGCTGGGTCCTCGCGCTGCCGCTGGCGCCGTTCTGGGGCGTGCTGGCGGATCGCTATAGCCGCAAGCTCGTGATCGTCCGCAGCGCCGTGTTCGAGGCCGTGATCTTCGCCGGTTGGGCCCTGTCCACCTCTCCGTGGGCGGCGCTCGCCTTCCGGTCCCTGAACGGGTTCGTGCTTGGCAACACCGGCGTCATGCTCGCGGTCCAGGCTTCGACCACCCCCCGGCAAAGGCTGGCCATCGCCGTGGGGATCGTCGGCGCAGGGTCGCCGACGGGCCGCGCCGTCGGGCCGATCCTGGGATCGCTTCTCGTGCACCTGGTCGACGTGCGCGGCATGCTGCTGATCGACGCCGCGGTCTCGGTCCTGATGGCCGTGATCCTCAGCGTCGTGATGCACGAGGGCCATCACGAGGGGCCCGAGGACCTGCGGGTCCTGAGCCTCCTTCGGGGGGCGCTGGACGAGATCCTGGCCAAGCCCCTTCTGTGGAGGCTCTTTCTGGCCACGACGCTAGCTCAAGTGGGCCTGTGGACCGTGCTGCCGTATGTGCCGATCTACATCACGCGGTTTGCGCCGGCCGACGCCGTCACGGCGATCGGCGTCGTCCTGTCCGCGGCCGGGCTCGGCCAGGCCATCGCGTCACCCTCGTGGGGCCTGGTCATGCGCCGCGCCGGCCACCTGGCGGTCCTGAGCGGGACGTCGATCGGCTCCGCGCTGGCACTTGCGGTCGGAGCGGTGACCCATTCGCTGCCGATCTTCGCTCTGGCGCTGGTCATCGACAGCGTGTTCGCGGCGGCGATCCTGACCGCGAGCATGGCAGTGATGTCGGCGACGGTCAGCCCGGAGCGCCGCGGCGCAGTGCTCGGGCAGATCCTGTTTCCGTTCTACGTCGGCGGCGTGCTCGGCCCCGTGATCGGCGGTGTGGCCTACGCCGCGGGACAGGTCGCGGTGTTCGGGATCGGCGCGGTGCTCAGCCTCGCGCCGCTCATCGTCCTCGTCACCGTGCCCCAGGCGGCGGCACAGCCAGGGCAGGCTTGAGCGCACGCGTCGGCGTGATCGCCGACACGCATGCGCCGGAGTTCGTCGACGGGCTGCCGCCGCGCGTGTTCGAGGCGCTGGCCGGGGTCGACCTGATCCTTCACGCCGGCGACGTGAGCGCGCAGGCGACCCTCGACGCCCTGGAGCGGATCGCCCCGGTCGTCGCGGTGCGGGGTGACCACGACCGCGCGCTGCCGGCTCTGCCCCGGGTTCGCGAGCTGATGATCGATGGCATGCGCGTGGTCGTCGTCCACGGCGAGCAGGCCCGATGGATCGAGGAGCCCGAGACGCTGCTGTGGACGCTGAGCCTCGGGCACCACCTGCCCCACCGGCGCCTGCCCGAGGTTCTGCGGCGGCGCTTCCCGGACGCCCACGTCATCGTGTTCGGGCACACCCACCGCGCGTCCGCCACCATGGTGGAAGGCGCCCTCGTGTTCAACCCCGGCGGCGTCCACCAGTGGAACCCCGAGACCGCGCGCCGCCGTCTGGGGGACAAGGTCGGATGGTTCGAATGGTGCTGGCTCCAGGTGGCGCGCCACCTGCGTGTCGTGCATCCGCCATCTGTCGGGCTTCTGGAGTTCGAAGCGGGGCGCGTCCTGCCGCGCGTGGTCGAGCTCTAGAGTCGACCTGAGCAATGATCACCTACCGGCCGGCGTCCCTCGATGATGCCGAGCTCGCCAGCGATCTCGCCACCGCGGCCTACCCGGACCTTCCGGCCGATCCGATCGTCACGCGCTGGCGGTGGGAGACACGGCAGCGCGGCTACGAGTACGGACGCTTCATCGTTGAGCGGGACGGACGTCCGATCGCCTTTCTCGGCTGGACGCACGCGCCGTGGTCCGATGTGCCGGACCGGTCCAGCGAGCTCGAGGTACGGATGGATCGCGCCGTGGCGAGCGTCGACCTGCTCGTGAACGCGCTCGGGTGGCTGGGCGAAAGCGCCACGGGCGCGGGGGCGGGGCTGCTGGTCACGTATGCGGCAGACGACGAGGCCGAGCTGCGCGAGGCCCTCGCTCGCTCGGGCTACACGGCCGAGCGGATCGAGAAAGCCTGGGAGCTCGACCTGGTCGAGCACGGTCCGCGCCTGATCGTGGAAGCCGAGGCCGCCGCCGCGGCGATGGCTGGCGCCGGCATCGTCTGCACCACGCTTGCGCTGTGGGACGATCCCGAGCGGCTCGCCAAGCTCCACCGGCTCTTCGCCGCGACCGAGCAGGACATCCCGCATTCGAGGACGATCCCACCCGAGTCCCTCGAGGATTTCGCCCACCGGCTGCGCTCTCCGGACAGGCCCAACGACCGGTTCTGGATCGCCCTCGACGGAGGCCGCCCGGTGGCGCTCTCCTATCTGCGCTTTCCGCCCGTGCGGGGCATGGTGTGGACGAGCTACACGGCGACCGACCCGGCGTACCGGGGCCGCGGGATCGCAGCCGCGATCAAGCTGCAGAGCCTGGCGCAGGCGGCACGGCTTGGCGTGCGGGTGGTGGGGACGGACAACGACTCGGCCAACACCGCCATGCTGCGGATCAACGAGCGGCTGGGCTACCATCGGCGGCCCGGGTTCATCGAGCATCACAAACGGGTAACAAATACGGGTCATGCCTAAGACCAAGGACTTCTACGAGGTGCTCGGCGTGCCCCGGACGGCCACGCAGAAGGAGATCTCATCTGCCTTCCGCAAGCTGGCCCGCAAGTACCACCCCGACCTGAACAAGAACGACAAGCAGGCCGAGACGCGCTTCAAGGAGATCTCCGAGGCCCACGAGGTCCTGTCCGACAGCAAGAAGCGAAAGCTGTACGACGAGTTCGGCGAGGCCTGGGCCTCCGCCCGGGCCGCGGGTGTCGAGCCCGGCCACGGTGGCCCACGCGCAGGTGGCTTTCGCACTCCGCCGCCGGGCGGTCAGCGCGTGGAGTACCGCACCGTCTCGCCGGAGGAGATGGAGGATTTGTTCGGAGAGGGCGGCGGCTTCGGCGACATCTTCGGGTCGATCTTCGGCGGCTCGCGCGGCCGGGTCCGGCCGCAGCCGGTCGACGTCGAGGCGCCCATCACCGTGAGCCTGCCCGAGGTCTACGCCGGCACGAGCCGGACCGTGGAGCTGCCCGGGGGCAGGCGGGTCGAGGTCAAGGTGCCGGCGGGTGTGAGGGAAGGCACCGTGCTCCGGGTGCCGGGCCTGCGCGCCTCCGTTCAGATCCTGCCGGACCCGATCTTCACGCGCGAGGGCAAAGACCTCCGGGTCGTGGTCCCGGTTCCGCTGCACGTCGCCCTGGGAGGTGGCGAGGTCGCGGCCCCGACGATCAAAGGCGGCCAGGTGAAGTTCAAGGTCCCGGCCGAGACGCAGAACGGCACGAAGATCCGGCTGCGCGGCCTGGGCCTGCCCGATCCCAAGGGCGGGCCGGTCGGTGACATGTACGCCGAAACGCGGGTCCAGCTGCCAGTCCCGATGGACGAGCGGACGCGCAGGTGGGCGGCCGAGCAGCCGGTCTGAACGCCCGATCTTGAGCGGCCGCTTCGCCCGACAGCTCCTGCTGCCCCTCGTGTTCGTGTCGGGGATGGCCTCGCTCGCCGTCGAGTTCGGAGCCTCGCGCCTGCTGGCTCCGTACTTCGGCACCAGCCTCTACGTCTGGGGCGTCCTCATCGGCCTCATCCTCATCTACCTGTCCGCGGGCTACGTGATCGGCGGCCGCCTGGCCGACCGCCACCCGCGGGACGAGGTCCTGTATCAGGTCACCGCCTGGGCCGGGCTGTGGATCGGGATCATCCCGCTGATCAGCTATCCCATCCTGCTGCTCTCGCAGCAGGGGTTCAAGGACCTGAGCGTCGGGCTCGTCCTCGGCAGCCTGCTCGCGGTAGTCGTCCTGTTCGCCGCGCCGGTGATCCTGCTGGGGTGCGTCAGCCCGTTTGCGATCCGGCTGCTGCTCCGCGACGTCGAGACGGGAGGCAACACGGCGGGCCGCGTGTACGCGCTTTCCACGGCGGGAAGCATTCTCGGGACCTTCCTGCCGGTGTTCTGGTTCATCCCGACCTTCGGCACACGGCCGACGCTCGAAGGCTTCGGTCTCGCGCTCGTCGGGGTGTCCATCGCGGGTCTGTGGCCGAGGCGCCGGCTCTACGCGTCGTTCGCCGTCGCTGTGATCCTGGCCTGGGTCTTCCTGCCGTCCGGCGTCAAGCCGCCCCAGATCGGCCGGCTGATCTACGAGAAAGAGTCCGCCTACGGCTACATCCAGGTGGTGCAGGATGGGACGCGCACGGATCTGATCCTCAACGAGGGGGAGGCGATCCATTCGATCTATGACCCGACCACGCTGGTGACGGGCGGACCGTGGGACTACATGGTCATCGCCGGCGCGTTCCGGCCCGCAGAGGCCACGGAGCCGGTGCCGCGAGACGTCGCGATCCTGGGCCTGGCGGGGGGGACGGCGGCGCGCCAGTACACCGCGGCCTACGGGAGCGGCGTGCAGATCACGGGGGTGGAGATCGACCCCGCGATCCTCGACGTCGCGCACGGCTACTTCCATCTCGACGAGCCGAACGTGCATCCCGTGGTCGCGGACGCGCGTTACTGGCTGGACACGCAGGCCGCCCGCTACGACGTCGTCGTGATGGACGCCTATCGCCAGCCCTACATCCCGTTTCACCTCACGACGAGGGAGTTCTTCAGCCAGGTGCGCGACCACCTGCGCCCAGGGGGCGTCGCCGTGGTCAACGCGGGCCGAACGGCGAGCGACTACCGCCTCGTCGACGCGATCGCGAGCACTATGGCCGCGGTCTACCCCAGCGTCTTCCTCGTCGACGTGCCGGACTTCGGGAACACGCTGATCTACGCCTCGACGCAACCCGCCACGCTGGCCGACGTCGAGCACAACCTCGGGCTGATCCAGGAACCGCTCGCGCACCAGATCGCGACCAGCGCGATGACCGAGGGCAACCTCCGCGTCTCGCCGTACCACGACCAGGTGTTCACCGACGACCTGGCGCCGGTCGAGCGCCTGATCGACGAGATCATCTTCAGCTACGCCACGGCCCGCTAGGCCGGGCGCCTGCAAATGATGGCGTCGGCCGTCACGGCGGCCGGCTCTTGGCGGAATTCCACGCGTTTTGCGCCAAACGAGCCAGAATCCGCGCGAATCGCACGCGTTCGCCGCCAAAC
>CAZLJC010000041.1:0-16773 GCA_964559855.1 uncultured Actinomycetes bacterium
ATCGTCGAGCACCTGGCGGTGCGGCGGCTGAAGCAGGAGCGCGGGTCCGCGGACCGCGGGCGCGAGCCGATCCTGTGCTTCGTGGGGCCGCCGGGCGTCGGGAAGACGTCGTTGGGCCAGTCGATCGCGCGCGCGATGGGCCGCAAGTTCGCGCGCGCCTCGCTGGGCGGCGTGCACGACGAGGCGGAGATCCGCGGCCACCGGCGCACGTACATCGGCGCGATGCCGGGCCGCGTGCTGCAGGCGATCCGGCGCGCGGAGTCGAACGATCCGGTGTTCATGCTCGACGAGGTCGACAAGATTGGCTCGGACTGGCGCGGCGACCCATCGTCGGCGCTGCTCGAGGTGCTCGACCCGGAGCAGAACCGCGACTTCCGCGACAACTATCTCGACGTGCCGTTCGACCTGTCGAAGGTGATGTTCATCACCACGGCGAACACGCTCGAGACGATTCCGCCCGCGCTGCGCGACCGCATGGAGGTGCTGCTCCTCTCCGGGTACACGGAGGAGGAGAAGGTGCAGATCGCGGAGCGTTTCCTGGTGCCGAAGCAGCTCGAGGCGCACGGCCTGCGCCCGGGCGAGGTGGCGATCTCCGAGGACGCGATCCGCCTGATCGTGCGGCAGTACACGCGCGAGGCGGGCGTGCGCAACCTGGAGCGCGAGATCGCGTCGCTGATCCGGCGCGACGTGGCGGAGATCGCGGCCGGCAAGCGCGTGAAGCAGCTGGACGACGCGAAGAAGGTGCGCGCGGCGCTGGGCAAGCGGCGCTTCTTCGACGACGCGGCGGAGCGCATCGACCGCCCGGGCGTCGCGACAGGTTTGACGTGGACGCCGACGGGCGGCGAGATCATCTTCGTCGAGGCGGCGCTGACGCCGGGTCGGGGCGAGCTGCGGCTGACCGGGCAGCTGGGCGACGTGATGAAGGAATCGGCCGCTGCGGCGCTTTCCTATCTGAAGGCGCGGGCCAAGGACGTGGGCATCGATCCGTCGCTGTTCGATCGCAACGATATCCACGTGCACGTGCCGGCGGGCGCGCAGCCGAAGGAGGGGCCGTCGGCGGGCGTGACGGTGCTGGCGGCGATCGCGTCGGCGCTGACGGGGCGGCCGGTGCGCGACGACGTGGCGATGACGGGCGAGATCACGCTGCGCGGGAAGGTGCTGCCCATCGGTGGCGTGAAGGAGAAGGTGCTTGGCGCGCACCGCGCGGGATTGCGCCGCGTGCTGCTGCCGGCGCGCAACGAGGCGGACCTGGACGATATCCCCGCCGATCTTCGCAAGCAGATCCGGTTCGTGCTGGTGGAGTCGGTGGACCAGGTGCTGCGCGAGGCGCTGGTGCGGGCGGCCCCGCATGCGGCGGGGGCTGGGGCGAATGGAAACGGCTCCGCTGCCGGTTCTGCGCGCCGCGCTGCGTCTACGTCTACTGGCGTGGCGAGCGCTGCAGGATCCGGTCGTGCGCGGCCAGCTCCACCGAGTCGTCGAGCGGCGAAAGGCCGTTCACGCCGCGGCGCTTGAGGGCGGCCTCTATCAGGTAGTCGGCGAGCTGCGGGTTCTTCGGCAGCAGCGACCCGTGCAGGTACGTGCCGATGACGCCGCCCTGCACGCAGCCCTCGGTGCCGTCGGATCCGTTGTTGCCCTTGCCCATGAGCACGGTGCCGAGCGGCTTCGCGTCGGGGCCGAGGAAGGTGCGGCCGCTGTGGTTTTCGAATCCGACCAGCGTGTCGGGGCGCGTCTCGGGGAGATTCGATTTCACGACGACGTCGCCGATGAAGCGCTTCTTCCCCGCCTCGGTGTGCACGTCGATGAGGCCGATGCCGTCGAACCGCCGGCCCTCGGCGGTCTGGTAGTAGTGGCCGAGCAGCTGGTAGCCGCCGCACACTGCGAGGACGCGAGCGCCACTGGTGACGGCGTCTTCCAGCGCGGCGCGCTTGTACTGGATGAGGTCCTCGTAGATGAGCGCCTGCTCGCGGTCCTGGCCGCCACCGAAGAAGAAGACGTCGACATCGGCCATGGCGTCGCTTGCTCCGCGGCCGAGCTCGATTACGCGCGCGTCGAAGCCGTGCCACTCTGCGCGGCGCAGGAGCGTGAGGATGTTGCCGCGGTCGCCGTAGATGTTCATCAGGTCGGGGTACAGCCAGCCGATCGTGAATTTGTCTCCGGATTTTCCGGCGGGCATCACGTTTCCCAGTATGGCTCGACCCAGCCGCGCCTCACGAGCTCGGCGCGGAGGTCGAGCATGGCGGTGTAGGTGCACAGCACGTGCGTGGTGTCGCCCTGCTCGGTCGACCTGATGAGCAGGTCGAGGGCCTTGCCGGGGTCGGTCTGCGGAGGTTCCGCTTTCACGCCGGCGTATTTCAGCCGCACCGCGAGGTCGTGCGCGCGCACGCCGGCGGGGATGATTGTTCTGGCGCGGCCCTTCAGCAGCTCGAAGTCGACGTCCCAGATCCACGACACGTCGGTGCCGTCGGCCTTGCGGTCGTTGAGGCCGATGATGAAGTTCTCGCCGTGCGCGAGCTCGACGGCGGTGCGCAGCGTCTCGTTGAAACCCGCGGGGTTCTTGCTGAGGACCAGGATGAGGTGGCGCCCGCGGAACTCGACGCGCTCCTGGCGGCCGAACGCGGCGCGAAAGGTGCGGAGGCGCTGCGCGATGTAGTCGGGCGCGAGGCCGGCGTGGCGCGCGGCGGCGTAGGCGGCGAGGACGTTGTACGCGTTGTAGAGGCCGCCGAGCGGCATCGCGATCTCGGTGCCGCCGATGGTGAGAGTGACGCCGTCGAAGCCGTTGAGCTTGATGTGGGTCGCGGTGAGGTCGGGCGTGGGGCGTGCGAAATCGTTGTTGGGACACCGGTAGACGCCGTCGTGGCCGACGTACACGGCGTCGAAGACGAGGCTCGAGCCGCAGCGCGGGCATGTGCGGGCGTCGGCTGCGTGCGGGAGCGTGTGCGAGGCGACGGTCGTGTCGTCGAGGCCGAACCACAGCGGCGGCGTCGCGAGGTTGAGGCCGATCTCGGCCACGCGCGGGTCGTCGGCGTTGAGGATGGCGCGGGCGCGTGTGTTGTTGCCGTTGGGCAGGCGGCTGAGCGCGCCCTCGATCTTCTTGGCGATGGACTCGAGCTCGCCGTAGCGGTCGAGCTGGTCCCGGAAGAGGTTGAGGACCACGGTGGCGCGCGGCTGGATCTCGTCGACGGCGCGGGGTAGGCTCGCCTCGTCGATCTCGAAGACGCCCCAGTCGGCGCGCAGCGTGGCGTTGGCGCCGCGGGCGCGGCTGAGCGCGGCCGCGGTGACGCCGAAGATGAGGTTGGCGCCCGCGCGGTTGGCGACGACGCGGTGGCCGGCGCCCTCGAGGAGCCAGCTGATGAGACGCGCGGTGGTGGTCTTGCCGTTGGTGCCGGTGACGACGATGGCGCCCTGCGTGAGGTCGTTGGTGAGCTTGGTGAGGATCCGCGGGTCGATCGCACGCGCGACGTCGCCGGGCAGGGTGGTGCCGCCGCCGCGGCGCGTGATGCGGCTGAGCGCGCCGGTGGTCTTGCCGGCCCAGACGGCCGCGAATTTGCGGAGGCCCATCAGGCGGTCAGGTCCGGGGTCCGACTGCGCAGGTCACGGCGGTCCAGGGGTTTGGGTCATTGATGTTCGCCGTCGCGTGGGTCGCGTCCTGCTCGGTGGCGCATCGCTTGAAGAACGCCGAGCCGCTGCCGGTGAGGGACCAGCCTGCGCCGAGGCGCTGGGCGAAGGCGGCCACGCGCGGGTCGGCGCGCCGGGCGGCGCGGGTGAGCTGGTTGGTGTGGTCTTCGTGGTTTTCGTGGTTTTCGTGGTCGCGGTCCATTTCGTCCCACGCACGATAGACGGCCGCGGTGGACAGCTCGACGCGCGGCCACGCGATGGCGAACCACGCGGGCTCGATGGGAAGCGGCTGGAGGCGCTCGCCGCGGCCCCTTGCTACGGCCCTGCCGCCGGTGAGGAAGAAGGGGACGTCGGCGCCGATTTCGGCGGCGATGGGGGCGAGGTCGATTCCGTGGAGCTCGCTTTGGTAGAGGGCCTGGAGGGCGATGAGGGTGGTCGCGGCGTCGGAGCTGGCGCCGCCCATGCCGGATCCGGGTGGGATGCGCTTGACGAGGTGGATGCGCGCGGGGAGCGGGCGGCCGGCCGCCTTTTCGAGCGCGTGGTGGGCTTTCAGCACGGTGTTGGTCGCGGTCTGAGGGGTGTCGAGACCTTCGGTGGTGAGGGTGGTCGTGGCTTCTGCGGTCGAGATCACGACGAGGTCGTGGAGCGCGATCTCCTGCATGGTCGTGACGAGGTCGTGGAATCCGTCAGGGCGGCGGCCGGTGACGGTCAGGTCGAGGTTGAGCTTGGCGCGCGCGGGGAGCGCCAGCGTCGTCGGGGTGTTAGGTGCGATCGGTTTTTTGAATTTCCTGGGCGGTTTCGGCCACGGCTTTCAGGCCGGCGCGGTAGCGGATCGCACGGTCCTGGTAGTGGTGCGCGGCCATGCCGACCCAGTCGCCGGAGGAGCCTGCCAGCTCCTTCTTGACGGTCGCGGGGACGCCCGCGGCGAGGTGGCGGGCGGGGATCTCGCGGCCCTCGGCCAGCACGGCGCCCGCGGCGAGCATGGCGCCCGCGCCGAGTCGCGAGCGCTGCAGCATGGTGGCGCCCATTCCGACGAGCGCGCCCTGCTCGACGACGCAGCCTTCGAGCACCGCGGAGTGGCCGACGCTGGCGTTGTTTTCGATCACGGTGGGGAGATTTTCGGCGCAGTGGATGACGACGTTGTCCTGGATGTTGGCGCCGTCACCGACCTTGATCGCGGCCTCGTCGGCGCGGAGCACGGCGCCGAACCACACGCTTGCGCCAGCGCCGATTTCGACGTCACCGATGAGCACCGCGGTCGGGGCGATGAAGGCGTCGGGATGCACTCTGGGGCGGCGTCCGCCGAGCTCGAACTCCACTGGCCCTTATAATCCTAGCTTCGTGACTTTGTTCTCCCATCTGAGGCTCATGCATGGCTAAGCGAACCGCATCGGCGAAGAAGCAGGCGCGTTCCGGCGAGCGTCGGGCGCAGCGCAACCGCGCGCTCCGGTCGTCGGTCAAGACGATGATCGTGAAGGCGCGGCGGTCGCTGGGCGCGGGTTCGGGCGGGGATTCGGAGGGCGCGGCGGAGCGGCAGGCTGTCACGGTCGAGGCGCTGAGCGCGCTCGATCGGGCCGCGGCGAAGGGCGTGCTGCACCCGCGGAATGTGGCGCGGCGCAAGTCCCGGCTCGCGCGGCAGCTGGCGAAGGTTGGCGCGGCGTCGGGTTCGGGTGCTTCGGGTACGTCTGGTGGGGCTGGCTCGGGTGCGCGTGCGGCCAAGGGCTCAGGCGCGGCCAAGAGCTCGGGCGCGGCCAAGAGCGCCAAGCGAGGCGCCTCGGCATCGGCCTCGGCGGCTTCGTCCTCGAAGAAGAAGTAGCGTCGCCTCGCTAGAGGCGAGCGAGCAGGACGTCGAGCCCGAGCTCGGCGTCGATCTGGCCCGACTTGACCTCCCATTCGAAATCGCGGATGCCGCGCAGCGCGTGCTCGAGGCGGTCGGTCCTGGCGTGCTGCGCAGCGTCGTAGGCCTTCTGCACGACGAAGCTGTGCTCGGGGAGGTCGGCCTGGACCTGCTGGAGTGACTCGCCGCGCTCCTGGCGCGCCTTGACGTCGAGGACGAGCGCGTAGTGGCGAGCCATGCGGTAGGCGACCGACGTGGGCTGGCTGCCGCCGCGCGCGAGGTTGCGGGCGATCTCGAAGGCCTGGGGCGTGGGGCTGGGCAGGAGGTGGTCGGTAAGCCGGAAGATCTCGTCTTCGCGGCCGCCGGCGATGAGGTCGTGGATCGCCTGCTGCGTGAGCGGCGCGCCGCTCGCCTTGTAGGCGGCGAGCTTGGTGAGCTCGGCGTCGATGACGCTGAGGTCGGGCGGCGTGGCGCGGACGACCTGAGCGGCGACGTTGGCGGGCAGGCCGTGCTTTTCCTGGGCGCGACGGGACGCCCAGTCGTTGAGCGCGCGTCCTTTGAGGCGGGCGGATTCCTCGGCGGACCCGCCGGCGGCGGTGATCGCCTTGGCGAGCTTGTTGCCGGGCCCGAGCCGTCCATGCACCGTGATGAGCAGGCGCGTGGTCGGCGGGATCGTGGCCACGGCCGGCGCGAGGCTTTCGGCGCGGTTGGCCGGGACCATGCGGACGTGGACGACCCGGTAGGGATCGAGGAAGGGCGCCTGGAGGATGGCGTCTTGCAGCCTCGGCGCCGCCAGGCCCTGGCCCTCCATGACATCGAGGCCGAAGTCGGAGACGAGGTCCTTCTTCCAGCTTTCGACGAGGGCGCGGGCTCGCTCGTCGACGAGAAATCGCTCGTCGCCGTGGAGCAGCAGCGCGGATGCCTGGCCGCCGGCGCGTGTCCCCGGCGCTGAAGCGCGTGGCACCAGTCGATCCTAGTGAGAACTGCAGGGTCAGAGCTACAGCGAGAGAACTACAGGGGCACGGTGATCGTCCCCTCCTGGTCGGTCCGGAGCACGGTCGCGGGGTACGCGGCGGCCATCCTTCCGCCGCCGCGCGAGGCGATGAGCTGAGTCGTGGAGTCTATGGCGGCGCGGGCGAGGTCGGGCGAGAGGGCGCTCTTGCCGCCGGAGGGCAGGAGCACGTAGGTGCAGGGCGCGGTGAGGCGAGCCGCGGCGACGGTCTGGGCGTCGGTGTCGAGGTCGCTGAGATCGCAGAAGGAGCGGCCGTCTGGTGCGAGCGCGCGGAGGGCAAGATCGGCGGCGCCGGGCTGGTCGCCGGGCGCACCAGGCTCGGGCGCGAGCGCCTGGAGCTCGAATCCGGCGATTCGGAGCCGCATGCCACCGCGCAGGCGGCGCGTTTCGGCGCCGCGAGCGACCTGCTCGAGCGCTACGGTGCGCCAGGCGGAGCCCGTGAGGGCCGCATCTGGAACCACGACCATCGAGGCGGACCTGTCGAAGGCCGCAAGTCCGCCGACGTGGCCGAGGCCAGGCGCTGTGATGACGAGGGCGTCCAGCTTGCGCTGCCACGGCGGGAGGAGAGTGCCGAGCTCGGCTGCGAGTTTGGCCTGGCTCGGGCCGCCATCGATGAGGATCGCGCCCTGCGGGCCGCGCAGCAGCACAGCCTGGCCATCGCCGACGTTCAGCACGCTGGCCTGAGGCGGGGCGTTGGCCCACGCGCCAAGCGCGGTGGCCGAGATTATTGCCGGCGCTGCGATGGCGGCGGCGATGGCTAGCTTCCGGCTTCGCGGGTTCGGCAGGTGCGCGGCGCCGATTGCGGGAGCGAGCGCTGAGTAATAGGCGAGGCCGGCCCAGGCCGGGAATGCCGGCAGGGTGATCGAGGCGGCGGGGACGCGTCCGAGCACGTAGGCGACCTGCTCGATGTACGCGAGCAGGCCGGCGACCGGAATCGCCACGACGCGGGCGGCTTCCGGCGCGACGGACAGCGCGGCCACCGCGAGGCCGGAGACGACCAGCACCGGAAGGATGGGCAAGGTCAGCGCATTGGCGATCGGCCCGACCGGCGAGAGGACGTGGAAATCGGTGGCCATCATTGGGAGGGTGCCGACCTGCGCGGCGCAAGTAACGGCAAATGGCTCGCGCAGGAACTCGGGCAGAAACTTCACGCGCTCGGCGACCGCGGGGGCGAGCAGGATGATCGCGGCGGTGCCGGCGAAGGAGAGTTGGAAGCCAACGTCCCACGCCAGCTCCGGCCGCCAGGCGAGCATTGCGGCCGCTGCAACGCCGAGCGAGGTCCAGACGTGGGTGGGCCGGCCCAGGTGCGCGGCAGCGATCGCCACGCCTCCCATTACCGTCGCGCGGACGGCGGCCGGCGTGGCGCCGCCTGCCATCGCGTAAAGCGCGATCAGGCCGAGCGCCGGCCACGTGGCCCAGCGCCGGAGGATCGGGCGGAGGGCTCCCTGGACGATGCGCGCAAAGACGGCGACCTTGAGGCCGCTCAGCACGAGCAGGTGGACCAGACCGGTCGCGATGAGGGCTTGTTGCAGGCTCGCCGGGATTCCCTGTTTGACGCCAAGCACGATTCCCAGCAGCACGGCTGCGTGGGGCGGGGGCAATGCGTCGTTCAAGGCGGCAGTGAGCCTTGCCCGCAGCCATGGCGGGAAAGAGGCGACGCCGGTCGCGCTCGCGACCACCGTCAGGTCGGTGGCCGTCAGTTGGAGGTAGGCCTGGCGTTGCGCCAGGTAAGCCCGCCGGCCGAAGGTCGGGAGGTCGCGCGGCAGGGTCAGCTTGCCTGTTGCCTGCACCACGTCACCGGGCGCAACCTGCGTCGGACCGCGCCAGCGGACCATCAGGTTGCCCACGTCCTGCACCGAGGTGCCATTGATGATCACGGCGGACGGCTCGACCAGGACCTCCGCTCCTCCACCAACCGGCCGCCCGTCGTCTCCGACGCTGCCGACGATGGTTGCGCTCATACCGACGAGCTGGTGGGCTCTTGGGGCGGCTTGGGCATCGGCAGGCGGAAGCTCGGCGCGCGCGATGCCAAGGAGTGTGGCCGCGAGCGCAAGTGGGATGAGAGCGGGACGGTGGACAATCGCGAGGGCGGCGCAGGGAATCGTGAGTCCGATGGCGATGACGCCTAGTGCGGCCTGCTGAGGCGCGAGGACCACGGCCGCGGCGACTGCGGCGCACCAGGCAATCGAAAGGATCAGCGCGGGATAGCGCGTCACAGGGTGAGATAGCGCCTCGCAATCACGTAGTCGGCCTCGCCCATGCCAAGGATCTCGACCAGCTCACGTGTGTTTTGAAAGCCGCCGAAATTGGTCCGGTAGTCGATGCATTCGCGGGCGAAAGCTTCGGTGAAGCCCGGGACTAGCTCGAGCTCCTCGAGAGTCGCGGTGTTGAGGTTGACACGAACCGTTGCGGTGCTCGAGGTCGTCCGCGCAAAGGCGACCTTGATCTGC
Source organism: uncultured Actinomycetes bacterium (assembly GCA_964559855.1). Classification (GTDB taxonomy): domain Bacteria; phylum Chloroflexota; class Dormibacteria; order Dormibacterales; family Dormibacteraceae; genus 40CM-4-65-16. The sequence continues at coordinate 8,915 of CAZLJC010000041.1, forward strand.
TCACCATCTTTCAGCCGCCCCGCAAGGTTCGGAAGACGCGACATGTCGGCGTCGGCGCTCAGCCCGCCTGCGGCGGCGATGGCGTCGTACACGCGGTCGCCGCGCGGGAGGCGATAAAGGCCCGGGCGCTCCACCGCTCCGATCACATCCACGAGCAGGCCTGGTGCCGGGGGAACATCCACCGGTGGATTGACGATCTTGGCCGGTGGCGTTGAAGCCGTGGCAGCAATGGATGCCCGATATGCGAACGCCACCGCGACGACGGTCAGACCAATGACCAGAGGCGAAGCGACCAGGATCAGGCGATTGGAACCCGGCACGAAATGCATGCGTCGAGGCTATTTGGGGTGGGATCCGATGTAACCCCCGCCTGTTAAGGCCTGGTTCCCGGGGAAGGATTCGAACCTTCGATCAAGGATCCAAAGTCCTTTGCCTTACCAAACTTGGCCACCCGGGATCGCGACTAACAGTACCTCGGGCCTCTCGACCCCAATGCGAGCTCGGGAGCAAGCGACTAAGGAACTAGGTTGATCAGCCGGTCCTTGACGTAGATGACCTTCGAAGGATCTCGGCCGCTCAGCGCCGCGCGAACCTTCTCGCTCGCGAGCGCAAGCCGCGTGGCCTCATGCTCGAGCAACCCGACATCCACCTCGACGCGGTCGCGCAGCTTCCCCGCAACCTGCACGACCATGACAACTTTCGGCTCGGCGGCCGCTTCGGCGTCGAAAGTGGGCCAGTCCGCGTCAGCGACCAAGCGGGTCTCGCCCAGCCGCTCCCACATCTCCTCGCACAGATGCGGCGCAAGCGGATTCAGCAGCTTCACCAGCGTGCGGACCGCGTCATCCCACACCGCGTCCCGAGCACCTCCGCCCTGCAAATAGTCCTGCATGCTGTTCGCGAGCTCCATCAGGAAGGCCACCGCGGTGTTGAACCGCAGGGTGTCGTAGTGCTCGGTCACGCGGCCGATCGTCTGCGCGACCCGGCGGCGCAAGGTTGCGGCATCGACGTCGGAGCCCCGGGCCCCAACCTCCGCGACTATCGACTCCGGATCCAGCACCAACCGCCAAACCCGCTGCAGAAACTTGACGACGCCGTTCAGCCCCGCCTCGTTCCACTCGACGTCCTCCTCTGGAGGACCGATGAACATCTCGTACACGCGACCCGCGTCCGCGCCCTGCTCGGCGGAAAGCGCAGCGATCGTAACCCCGTTTCCGGCCGACTTCGACATCACTTGCCCGAACCGCTTGACCATGCCCTGGTTGAACAAACGCATGAACGGCTCTGTCACGTCGACCATGCCCGCGTCGTGCAGCACTTTGGTGAAGAAGCGCGAGTACAGGAGATGCAGGATCGCGTGCTCCACGCCGCCCGTGTACTGGTCGACCGCCATCCAGTGATTCGCGAGCTCCGGATCGAACGGCTGCCGCTCGTCGTGCGGGCTCGCGTACCTCAGGAAGTACCACGACGAATCGATGAACGTGTCCATCGTGTCCGTCTCGCGACGCGCCTCCTCCCCGCCGATCGGGCATGTCGTGCGATACCAGTCCGGCTGCTCTGAAAGCGCCTTGTACTCGGAGGGCAAGGTGACCGGCAGCTGTTCCTCCGGCACTGGCACGATCCCATGCGTGGGGCAATACACGACAGGAATCGGCGCGCCCCAATAGCGCTGCCGCGAGATCAACCAGTCGCGCAATCGGTACTTCACGGCGCGCTTGCCGATGCCCTGTTCCTCCAACCAATCGCAGACCCGCTGAACAGCCACATCGGTGGAGACTCCAGAGAACTGCCCGCTGTTGATCATCGCGCCCGGACCCACGTAAGCCGACTGGAGATCACCCTGGGGTCCGCTGGGCGGCGCGATGACCTCGCGGATGGGCAGGTCATACCGCCGCGCAAACTCGAAGTCACGCTCGTCGTGCGCAGGCACGGCCATGATCGCTCCGGTGCCATACGTGACCAGCACGTAGTCCGCGACCCAGATCGGAATCTTCTCCCCGTTCACGGGATTGACCGCGAAGCCGCCCGTCGCCACGCCCGTCTTCTCTCGCTCCGTCGACAGGCGCTCGATCTCCGTCTCCTTGCGGGCCTGTTCCACGTATTCGCGGACTCGCGCACGATGCGTTTCGGTGGTCACGCGCTCGACCAGTGGATGCTCCGGAGCCAGCACCATGAACGTCGCGCCGAACAACGTGTCCGGCCGCGTGGTGTACACCCGAATCGACTCGCCCGGCAAACCGTCGATCGGAAATTCGACCTCGGCACCAGTGCTCCGCCCAATCCAGTTCGTCTGCATCACACGCACCTTCTGCGGCCAGTGATCCAGCGTCTGCAGATCGTCCAGCAGTCGATCGGCGTAATCCGTGATCCTCAAGAACCACTGCTCGAGGTCGCGCTTCTCGACCTCGACGTCCGGATGGCGCCAGCAACGTCCGTTGATCACCTGCTCGTTGGCCAGCACCGTCCGGTCGACGGGACACCAGTTGACCGGCGCCAGCGCCCGATACGCGAGACCCCGCTCCAGCATCAACAGGAAGAGCCACTGCGTCCACTTGTAGTAATCGGGCAAGCAGCTGGTGACCTCGCGGTCCCAGTCGTAGAGGATGCCCATCATCTTCAGGTCCCGCGTGCTCTCGGCGATGTTGTCCACCGTCCACTTCAGCGGATGCAGACCCGGATGCTTCATGGCGGCGTTCTCCGCCGGAAGTCCGAACGCATCCCAACCGAACGGGTGCAGCACCTCGAATCCCTGCATGCGCTTCATCCGGGCCAGCGCGTCGCCCATCACGTAGTTGCGGGCGTGGCCCATGTGCAGCTCGCCCGACGGATACGGATACATCACGAGGTCGTAGAACTTCGGCTTCGGCGAGCTGTCCGACGCCTTCATCACGCCGCGCTCCGCCCAGATCCTCTGCCACTTCGGCTCGATCTCTTGAGGCACGTAGGCGCTACGGCGGGGACGGTTCATGGACCTCAAATTTTAGGGATGCGAGTTCGTGGTTCACGATCGCGGCAAGCACGAGCGCCGCTCCGACCGCCTGCAGCAAACCCAGGCGCTGCCCCGCCAGGACGACCGCGGCGGCCAGCGCCCACGCCGGCTCCGTCGCCAGGATGAGCGCGGTGCGGTTCGGGCTGATGAACCCCTGCGACCACGTCTGGATGTAGAAACCGAGCGCCGACGCGAAGACGCCGGTGATCACGATCGCGATCCACACCTGCTGCGACGGCATCCGCACCGACCACGATCCGCCGGCGGAGAAGATCGCCGCCGCCGCGCCCATCTGCACCATCGCTAGCGGCGCGGCCGGCAGCCCTGGCGACCACCGCCCCAGCAGGACGATGTGCAAGGCGAACAGCACCGCGCACGCCAGCACCAGAAGGTCGCCGACGCCCATGCCCGTCGGCCCTCCCGTCAGGCAAACCAAGCCGGCCAGCGACAGCGCCGTCGCAGCCAGCGTCCACCAGTGCAGCTGCGCCCCGAAGAGGCGATTGAGCAGGGGCGTGAAGACGACGAAAAGCCCAGTGATCAATCCGGCGTTTCCCGGGCTCGTCATCGCCAGGCCGGCGGTCTGCGTCAGGTAGCCACCCGCCAGGACCAGGCCGATGATGGCCCCCACTCGCAGCTCCCGCCGCGTCGGCCAGCGGTGCACCAATACCGCCATCACCAGCAGCGCGAGCACGAAACGCGCCTGCAGGAACGTCAGCGTCGGGTACTGTGAGACGGCGTCCTTGACGAGGACGAACGTCCATCCCCACACCGCCGTGACCAGCACCAGTAAGAGGACGTAGATCAATGGACAGACTCTGGGCGCCCTGGCGCATGCAGTACATCGGCGGCGAGCAGCGTCCCGGCTGCCTTTTCGACCGTGTGATCGAGCACCCCGACGACCCCGACGCCGAGCTCGTGCTGTGGCGTCCCGAGGGCGCGATCGTCATGTTGAACAAGTACCCCTACAACGCGGGTCACGCGATGGTGGCGCCGGTCGCCCACCGGCCCGACCTCGAGCAGCTCACCGACGAAGAGCTGGCCTCGGTCATGCGCGCGGTGCGCCGCACGCTCGCCGTGCTGCGCGCGGAGATGAACCCGGAGGGATTCAACGTCGGCGTCAATCTCGGCCGCGCCGCCGGCGCTGGAATTCCGGACCACGTTCACTTCCACATCGTCCCGCGCTGGAACGGCGACACCAATTTCATGCCCGTGCTCGGCGACGTGAAGATCGTCAACGAAGCGCTGCTGCAGACGGCGGAGAAGCTCAGGCCGGCCTTCGCCGCCACGTGACCCGCCCGCCGGTGACGGTGGCCACCACCTTGCCGCCGTCGACGACGGTCAGGTCGCACAGCTTGCCCGGCCGAAGAGCACCCGCGTCCCGCTCCATGCCCGCCGCATAGGCCGCGCCGGCGGTGTATGCGCGCATCGCCGCGCCCCGCGACAGCGCGAGCTCGGGATGCCAGCCCGCGCGCTTGCGCCACGCCGTCGCCGCATCGATTCCGGCCAGCGGATCCGCCGTTTCGACCGGCGCATCCGATCCGAAGGCCAGCGTCACGCCCGCCTTCTCGAGCGCGCGCCACGCGTAAGACTGCGTGACCACCGCCGGCCAGAGCTCGTCGGCCAGCTCGCGGTCCGCCACCGCGTGGATCGGCTGCATCGACGCGATCACCCCGAGCCTTCCCATCCGCGCCATGTCCTTCGCGTGCACGCACTGCGCGTGTTCGATCCGCGGACGCCACATGCTCCACGCGGTGCGGTGCGGTGCGAGCGCGTCGAGGGCACGCCGCACTGCTCCGTCACCGATCGCGTGCAGGCACACGTTGAGCTCTCCCTTCGCGCACGACTGGATCATCTCGACCAGTTCCGGCTGCGACATCCGCTCCGTCCCCGACCCGTCGAGCATCTCAGCCGTGCGGCTGCCAAGCGAGCCGTCGAGGAATGCCTTCACGCCCCAGATGCGCAGCCAGGAATCGCCCCAACCCGACCTCACCCCGAGGCGCAGCGCGTGAGGCAGATCCGCGACGGGCAGGTTGTACGTCACGCGCACGGCGAGCTTGCCCCGCGAGTGCAGACGCTGCAGCGAAGCCAGCCCGCGCGCCCCGTCCATCGAGTGGACCGCGGTCAGTCCCAACCGCGCGAGATCGGCCAGCGCCCTGGCGAGCGCGCCGTCCAGCTCCTCGTCGGACGGCGCCGGCACGATGTTCCAGATCAGCAGCATCGCCAGCTCGCGCAGGATGCCCGTGGGCTCGCCCGCCTCGTCCCGGTCGATCGTCCCGCCGGGCGGGTCTGCCGTATCGCGGTCGATGCCCGCGCGCGCCAGCGCCGCGCTCGAGACCCAGGCCGAGTGCCCGTCCTTGCGCCGCAGGTAGGCGGGCCGCCCGCCCACGACGGCGTCGAGCTGCCGCCGGGTCGGGAACGCAGGCTCCTTCCAGGCGTCGTTGTACCAGCCGGCGCCTACGACCCAGGCGTCCCGGGGCAGCTTGCGCGACCACGCCCGTACGCGGTCCAGGACCTCCCTCAGGTCTTCCGCCTCGCCCAGGTCCAGCGTGACCTTGCGATCCGCGAGCCCCTCCAGGTGGATGTGCGAATCGACCAGCCCCGGTAGCGCCTGGCCGCGCAGCCGGACCATCTCCGCCTTCCTCCCCGCCGCCGCTCGCGCCTTCGGACCGACGGCGACGATTCTCTCCCCGACCGCGGCCACCTCAGGGCTGCAGCCGGCGAACAGGACGGGCCCCGGCGTCACGCTCCGGAAAGCCCGGTGACGATCTCCCGCCGCACGCCGGCTTCAGTCACAGGCATCGGCGCAGAGTGTAGGCCCGAGACGGGAACCGCTCGGCTTACGGTATGATTCGCGGCCGTACCTTCCACCTCTTGACTAAACACGCACCGGGAGACTGGGTTTGGGGTCTGTAATCAAGAAGCGGCGCAAGAAGATGCGCAAGCACAAGCACAAGAAGATGCTCAAGAAGACGCGTTGGCAGCGTCGCGCGCACGCTTAGCCGGCGTACGTGACGAACGCAGCGGACGCCCCGGATTCAGCGGACGCCCCGGACGCAGCGGACGCCCCGGACGCAGCCGGACGCAGCGGACGCAGCCGGCGTAGCGACGTAGGATAGGCGCGCCATGGCTTGGGTGATCGTCGGCGTCGTCGTCGTCCTGATCCTGCTGTGGCTCGTTCTCACCTACAACGGACTCGTCACGGCGCGCAACCGCACCCAGGAAGCCTGGTCCGAGATCGACGTCGAGCTCAAGCGCCGCCACGACCTGATCCCCAACCTGGTCAACACGGTGTCCGGCTACATGGGCCACGAGCGCGGCACCCTCGAAGCCGTGACCAACGCCCGAGCCGGCGCGGTGGCCGCCGGCGCGACCGGCGACCCGACGAAGATCGGCCAGGCCGAGAACATGCTGTCCCAGAGCCTCCGCAGCCTGTTCGCCGTCAGCGAGAACTACCCGGAGCTGAAGGCGATCTCCGCCTTCACCAACCTCCAGGAAACGCTGACCGCGACCGAGGACAAGCTCGAGTTCTCCCGCCGCTTCTACAACGGCAACGTGCGCGACTACAACACCAAGCTCCAGACCCTCCCGACCTCGCTCATCGCCGGCGCCCTCGGGTTCAAGCCCTTCGGCTTCTTCCAGGCGGACGAGGGCGACCGCGCCGTACCGACTGTCAGCTTCGGCAACATGCCGGCCCCGGACGCGCCCGGCTCGTTGCCCCCCGCTGCCGGCCCGGGTGGGCCGCCGGCCCCCGGATCCGCCGGACCTCCGCCCCAGGGCTGACGCCACCGCCGGCTCATCCGGAGTACGACCGCGCCCAGTCCGACTCGAACCGGCTCACATAGGCCTGGACCGCCGCCGAGTCGTCCGTCTCGATGTCGAGCTCGTGATTGACGCCGAACCCGCTCAGGGTCCAGTTGGCCGAGCCGAGGACCAGCAAGGAGTCGAACAGCCCGATCTTCGCGTGCAGCAGCGCGCCCTTGGGGATCGGATACCACCGAGCCTCCACCCCGCCCGCACGCAGCACCGCGTCGGCGTGCAGGTTGTAGGCCTGGTTCGGGTCGAGGATGACCCGCACGACCACGCCCCGATGCCGCGCCCTCACCAGGTCGGCGATCACCTCGGAGTCGGTGAGCGTGTACATCTCCACGAAAGCCCGATGCCGCGCGCCGTTCAACGCGCCCTCGACCATGGCCCGGATCTCGTCGCCGGGCGACGTCTGCGCCACCTCGCCTGACTGCGCGGCCAGGGGCGACGGATGCCCGCCCGCGAACGCCCAGTCCTGCTCGAACACCGCGGTCGCCCGCGACACCTCGACGCCGATCCGCGTCTCCAGCACGTAGTCGTGGTTGCGGTAGCTCTTCCGCCCCCAGTTCATGCCGCCGACCACCGCCTCGCCGTCGGCCACGAGCAGCTTCACGTGGTCGATCTGATGCCTGGCGTCGTCCACCGGATACACCCGCTCTGGCACCCCCAGCGCGTCCAGCTCGACGGCCGAGCGCCGGCTCTGCCTCACCGTCGGGTCCGTGATGACGCGGACGTCCAGGCCCCGAGCCCGGGCCGCGCCCAGCTCACGCACGATGTCGGGGCGGCCCAGCTCGTACACCTCGACCAGCACCCGGCCCGTCGCGCCCCCGATCAGCCGCCCCACCAGGTCGAAGATGCTCGCGTCCGACCACAGCCGGACTTGGTGTCCCGCGGCCACCCCAGCCCCAACCGAAACGGCGCCGGCCGCCCGCGCCACCGACGCGCCCGGCAGCGCCGGGATCGAGCAACCCGCCAGGCAGAGAAGGAGGAAGGGGAGTAGAAGGTGCCGGCAGGCCGCTCGAACCACAGCGAAACAAAAGGTAGGCCAGGCATCCGGGCGCGCCAACCC
>CAZLJC010000042.1:0-16665 GCA_964559855.1 uncultured Actinomycetes bacterium
ATTTCTTGAGGAAACGCTGAAGCTCCGGTGAGGTCGGCCATTCCGGCCGGACCTAACCTGCGGGCCATGGGCCAGCTCCCAGACCTCCAAGAAGCCAGGCGCCGGCTGGGACTGGCCCTCTCCGCCGTCCGCCACGACCGCTGGGTGCTCGGCTACCTGCGCGACGGGTGGGTCCAGCCGATCGCCGCGTCCGAGGTGTCGCGGCGCTTCCTGCTGGCACGGCCGCTCATGCCACTCTCGCGCCGGGCGCTGTTCGAGAAGCGTCCCGTGGCGGTCAATTCCGTGGTCGAGACAGCACACACCTCGGGGGGGTACGACTGGGAGCTCGACTGGCCGGCGCTGCTCTACACGCCGGTGGGCGATATCGGGCAGCGACCCATCGGGCTTCTGACCATCGGCTGCCGCCGGGACCACTGGTACAGCGAAAAGGACGTCGCGTACACGCACTCCCTCGGCATCTCGCTGGCGCCCCTCGTGGCGGCGCTGCGCGGGCCCCTGAGCCGGCTCACATCGAGCGAGGGCGAGGTGGCGCAGCTCATGAGCTGCGGGCTCTCACCCCTGGAGATCGCCCGGGCGATCAAGACCGACGAGCGCCATGCCGCTCGGCTGCTCTCCAGCGTGCGGAGGAAGCTTCACTCGGTCCGGCCCGACGACCTGCTGTTCCCGCTCGTGATGACCTGGTAGCGGGCGCGGGCGGCTCAGTTGGGCCCGAACAGGAAGACCGTCGTGCCCCGGTCGGGCGTGCTCACGACCTCGAGCCTCCCCCCGATGCCGGCGGCCCGCTCACGCATCCCCATCAGGCCGTAGCCGGAGGCGGGGCCTTCGCCGAACCCTCGACCCTCGTCCGCGACCTCGATCAGGAACGGACGCGCAGCGAAGCCGAGCTTGACCCGGCAGATGGAGGATCCCGAGTGGCGGCGCACGTTGGTCAGCGCCTCGCGCACGACCTGTGCGACCACCTCGCGCTGCTGGTGCGACAGCAGGTCTTCGGCCCCGTTGCTGGACAGCTCCACGCGAATGCCGTACATGCGCGCGAACTCTTCGGCCTGCCGGCGCAGGTCTTCGGTCAGGCCGCCCGGCCCGATCGCCGCCGGCCGAAGGTCGGCGAGCGATTCGCGCACCCTCTTCAAGGACCGCTCGAGGATCTCGAAGATGTTCGCCAGCGTCTCGTCCGGCGCCCCGCGCTGCTTCTCGAGGTAGACCTTGAAGAGCGAGATCGCGCCCGCCAGGTCGGTGGCCATGCCATCGTGCAGCTCCCGCGCGATCCGCGCGCGCTCGCGCGCCACGGCGTCCTCGGCCGCCTGGTGGGCGAAGTCCTCCGGTCGGGTCGGCCGGACGCTCAACTCGAGCCGGCGCGCCGCCGCGCGAAAGAGCCCAGCAGCGCGATGACGAGCGGGTGCCGGGTGTAGCGCAGCACGCGGGCGTACGGCTGCCACAGCATCTGCAGGTCAGCCACCGCGGCCCGCAATCGTGCGACGTCCGCCTCCACCGCTCGCTGCCCGTCTGTCAGCTGCGCGCTGAGCCGCCGCCCTTGGCGCACTAGGCGGAGCGTCCAGATCGCCGCCACCCCGGCCTCGACGACGATGACCGCGGCGCTGAAGCCCAGCAGCCAGATACCGATCAGGCTGAGGTCCAGGCGGCTCACTCCTTCGCGTCCGTCTCCTCGACTCCTTCCACCGGCGCGATGGCGACCACCTGGTCGTCGGCCGAAAGCCGCATCACGATGACGCCCTGCGTCTGGCGGCCGATCTGCGAGATCGCTCCGATCGCCGTGCGCAGCACCATGCCGCTGGCGGTGATGAGCAGCACCTCCTCCTCGGGGTCCCGCGCCACGCGCATCGCGGCCAGCTTGCCCACGCGGTCCGTCACCTTCAACGTGAACACTCCCTGGCCGCCACGGTGATGCGCCGGGTACTCCTCCAGCGGAGTGCGCTTGCCGTAGCCGCGCTGCGTGATCACGAGCAGGTCGGCTCCTTCTACCACCGTCGCCATGCCGGCGACCGCGTCGCCCTTGCCGAGCTTGATTCCGATGACGCCCTGCGTGTCACGGCCCATGGCCCGCACCTCGGTCTCGCTGAAGCGGATCGCTTTGCCCAGCTCGGTCGCGATGATGACCTCGTCCTCGCCGGTGGTGGGCGCGACCCAGTCGAGCTCGTCGCCGTCCTGCAGCTTGATCGCGATCAGACCATTGCGGCGCACGTTCGCGTACTCAGCGAGCGCCGTCTTCTTGATGGATCCGTTCTTCGTGACCATCAGCATGTAGTGCGCTTCGCTGTCGTTCTCGGGGCGCACGAACACGGACGTGACCCGCTCGGTCGAGCCGATGTCGATCAGGTTGTTCACCGGCATGCCCTTGGCCTGGCGCTCGCGTTCCGGCACCTCGTGCACGCGCAGCTGGAACACGCGGCCGCTCTGCGTGAAGAACAGCATCGACGCGTGCGTGTGCGTGGTCAGGAGGTGGACAGCGTAGTCCTCTTCCCGCGTGCCGCTCGGCGCCTCGCCGCCGGCCGTGGGTCGGGCGCCCTTCAAACCGACTCCGCCGCGCTTCTGGGCACGGAAGACGCGCAGCGGCTGCCGCTTCACGTAGCCCCGGTGCGTCAGCGTGACCACGACGTCCTCTTTCGGCACCAGGTCCTCCGCCGAGAGCTCCGTGGCCTCCTGGTCGGTGATCTCGGTGCGGCGATCGTCGCCGTACTTCTTGACCAGGTCGTCCATCTCGTCCTTGATCAGGTCACGGACCTTGCGCTCGCTCGCGAGGATGCTCTCCAGGTAAGCGATGGTCTTGATGACCTGCTCATACTCCTCGTCGATCTTTCCGCGCTCGAGCCGCGTCAGGCGGCCGAGGGTGAGGGCGAGAACCGCTTTGGCCTGGCGCTCGCTCAAACCGAACTTCGTCTGCAGGTCGGTCGAGGCCTTGTCCTGGTCGGACGCGGCGCGGATGGTCGCGATCACCTCGTCGAGGTTGTCGAGGCAGATCTTCAGGCCTTCGAGGATGTGGGCCCGCTCCTGCGCGCGCTCGAGATCGAATCGCGTGCGCCGCAGGATCACGTTGCGGCGGTGGTCGATGAACAGCTGCAGCGCCTGCTTCAAGCTGAGCACCACCGGCCGGCCGTCGACGATGGCCAGCATGATGACGCCGAACGTCGTTTGCAGCTGCGTGTGCTTGTAGAGGTTGTTCAGCACGGTGAACACCTTGGCCTCGCGCTTCAGCTCGATCACGACCCGCATCCCCTGCCGGTCGGACTCGTCGCGCAGGTCGGCGATGCCCTCGAGCCTTCGGTCCGAAACCAGCTCGGCGATCTTCGCCACCAGCGCGGCCTTGTTCACCGCGTACGGCAGCTCGTCGATGATGATTCGCTCGCGGCCGTTCGCCGCCTCTTCGAACGTGTGGCGCGCGCGCACGATGATGCGGCCGTGGCCGGTCGAGTACGCGGCTTTGATCCCAGCAGTGCCCATGATCAGGCCGCCGGTTGGAAAGTCCGGTCCCTTGATGAAGGTCAGCAGGTCCTCGGCGGTCGCCTCGGGGTTGTCGACCAGGTGCTTCACGCCGGCCGCGACCTCGCGCAGGTTGTGCGGTGGGATGTTCGTCGTCATGCCGACGGCGATGCCGGAGGCGCCGTTGACCAGCAGGTTCGGCACGCGTGAGGGCAGCACGGACGGCTGCTCCTCCGAGTTGTCGTAGTTCGGCTCCATGTCGACCGTCTGCTTCTCGATGTCGGCCATGAGCTCGCCGCTGATCGCGGACAGGCGGGCCTCGGTGTACCGCATCGCAGCCGGCGGGTCGCCGTCCACGCTGCCGAAGTTGCCCTGGCCCTCGATCAGCGGATAGCGCAGCGAGAACGGCTGCGCCATGCGCACCAGCGCGTCATAGATCGCCGCGTCTCCGTGCGGGTGGTAGAGCTTCATCACGTCGCCGACGAAGGCGGCGCACTTCTTGGTCTTGGTGCCCGCCGTCGCGCCGGCGCGGTTCATCGTGTAGAGGATGCGGCGCTGCACCGGCTTCAGTCCGTCGCGCACGTCAGGCAGCGCGCGGCTCACGATGACGGACATCGCGTACTCCATGTAGGAGTTCTGCATCTCCTCCTGGAGGTTGCGTGTCAGCACTGTGTCCTCAGCCATTGCTCTCCTTGATTGCTACTCGTACCGGCCGAGCACGACGACCGCGTTGTGCCCGCCGAATCCGAAGCCGTTCGAGATCGCGATCCGCACGTCCTTCCTGCGCACCGTGTTCGGCACGTAGTCCAGGTCGCACGCCGGATCGGGATTCTCGTAGTTGATGGTCGGGTGGATCATGCCGCGATTGATGCTGAGCAGCGTGGCGATCGCCTCCACCGCGCCGGCCGCGCCGAGCAGGTGGCCGATCATCGACTTCGTGCTGCTGATCGCCACCTTGTAAGCGGCTTCGCCCAGCGCGAGCTTCAGCGCCTTCGTCTCGCCCGCGTCGTTGAGCTGCGTCGACGTGCCGTGAGCGTTGACGTAGTCGATGTCCTCGGGCTGGATGCCCGCGTCATTCATGGCAAGCGTGATAGCCATCGCCGGCGCCTCGCCTGTCTCGTCGGGCGCGACCTGGTGATACGCATCGTTGGTGGTCGCGTAACCGAGGATCTCTCCGTAGATGCGCGCGCCGCGGTTGACCGCGTGCTCGTGCGATTCGAGGATCAACGTCCCGGCGCCTTCCCCCGGCACGAACCCGTCGCGGTCGCGATCGAAGGGGCGGCTCGCCTTCTCGGGCGCGTCGTTGCGCGTCGACAGGGCGCGGATCGCGTTGAACGCCGCGATGCCGACCTCGCACAGCGAAGCCTCTGTGCCGCCGGCCAGCATCACATCCGCCTCCCCGCGCTGGATCACGCGGGTGGCCTCGCCGATCGTCTGCGTGGAGGCGGCGCACGCGGTGGTGATCGTGGTGTTGGGCCCGCGGAGGCGGTACTGCATCGCTACTGACGCGCCGGCCATGTTCGGGATGATGGTGGGCGCGTAGAGCGGATTGAGCCGTCCTCTGGTCAGAAACGCGGCGGCGCCCTGCGTCATGTCGTCGAAGGCGCCGATGCCCGTACCCATCGCCACGCCGACGCGAAAGCTGTCCTCCTTCGCCACGTCCAGGCCCGCATCCGCCAGCGCCATCGCCGAGGCAACGACGGCGAACTGCGAGAAGCGCGCCATGCGCTGCGCGGTCTTGCGCTCGATGACGGCGGTGGGATCGAAGTCGTGGACCTGGCACGAGAACTTGGTCGTCAGCTTGTCGGTCGGAAAGCCCTCGGTCGCCCGGGCGGTGCTGCGGCCTTCGATCAGGCCGTGCCAGTACTCCTCGAGGTCCTTGCCGAGCGGATTGACCGTCCCCATGCCGGTCACCACGACGCGGGTCTGTCCGTCCTTCCTCATGCCCTCGCCACCTCTGCGCGAATCTTACCGACGAGTTGGTTCTCGACCGCCTCGCGGGCCACCCGGATGGCGTTCTTGACGGCGCGCGCGTCCGAACGCCCGTGCGCCACCACCGCCACGCCGTCGATTCCGAGCAGGGGCGCGCCCCCGAACTCGCGCCAGTCGACGCGTGCCCGCAGCTGCCGCACGCGTGATCGGATCAGCATCCCGCCGACTTTTCCGGCCACGGTCTTCGGGATCTCGTCCCGGAGGTTGCGGAACAGAAAGTCCGCCGTGGCCTCCGCCATCTTGATGGCGACGTTGCCCACGAAACCGTCCGCCACCACCACGTCGGCGCGGGCGCCGAAGACATCCTTCGGCTCGACGTTGCCGACGAAGCCCGGCATCGTCGCCCTGAGGCGCCGCGCGGTCTCGCGCACGCGCTCGTCACCCTTGCCTTCCTCCTCGCCGTTGCTCAGCAGCGCGACGCGGGGATCCTTGCGGCCGAGCATCTCGCGCGCATAGACCGCGCCCATCCCGGCGAACTGCACCATGTACTCGGGTTTCGAGTCGACGTTGGCGCCGACGTCCAGGAAGTAAGCGAATCCGTCCTGGGTCGGGACGATGGAGCCGATGGCCGGTCGCTCGATGCCTTTGACCCGGCCCTGGATGAGCAGCGCCGCGGCCATGATCGCCCCCGAGTTGCCGGCCGAGACCCAACCGTCGGCCGATCCCTCCCGAGTCAGGCGCGCGCAGACGGACATCGACGAATCGGGCTTGGCGCGCACCGCCTGCGCGGGGTGCTCGTCCATGCCGATGACCTGCGTGCACGGGACGATGCGAAGCCGCGGATGGCTGTCCAGAAGCGGTTGAACCTGCGCCGGGATCCCCACCAGCGAGATGTCCACCCCGTACTCCTGGGCCGCCTCGGCCGCTCCCTTCACGATCTCGGCCGGCGCGTGATCGCCGCCCATGGCGTCGACCGCGATACGCATGACGAGACCTAGTCGTCCACTCAGATGTCGAGGTTGCGCACGCTCTTGGCGTGCGCCTGGATGAACTTCTTGCGGGGCTCGACATCCGGTCCCATGAGCTTCTCGAACGTGTCGCTGACGGCGGCGGCGTCGTCGACCGTCACCCGGAGCAGCGTGCGCGACTGCGGGTTCATCGTGGTCTCCCACAGCTCCTCGGCGTTCATCTCGCCGAGACCCTTCATGCGCGCCGCCTCGGCGCCCTTGCCGAGCTCCCGCAGCGCCTTGTCGCGGTCGGCCTCGGAATGGCACCAGATCACGCGCATGTTCTTGCCGCTGCCCTTGGAAACCTTGAACAGCGGCGGCTGCGCCATGAAGAGGTAGCCGCGTTCGATCACCTGCGGGAAGTAGCGGAAGAAGAAGGTCAGCAGCAGCGTGCGAATGTGACTGCCGTCGACGTCGGCGTCGGTCATGGTGACGATGCGGTGATAGCGCATCTTCTCGATGTTGAAGTTGTCGCCGACGCCGGCGCCCATCGCGGTGATCAGGTTGCGGATCTCGTCCGACGTGAGCACCTTGTCGAGGCGCGCCTTCTCGACGTTGAGGATCTTGCCGCGGAGCGGGAGGATGGCCTGGGTGCGCCGGTCGCGGCCGCCCTTGGCCGTGCCACCGGCGGAGTCACCCTCGACGATGTAGAGCTCGCACAGCGCCGGATCGCGCTCGCTGCAGTCGGCGAGCTTGCCCGGCAGCATGCTGGACTCGAGCAGGCTCTTGCGCTGCACCAGGTCGCGCGCCTTGCGCGCCGCCTCGCGCGCTCGGGCCGCGGTCAGGGATTTTTCGACGATGCGCCGGCCTTCGGAGGGGTTCTCTTCTAGGTACTGCGTCAGGCCTTCGGTGAGGGCGAGCGATACGTGGCCCTGCACCTCGGCGTTGCCGAGCTTGGCTTTCGTCTGGCCCTCGAACTGGGGCTCGAGGACCTTGACGCTGATCACGGCGGTCAGGCCCTCGCGCACGTCCTCTCCCGTGAGGTTGGGATCCTGCTCCTTGAGAATTCCCGCCTTGCGCGCGTAGCGGTTCAGCACGTTGGTCAGCGCCGCGCGGAAGCCGGTGAGGTGGCTGCCGCCCTCGATCGTATGGATCGTGTTCGCGAAGGCCACCACGCTCTCGACGAAGGTGTCGTTGTACTGCAGGGCGACCTCGACCTGCGTCCCCTCTATCTCGCGGTCGACGTAGAACGGCGTCACGTTGACCACCGCCTTGTCCCGGTTGAGGGCGCGGACGAAGGACACGATGCCGCCCTCGAAGTAGAACGTGCTCGTGTAACCGAGCGTCTCGTCCGCGAGGGCGATCTCGAGGCGCTTGTTCAGGTAAGCCATCTCGCGCAGCCGGTGCTGGATCACCTCGCGGTCGAACTTGGTGTCGGGGAAGATCTGCGGGTCGGGCCAGAAGCGCACCACCGTGCCGGTGTGGTCGGTCTTGCCCACCGCCTTGACCGGAGCTTTGGGCACGCCGCGCTCGTACTCCTGGTGGTAGACCTTGCCGCCCAGGTGAACCCAGACCTGGAGCTTTTCGCTCAGGAAGTTCACGGCCGACACGCCGACGCCGTGGAGCCCGGAGCTCACCTTGTAGCCGCCGCCGCCGAACTTGCCGCCGGCGTTGAGCCGAGTCAGCACCAGCTCGAGGGCGGAGAGGCCCTCCTTCTTGTGGATGTCGACCGGGATTCCGCGACCGTCGTCCTCCACCTGGACGCTCCCGTCGGCGAAGAGCGTGACCACGATCCGGTGGGCGTAGCCGGCCAGCGCCTCGTCGACGGCGTTGTCCACCACCTCGTAGACCAGGTGGTGGAGGCCCGTCGAGCTGGTCGAGCCGATGTACATGCTCGGACGCCGCCGAACGTGCTCCCGGCCTTCTAGGACCTGGATCTGGTCGGCGGTGTACGCGACATCCGCGCCAAGGGGCTTGGGCCTGCCAGTGCTGTCCGGCAAGGGCTTTCTAACTGCCATTACCGGGGTATCGGCCCTCCCAGCGTGGAGAACTCGTAGGGAACGACGGGGGAGAACTTCAGGTCCCCAATTCTACCGGATTTCGAATACGAATCGGGCCGGCGGGGGCGACCTTTACAGGGCCCCTAGGGCGCTTTCCAGCGGAGCACGGGATCGTCGGCCTGGCCCTGCAGGTAGGCGTTGATCCGGCGCGCGGCGCCCACCTCGTCGAGCCTTCCCACCGGGAGGTGCTTCGGGGCCGCGCGCAGCTCGGAGGGGTCGGCCTCCGCCTGGGCGACGATCTCCTTGATCGCCGCGGCGAACCGGTCGAGCGTCGCCTTGCTCTCGGTCTCCGTCGGCTCGACCATGATCGCCTCGGGCACGACCAGCGGGAAATAAACCGTGGGGGCGTAGAAGTCCCGATCGAGCAGGGCCTTGGCGATGTCGAGGGCCCGCACTCCCTTGTCGTGGCTGAGGTGGGCCGCGCTGGCCACGAACTCGTGCATGCACGGCCCTTCGTGCGGCATGTCGAGGCTGCCGGAGACAAGCCCGCGCAGGTAGTTGGCGGAGAGCACGGCGTCCTGCGACGCCTGGCTCAGGCCGTCGCCGCCCATCGCCAGGATGTAGGTGTAGGCCCGGACGAGCATGCCGAAGTTGCCGTAGAAGCTCCGGACCCGGCCGATCGACTGCGGACGCTTGAAGTCGAGGTTGAAGTGCCCGTCCGACCGCTCGATGGTGGGCGCCGGCAGGAACGGGACCAGCTCCGCCTTGACCCCCACCGGACCGGCGCCCGGCCCGCCGCCGCCGTGCGGCGTGGTGAAGGTCTTGTGCAGGTTCATGTGCACGGCGTCGAAGCCCATATCGCCGGGCCGGCAGATGCCCATGAAGGCGTTGAGGTTGGCGCCGTCGTAATAGAGCATCGCGCCGGTGGCATGCACCATCTCCGCGATATCCAGTATCTCGCGCTCGAACAACCCCAAGGTGTTGGGGTTGGTCAGCATGAGCGCAGCAGTGCGTGGCGAGAGCTTCGACTCGAGGTCGGGAAGGCTGATCCGCCCGTCGGCGCCTGATCGGACCTCGACGACCTGGAAGCCGCTGAGGGCGGCGCTGGCCGGGTTGGTGCCGTGGGCCGAATCCGGAACCAGCACCTCGGTGCGGTTCTCCTGCCTGGAGTGGTGGTAGGCGGCGATCATGCGGAGGGCCGTCCACTCGCCGTGGGCTCCCGCCGCGGGCTGGAGTGTTGCACGTTCAATACCCACCACGGCGCAAAGCGCGCGCTCCAGCAGCCACATCAGCTCGAGCGCCCCCTGGACCGACTCCTCGTCCTGGTACGGATGGAGCCCGGCAAACCCGGGAAGGGCGGCGGCCGCCTCGTTCGCGACGGGGTTGTACTTCATGGTGCAGCTGCCGAGGGGATAGAAGTTCTCGCTGATCGAATAGTTCAGCGAGGCCATCCGGCTGTAGTGGCGCATGATCTCGGGCTCGCTCAGGCGCGGCAGCCCGGGCGGCCGCGAGCGCAGCATCTCCGGGGGCAGGACGTCCGAGGGCGCCGGACCGCTCACGCCGGCCGCGGGAAGCCGCGGGGGGTCGACGGTCGGGCGGCTGAGCTCGAAGCTGAGCGGCTCGGTCATGCCTGCAGCGCCTCCACCAGCTCGTCGAGCGCGGCCGGGTCGTTGACCTCGGTGCAGGTGAAGGTCATCACGCCGCGCTGGTCGCGGAACCACCGGCCGGCGTCAAGCCCGCCCAGGATGCCCTTACGCGCGAGCTTGCGGTTGATCGCTCGAGCGTTCGGCACCCGGATCGGGAACTCGTTGAGGAACTGCCGGTCCGGAAACGCGAGCTCCCAGCCGGGCAGGGACTTCAGGCGCTCGGCCAGCGCGTGGGCGCGGGTGAAGCTGACCTCGGCCACCCGCTCGAGGCCCTGAGGGCCCATGTACGTGAGGTACACGCTGGCGGCCAGCGCGCATAGCGAGTGGTTGGTGCAGATGTTGGAGGTGGCCTTCTCGCGCCGGATGTGCTGCTCGCGCGCCTGCAGCGCCAGTACGAACCCGCGCCGGCCCTGGGCGTCGAGCGCGGTGCCCACCAGCCGGCCGGGAAGGCGGCGGACGAGCTCCCGCGTGCACGCCATGAAACCGACGTGCGGACCGCCGAAGCTGGGGTGCAGCCCGAGCTGCTGGCCTTCGCCGACCGCGATGTCCGCCCCGTATTCGCCCGGCGGGGCCAGGATCGCGAGGCTGATCGGGTCTACGCAGGCGATCGACAGCGCCCCCGCGGCGTGGGCGGCCTGGGTGAGTGCGGGCGCATCGACCAGCAGGCCGAGGAAGTCCGGCTGCTGGAAGACCACAGCGGCGGTTTTCCCGGTCGGCTCGCCCGAGGTCCTGACCTTGACCCCTCGTCCCGCCGCGAACACGCGCAATACCTGTACGTACTCGGGGTGGACGTAGCCAGTGACCAGGATCTCGTTCCGCCCCGTGTGGTGGTAGGCCATCATCGCGGCCTCGGCCACGGCGGTTGCGCCGTCGTACAGGGAAGCGTTCGCCACGTCCATGGCCGTGAGCTCGGCGATCAAGGTCTGGAACTCGTAAATTGCCTCGAGCGTCCCCTGGCTGGCCTCCGCCTGGTAGGGCGTGTAAGCGGTGTAGAACTCGGGCTTGCCCGTGACGGCGGCGACCGCCGTGGGCACGAAGCGGCGGTACACGCCGCCGCCGCGGAAGGTGAGCCGGTCCGGATAGACCCGGTTCCGGCCGGCCAGGCGAGCGATCTCGGCCATGGTCTCGTGCTCGGAAAGCCCGGCGGACAGGTCGAGCCGCTCGAGGCGGAGCGACCTGGGGATGTCGACCAGCAGGTCGTCCATCGACCTCGCGCCGAGCTGTTGGAGCATGGCCGCCCGGTCTTCGGCGGAGTGGACGAGGTAGGGCAATCTAGTGGGTGTCGGCGGCCGCCGCTTGCTTGTACGACGCCTCGTCCATCAGGTCCGAGGGCAGGTCACCGGCGAGCTCGAGCTTGAGGATCCAGCCCTCCCCGTAGGGGTCGGAGTTGACAAGCTCGGGCTGGCTCGAGAGCTTCTCATTCACCGCGACGATCCGGCCGGCCACCGGAGAGTAGAGGTCGCTCGCCGCTTTGACGGATTCGATCACACCGAAGCTTTCTCGGACGTCTAGCTTGCGCCCCGCATGGGGCAGCTCGAGGAAGACGACGTCGCCGAGCTGGGCCTGCGCGAAGTCGGTGATGC
Source organism: uncultured Actinomycetes bacterium (assembly GCA_964559855.1). GTDB lineage: Bacteria > Chloroflexota > Dormibacteria > Dormibacterales > Dormibacteraceae > 40CM-4-65-16. The sequence continues at coordinate 11,544 of CAZLJC010000042.1, forward strand.
CCACCGTCGCCGTCTTGCCGTCGACCGTGATCCATTCGTGCGTCTTCGTATAGCGGCGGTCAGCCATCCGTTACCTCCTCCTCGCCACGCGCCGGCCTGCTTTCAACGTGCGCTCGGTCCGATCGAGCCCGCCGAGCCGCGATAGAAGGGAAGCTTGACGACCTCGGCGGGGGCTTCCCGGCCCCGCACGTCGACCGCGGCCCGGTCTCCGACACGCAATGATGCGGCTTCCACCAGCGCCATGGCGATCGGGTGCCCGAGAAAGAACGAGTGCGTTCCGCTCGTCACCGCCCCGACCTGCCGCCCGCCGATCGAGACCGAGGCGCCGTGCCGGACGATGCTGCCCGCCTCGGTCCGGAGGCCGACGATCGTCCGTTTCGGCCCTTCGGCCTTGACCTTCTGCAGCGCCGGCCTTCCGATGAACTCGCCCTTCCCAAGCTTCACCGTCCAGCCCAGCCCGGCCTCGTACGGGTTCACCGTCTCGTCCATATCGTTGCCGTAGAGGCGCAGTGCGGCCTCCAGCCGGGTGGCATCGCGCGCCCCAAGCCCTGCCGGCAGGACGCCGGCGGACCGGCCGGCTTCCAGGATGCCGTCCCACACCTCGGCCGCGTCCTCCGCGCCGATGAAGATCTCGAAGCCGTCCTCGCCCGTGTAGCCCGTGCGCGACAGGCTCACCACCTGCCCCGCCACGTTCCCGGGACGGAAGCCGAAGTAGGGGATATCGTCAGTGCTCTCGTCCGCCGGCAGCAGCTCGTGGGCCCGCGGCCCCTGGAACGCGAGGAGGCACACCTCGTCGGTCACGTCCTCGAGGTGCAGTCCGGAGGGCAGGTGCCGGCGCATCCACTCCACGTCCTTGGGCCGGTTGGAGGCGTTGACGACGATCAGGAAGCGATCGACGGCTTCGCGATAGACGATCAGGTCGTCGATGACGCCCCCGTCCTCCCGGCACATCAGGGTGTAGACGGCGTGCCGCGGAGGGATGGCGATATCGTTGGTCAGAAGACCCTGGAGGTACGCCTCCGATCCCTCGCCCTGGAGCACGAGCCGGCCCATGTGCGAGACGTCGAACAGGCCCGCGCTCTTACGCACGGCGAGGTGCTCGTCGCGGATCGAGCTGTACTGCTGGGGCATCTCCCAGCCACCGAAATCCACCATGCGCGCGCCAAGGGCGACGTGGCGGTCGTAGAGCGGCGTGCGGTTGATCTGCTCAGCCTTCCATCAGATCGTCGAGGTCGACCGCCTCGGGGTCGATGAAGGCGAGCATCTCCTCGTCGTGGGCCTGGCGGGCGTCGGCCACGACCTGGGCCACGTAGCGCGTGCGCTCGACCGTCCACTCGAGCTTCTGCGCGATCTCGCTCTCCGTGGCGGGGCGGTGCAGGTCACGCCGGAGGAGGAGCTCGACCCGTTCGTAGTCGTTGGCGGCCGCCACGAGCAGCTCGGCGTCCCGCACCGCGGCCGCCTCCGCCGCGATCGCCGCGTCCATCTGCTCGACCACCTTGTGCTCGGCGAAGCTCCTGAAGTCGGGCGCGCCGCTCGCGGCAAACGACCGCACGGCCTCTACCAGCCCGATCGAGCCCTCCTGGACCAGGTCCGGCACGGAGAGCCCGCGGTCCTGGCGGGACCGGGCGAGCCCGATGACCTGCCCCAGGTGGGCCGCGACCAGGCGGTCCACACTCGCGCGGTCGCCGAGCGCCGAGCGCTCGAGCAACGCCTCCTCCTCGCCTCCACGCAGCGGTGGCATCTCCCTGGCCTGGCGCTCCAGATCGAGCATCAGAGCGTCGTCGCCCGAGCTGTCTTCCGGCTGCGCGTTCATCGAGCCGATTCTACGCCCGGCCTTCCGAAGTTCCGGAGCCGCCTCCGACCGCGGATGTTCCACGTTTTACATGGCGCCGCCGCATACTCGGTGCATGCGTGCGCGGTTCGCGCTCCGAGCGCTCGGGGTGGCGTTCGCGGCCGCGGCGCTGCTGCCGCTCAGCGCCTCGGCGGCCGCGCCTCGCGTGGAGCAGGCCGACCTCGACGGCGATATCAACAACATCATGTCGGCGTACATCCAGGCGGCCGTGAGCCGGGCGGAGGACGATCATGCCGCCGCGCTCCTCGTCGTGATGAACACGCCCGGCGGGATCTCCACATCCATGGACGAGATCGTGACGAGCCTCCTGAACTGCAAGGTGCCCGTCGTCGTCTACGTCTATCCGGTCGGGGCCCGGGCGGCCTCGGCCGGACTCTTCGTGGCTCAAGCCGCCGACGTGCTCGCGATGGCTCCGAGCACGAACATCGGCTCCGCCCACCCGATCGAGGCCGGCGGGGGGAACCTGAGCGGAGACCTGGAGACCAAGGTCCTCAACGACGCGGTCACCAGGGTGCGAAACCTGGCGTCGATGCACGGCCGGAACGCCGACTGGGCCGAGCAGGCGGTACGGAACAGCGTCAACATCAGCGCCGAGGATGCCGTGAGGCTCCACGTCGCCGACCTGGAGGTGTCGAGCATCCCCGCCCTGCTCGAGCAGATCGACGGCCGGACGGTGCCCCGGCCCGCCGGCTCGCTCACGATCCACACCGCGGGTGCGGGCGTGGACGACTTTCCAATGCCCTTCTGGCAGGTCTTCCTCAACGCTCTCATCGACCCGACGATCGCCGCACTGCTGATCGTCGTAGCCGGCTACGGGATCATCACCGAGATGTCGAACCCGGGCTTGATCCTCCCGGGGGTGATCGGCGGCCTGGCGGCGGTCCTCGCGATCGTCTCCCTGGTCAACCTGCCAGTCAATATCGCCGGGCTCCTGATGATGCTGCTGGCGCTGATCCTGTTCCTGGCCGACCTGAAGGCGCCCACCCACGGCTTCCTCTCCGTGGGGGGCGTGATCGCCCTGCTGCTGGGGATGGCGTTCCTCGTCAACTCCGGACCGCTGGGGCTCGGGGTCAATCCCTTCGTCGGCATCGGGCTGGCGCTTGTGACGCTCGCCTTCTTCGCCGTGTTCGTCCGCAAGGTGGTCGCCGCGCGGGCACAGCCCGCGTTCGCCGGGGCGGACGCGATGCTGGGCTCGATCGGGGAGGCGCGCGAGCCGCTCGCGCCCGAGGGTCTAGTCTTTGTGGCGGGCGCCCTCTGGAAGGCGACCGCGCCGGCGCCGATTCCGGCCGGCTCGACCGTACGGGTCGTGGGGCGCCGGGGGCTCGAGCTGGAGGTCGCGCCGGTCGACGGTGAGACGCCGGCGCCGGCGGAGTCGAAGGAGAGGATTTAGGTGGACGTGACGGTGATCGCGGTCCTGGTCGTGATCCTGGTGGTCGCGCTCGTCGCGGTGTTCTCGAGCCTGCGGATCGCCGCCGAGTACGAGCGCGGCGTCGTGTTCCGGCTGGGCCGCCTGATCGCGCTCAAAGGCCCCGGCCTCTTCTTCATCATTCCGTTCGGCGTCGACCGCCTGGTCAAGATCGATCTCCGAGTGATCACCCTGGAGGTGCCGCCCCAGGAGGTGATCACCAGCGACAACGTGACCGCGAAGGTGAACGCCGTCATCTACTTCCAGGTGGTCGACGCGCGGCGGGCCGTGGTCCAGGTCCTGAACTACATCAACGCAAGCTCCCAGATCGCCCAGACGACGCTGCGCGCGGTCCTCGGCCAGTCCACGCTCGACGAGCTGCTGGCGGAGCGGGAACGGATCAACCAGAACCTGCAGAAGATCATCGACGAGCAGACCGAGCCCTGGGGCATCAAGGTCTCGGTGGTCGAGATCAAAGACGTGGAGCTGCCGACCACGATGCAGCGCGCCATGGCCAAGCAGGCCGAGGCCGAGCGCGAGAAGCGGGCCAAGATCATCAACGCCGACGGCGAGTTCCAGGCCTCTCAGACGCTGGCCAACGCCGCGCGCGTGATCTCCTCCGAGCCCGGCGCGCTGCAGCTGCGCTTCCTGCAGACCATGGTCGAGATCGGAAGCGAGCGCAACACCACCGTGATCATGCCGCTGCCGATCGAGTTGATCCGGCCCCTGATCGGGCTGGCGCAGCCGCCCGACGGCCCGCCCCGAGCGCCGCTCCCGGACAAGGAACCCAGGACGGGCTGATCTCGCACCTCCCGCTGGACACCGGAACGCTGGTGGTCGAGCTCGTGCCTCTGCCCCTGGTGCTGGCCGCCAACTGGTTTGCCGGCCGGCCCTGGGGCGAAGCCGCGGCGACCATGCTGGCGGCCTTCACCGTGGGCGGGCTGGCCCTGTTCGCGCTGCTCGACCTGGCCGGCGTCCCGGTCCTCTCCGGCGCCGACCTCAGCGCCGGCTCCCGTTTCGGCCTGGACGCCGGGACGGTGCTGACCGCCGCGGCGGCGGCGGGCTTCCTGTTCAAGCCGATACGCCGGGACGTCGCCGCTCTGCTCCCGATCGATCCCGATCATCCCGTGCACCTGGTGGCGCTCGTGCTGTGCACGATCCTGCTGGGCACGCAGATCACCTCCCTGGCCTTCACCGACGTCCTCGCCGCGAACAACGCCACGCCTCCCCTCACCATCCCCGACCTCATCGAGGACGAGCTGCCGTTCCTCATCGTCGCCCTCGCCGGGGTGGGGATCTTCCTGCGGCGCCGAGCGGGCGCCACGCTGGAGCGGCTTGGGCTGGTCGTGCCCGCCTGGTGGCACCTCGCGCTGGCACTCGCCGCGGCGGGGATCTTCTTCGCCTTCGCTTCGCAGATGGACGTCCTGAGCCATGCCCTCACCCCCGACGTCGCCCGCAAGGTGGACTTCACGACGCAGCACGTCTTCGGCGGGTTGAACGGTCCGTGGGGCATCGTGGCCCTGGCGCTGCTGCCCGGGCTGTGCGAGGAGATCCTCTTCCGTGGCGCGCTCCAGCCGCGGATCGGGATCGTGGCGACGGCCGTCCTGTTCGCCTCCATCCACACCGAGTACGGCCTTTCCCTGGACACCCTGGCCGTGTTCGCCATCGCGCTCGGCCTTGGGCTGATCCGCAAATACGCGAACACCACGGCTTCGTGCACCTGCCACGTCAGCTACAACCTGTTGGTGGGCTTCGGCCTGACCGGCGTCATGCTGGACATCGCGATCGTCGTCGAGGTGGTGCTGGTCGCGACCGCCGCGTACGCTGTCTGGACCCGGCGCCTCCGGCCGGCCCGGCTTCTTAAC
>CAZLJC010000043.1:0-16213 GCA_964559855.1 uncultured Actinomycetes bacterium
TGCAGGACCTTGTCGAGCGGCATGCTGATCGACTTCGCATGTCCGATGAAGGCAAGGCGCTGACCGGTCAGGACGAAGGTGCCGGCGTCCAGCCTGGTCAGCGACTCCTGCTCGACAGGATGGCCGCTGAAGGAGCCGACACGGTAGCGAATGCCGGTGTGGCCGATGGGAAAGCTGAAACCCGAAGAACCCCCGACATAGTGAGTGCGTCTGACGATCCGGGACAGGGTCGCACTGACCGACAGAAAGGCGGTCTCCCCCGCCTTGAGGATGAGCGGTGACTCCACAGGTGTCGGGCCGGACGTCTTGAGCTGCGCCGCTTCGTACAGCGCGTCAAAGCCCATCGCTGCGATGGCGGCCTTGCGACGCGAGATCTCCTCGTTAAGAGACGCCACCTTCGCCCTGGTCTGATCGATCTCCGTTCCGAGTTTGCCCGCTTCGGCTTCGAGTCCAGACGCTGCCTGGCGCTCGGTCTCGGCCTCGGCGACGCCCGTGGCTGGTGCGGCCGTGGCGATCTCGATCAACAGCTTGCTGAGCTCGCCTGCCTTCGACTCCCGGTCGTGGCTCAGGGAATGCACCTGCCGCCATGCTCCGATCCGCCCCAGCACGTTGCCATGAGACTCCTGCTCCTTCAGCGACTCCGTTGTGTCGTCGCCTGATTTGATCTCCGCCACGAGTGCGCGCGCCTGTTCGAGCGTCCCCTGCAGCGCCGGCGGAACGTCCCATTCGTTGGAGCGCGGGACCAGGATCGCGCCCGCCGCAGCGCGCTTGTCGGAGGCCTGGCGCTGCAGGTCCGCCTCGTTGGCGACGGAGGTTTTGAGCCAGGCATCCAGCTGATACACCCAGGACTCCATCGCGTCGACCGACAGGAGGGTGACGCGGCCGCCCTCCGTGTCGACGACCGGCGGCTCAGACGCCGTCGCGGGCGCGATCAACTGGACCACAGCGGCCGCAGGTCGCCTCCGTGATAGGAGCACGAGCCAGGCCGCCCGCCCGAGTGGCTGTACATGCCGTCCTGACATTCCTCGATGTATCCCAACATGCTCTTCGTGAAGCTCGGAATACACGGAAAGTAGCTACAGAAGCCCGCGGGCGCCTGATAGATGACTTTCCCGCTGTTGGCCGGGCAGAAGTTGTACCCCCACGGGTTGGCAGGCGCGCCGCACGTGCTGGGTGCCGGGGGTGGTGGTGGCGGGGGCGGCGGGGGCGGTGGTGGGCTCGGCGAAGGGGTGGGCAACGGCTTCGGGGATGGACTGGTGGGCGCCGGGGACACGAGCTCGGCGACCGGGGCGGAGGATGGCGTCGACGTCGACGGGCCTGTGCCCACTCCGGAGCTCGGCTCGGTGCCCGATGGCGTGGCAGCCACGGCCGAGCCGAACATTGCAATTGAAAGCACGGCCCAACCAGCGATCGCGGTCAGCCGATTTGGCGATCGGAAAACGGGGAGGCGCGTGCGCAGGCCAAAGGCATTCGTCGCCAGCAGGACCGCGAGCAGGCTGAGGATTCCGAGCACGCCGAGAGCCGGCTTGCTTCCGATCTGGACGATCCAGACGGCAATGATGAGGTAACCCACCAGCGCGACGACCTGCTTCCAGCGCACACCGGACCGGAACCCCGGAATTGAATGAACCCATGAGGAACCGCCCGGGCGCGATCCGGAGGATGGCGAATAGTAGGAGTCGGGGATCGGCGGCGGAGCCGGCGCCGGCAGCGGGCCTTCCGGCCCCCCTGGGTTGGACATCGGCGGCTCTACCCCAGGACCGCCGTCGCGACCGCCTCGCGCTCGACTTCAGGTTCCGCTGCGTCCTTAGAGCTCCGTGACGGCGCCACGGCGGCAGGACTCAACACCTCGACGCGCTCGCGAAGGAGCTGAATCTCTCGAGTCAATGCTTCCAGTTCCGCATTGACCTTCTGGCGGCCGCTCTGGAGCCACATCGCCACCAGATTGCTCGACGCGAAGCCCCACAGTCCGAGCGCAAAGAAGACGATCGCCGCGGAGATGAGTCTCCCTTCAAGCGTGACCGGCGTGTCCAGGCGGCCGTACCCCAGGGTGGCCGCCGTGAGGAAGGCTGCGGACATGGCGTCGGGAAATGTCTTGATCGTGGCGCCTGCCGCGTCGTGCTCGACGAGCCAGAGCGCGAACGCCGACGCGAGCCAGAACAACAGGAGCGTCGGCCAGATCAACGCGGTGGCAGACCACTCACCCGCCATGAGCCGCCGGCGGAGGATGACGCCAATTCGCGCCATGCGGAGCAGGCGCAAGAGGCGTAGCACGCGGAGGCCGGGGATGCCTGGCACGGGAACAGCTGTCACAAGGTCGAGCCAGTGGGTCCTGAAGTACCGTCCTCGGTCGCTAGAGTCGTACAGCCGCGCGGCGAATTCGGCCAGGAAGATCGCCGACAGGATTCCGATCACGATGTCCTGCGGGCCGATCGCCGAATCTTCTGTGAAGGCCACCGCGACGTAGACGACGGTGAGTAGGCCCATCACCAGGTCCCAGGCCACCAGGTGACGTGTGACGAACGCGGTGAGAACCCCCCGTCGATAACGAATCGAGACGCGCGAACGAAGTGACGCCGAGCTCAAGACTGCCCTCCACCAATCGAAGCTGCCGGCTGCTCCCTCAGCCGGATGACAGTCTCGGGCCCGCTTCCTGTCAGGTCAAGAGGCCCGGCGGGTTCAAATCCGACGACGGGCCGACGACTCCCCGGCTACGGAGAGGGACTCTGCGCGAGGTCCTTGCCGAAGCAGACGCTCGTGCTCGACGTGAGGTACTCGCCCCAGCAGTCGACCTGGACGTAGCCGGCACGGCGGTACAGCGCGATCGCGGCCTGCTGGTGCACGCCGGTTTCGAGCACGGCCCGGTTTGCGCCCAGCTCACGCGCCGCGGCCTCGAGGTGCTCGAGGACCGCGCGCGCCACGCCGGTCTCGCGGTCCTCGGGGCGCACGTACATGCGCTTGACCTCGACGGTCTCCGAGTCGATGAGGCGGACCGCGCCACAGCCGACGGGCCGGCCCTCGGAGCGCGCGACCACGAACCGTCCGCGGCCGTCCGCGAGGTGCTCCGCCTTGAGGTTGGGGCCGAAGCGCTGCTCGGGCGTGTACAGCTCGCCGAGCTCGGCGTCGAGCGCCGCCACGAGGCCGCGCGCGTCGGGGGAATCGAACTGTTCCGGCGTGATCGTCAGTTTCATCCCGCGCCTCGAGGGTACCCCGCGAGGGATGTTCGTCGTGATTCCACTCCTGCGCAGGAACGGTTCGACGATTTCGGCGCGTTTGGCGCCAGACGCGCGCCATTCGCGCGGGATTTGGCTCGTTTGGCGCAAGACGCGTGGAATGTCGGTCCTTGAAGGGCTCGAACTCGACCGACACCGGGCCGGGGCGGGGGCCAAACGAAAATCGTCAGCGCGCCGTCCTGGTCTTCGCGCCATCGCGCCCGCCTTCGGCCACATCACCCTTGAAGTGGCTGGTGGGCCGGGAGGGAGTCGAACCCCCACAGGCAAAGCCTACGGTTTTACAGACCGCTGAGTTCGCCACGTACTCTGTGCCGACCCAAGAGCGCCGCAACCCGGCGAAGGAGCAGGGCCTAGTTTAGGACACCCCATAATTGGCCCGTGGCGCGAGGCTATCCCCGATACGTCCTCGCGGTCATGGTGGTGATCAACCTCCTCAACTACATGGACCGCTGGGTCGCCGCGTCGGCCGGGCCGACGATCCAGAGAGAGCTTCACATCAGCGACGCCCAGTTCGGGCTCCTCGGCACCGCCTTCCTCCTCGTCTACGCCGTCGCCGCCGTGCCCTTCGGCTACTGGGGCGACCGCGGCGTCCGCAAGACCGTGGTCGGCGTCGGCGTGACCATCTGGAGCGTCGCCACGCTCTTCAGCGGCTTCGCCCAGAGCTTCGTCCAGCTCTTCATGGGCCGCGCCGCCGTCGGCATCGGCGAGGCGAGCTACTACCCGGCGGGCACCTCGCTCCTCAGCGACTTCTTCCCCAAGGAGCAGCGCGGGCGCGTGATGTCCGTCTGGGGCGCGGGCAGCACGATCGGAATCGCGATCGGGTTCGCCGGCGGCGGAATCATCGCCGAGCACCTCGGCTGGCGCTACGCGTTCTTCCTCGCCGCGATCCCGGGCCTGGCCGTGGCCGTCCTCGCCTTCCTCTTCCGCGAACCGCTGCGCGGCGCCGCCGAGGCCCGCGGGCCGGCGCTCGCGAAGACGGCAGAAGCCAGCCTCGGCAAGTTCCTCGGACTGCTCGAGATCCCCACGCTCAGGGCCACGATCATCGCCCAGACCCTTCTCTTCTTCGTCCTCGCCTCCAATGCCTTCTGGCTCCCGAGCTACCTCCAGCGCAAGTACGAGATGACCTCGGGCACGGCGGGCCTGATGTCCGGCGGCGTCATCGTCGCCGGCGGCCTCATCGGGACGCTGGCCGGCGGATGGCTGGCCGACCGGCGAGCCACGAAGACGCCCCGGGCCCACCTCGAGGTCGGCATCGCCGGGTTCGTCGCGGGCGCGGTCCTGGTGACGATCGCACTCGTGGCCAAGAGCCTGGTGATCTTCGTCCCGGCCTTCTTCCTCACGGTGGTGGCCCTGTACCTCTACGCGGGTCCGTTCACCGCCCTGGCCCAGAACGTCGTCTCACCCGCGCTGCGCGCCAGCGCGGTGACGCTCCTGCTGTTCATCTCCCACGTCGTCGGCGACTCGCACTCGACGTTCGACATCGGATGGCTGTCCGACCGCTTCAACGGAAACCTTCAGGCCGCGCTCCTGATCACCAGCCCGACGCTCCTGCTGCTCGCCGCCGCCGCGGCGGCGACGGGACTGCGCTCGGTCAAGCGGGACACCGAGACCATGGAGGAGGAGTGGGCCGCGAAGCCCGCCCCGACGACCGCGTCTAGTAGATGAACCCGACCAGCTTCGCGCCGAGCTGACCCGGCTTGATCGTCCGCTGATCGATCACGTCGAACGCGACCCAGTTCATCTCTGACACGACCCAGGATCCGTCCGGATTCACCGCCTCCACGTAGGCGACATGCCCGGCCCAGCTCTCCCAGGTGACCATGATCGAGCCCACCTTCGGGGTCGACCCGACCGAGTAGCCCTGCGCCGACGCGTTCGCGTACCAGTAACCCGCGTCACCGTTCCACGTCACGTTGCGCTTGGTCGCCACGTAGTACGTGCACCAGCCCACCGGGAACTTGTTGTTGACGTATGGGCCGAGGCAGCAGCCGACCACCCGGACCAGGTAATTCGACCTCGGCGCGTAGTTCACGATCTGGTAGAGGGCCGGCGGCGGCGGGAACGCACCGCCAGTGCCGCCCGGGATGATCAGGGTCATGCCGCCGGCCAGCGTCGCGCTGCGCAGGCGGTTGAAGTCGACGATGGACTGCGGGTCGACCTGGTACTGCGCGGCCAGGCCGCTCACCGTGTCGCTCGCCTTGGTGGTCACGACGATGCCGTGCACCGGCGGGATGGTGATCTGGTCACCCGTCGCGACGGTGTCGCTCGACATCAGGTTGGTGTTGGACCAGCGGATCTCGGCCACGGTCACGTGGTACTTCGAGGCGATCGTGGCCAGGGTCTCCCCCGCCGCGACCGTGTAGAGGAAAGGCTTGTGGCTGACCGGCGCCGCGGTCGGGATCGAGATCGGCTTGATGATCGTGCTGTAGCGCCCGAACGTCACGTCGCCGACCTGGCCGCCGTCACTCATGACGACCGCCTGCGCATTCACCGCACCCAGCCGAGCCGTGAGGGTCGTCGAGAAATGTCGATCTACAGCCGCGTAGCTCGACATCGCGATCGCTATTCCCAATACGACGGCATGGGTCAGGTAACGATTAACTCGCAATGCCTACCCCTAAGGTTTGTGAATCCGCACCCTGGCGGGGGTTGGATTCCCCAGAAGACCGAGGGCCACCCTAACAGACCTTTGTCGGGTCAGTCAACCATGCGTGGCTACGAATCGGAAGTGGAACTGGAGTCAGCCGGCGCTCGCGGCCGAGTTCGATTCGTATTCGCGGAGCAGGACGCCACGGCGATGCGCGACGAACAGCAGTTCGCCTCACGATTCGACGCCTGACCTGGCCGAGTAGCCGCCCCATGCGCCGGACTAACGAAGGACCGGGGCCGACCTTGCTACCGCGCCCTCAGGGCCCTCCGCGCACGTAAACCGTCTGCCCCGACACGAAGCCCGACTCGTCGCTGCACAGGAATGCGATCACGCCGGCCACGTCCTCCGGCTGGCCCACGCGGCGCAGCGGAATCTGCGACGCGGCGCCCATCTTCAACGCCTCGTAGTCGACGCCCATCCGCTCGGCGGTCTGCCGCGTCATGCGCGTCTCGATGAATCCCGGGGCGACCGCGTTGACGTTCACGTTGAACGGCCCAAGCTCGATCGCCAGCGTCTTGGCCATGCCCTGCAGGCCCGCCTTGGCCGTCGAGTAGTTCGCCTGCCCGCGGTTGCCGAGCGCCGAGGTCGACGAGAGGAAGACCATCTTTCCGTACTTCTGCTCGACCATCGTCTTCTGCGCGGCGCGCGCGCAGAAGAACGTGCCCTTCAGGTGCGTGTCGATCACCGCGTCCCAGTCCTCGTCGGTCATCTTGAACACGAGGTTGTCGCGGATGATGCCCGCGCAGCACACCAGGATGTCGAGCCGGCCGAGCTCGGAGACCGTGCGCGCCACCATATCGTCGACCTGCCGGCGATCAGTCACGTCGCACGCGATGGCAAGGCCTTTGATCGGTCCCGCGACCTCCTCCGCCGGGCCGCTGTCCAGGTCCGAGACGACGACCTTCGCGCCGTCGCGCGCGAGACGCTGCGCAGTCGCGGCGCCAATGCCGCGGCCGCCGCCGGTGATCAGCGCGACGCGGTCCTTGAAGGTCATCTCGTATCAGTATCGAACGCCGCGCCACCGTCCTTGCGCGGATCGGACGCTCCGGTCATGTGGCCGTCAGGCCCGGCCACGATCAGCTGCGGCCGCGCGAAGTACGAGTCGTAGCTCAGCGTGCGCCGGTTGACCGGGTAGCCGAGCCGCTCCAGGCCCTCGCACACCACGCGCGGGACGCGCCCCTCCGCCTGCACCACGTCGCCCTGGAAGTCGACCCGCGGCGCGCTCACCGCCTCGACCGCCGTCATCCCGTGGTCGATCACGTTGACCAGAGCCTGCAGGACCGCCGTCACGATCTTCGTCCCGCCCGGCGCCCCGATGCAGACCCGGAGCCTGTCCCGCTCGAACACCATGGCCGGCGTCATCATCGTGACGCGCGTCTTGCCCGGCGCGATCGAGTTGGGGCGGCCGGGGCGCGGGTCGAAGCAGTTCATGTAGTCGTTGTAGCCAAAGCCGAGGCCCGGAGTGACGGCGCCTGACGCCGAGCCGAGGGTGTGCGTCAGAGAGACCGCGTTGCCCTGGTCGTCGACCACGCACACGTGCGTCGTATCAGCGCGGTCGTGGGCGCGAGCCGATGCGCCGGCCGTCCCGGCGAGCTCGCGCGCCCGGGCGGCGTACGCCTTGTCCACCAGGGCGCCCGTGGGGATGTCGACGAAGCGCGGGTCGGCCACGTGCAGCTCGCGATCCCCCACCGCCCACGCCATCGCCTCGACCAGGAGGCGCGCCCCCTCGGTGCTCGGCCAGCCGTGGCCGGCCACGTCGAACCCCTCGAGGAAGTTCAGCATCTGGAGCAGCGTCAGCCCGCCGGCCGGCGGTCCGGCGGCCACGACCCGCATACCTCTATATGTGCCGCGGATCGGCTCGGTCACGTTGACCCGATACGCGGCCAGGTCCTCGCGCGTGATGAACCCGCCGAGGGCGGCGAAGTCGGCGGCCATCGCCTCGGCGATCTCGCCGCGGTAAAACACGTCCGGCCCCTCGTCGGCCAGGCGCCGAAGCGTGCGCGCGTAGTCCGCCTGGACCATCACCTCGCCGATCTCGTACAGCCGGCCGTCGTGCGTGTAGATCGCCCGGGCGGCGGGCGTCGCCTGGATGCGCTCGATGTTCGGCACCACGTCCGGCCCGTAGTCGGTCGTCCAGTAGCCGTGCATGTAGCCGGTCACCGGGAACCCGTCTCGCGCCAGCGGGATCGCCGGCTCGATGGCCTCCGCCCACGAGATCGTCCCGTACCCGGTGAGCGCGGCGTGCAGGCCCGCCACCGTGCCCGGCACGCCGGCCGACTGGTGGCCGATATCGTTGACGCGGCCCTCGAGCACGTAGCCGTAGCGATCCGCGGCCTCGCGCACGAAGATCGACTCCCACTGGTCCTCGCGCACGCGCGACCCCGCGGTCGAGTAGAACTCGAGCAGCGTATCGCCCGCTGTGGGGCTGTGGATCAGCATCACGCCGCAGCCGCCGATGCCGCACATCTGCGGGTCGATCACGCCCTGCACGAAGGCGCATGTGACCGCCGCGTCGACGGCGTTGCCGCCACGACGCATCACCTCGAGCCCGATCTCGGCGGCGAGCGGCTGCGGGCACACGATGATCGCCATATCGTTGCTCGCGCCCAATTCTGCCTTTCGCAAGCCTCGTCCGCTAGCCGGCACGGACCGGCGCCGTAACCGCGAAAATCGTCCCCGCGTTCGTGAAACTCGTGGGAAGAAGGAAGGCTTGAGATCGGCGGCCGCGGCGCTGGGCCGCCTGCTCGTCATGGCCGTCGCCGTCATCCTGCTGGCCGGCCCCAGCGCGGCCACCCTGTGGATGACCACACCCTCGGCGGACGATATCCAGGCTAGGGTGGCCGCGGTGACCAGGACGTACGGCGTCCCCCTCCTCCAACCGGCGAGCGTGCCGCAGATCCTGGCGGAAGCAGTGGTCGCGACCGAGGACGAGAGCTTCTACCGGCACCACGGCATCGATTCCGTCGGTCTCGGGCGCGCGGTGCTGTACGACGTGGTGAACCTCTGCCCGTGCCAGGGCGGGTCCACCATCACCGAGCAGCTCGTCAAGGACGTCTACCTCGGCGGCTCGGACCTCGGCTACCACAAGATCGAGGACATGGTGCTCGCCCTCAAGGTCGAGCGGGTGATCTCCAAGCGGCAGATCATGGCCGACTATCTCAGCGAGATCCCGACCGGCTACGGCCGCTATGGCGTCGTGTCGGCCGCCTGCGCGTACTTCCGCGCACCGCTCGCCGGCCTCACCCTTGGGCAGTACGCGATGCTCGCCGGCGTCGCGCAGGGGCCCTCGCTGTACGACCCGACGATCAACCCGGGCGCCGCCGCGGAGCGCCGCTCTGAGGTGCTGGCCGCGATGGTCACCGACCGCTACGTCAGCGCGGACGCGGCGATCAAGGCCAACGCCGAGCCGGTGCTCGACCGCGGACCCGACCGTCCCGGCTGCCTGAGCCCGACCGCGCCTTAGAAGGCTGGGCTCCGCTCAGCTCACCCCACCCACGCCATGGGCGAGGTCGCGTCGAAGCCGTTGTTGGTCGTGACCTCGACCGGCTTCACGGGTGGAGGCGGGGGCTGCGGAGAGGCGCTCGGCAGCGGCCCGTTGTGCGGGCCACCGGGCGTCGGCGTGGGCACCGGGCTTGGCGCCGGCGCTGTGTACGCCGCCCGGGGCAGCCACCACAGCTGGAACGGCCCGCCGGTGACCGCGGGCGCGAAGTACGCGATCCCGCTCCCGTCGGGCGCCCACGTCGGCTGCGCGACCATCTGGTCGGTCACGATGTTCCGGCGCGCGCCGAAGCTCGATCCCGTCCACGTCGCGATCGTGAGGTAGGACACCTGCTTCATGTAGGTGCAGACCATCGCGACCTGGGTGCCGTCCGGTGAGAGCGACGGCGTCCTGCAGTCCTCGCCCGGCGTGGTCAGCTCCGTGCCGTACGAGTTGGCGCGCCTCGTGAACCACTCCATCCCCACCAGCTTGCTCGGCAGGTTGCCGTCGTACTTGTCCGCGAAGTCGTACTTCGTGTAGATCACGCCGCCGGGCACCGGGATCGGCTGCTGGTCGCCACCGGAGTAGTAGCCGCCGCTCGTCCACGCGCGGGCCTGGCGGATGGCGCCGCCGTACGGCATCGAGTACACGGCGGGGCTCACGTCGTAGCAGCCGTCGCACTTCAGGCCGTCGTACGTCATCCACAGCGTCGAGCCGTCCGAGCTGAGGCGCGGGTAGAACGACCAGTGGTCCTGGCTCGGGTCGGAGATGCCGTAGCGCGACCGGTTGTTGGTCAGCTGCCGCACCGGAGCGCCGTAGCGGTTGAGCATGTATACGTCGGACCAGTACGGCCCGTACTTCACGGCGACCAGCAGGTCCGTGCCCGCGTAGTACGACGGCTGCGCCCAGCCCGCCTCGGGCGTCAGCTGGTGAAACCTGCCCGAGCTCAGGCTGTACAGGGCGCCCTGCTGCACGACGTAGAGCGTGCCCGGAAGCACGAGCGCGCTCGGTCGGGGAGCGGCCTGGGTGGGCTTCTCGACCGGCGCGACGACCTTCGACTGCCGCGTGCCGAGATAGAGGTAGCTCGTCGTGCCGCAGAACAGCACGACCACGACCAGGACCGCGCCCAGCGCGACTCGGGAGATCATGGGAAGTACTGGTGCACCAGCGGCAGGATCAGTCCCCACTCCGGGACCAGGCTTCCGTCCGGCGCGCCGCTGCGCGTGTACGGGCTGTCCAGGACGACCTGGTTGATGCTGTCGGGGTTGTCGAAGCTCGCGGCCAGCGGCAGCATCTGCGCGACGCGGCCGATGCCGATGCTCGTCTTCAGCTCGCCCCCAAGCGCCCTGGAGATCACCGGCAGGTCCTCAGGCGACAGCTGCTTGGCCTTGGCGCGGAGCGCGATCAGCACCTGCTGCTGGCGCTGCGAGCGGCCCAGGTCGGACTGCAGGTCGCCGTGCCGCGATCGCACGTACTGCATCGCGTGCACGCCGTCGAGATGCTGCGGGCCGCCGAGCACCGCCACGCGCTCGTAGTCATAGGGCCAGCCGCCGTAGATGTCGGCGGGGTAGTAGTCGTCCATCACGGGCGCGCTCGTCACGACGTCGACGCCGCCCACGGCGTCGATGAGCTTGACGAGCCCGAGCAGGCCGATCCAGATGTAGTCGTCGATATGCACGCCGAAGTCCCGCTCCACCGTGGCGACGGCCGCGCCGGGACCGCCATACGAATACGCCCAGTCCGCCTTGCCCGACCCGCCGGTGGACAGCGGGATCCACAGGTCACGGGGGATGGACAGCATCGTGACCTGCCTGGTGGAGGGCACGACGCGCACCAGGATGATGGACTGGGTCAGCACGCGGTCGCCGGTGAACTTCGAGTCGTCGTCAGAGCCGAGCAGCAGCACCGTGAAAGCTCCGGGCACGGGCGCCGCCGCCGGCGAGCTCGGACCCGCAGGCGTGGGTGAGAAGAGCGGCGAGCTCGGGGCCGGCGACACGTGGAGCACCTGGCCGGTCGATTCGAAGAACAGCTGCGCGGCGGGGACGAAGTACGCGAGACCCCCCGCCATCGATGACATCACCGCGGCAAGCAGAACGAGAATGGTGGCGCGTAGAGGGCTCAGCCGCCGGCGTGATGCTCTGGCGCGGCGCCCGGGTTTGTAGCCGAGAGGCAAGGGCTGTCATCTTACCGCCGGAATCGGTGTCGCTTTGTATGCGATTTGTTAAGGCTCCTGAAGATCCGCCTACCGGTGGAGCGCGATCTGGACCGCCTTCACCACCAGCATGACCACCGCGACCGCCAGGTAAGCCTGCATCGCCAGCATCGTCGTCTTCCGTCCGAGCGACCACTCGGGCCGCTGCAGGAGCGCGAGGGCGGGCATGCGCCAGTTCTCCTTCTCACCCGGGGACATCTCGGGGATCGGCGGCCCGCGCCGGGCGCTCAGCACCATGGCCACGGTGATGCCGGCGACCGCCACGACGGTGACCGCCGCGAGCACCGCGACGAACACCTGGGTGTCGATCGAGGGGAAGAGCGTGGTGACGATGAGGGTCAGCGACAGCATCAGCAGCACGCTCACGATCGCGGTGGCCAGAACGTTGAGCCAGGTCTTGTTGATCCACGGGCCGAGCACCTCACGGTCGTTGCACAGCAGGACGAGGAACACGCTCGCGCTCGGCAGCAGCGTGCCCGCCAGCGCCTGCACGGCGGTCGTGATCAGGCCGTTCGTCTGGTCGTTGGCGACCATGACGATCACCGCGGCGAACCCGACCATGGCGGCGTAGAGGCCGTAAAAGAGCTTGGCCTCGCGAAAACCTCGGTGCAGGGAGTGACGCAGGCCGAACACGTCGCCGAACGCGTACGACGTGCTGAGCGTCACCGCGGACGCGCCCACGATCGAAGCGTCGAACAGCAGGACCGCGAACACGGCACCTTCGAGATAGCCGACGTGGTCGCGCAGCCCGCGGGCGACCGCGAGCGCATCGGTGAATCGCCCGAAGTCGGCGCTGCCGGCGAACGCCGCGGCCGTGGCCATCATGATCGCGGCGGCGCCGACCACGACCACGATCGAACCGATGGCGGTGTCGGCCTTCTCGTAGGCGAACCACCGCGGGGTGATGCGCTTGTCGATCACGTTCGACTGCTGGAAGAACAGCTGCCACGGCGCCACCGTGGTGCCGACGATGGCGATGATCAGCAG
Organism: uncultured Actinomycetes bacterium; assembly: GCA_964559855.1. Taxonomy (GTDB): domain Bacteria; phylum Chloroflexota; class Dormibacteria; order Dormibacterales; family Dormibacteraceae; genus 40CM-4-65-16. The sequence goes on from CAZLJC010000043.1 coordinate 12,561, forward strand.
GACGGAGCCGGAGGTCACGCCGCCCGCGATGCGGGGCACGACGAATCCCCGCAGCGAGGCGGCGGGACTCGGGTGCGCGAGCACGACGAGCGGGATCACGACCAGGCTGATCGCGAGAAACACGAACATCGCGCGCTCCCAGCGCCGGAAGTTGCCGGTGATGGTGATGCCGATCAGGATGAGCGCCGCGAGCGGCACCGCGATCCGGTGGTCGAGGCCGAAGTACTCGGCGGAGAGCTTGATGCCGCCGAACTCGGTGGTGATGGTCAGGAAGTTCAGGACGAAGAGGTCGCCCACCGAGAACAGGCTCCAGAAACGACCGAAGCGCTCCTTGATGAGCCGCGCGTGGCCCACGCCGGTCACGGCGCCGAGCCGGACGACCATCTCCTGGTTGACGATCAGGACCGGGACCAGGAGGAGCAGGACCCACAGTAGCGAGTACCCGTAGTCCTGGCCCGCCTGCGCGTAGGTCGCGACGCCTCCGGCGTCGTTGTCGCCGACCATGACGATGATGCCGGGGCCGAGAATCGCGAGCAGCGTCATCAGCCGCATCCGCCACGTGTGGCGTGGCGACACGTCGCTGACGCGGATGGTGCCGAATGCGCCATGGATATCGCCCGTGTGCATCTCGTCGAGCACGGCGGACGATGGTTTCAAGCGCGAGTCCTGCTGGGTCGGCTCGCGCTCGGCCATGGTCTCTTTAACCCCCGGTGGTGGCTTCGGCGCGGGCGCGCCAGTCTTCGGGGACGAGGGCTTCGATCATGTCGTCGGCCGAGATCGCGCCGATCAGGTTGCCCGCCGCGTCCGTGACGCCGAGGGCGGTCAGGTTGTAGTCCGCCATCATCAGGGTGGCGTCCGCGAGGTCCGCGTTGCCGTGGACCGTGCAGGTGGTCAGCTCGAGATCCTCGACGTGCGTGGTGTGCAGGGCGCGCAGCAGGTCGACCACGGTGGCGCTGCCGATGTACGCGCCGTCGGCTTCCGTCACGAACACCGTGCCGAGCAATTGATGCGGCGACTTGTCGTCCGTGCGCACCGCTTCGAGGGCCTCGTCGACCGTCGCGCCGCGGATGACCCACACGTAGTCCGGGCTCATCATTCCGCCCGCGGTGTTCGGGTGGTACTGGAGCAGCTTGCGCAGCTTGTGCTGCTGCGCGGGCGACATCATGTCGAACACGGGCTTGCGCCGCTCCTGGTCGAGCTCGCCGAGCAGGTCGGCCGCGTCGTCCGGCGCCATGCGCTCGAGGATGCTCGCCGCCTCGTCGTTCGACTTCGAGCGCAGGAACTCGACCTGGTGCTCGGGGTCCAGCTCCTCGAAGACGTCCGCGGTGAAGGCCGGATCGCCCTCGAACGCCTCGATGATCTCCTGGCCCTCCTCGTGCGACGCGCCCTCCACGATGTCCGCGATCTGCGCGGGATGCAGGCGGCGCAGGCGCTGAAACGGCATCAGGAGCTTGGCCGTCGGCACGTGGCCGACGAAGGGCTGCACGTCCTTCCAGTCGAGGATCGCGTGGCGGCGCAGGTCGGGCCGGCCTTTGCGCGGCACGAAGCGGCGCAGCACCGCGCGCGGGCTGCGGTCGATGCCGGCGAGATGCCAGCCGTCCTGGGTGGGCTGGAGCACCAGGTCGTGCGCCTGCACGATGCGGCCCCGGTGCACGTCGACGACGTGACGTCCCCGCACGTCGGCGGCGAGCAGCACCTCCCCCGGCCGGCGCTGAAACGCCTCGGTGCGGATCGTGTGCGTGTTGAGGCGGACCGCTCCCGGCTCGAGGCGGTCGAGCAGGTCCTTGCCCACGAACACGTCCTCCGCTCCCACCCGCACCTTCAGGCCGGTGACCGGCGGATACGTGCCTTCGGAGAGCCGGACGATGATGTCCTCGAGGCGTCCGACCTCCGTCCCGGCCGGGTTGAGGACCGGGCTCTTGAGCAGCTGCGTGAGCATCACGCGCCGCTTTTCGTGGCTGTGCTTCGGCCGCTGCGCGGTTCCGTCCAGGCCCGTGTCGCTCATCTCACCATTTCCCCTGCTTCCGATTCGGTGAGCTCATTATCCCGCCGTATCGAAGGGATCATTCGCCGAGCCGGCGATCTTGCGCCCAGATCCGCTCGAAGACCACGATCGGGATCACGCGCGCCGTCTGAGCCTGCTGGCCCGGGAGATAGTCGATCAGCGCGGCGAGCTCATCGCGCTCCTCGTCGCGCGCGTCGCGCGCTCGGGCCTGGAATCGCTCGGCGCCGATCTCGACGACGGCCACCGGATCGGCCCGCAGGTTGCCGTACCAGCTGGGTGCCCTTTCCGCCCCGCTGTTCGACGCGATCGCGACGTATCGATCTCCGCTCTGCCGGTAGCCGATGACCACGGTCCGCGGCCGCCCCGACCTCGATCCGGTCGTGGTGAGCAGCATCAGGCGCGAGCCCTTCAGCCGGCCGCCGAGCTCGCCCCGATTGGCTCTGAACTCGGCGATCACCTTCTCGTTGAACTCCTTCATGTTCGGGGGCATCCGCGGCGTTCTCGGTTCGCTCCTCGACATGTCTTAACCCTCATCCGCCATCGCGGGTATGCGTTCGCCCCGCTCCGTTTTCCTCGATGGAGGTGGTGCAAACCATATGAGTCAAGCTACGCTGACCGTTCTGATCGTGGCGATCATCGCCGTGATCGTGATCGTCGCGATCGTGGCGGTCGCTTCACGCGGACGTCGAGGAAAGCTTCGCGATCTGCCGCCGGAATCGAGGGACCGCTACCTGCGGTCATGGCAGATGGTCGAGGCCAAGTTCATCGAGAACCCGCAGGAGGCCGTTCAGGAAGCTGACCGGGTCGCTGTGGGCGTGTTGAGCGAACGCGGCGCCGCGCTGCACGACGATCGCGGCACTCCGGACGACCTGCGCCGCGCGCGAGAGGCGGCGGCCAGCGACAAGGGCCGGCAGGGCACCGAAGGCATGCGCGAGGCGATGGTCCACTACAAGCGCATCGTCGAGGACGGCACCGGCGACACGAGCAAGGCACGCGAGGGTTATCGCGGCAGGGAGATTGCTTCATGACCGATGAGCGCACGTACGACCCCAACAACGACCAGCGAAGGAGCGTGGACCGCCGGCGATCGGCCGGCGGCACGATGACGGAGCCGGTCACCGACGACCGCACCCGCGGCGGCGCGGCCGGCACGGAGGCAGGCGCCATGGAGCGCGAGCGGCTCCGCTCCGGTGAGCGGGAGCAGCCCATCGAGTCCCAGCGCACGTCGCGCCAGGGGCAGGTGGACGTCTGGCCGGAGATGTCGGACTACCGGCGCCGCTTCGAGGAGATCCAGTCCAGGTTCATCGAAGAGCCTCGTGAGGCGGTGCGGGAGGCCGAGAAGCTGGTGGAGGAGGCCATCGACCGGATGAGCACCTCCATGCGCGGGCGCATCGGCGCGATGCACCGTGACGCCGAGAGCGGCGACACCGAGAAGCTGCGCGTGGCGATGAAGGGCCTGCGCGACTTCATCGAGTCGATGGGCGGTCGCCGCGCGACGATGTCGAACACGCCGGCCGGGTCGGCCACGTCTGACATGCCGGCCGAGCGGACGGCGCCGACCACGTCGACCGATCCTTCGCTCGACAGATAGGAGACACGCCCCCTGTAGCGGCCGCGGCGGGAGAACGCTCTCCTGCCGCGGTCCCCG
>CAZLJC010000044.1:0-15895 GCA_964559855.1 uncultured Actinomycetes bacterium
ATCAAGGTGTCCCCAGTTCAAATCTGGGCCTCGGCACCAATCCGGCCACCAAGCCACCACCGGAGGCCTCGCAGGCCATGAAGCTCAGGCCGTTCCGCTTCGCCGTTCAGGCGCACAGGGCGCGCACCGCGACCGACTGGAGCGAACGTGCTCGCCGCCTGGAGGCGGCCGGCTTCGAGGCGCTCTACATGCCCGACCACTTCGACGACCAGCTCGCGCCGTTCTCGGCCCTGTCCGCCGCGGCGGCCGCGACCACCACGCTCCGCGTCGGAACGCTGGTCCTGGACAACGACTACCGCCATCCCGTCGTGCTGCACAAGGAGGCGGCCACGCTGGACGTGCTGTCCGGCGGACGGCTCGACCTGGGCCTGGGTGCGGGATGGCTGGCCGGCGACTACGAGCAATCCGGCATCCCTTACGACTCCCCGGGCACGCGCATCGACCGCCTCGGCGAGGCGGTGCAGATCCTGAAAGGCCTGTTCACCGGCAAGCCCTTCTCGTTCTCGGGCAAGCACTACACCATCAAGGGGATGGAGGGATACCCTCCGCCCGTCCAGCAGCCGCATCCCCGGTTGCTGCTGGGCGGAGGCGGGCGCAAGATGCTCAGCCTGGCGGCCCGCGAGGCGGACAGCGTGCACGTCAACTACGACCTGCGGGAGGGCAGGATCAGCCCGGGGATGATCCAGACCGGGCTGGCCGGCCGGACCGCGGAGAAGATCGGATGGGTCAGAGAGGCGGCGGGTGAGCGGTTCGACAGCGTCGAGCTCGCGATGACCGTCTTCGTGGCCAACGTGACCGACGACCGGCGGTCGTTCGCCGAATCGATCGCCGCCGGAATGCAGGTCGAGCCGGAGGCTGTGCTCGAGGCGCCGCACTTCCTGATCGGAACGGTGGACGAGATCTGTGCCCAGCTCATCGACAGGCGACAGCGATATGGCTTTTCGAACGTGGTTCTTCCTGGCTCCACCTCGGAGCAGCTGCGGCCCGTCGTCGAGCGGCTGGCCGGGAAATGACTCCTGTAGATTGATGCTCGATGGCGGCCACTGACCAGCCACAGGTCAAAGTTCGAGTCGCCGGCCGCGCGGGCGAGGTGCTCACGCCCCAGGCGCTGGCCTTCGTCGCCCGGCTGCAGCGTGAGTTCGGCGACCGGCGCGAAGACCTGTTGAAGCTGCGCGAGGAGCGCCAGAAGCGCCTCGACGCCGGCGAGATGCCCCAGTTCCTGGTCACGACGAGCTCCGTGCGCGACTCGGAATGGAGCGTTGCCAAGGCGCCCAGGGACCTGCAGGACCGGCGGGTCGAGATCACCGGTCCGACCGACCGCAAGATGCTGATCAACGCCCTGAACTCCGGCGCGCGCGTCTTCATGGCTGACTTCGAGGACGCGAACTCGCCTACGTGGTCGAACCTCATCGAGGGCCAGGTGAACCTGACCGACGCCATCGAGCGGAGGATCGATTTCACGAGCCCCGAGGGCAAGGACTATCGCCTCAACCAGAAGGTGGCGACGCTGATCGTCCGGCCGCGCGGCTGGCACCTCGACGAGCGTCACGTCGAGGTCGATGGCAAGCCCATGTCGGGCAGCCTGTTCGACTTCGGGCTGTACTTCTTCCACAACGCCAGGCGGCTGCTGGACAAGGGCAGCGGCCCGTACTTCTATCTGCCCAAGCTCGAGAGCCACCCCGAGGCCAGGCTCTGGAACGACGTCTTCAACTTCGCCCAGGACGAGCTCGGCGTGCCGCGAGGGACGATCCGCGCCACCGTCCTGATCGAGACGATCCTCGCCGCCTTCGAGATGGAGGAGATCCTCTACGAGCTGCGCGACCACTCGAGCGGGCTGAACGCCGGCCGGTGGGACTACATCTTCAGCGTGATCAAGAAGTTCCGCAACCGGCCCGATTTCACGCTGCCGGACCGGGCGCAGGTCACCATGACCGTCCCGTTCATGCGCGCGTACACCGAGCTGCTGGTCAAGACCTGCCACCGGCGCGGCGCGCACGCGATGGGCGGCATGGCGGCGTTCATCCCGTCACGGCGCGACCCCGAGGTCAACCGCGTCGCGCTGGCGAAGGTCAAAGAGGATAAGGATCGCGAGGCCGGCGACGGCTTCGACGGCACCTGGGTGGCGCACCCCGACCTCGTGCCGGCGGCGACCGAGGCGTTCGACCGCGTGCTCGGCGACCGGCCGAACCAGCTGGAGCGACAGCGACCCGAGGTGTCGGTGACCGCGGCGCAGCTGATCGATGTCAAGGTGCCCGGCGGGACCGTCACGGAGGACGGGCTGCGCATGAACGTCAGCGTCGGCATCCAGTACATCGAGTCCTGGCTGCGGGGGACGGGCGCGGCCGCGATCAACAACCTGATGGAGGACGTGGCGACCGCCGAGATCTCCCGCTCGCAGGTCTGGCAGTGGGTCCGGCACTCCGCGAGGCTCGCCGACGGCCCTTCGGTGGACGCCGGACTGGTGGGCGAGATCGTCGAGGACGAGATGTCCCGCCTGCGCGAGCGGCTGGGGGACGAGGGGTGGTCGAAGAGCCGGTTCGATGAGGCGCGCGAGGTCTTCGAAGAGGTGGCGCTCGCGAAGGACTTTCCCGCCTTCCTGACCCTGGTGGCGCTGGACCACCTCGACTGATGCCGCCGGGCGCCTCGCCCGGCTACGGCTTACAGGTTGCTTATTGTGGCTTGCCGTTCGACGGAGCCGGCGGCTTGCCCGGCAGGCGGCGCCACTGGCGCGGCCCGACGCCGTTGTTCGGGTTCCCGGGCACGAACTCCACCGAGGAGGGCTTGACCAGGCAGTTGTCCTTGCGCACCACGCTGCGCTCGCCGCCTTCCTGGTGCTCGATCACGACCGTCCGCTCCAGCACGGCGCGCACCCGAACCGGCTTGCCGTCGACCACCGCGGAGAAACCGCCGCTCACTTCGTGGTTGGGGGGAGGAACGATGCTGGCCAGCGAAACAAGATCGGCGGTTTTGTTCATATGGTTGCTTCCCTCGGGCTAGGCGGCGCACTGTGCTCGCCGCGGAATAGCGCTGACAAAATCGGCAGCGGCAAATGGTACCAGAGGGTAATCGCCGAATTCACGCCGGTTAAGGCGTGGTTAAGCGGCCGAACTCTGCTGTTCCTGGAGCCTGAGCTGGCGGGCCGCCTCGCGGCCGCGCCGCGCCGCCTCCTTGCTGGCAAGGTGGCGAACCCGCAGGTCGGCGGGGTTCACGAATAGCCGCCGCCGGTTGACCAGGACCTTCGGCTCGCCCGGAGACGGCTCGATCACCGCCGTCCGCTCGAGCACCGCGGTCACCCAGACCCGACGCCCGTCGTCGACCTCCGCCTCGAAGTCCGGCAGGATCTCGTCGTCCTCGTCCATCGAGACGCTGTCCAGCCGCACGAGCTCCGCCCGCGCCTTCTCCACCGTGTTCTTCGTTCTGCTACCTGACATGCTCATATCCCACTTACCCGATAACGGCCAGAGCCAAACCGAGTACCGCCTCCAGCCTCTTCCTTCTTCAACGTCAATGAATACCCGGTGGGTAACGGTAGGTATTCCGGCTAGGCGCGGGCTGGGAGGATGCTGAGAATCGGCTCAGAGGGCGCCCACTCGAGCTCTGCCCCGATCGCCCGGGCGAAAACCTGGGCGTAGGCCGAAGCCGCCACCGCCGTCGGGATCCGCTCTCCGGTGACCGCCTCGACCGAGGTCGGGCGGCGTTCGGCGTGGCCGCAGGGGATGATGCCGTCGAAGAAGGCCAGGTCCGTGGTCAGGTTGAGGGCAAAGCCGTGGCTCACGATGGAGCCGTTGAGCTTGATCCCGATGGCGGCCAGCTTCTCGCCGTTCCGCCACACGCCGGTGAATCCGCGCTCCCCCGCCTCCGACTCGATCCCCAGCTCTCGCAGGTACTCGATCAGCGACCGCTCGAGAGCTCCGATGTACTCCGGGATGGTCAGGCCGAAGTGCGCCAGGTCCAGGACGGGGTAGCCGACCAGCTGACCCGGGCCGTGGTAGGTCGCCTCGCCCCCCCGGTCGGACCACACCACATCGACCTGGCGGCGCCGCCGCTCCGCCTCGTCCCACAGCAGGTGCTCCGGCACGGCCGCCTTGCCCAGCGTGAAGACATGCGGATGCTCCAGGAGGAGCAGCGTGTCGGGCGCCCTGCCTTCCCGGAGGTCGGCGACGAGCCCAGCCTGGAGGTCCCACGCGTCCCGGTAGGGGACGCTACCCAGCCAGGAGGCTCTTATTGCTGCCGCGCGCGGCTGCGATCTGCTCATCGGCGTGATATGACGACCGGACGAGCGGGCCGGCCTCGACGTGGGCGAAGCCCATGGCCAGAGCCTGCTCCTTGAGCCGCGCGAACTCCTCCGGGCGGTAGAACCGCTCCACCGCGGCGTGCTTCTTCGACGGCCTGAGGTACTGGCCGACCGTCAGTACGTCGATGGTGTGCGCCCGCATGTTGCGGAAGACCTCGAGCAGCTCGTCCTCGGTTTCGCCGAGCCCGACCATCAGGCCGGACTTGGTCACCATGTCAGGCGCGAGCGCCTTGACGTGGCGCAGCAGCGCCAGGCTGTTGGCGTACACGGCCTTCGGCCGGATGCGCGAGTAGAGCCGCGGCACGGTCTCGGTGTTGTGGTTGAAGATATCGGGCTCCGCCTCGACGACCGTCCGGACCGAGTCGAAGTTGCCCTGGAAGTCGGGGGTCAGCACTTCGACGGTGGTGCCGGGGCTGCGGCGGCGGATGGCGCGGATGGTCCGCGCGAATATGCCGGCGCCGCCGTCCTTAAGGTCGTCGCGATCCACAGACGTGATGACCGCGTGCTTGAGGCCAAGTCGTGCCACCGAGTCCGCGACGCGGAGGGGTTCGCCGAGGTCCAGCTCGGACGGACGTCCGGAGGTGACCGCGCAGAAGCGGCAGGCCCGGGTGCAGACGTCGCCGAGGATCATGAACGTCGCGGTCCTGCGATTCCAGCAGTCGAAGATGTTCGGGCAGCGCGCCTCCTCGCACACCGTGTGCAGGTTGCTGCCCTGCACCAACTGCTTCAGCTCCTTGAAGTTCGATCCTTCCGTCACGCGGACGCGGATCCACTCCGGGATCGCGGTCGGCGTCAGGGGCTGCGGGGCTACAGACGGATGCTTGCTGGAGTCCATTCTTCGAGTCGCTTCTTCATCGTAGAGAGGAACTGGCCGGCCATCATGCCGTCGATGATCCGGTGGTCGAAGCTCAAGCAGACGTTCATCATGTGCCGGATCGCGATCGCGTCGTCCACGACCACCGGCCGCTTCACGATCGATTCGGTGGTGAGGATCGCGGCCTGCGGCTGGTTGATGATCGGCTGGCTGGCGACCGAGCCCGTCGCGCCGGTGTTGTTCAGGGTGAACGTGCCGGCCTGAACCTCCTCCGGCTTCAGCTGCTTGCCGCGCGCGCGCTCGACCAGGTCGTTGATGGCGCGCACCAGGTCGGTGAAGCCGAGCTTGTCCGCGTCCTTGACCACCGGGACGATGAGCCCGTCGGGGATGGACACGGCGATGCCGAGGTTGACGTACCGCTTGAGCACGACCCCCTCGTCGGTCCAGGTCGAGTTGAGCCAGGGAAACTCCTTCAGCGCCTCGCAGAGGATCTGGGCGACGAACGGCAGATAGGTCAGCGGGGCGCCGTGCCTGGTTTTGAAGCTCTCCTTCTCCTTCTCCCGGTAGCGCACCAGCGGAGTGACGTCGACCTCCTGCAGGGTCCACGCATGGGGCGAGGTGGCGAGGCTGCGCACCATGTGCTCGGCGATCGAGCGGCGCATGACGTTGAGCTTCACCAGCTCTTCGCGCGTGCCGTCGACGCGTGCCGGGGTCGCGGGTCTGGCCGGCGCCGGAGCCGGAGCCGCGGTCGGCGCCGCGGCCGTTCCTGAGTCCAGGGCCGCCAGCACATCGTCGCGGGTCACCCGGCCGCCCAGGCCCGAGCCGCGAAGCGAGGTGGGGTCCAGGTTGTGCTCCGCCGCGAGCTTGCGGACGGCGGGCGAGAGCCTAACGTGCTCGGCGCCGCCGTCGGCTGCCGGGCTTTTTTCGGCCTGTTCGGGGGCGGGGGTGGGCGCCGCCTTCGCCGCCGCCGCGGGCGCAGCCGGCACCTCGGTGTGGGCCGCGCCGGCGGCCTCCTCCTTGACCGGAGCGGTGGAGGCCGCGGCCTTTGCGCCGCCCGCGCCGGTGTCGATCTGCGCGATCACGGCGCCGACCCGGACCGTCTCGCCCTCGCCCACGGCGATCTTCACCAGCTTGCCTTCGAAAGGCGAGGGGATCTCGGCGTTCACCTTGTCGGTGACGACCTCGACCAGGGGTTCGTCGCGCTTGACGAAGTCCCCTTCCTGCTTGAGCCACTTGTCGACCGTGCCCTCGGTCACGGACTCGCCGAGCTGGGGCATCTTGATGTGGCTTACGGCCATGTTCGAGTCGAGTGTAGCCGAGGCTTCAGCGGCCTGAGCTCAGGCCGCCTCGTCCAGGGAGCGCGTCGTGGGCGGGTCCTCCGGCAGGTCGCCCTTGAGATAGGACTGGACGACTCGTTCGATCACCCGACGCGCGATCAGGCCCGCGACGTCGTGCTCGAAGCCGCTGTCCACCAGCTCACTGTGCAGCACCTCCCGCCACATGCTCGGCGAGAGGGCGAGACGGTCGCGACCAGGGCCTGCCAACACTTTGTTTCCGCTTTGTAAACGCACGAGGGCACTCAGGCGGCAATGCGCGTTTTCTTGGACGTGGGTGGAAAGAATCTCGACCCCGGCCAGGACACGCTGCTGCCGGGGGAAGCAACTTCGATCGGCTCCGACCGGCTCGACGACGCGAGGCACTGGGTCGCCGTCTACTCGGAGCTCTGCGGGTTCAAGCAGGGCCTGCTGGCGACGGTGGCGGACCAGGCGGGCAGCGTGAGCGCCGAAGGAAAGGCCGAGGTCGACCGCGACTCGCGCATGTTGACGCAGGAGGCGGAGCGCCTGTCGCGCCGCCTGGAGTTCTGGCAAGGCGAGGTCTCGCGCCTGAGCAAGTGAATCCCGCGCCGTATCGTCAAGCGTAAAGGGGGAGTTGATGTCGGTTTCGGGGCTGCAGCCCTATCTCGTCGGCGTCGTCGGAGGAGTGATCTTCATCCTTGTCGCCATGGCGGCGATGTGGGTGAACCGCAGGCGCATCGAGTGAGCTGACGGCGGCTGCGACAGGGTCGCCGGCTGCTTCGTGGCCGCGGAGACGATGGGGGTCTGGCACCCCGAACGTACGTGGCTGCGCTTCGGCGGGGTTGATTGGAGGCGACGCCCAGAATCGAACTGGGGATGGAGGTTTTGCAGACCTCTGCCTTGCCACTTGGCTACGTCGCCTTGCCGGACTCGATTCTACCCGCGAGCCTGGCGGGCCCTACCCTGAGCGGTCGTGGCCGCAGACCGGTTTCGAGACGCGATGGCGCGCATCCCGGCGGGTGTCGTGGTGATCAGCGCCGTCACCGCGGACGGCGACTATCGCGGGCTCACCGCCAGCAGCCTGGTGTCGGTGTCGCTCGAACCTCCGCTGGTCCTCGTCAGCCTCGAGCGCGAGTCCTCCACGCGGGCGGCCGTGGCCGAGACCTCGGCCTTCAACGTGAGCGTGCTGACCCGGGCGCAGGAGTTCATCGCCGACCGCTTCGCGGGACGCGCGCCGGCGATCGATGGCAGGTGGCGGACGGTGCCCCATCGCATCGGCTCGAACGGCATACCGCTCATCGAGGGCTGCGCCGCCTGGCTCGAGTGCCGCCTGGTCGCGACGCATCCGGCGGGCGATCACGACGTCTGCGTCGGCGAGGTCATCGCCGCCGAGCCGGGTTCGGGCGACCCGATGGTCCTCTGGGACCGGGCGTTCTGGTCTCTGCGTTGAGACCGCATCAATAAGGAAGGTCGTCCTCTTCCATCCCGAAGTGGTGGCCGACCTCGTGGAGGATCGTCCGCCTGACCTCGGCGACGAGCTCCTCCATCGTGTTCGCCGCCTGCTCGTGGGAGCGCTTGTACAGGGTGATCCGCTCCGGCATGCCGTCTCCCGCGTGGAGCGCGCCGGCCCCCTCGTACAGCCCCATCAGGCCGTCCGGGGAGCTGTCCTCGATCACGAACACCGTGTTGTCGAGGTAGCCCTGGAACTCGGCCGGGATCGAGTCGACCGCCTCCTGCGCCGCCGCCTCGAATTGGTTCATGCTCACGCGCATGCATGAATTGAAACGCGTGTTGGTCGTCGGGGCGGGCACCATGGGCTCGCAGATCGCACTTCAGACGGCGCTGAGCGGCCGCTACGACGTGACGCTCCTCGACACGGTGTCGGGGCAGCTCGAGCGCGCGCGGGCGCAGAACAAGAAGCTGCTCGACCGTTCGGTCGAGAAGGAGCGCCTCACACGCGAGGCCGCGGACTCCGCCCTCGAGCGCCTCAGCGAAGCCTCCGACGTGGCCCAGGCGGCACCCGCCGCGGACCTGGTGATCGAGGCGGTGGTCGAAAACTTCGACGTGAAGAAGGCGGTGTTCGAGCAGCTCGCCCGGCACGCCCGGCCCGAGGCCGTCCTCGCCAGCAACTCGAGCACCATCGCGATCAGCCGCCTGGCCGAATTCGCGGGCCACCCCGAGCGCTGCTGCAACATGCACTTCTTCCACCCGGTCACGGTCATGCAGCTGTGTGAGGTGGTGCGGGGACCGAAGACCGCGCAGGAGACGGTCGACACCGCGATGGAGTTCGTGCGCAGCATCGGCCGCACGCCCGTGCTCCTGCAGAAGGAGATCTGGGGCTTCATCGTCAACCGCATCCTGTTCGCGGCGAGCGAGGAGGCCATGCGCCTGCTGGAAGGCGGTTACGCCAGCGCGGAGGACATCGACGTGGCGGTGCAGAAGGGCCTGAACTGGCCGATGGGCCCCTTCCACCTGCTCGACTTCAGCGGGCTCGACGTCTTCTACGGCGCGATGAAGGACCGCCATGCCCTCGGCGAGGGCCCGGACGCTCCGGAGCTCCTGCGCAAGATGGTCGAATCGGGTCACCTCGGACGCAAGTCCGGCGAGGGCTTTTTCAAGTACGAATAGGCGGTCCGGGGGCAAAATTGAATCGCCCCCGTAGCCCAATGGCAGAGGCAGCCGGCTTAAACCCGGTCCAGCGCGGGTTCGACCCCCGCCGGGGGTATATAAAATCGACCACGATGGATCACAAGCTTGAGGAAGAGCCGGACGAGCCCGACGAGCCGGATGAGCCGGAACCGAACGGAGCTCGGGGCACCGCGTCGGGCTACCTGCCGACGGTCGAGCCGCCCGCGCGCGAGTGGGAGTGGGCTACGAAGGTCCTCGCCGTGGCCGAGATCGCCGACGGCGTTACGCTTGTCAAGCTCCTCACCGAGGCCGGGGCCGAAGGTTGGGAGCTTTCCGACGTCATCGACGGGGGGGAGAAACGCGTGATCCTGTTGCGCCGTTCGAAGCGCACTGCGCGCGAGTCACGGCGAGTGGGTTTCGCGCCTCCATCCAGGACCTGAGCGGACAGCCGCCTCGCCGCCGCCGGCGCATCCTCGTCATCGAGGACGACGTGCCCGTCCGCATGCTCGTCGCCGAGGTCTGCCGCCTGCAGGGCCACGACGTGGTCGAGGCCGGAACCGGCGCGCAGGCGATCGAGCTGGGCCGCACCTCGCAGCCCGACCTGGTCCTGGTCGACTGGGTGCTGCCGGACATCAGCGGCACCGAGGTGATCCGTGAGCTGCGCCGGCAGGGGGTCGTCGCCCCGATGGTCATGCTCACCGGGCGGTCGACCAAGATGGACGAGGTCGTCGGCCTCGAGGTCGGCGCCGACGACTACATCACCAAGCCCTTCGACTCGCGGATTCTCGCGGCGCGCATCAACGCGCACCTGCGCCGCTCGGCGATCGCCGAATCAGGCGGCGGGCGGGAAGGGGTGCTCAACATCGGCGCCCTTCAGATCGACAACGCGGCGCGCCGGGTCAAGGTCGGCGACGAGGAGATCACGCTGACCATGACCGAGTTCAACCTCCTTGCCGTCCTGGCGGCCAACCCCGAGCGCGTCCTGACGCGAGCCCAGCTGCGGGACAAGGTATGGGGCTACCCGCACGACCTCGACGACCATTCGGTCGATCCTCATGTCCAGCGGCTGCGGCGCAAGCTCTCCGAGCAGAGCAACACCGGCGTGACCCTCGAAGCCGTGCCCGGGCTCGGCTACCGCCTCTCGGTCAAGGGCGCTTGAAGGAGACCGAAACCCCCGAGGTCTTCGGACCGGTCTCAGGCGATGTTGCGGCCGTCGAGGCCGCGATTCGATTCGAGATCGCGCAGGATCCGGCCGAGGTGGCCAGGCCGATGTCGGAGCTGTTCGAGGCGGGGGGCAAGCGCCTGCGTCCCGCGCTGGTGATGCTCTCCGCGATGTGCGGGAAATACGACCGGGTCAAGCTGCTTCCCGCCGCGATGGCCGTCGAGCTCACGCACGCGGCGACGCTGGTGCACGACGACGTGATCGACCGCTCTCCGGTGCGGAGGGGGAAGCCCACGATCGCGGCCAGCCTCGGCGACGAGCCCGCCATCGTGATCGGCGACTACTACTTCGCGAAGGCGTATGAGCTGGCGGCGCGGACCAAGTCCATCTCCGTCGTGGCGACACTGGCCAGGAGCGTGATGGCGATCTGCGCCGGCGAGGTGCGGCAGCAGGCCATCCGCTATCGCTACAGCACCGATGTGGACGAGTACATCGGGCGGATCGCTGCCAAGACCGCGATCCTCCTGGGCGCGTGCTGCGATATTGGAGCTCGGCTCGGAGGCGTGAGACAGAGCGAGCACGCGGCCCTTGTCGCGTACGGTGAGCTCCTTGGGATCGCGTTTCAGATCGCCGACGACGTGCTCGATTACACGAGCGCTGAACACGAGGTCGGCAAGCCGATCGGCCATGACATCCTCGAAGGATTCGCGACCCTTCCTTTCATGCTGTCGTCGATACACATCGAGGATGGACGCCGGCTCACCGAGTCGGAAGCGCGACAGGTCGTCGAAGAGGTGCGGGCCGGCAAAGGGCCGGAGCTCGCGCTGGATCAAGCGCGCGCGCATGCCGAGCGAGCGCGCGATCAGCTGAAGGCGCTCGGCGACTCCGCGGCGCTCGACGCGCTCACCGCCCTCACGGGCTACGTGGTCAACCGAAAGCTCTAATCTGTCCCCGTGTCCGGGGTGGGCATGGACATGGACGGCAGGGTGTGGTAAGTCGGGTCAGGCTCGTCGGCGTGGGACCAGGCCATCCGGGTCTTGCGACGGTCCAGGCCATCGAAGCGATCAAAGAGGCCGACGTCATCCGCAACAGCGACGGATGCGGCGCCGGCCTGCTGCACCTTGCGCCGGCGAGCGCGGACATCGCGCCGTTCGACTCCGTCGACGAGGTGATACGGCTCGCGCGGGGCGGGCGCAAGGTCACCGTGCTGCTCCCGGGCAATCCGTACGCGTTCTCCAACGGCAGCGAGATCGCGCAGCGGCTCGAGCGCGCGGGCATCGACTTCGAGGCCGTGCCCGGCCTCATCGTCGAGCTGGCCGCGCCGGTGATGAGCGGAATCCCGCTCACCATCGAAGGCCTGTCCGCATCGCTGGGCTTCGGCCTGGTCAAGGGCGGGGAGACCGTGGTCCTTCGCCTGGCGTCGGGCTGGTGGCAGTCGGGCATCGCGGCGGTGATGCAGAACGGCCGTGCCTCAGAGACGCCGGCGGCCCTGATCATCAACCCCGGCCAGCCCGGCCAGCACCGGGTGAGCGGGCGCCTCGGCGAGCTGGCCCGGCGCGTGTCGACCAACGGGCATCGCGGCGATGCGCTGCTCGTGCTCGGCCCGGGCGTGGAGATGTCGGAGCGCCTCGATACTCTCTCGCGCCGCCCGCTTCACGGCCGGCGCATCCTGATCACGCGCGCCCGGCACCAGGTGGACCCGTTCCGCCGTGAGCTGGTCGATCTGGGCGCCTCCGTCGTGGAGATCCCGACGCTCGAGATCCGCCGCCTCCCGACCGACGATCGAGTGCGGGCGGCGATCGACAAGCTGCCCCAGACCGCGCTCGTGATCTTCGCGTCCGCCAATGCGGTGGACATCTTTTTCCAGATGCTCGTCAACACGGGTCAGGATGCGCGCGCCTTCCATGGCTCCAAGCTCTGCGCGATCGGGCAGGAGACGGCGGACGCGCTGGCCGGCCACGGGCTGCGCCCGGAGCTGGTGACCTCCGAGTACACCGCGGAGGGGCTTGCGAACGCCCTGGGCGACTGGGAGATGCGCGGGATTCGCGTCCTGGTGCCGCGCGCGGAGATCGCACGCGACGCTCTACCATCGCTGCTTGCGAACCGAGGTGCTGAGGTCGAGATCCTTCCCGTCTACCGTGGCGAATGTCCCGCCGACGCGGGCCCTGCGCTAATGCGCCTCTTCGAGGGCGAAGGCGTGGACGTGATCACGTTCACCAGCTCGTCCACCGTCTCCAACTTCGTGCTCGCATTCCCCGAGGACCGGCTGCCTGCCGTGCTGGGAGACGCGGCGGTCGCGTGCATGGGACCGGTCACCGCCGACACGGCGCGCAAGCTCGGCCTTTCGGTGTCGATCGTCGCGCGCGAGTACACGACGCAGGGCCTGGTGCAGGCGATCGTGGAGGCCACCGGCGCAAGATGAGCCAGGTTCGGACCTCGCGCCGCGCGGCGGCGCAGCCGGCCGCGGTCGACGTCGACGCCGCCATCCCGCGCGGACGCGAGGCCTGGATCGCGCTGCTGGTGATCGCCGCGATCATCGGGGTGGCTGCCGGAACCGGCTGGCTGATCAACAAGACCGTCGAGTCCGTGACCCCGCCTCGCCTCGCAAGCTGCGCCACGTCGACGCAGGTCGCGCCCCGCGAGTATCTCGGCCCGCAGCCCATGTGCATCACGGCGGACATGAAGCTGACCGCGACGATCAACACGTCGCAGGGCCCGATCGTCCTCAAGCTGCACCCCGAGGTGGCGCCCGTGACGGTGAACAACTTCGTCGTGCTCGCGATCCACGGCTACTACAACGGGCTCGGGTTCTGGAAGTCCGAGGACTGGGTCATCCAGACCGGCGACCCGCGAGGCGACGGCACCGGAGGTCCCGGCTACAGCCTGCCCGACGAACCCGGCAACACCCAGTGGTCCGCCGGCGCGGTCGGAATGGCGCGCACGCCGGGCGGCCCGCTGAACGGCAGCCAGTTCTTCATCGAAAAGGGGGCCTGGCCGGGACCCGGCCCGGAGGCCGTCTACAACCGCTTCGCCACCGTCGTCTCAGGCCTCGGCACGGCTCAGCTGATCACCACCAGCGACACCGTCCAGTCGATCACGATCGCGGTTTCCTGACCTCCCTCTGACCTGTTTCTGACACGACCGCGCCTATAATCGCGCTGAGATGCCAATTCACCCGCTGTGGCTGGTCCTGATCCTCGTCATCGTCCTGATCATCTTCGGCCCGGGCCGGCTGCCTGAGCTGGGCGGCGCGGTCGGAAAGGCGATGCGCGAGTTCCGCAAGGCCACGAACGAGCTGACGATTGAGGTCACCAACGCCACGCAGACGCGGCAGGAGCCGCCTGCGCCGAGCGCTCCGGCGACCACCACGCCCGCCGCCACCGAGGGCACCGCCAAGGGCTCGACGTCCGAGGCTTCTCCGAAGACCAGCTGAGGAGCGCTCACGAGTGGCCCTCCTAGACAGGGTCCTCCAGCGCGGCCCTCGCCCGGTGCTTCCGGTCGAGGAGCAGCGCATGACCGTGATCGAGCACCTCGAGGCGCTGCGCCGGGTGCTGATCATCTCCATGATCGCGTGGGGCATCGCCACCGGCGCGTCCGCCTTCATCGCCGGCAAGGTCATCGGCCTGCTCGTGTCGCAGGCCGGCATCGGCCAGGCGATCTACCTGCAGCCGGCGGGCGGCGTGCTGCTCCAGTTCAAGGTCGCCCTGTACATCGGCGTCGTGCTCGCGTCACCCGTCGTGATCCAGCAGATCTGGTGGTTCGTCAGCCCGGGGCT
Source organism: uncultured Actinomycetes bacterium (assembly GCA_964559855.1). Taxonomy (GTDB): domain Bacteria; phylum Chloroflexota; class Dormibacteria; order Dormibacterales; family Dormibacteraceae; genus 40CM-4-65-16. The sequence goes on from CAZLJC010000044.1 coordinate 13,969, forward strand.
GCACCCGCACGAGCGGCGCTTCATCCTGCCGATGATCTTCGCCACCGTCATCTTCTTCCTGATGGGGGTGGCCGTCGCCATCTTCGCCTTGCCCCTCTACCTGAAGATCCTCAACTCGCTGTCCCCGCCGCACGTGACGTACCTGCCGGACATCAGCGCGCTGATCAGCTTCGTGCTGCTGATGGTGATCGGCTTCGGCCTGGTGTTCGAGCTGCCGGTCGTGCTGTTCGTGCTGGGCATGATGCGGCTCATCAGCTCGCGATGGCTGCACAAGAACCGTCCGTGGTGGTTCCTCGGCCTCGCCCTGCTCGCCAACTTCCTGACGCCGGGCGTCGACCCGCTGACGCCCATGATCATGTTCGTGCCGCTATATCTTTTCTACGAGGGAACCGCGCTATTACTGAAGCTTCTCGGACGGTGAGCGGCACGGCGGGGCGGCATGACGGGCGCGCGCCCGACCAGCTTCGACCGGTGAAGATCGAGCTGGGCGTGAACGTGCACGCCGAGGGTTCCTGCCTGATCGAGATGGGCCGCACGCACGTCTGGGTCACGGCGAGCGTCGAGGACCGCGTGCCGATGCACCGGCGCGGCTCGGGCCAGGGCTGGATCACGGCGGAATATTCGATGCTGCCGCGAGCGACGCACGACCGCGGCACGCGCGAAGCGATCCAGGGCCGCCTCGGCGGGCGCACCCACGAGATCCAGCGCCTGATCGGCCGGTCGCTGCGCGCGGCCGTCGAGATGAAGGCGATCGGTGAGCGCACCATCACTCTCGACTGCGATGTCCTGCAGGCGGACGGCGGCACGCGCACGGCGTCCATCACCGGCGCGTTCGTGGCGCTGTACATGGCGGTCAAGCGGATGAAGGACGCGCGAATGATCGATCGCCTCCCGATCCGCCAGCACCTGGCGGCGGTGAGCTGCGGCGTGGTCGATGGCACACCGGTGCTCGACCTCGACTACACGGAGGATTACCAGGCCTCGACCGACCTCAACTGCGTCATGACCGAGGACGGCCGGCTCGTGGAGCTGCAGGCGACCGCCGAAGGCGCCCCCTACTCGCGCGCCGATCTGGACGCGATGCTCGCGCTGGCTTCGAGCGGCATCAAGGATCTGATCCTGGCCCAGAAGCGCAGCCTGGCGACGCTTGCCTGAACGGCGCCCGCGCGTCGTCATCGCGTCCGGCAACCAGGGCAAGATCCGCGAGTACCGCGACCTCCTGGGCGAGGCCGGTGTGGACCTCGTGGCCTTCGACAGCGAGGTCGACGAGGTGGGGGGCACGTATGCCGAGAACGCGCAGCTCAAGGCTGAAGCCGCGCGCGACCGCTCGGGCCTGCCCTCGCTCGGAGACGACTCCGGAATCGAGGTCGAGGCGCTGGGCGGCTTTCCCGGGATCCGGTCCGCCCGCCTCGGGCCGACTCAGGAGGCGCGTACCGCCGAGCTCATGCGGCGACTCGAGGGCGTGGACCGCCCCTGGAGCGCGCGCTTCGTGTGCACGATCGCGCTCGCGATCCCGGGGGAGGAGACGCAGATCTTCGAGGGCGAATGCCGCGGCGAGGTCGTGCCGGAGTGGCGGGGCGAGGCGGGATTCGGCTACGACCCGATCTTTCTCGTGCCCGGCACGGGCAGAACGTTCGGGGAGATGGCCCCCGACGAGAAGCGCAAGTACAGCCATCGCGCCATGGCCGCGCGGGCGCTGCTCGTGTCGGGCGTGCTCCAGCGGCTGCGCGCTTAGAGCTGAAGCGCGGGCCTACTTACAATTAGCCGGCATTCCTGTCGCGCCTGCCGGCGAACGCGGGCGGTAGCTTAGCTCGGTAAAGCGCCTGCTTTGGGAGCAGGAGACCGGAGGTTCAAATCCTCTCCGCCCGACCAGTTTAAGCTGCAGGGCTGTGAGCCCCGCCCGCGAAGACAACCACCCCGGCAACGT
>CAZLJC010000045.1:0-15786 GCA_964559855.1 uncultured Actinomycetes bacterium
CCTTAACAGGCCGAAATCCGGCGGCCCCGCGATACAGTTCCCAGGCATCTTGCCGCCTTGCGGCGCTCTGGACGAACGTAAGTTCGCCCAGCGCGAACTGCGTCCCCCGGGGCCGCGTGCGGCGAGATGGCATAAGTTGCGGTCTTGCGGGGTAGTTATCTGGTTCAGTAGCTTTGAAGCGGACGGAAGAAGGAAGGACGTGTCAAAGACAATCGATCTAGAACTGACAAGAGCCGAGGTCGAGGTGCTCGAGCTGGAGGCCCGGCTCCGCGTCGTCCCCATGAACGATACCCAGCTGTCCGACGCCCTCAAGACGGCCCTGGCGGCGAAGAAGGAGCGCCTGGCAAAGCTGCGCACCCTCCACGCCACGGCCGGTCGCACGAACCGGAAGGACGGCGATCCGGAGAAGGCGAATCCCCTGACCGCGGGTCGCCGGCCGCCCCTCAAGCGGACCGTCCCGCAGCGCCCTTCCGCCAAGTCCGGCAAGTGAGAGCCGCGAGCTGAGCTGACTGGGGCGTCCAATTCGGGGCCCCTACGGGTATCGTTCCTCCGGACGATTTTGGCTAGCCAGCTGACGGCGCCCTCGACGGACGCGGCCGATCCCCTGTTCGGGGAGGCCTGGGCCTCGACGGGCCGTCACCGGCCCGCGGACCGGCGGTGGACCCTCCCCGTGATCAACGGCGTGGCCGTCGCGGCTATCTTCGGCGGCGTCACCTATCGGATCTTCATCGCCGGGCTCCCCGCGAACGTGATCCGGGCCGAAGCCGTGCTCATCGGCCTTGGCGCCGTCCTCGCCGGCGTGGCGGTGTGGGTCCGCGCCTCGACGCACTGGCGGAGCCTGCCATTGCGTCTCGGGATAACGGCGGCCGCGGCCATTCTGGCCGTCGCCGTCCTGAGCCTGGCCGGTCGCTGGCTCGGCGACGACTTCCCGCCGCTCGCGGCCGTGAGCATGGCGACCGTTCTGCTGCAATTCGACCTGGGCCTCAAATCGCGCCACTTCGGCTACGTGTTCGTGATCGCGCTGCTGGCGCTGATCTCGACCTGGATCTACGGCATCACGCAGCTGATGCTCGATTTCGACACGGTCGCGATCTGGAGCGGCGTCGTCTTCGGGCTGGGCGTCCTGACCTATCTCACCAGCCGCACGATCGAACGGGACCTCGCCCTCAACATGGAGCGCCAGACCTCGTTGCTCGCCGGCCTCAGCGACCTGGGGGAAGGGCTCCTGGTGACGCATGACGGCAGGTTCGTCGCCGCCAACGATGCGTACGTCGCACTCACCGGCTACTCGAGGGAGGAGCTGGAGGGATTGCGCTCGATGGTCAACCTCGTCGTCGCCGAGGACCGGGAGCGCCTGGTCACCGCGGTCCGTGAGGGCCTGGCCGCCGGCAAGCCGGCGCGTTACGCGACAGCAATGATCACCAAGTCGGGCAGCCGCGTTGAAACCGAGATCGCGGTTCATCAGCTCTCGAGCGGGCCCGGCCATGTCCTGACGCTGATCAGCGATATCACCGAGCGGCGGCGCGCCGAGGCGGCCGAGCGCGATATGGAGACGCGATTCCGGACCCTGTTCGCGCAGGCCCAGGCCGGCATGGCCTTCACCACGCTCGACGGCCACATCACGACGGTGAACCCGGCGTTCTGCGAGCTCGTCGGCTACAGCGACGAGGAGCTCAAGACGCTGTCACTCCTCGACATCACGCACGCCGACGACGTGCCGGCCCTGCGCGAGGCGATGCAGGAGATGCTGGCCGGCGAGGAGGAGGGGCGCCGCATCGAGAAGCGCTACATCCGCAAGGACGGGGATCACGTGTGGGTGGATCTCACCATGCGGCTGGTCCGCGAGTACGACAAGAAACCCCTGTACTTCCAGACCGTCGCCGTCGACATCCGGGACCGCAAGCGAGCCGAGGTGCTGCAAGCGGCGCGCTTCGCGGTCACCCAGGCCCTCCTCACCTCGCCCGGTTGGGACAACGCGGCGATCGGAGTGCTCGAGGGCCTGTGCCGGACGATGGACTGGGAGCTCGCGGAGTACTGGGAGGTCGACGCCGAGCGGGAGACGATGCATTTCGTGACGGCGTGGAAGCGTCCGGGCCGCGACACCACCGCGTTCGAGGCGACCGCGGCACTCGTCACGTACCGCCGCGGCGAGGGGCTGGCCGGACGGGTGTGGGAGGCCGGAGCGCCGATCGCCATGACCGACCTGGCGGGGGACACGAGCGTCCGCGCCGCGGCCGCGGCTGCCGCCGGCCTGCACGGAACCGTCGGTTTCCCGGTGCGCAGCGGGCGCCGCGTCGTGGGCATGATCTCGCTGCACACGTGGGCCCCGCGGGAGCTCGACGAGTCCTTCACGGCCGTGATGGTCGACGTGGGCTCGCAGATCGGTGAGTTCGTCGAGCGCAAGCGGGCTGAGCTCGCGCTGCAGGAGAGCGAGAAGCGGATGCGCTCGGTGCTCGACAACGTCTCGGACGGACTGGCGACGATCGACAGCAACGGTGTCATCGAGTCGGCGAACCCGGCGGTGGTGAAGCTGTTCGGGTACGGCGAGCAGGAGCTCGTGGGGCAGCAGGCCGATATCCTGATCGCCACGACGCACCGCAGCGCGTTCGTCAACTACCTCGAGCGCCGGCTCAAGCTGGACATTCCCGTCAGTGGCGCGCACGAGACGATGGGGAAGAAGAAGAACGGGAGCCTGTTCCCCGTGGAGTTCGTCGTGAGCTCGATGCAGGTGGGCCCGCGCCACATGTTCATCGCGACGCTGCGCGATATCTCCGAGCGCAAGGCTCACACGGACGCGCTGGAGTACCAGGCGCTGCACGACGCGCTCACAGGGCTTCCCAACCGCAGCCTCTTCGGGGACCGGCTGCGCCAGGCGCTGCTCGGCGCGCGGCGCAACCAGAAGATGTTCGGTGTCCTGCTCCTCGACCTCGACCGGTTCAAGGACATCAACGACGCGCTCGGACACGACCGCGGCGACAGCCTGCTGCAGGAGGTCACGGCGCGCCTGCGCGGCGTGCTCCGCGCGACGGACACGATCGCTCGGCTCGGCGGCGACGAGTTCGCGGTCTTGACCATCGACGCGAAGCATCCCGAGGACGTGGTCGCCACGGCGCGCAAGATCCTCGCTTCCCTCGAGGGGCCGTTCGCGATCGCGGACCAGATGGTCGAGACCGGCGCGTCGATCGGCATCGCGATGTACCCCGTGCATGGCGACGATCCGAGCACTCTGCTGCGCCGGGCCGACGTCGCGATGTACGTCGCGAAGCGTTCGGGCGGCGGCTACGCGGTGTACCAGCCCGAGCAGGAGGCGCAGACGATGCGCCGGACCGGCCTGGCGGGCGAGCTGCGGCGAGCGATCCCCCAGGGCGAGCTCGTGCTGCACTACCAGCCGCAGGTGACGCTTGCCAGCGGCGCGATCCAGACGGTCGAGGCCCTGGTCCGGTGGAACCATCCTCGCGAAGGTCTGATGCCGCCCGACCGGTTCATCCCGATGGCCGAGGAGACAGGGATCATCAACCCGCTGACGGCATGGGTCATCGACGCAGCGCTCGCACAGCTCTGCAGGTGGCTCGCCGACGGTATCGACGTGTCCATGTCGCTCAACGTGTCTCCGCGGAACATCGAGGACCACTCACTCGAGGAGATGGTCGCCCGCACACTCGCCGACTTCAAAGTCGAGCCGCAGCGGCTCACGCTGGAGATCACCGAGGGCGTCGCGATGGCGGCGGCCGCCGCAAAGGCCTTGCACCGGCTGCACGAGATCGGCGTGCGGCTCGCGCTTGACGACTTCGGCACCGGCTACTCGTCGCTCCTCTACCTGATGCGTCTGCCGGTGAACGAGATCAAGATCGACCGTTCCTTCGTGTCCGCGCTGGCGTCCGACCCGGATTCAGGCGCCATCGTGCGGTCGGCTGTGGGCCTCGGCCACAACCTGGGGCTGCGCGTGGTCGCCGAGGGTTTGCAGGACCGCGTGGCCGAGGGCGTGCTGATCGAGGCGGGTTGCGACGCGGCGCAGGGATTCCTGATCGGCCGGCCGGTCGACGAGACGGAGATCACCGCCGTCCTCCAGCAGCAGCCGGGCGTCGAGAAGAAGCTGACCGAGTCGATGTGAGGGCGCTCGTCCTGGGCGCCGCGGGCCAGCTCGGCCGCGAGCTCGTCGGCCTGCTGGGCGCCGAATCCGGCCTGACGCACCGCCAGGTCTCCATCACCGACCGGGACGCGGTCGAGGCCGTCTTCGCGGCCCGCCGGCCCGATATCGTGTTCAACTGCGCTGCCTACAACGAGGTGGACCGTGCCGAGACGGAGCCTGACGTCGCCATGCGGGTGAACGGCGAGGGCCCGGCCGTTCTCGCCGCGGCGTGCGCCCGACACGGAGCCAAACTGCTCCACTACTCCACCAACTTCGTATTCGACGGCGAGAAGGGACGTCCCTATCGCGAATCGGACGAGCCGAACCCTCTGAGCGCCTACGCACGATCCAAGCTGGCGGGCGAGGTGGCCGCGCTGGAGGCGAACCCGGACGCGCTGGTCGTGCGCACCGCGGCGGTCTACGGAACGATCGGCGTGGGCTTCCCGGAGAAGATCCTGGCGCGGGCGCGGCGTGATGGGAGGTTGCGGGTGGTGACCGACCGGGTCAATCCCACGTATGCGCGCGACCTGGCCGAGCGGAGCCTGGAGCTGGCGGAAGCGGGGCTCGCCGGCCTCGTCCACGTCGCCGGCGGTGGATGCTGCGGGTGGGATGAGTTCGCGGCCGAGGTGCTGGCGGTGAGCGGCCTGCCGGTGCCGATCAGCTCGATCACCAGCGCTGAGCTCGGCCTGCCTGCGAGACGGCCGGTGAATGGCTGCCTGGACTCGGATCGGGTCCCCGGCCTGCGTCCCTGGCGCGAGGCCTTGCGCGACTGGGCGGGGCGGCTGGCAAACCCCTGAAAAAGGCTCGGGCCGGGCGATTTCTCGACACCGGCTCCGAGCTTGGCTGCGGGGGGTGAGGTTCTATGAAAAAAACGCGCTTTACGGATTCCCTTCTGAAGGCCCGCGCACACTTGCGCACCGAAAAGTTTGGCACGAAACCGCCGCCTGAATACGTGGATCTTTGCGCATTTTCGACGACGAAATGCCTGCCCCGCGCGTGGGATTCCAAGCGGGGGTCCCGCAGGGCATCATACGCGCCGATGAGCGGGCCCCCGAAGCCGACTGCTGGATTCCAGGCCCTCGCGCGTCAGGCGCATTCGAGATGAGCTCGAACCGCTGGGTCCGGCCGGCGCTCCAGACCGCTTTCGGGCTTGCTCTGCTGTGGCTGTGGCTGCGCACCGTTTCGCTGCCGGAGGTGTTGAGCCACGCCAGGGTGCACAGCTGGTGGGCCGTCGCCCTGATGGTCGGTCTGGCCCTGGTCACGAGCCTGATCCGCGCCCGCCGGTGGCTGATGCTGCTCCGGCCGCTCGCTCCGGTGGGCATGGTCCGGGCCTTCGCCATGAACGCGGCGGGCACGCTCCTCAACTATGTGCTGCCGATCCGCTCCGGCGACGCCGCGCGCGCGTGGTGGCTGTGGCGCCGGCACCGCATTCCCGCCGGCTCGGCGCTCGCGACGATCGTCATCGACAAGGTGTGCGACCTGGCGGGCGTCGCCGTGGCGCTGGCCGGCCTGGAGGTGCTCGCGCTGGCCGGCGCCGTCAGCGCGCCCAAAGGCCTGATCGGCGCCGCCGCGCTCGCGATGGCGCTGCTGGCCGGCGTCGTGGGCACGGCAGTCGCCGGCCCGAAGATCGCCCGGTCGCCGCTGGCCCGGCGCGTCCTGCCCCGGCGCGTGGCGGAGGGTCTGGCCGGGCAGGCATTCGCGTTCCGCGCCGGCGCTCGCGGGTTGTGGACGCCTGAGCTTGCCGCGAGGCTGGCCGGGTGGACGGCCGTCGCGCTCGTGATCGACGCGTTCAACTTCTCTCTCCTCTTCACCGCGGCGGACATCGCGGTGCCGCTTCCGCGTGCGATGGCCGCGTATCCCGCGATCCTCTTGAGCTTCGCGGTGCCCGCGGGGCCGGGCTACCTCGGCAACCTGGAAGTGGCGGGCGCGCTTGTGCTCGGCGGCGGCCTCGGGCTCTCCGCGGCCGTGGCCGCCGGCGCCATCGTCCTGTACCACGGCATCACCGCCGGCTACGCCCTCGTCATGGGCGCGCTCAGCTTCTTCCTGGTCGGCGGCCGGCGCAGGATGACCGCCGGGGGTCCGCGGCGGATCGCGGTTTTCCATTGCGGCTTCACCTACTCCGGCGGCGGCGAGAGGATCGTCATCGAAGAGGTGCTCGGCCTGCGCCGGCGCGGCTATGAGGTCGAGTGCTACGCGCCGACGGTGGACGCGGCTCGCTGCTATCCCGACCTGATGGGCGACGTCCGGGTGCGCACGTTCCTTCCGCAGCTGCCGCGCTGGGTGCCGTACCGGGAGGCCGTCCAGATGGCGGCCACCTCGTTGCTGATGCCGCTGTACGCGTGGCGGTTCCGCGGCGTGGATGCGATCGTCGGCTGCAATCAGCCCAGCGCATGGATCGCCTGGTGGGCGGCCCGGCTGATGGACGTGCCGTACGTGGTTTACCTGAACCAGCCAAACCGCCTCGTCTATCCCCGCAACATCGACCGGCAGACGGGCTGGGTGTCGAACGCGGACTACCGGCTGCTCGCCGCGATCGTCCTGCGCGCGACGCGCTTCGTGGCCTGGGCCGACCGCCGTTCCGTCCAGGAGGCCGACCGGTTGCTCGTGAACGGCGACTACATCGGCGATATCATCCGCCGCACCTACCGGCGCGAAGCGGTGGACTGCCCCGCGGGGTGTCACGTCGCGTCGTCGGGTTATCCTCGACCGCTCGAAGAGCGCTTTGCCGGAGGGATGACGGTCAACGGCTACCCGATCCGGCGGCCTTACGTGCTGCTGACGAACCGGCACTACCCCCAAAAGCGATTCGACCTCGCGATCCGGGCCATGGCCGAGGTGCGCAGGCGCCATCCGCGCGTTCAGCTCGTGATCCCGGGCCCCGCCACCTCCCACACCGCAACGCTGAAAGCGCTGGTCGAGGAGCTCGGGTTGCGCGAATCCGTCGTGTTCCTGGGCTCCATCGGCGAAGACGAGCTCCAGGCTCTGTACGAAGGTGCGGCGGTGTACGTGTATCCCGCTCCCGAAGAGGACTTCGGCATGGGCGTCATCGAATCGATGGCGAAGGGCGTGCCCGTCGTGGCGTGGAACCAGGCGGGACCGACGGTGACGGTCGGGCCCGGCACGGGGCATCTCGCGGAGCCGCTCGAGGTGGGCGACTACGCGGCCGGGATCAGCCGCCTGCTCGAAGACAGGGACGAGAACCAGGCGACCGGTGGGCGCGCTTTCGAGTGGGCGCGCCGGTTCAACTGGGAGCGGCACATCGATGTGCTGGAGCAGGCCGTGCTCGACGTCGCGCGGGCGCACCGCGAGAGCGCGCTCGAAACCGTGGAGACGGCCGCGGCTAACTGATCGACTCGGCCCACGCGATCAGGTCGCGGAGGCCCTGATCGAAATCGATCTCGGGCTTCCATCCCAGCTCGCGTTCCGCCTTGCCGACGTCGCTCACGTAGTAGGCCTGGTCGCCCTCACGCCAGTCCGAGTGCGTGAACTGCGGCTGGCGGCCGGTCAGCCGGCCGATCTCGTCGATGACGTCGAGCAGGTTGCGGGCGTTGGCGAGACCGCCGCCGACGTTGTAGATCTGGCCGCCTGTGGTCTCGATCCTGTCGATGACCCGGGCGTAGAGGGCGGACAGGTCGCGGGCGTCGAGCAGGTCCCGGACCTGGGTGCCGTCGCCGTAGATGGTCAGCGGCCGGTCGCGGAGGATCGAGTGCACGAAATGCGCCACCCATCCCTGGTCTTCGGTGCCGTACTGGTGCGCGCCGTAGATACAGCTCTGCCGGAGCACGACCGTTTTCATGTCGAAGCAGCGGGCATAGTCCCTGACGTACTGGTCGGCCGCGCCCTTGCTGCAGCCGTACGGACTGTGGAAGTCGATCGGCTGCGATTCGGCGCACGGGCCGTTGTTGTGCTCGAGCTTGCCGTAGACCTTGTTGGTCGACGCGAACACCACGGGCGCCTCGCGGTTGTTCCGGCGGACGGCCTCGAGGACGTTCAAGGTGCCCCGCGCGTTCACGTCGAAGTCCGTGTAGGGGTCGACCAGCGACGTCGTCACCGCCACCTGCGCGGCCAGGTGCAGGATGGCGTCCTGCCCGCGCACGTGGTCGGCGAGGGCGTCCACGTTGCGGATGTCCTCCCGCACGAAGGTGACGCGCGTCGGGTAGCGCGTGAGGATCCACTTGAGGTTGCGCTCGGTGCCAGGCCGGCTGAGGTTGTCGAGCAGCGTGGCGTGCCAGCCCTCCTTGATCAGGTGGACCGCGGCGTTCACCCCGAGGAAGCCTGCACCGCCGGTGATCAGGACGCGCCGCTCCGGCTCGCCTGAGACGCTCGAATCGTCCTTTGGGACGGTGCGAAGAATCGGGTCCATCCGGGCGCTCAGGTTAGCCGCTCAGCCGCCGGTTGCGATCCCGCGAAAGAACGCGATGCTCACGATCCAGCAGGCGCCGGCGAGAGTCACCGTCTCGCGCCGGTCCGTGCCCCCGTGCGCATAGAGGTACGCGCCGGGGAGGAAGAGGACCGCGAACGCCCCGTACACGTAATGCAGCAGGCCGCCGTGCGGGCTCCCGCCCGCGATCAGAGCGCCAAGACCGACGAGGCCCTGCAGCGCGGTCACGCCCACCATGATCAGGAAGCTCGAACGGAATCCCCCGCTGAGCTTCTGGTTGCGGAGGTACGAGTACGTGCCCCAGAGCGCGAGCAGCACGGCGAAGAGGATGAGCACGCGCGAGCCGAGCCCATGAAAGAAGGCGAGCGTGTCGATCATTGATTGCGATGGGCGCGGGCTGCGATCTGCTCCTGGAAGTATTCGACGGTCAGGCGCAGGCCCTCTTCGAGCTTGATCCGCGGCTCCCACCCCAGCAGCTCCTTGGCGCGTGTGTTGTCGAGCGCGATCCGGTACACGTCGCCCTTGCGGGCGGGGCCGAAGCGAGGCTCGAGCCGGTACTCGGTGAGCAGGGCGAGCTTGCGGAACAGGTCGTTGACGGTGACCGGGATGCCGGTGCTGATGTGAAAGGTCTCGTGCTCGCCGCGCTCGAGGGCCGCGATGTTGGCCATCGCGACATCACCCACGTGGAGCATGTCCCGGGCCTGGTTGCCATCCCCGTCGACCGTGACCGGCTTGCCCTCGATCATGCGGCCCGCGAAGATCGCGACCACCCGTCCTTCCTCGGCGTGGAAGTCCTGACGCGCGCCGTAGATGTTGGCGTAGCGCAGGACGGTGTAACGCAGGCCGAAGGTCCGATCGAAGGTGCCCAGATACTGCTCGAACGCGAATTTGCTCGTGCCGTACGGCGAGAGGGGGCGGACCGGGTGGTCCTCCGCCGCGGGCACGATATCGGGCTCTCCGTAGAGCGCGCCGCCGGTGGAGCTGAAGATGACCTTCTTCACGCCGTTGTCGACGCAGGCCCGCAGCACGTTCAGGCCACCCACGACGTTGACGTGTGCGTCGTTGCCCGGGTCCGCGACGGACTTCGGGACCTCGGACTGCGCGGCGTGGTGGCTGACCACCTCGGGCCGGAACGAGCCGATCGCGGCCGCGGTCGCCGCCTGGTCGCGAATGTCGACCCGGAACACGGCCGCCGCCGGGTTGACGTTGTGCTCGTTTCCGGTGATGAAGCTGTCGAGTACCGCGACCTCGTGCCCTGCCGCAATGTACGCGTCGACGACATGAGAGCCGATGAAACCGGCGCCGCCGGTGACGAGAATCTTCACGGGTCGTGACTGTACTCGAAGCCGAGGTCGTGAAGGCTGTCCGGGCTCCCGTGCGCCCGGCTTCCGTGCGCCGTGTGCTCGCGCGAGCGGCCGCCGTGCCGGAGATCGCCGCGCGCCTGCCCGAAGGCACGGCCACGGTGGCGGTCCGCATCACGGACGACGAGGAGATGCGCCGGCTCAACCGGCAGTTCGGGGGAGAGGATCACGCCACCGACGTGCTGTCGTTCGAGGGCTCGGGAAGCCACGTCGGCGATATCGCGATCTCCTGGGAGCGCGTCGTGCGCCAGGCGCGAGCCGCGCGCCACACCGCGGATGACGAGTTCGCGCTCCTCGTCGTCCACGGCTTCCTGCACCTGCTTGGATGGGACCACCGGACGCGCCGGGAGCGGACCGAGATGTGGAGGCTCATGGACCTGCCCTTGAGGGCCAGGACGTCTGGGTAAACTCCATCGAGAGGTCTGCGGCGCTCGCCGCGGGCCCAGGTGTGTCTGCATGGAAGAAAAGGAAGAGCGTCTGATCGTCGGGCTCGGCAACCCCGAGTCGGAGTACGCCGACACTCGCCACAATCTCGGCTTTTCCTGCGTGCGCGAGCTCGCGCGCCGGCTCGACGTGCCCATCGAGCGCAAGCGCTGGCAGTCACTGGTGGGCCGCTCCGAGGCGCGGGGCGTGTGGTTCGTGCTGCCTCAGACGTACATGAACCTCTCGGGCCAGGCGGTGGCCAGGGCGCTCAAGGACACCGGCCTGGAGCCAAGCCAGGCCTGGGTGGTTTACGACGAGCTCGACCTTCCGATGTGCCGGATGAGGATCCGGCGCGAGGGCTCGACGGCCGGGCACAACGGAGTCCGCTCGATCGTCGAGTCGCTCGGGCGGGACGACTTCGTGCGCTTTCGCGTCGGCGTCGGCAAGCCGGGCGGGAAAGGCTCGTCGGCCGGCATCCGCCACGTCCTCGGGCGCTTCACCAAGACGGAGGCGGAGCGGCTGCCCAGGGTCATCGGCGGCGTGGCCGATGCGCTCGAGCTTGCGCTGGACGCGGGCATCGAGCGCGCGATGGATCGTTACAACCGGCCCGACGCCCTCGGGTGCGAGGAGCTGGCATGACGGAGCTGTGGCGGGCCGCCGTCACGGCCGAGCCGCGGCTCGAGCGTTGGCTCGAGCGCGGGTCGGGCGAGGTCGACGTCGCGCGCCTGCCGCACGCCGCGTGGCCGATCGTCGCGGCCGCCGTCGCGCGCCATCTGACCGAGCGCCGGAAGCCCGTCCTGCTCCTGGTTCCCGGCCCAGACCGCTTCGCCGCCGAGCTGCGGCCGTGGCTGGCCGGAGCGCCGCCCGTGTACGTGTTCTCGGAGGTCGCTGTCTCGTTCCTCGACCGCCCGCCTGCGTTCGACGAGGCCGTGAACCGGCGTCTCGAGGCGCTCGAGGCGCTCGCTTCGTCGGAGGCATCACCGGTCGTGGTCGTCTCCTCGCGTCGCGCCATCACCCGGCAGACCATCTCGCGGCGCGACCTCGTGGACACCACCGTCCATCTCAAGCCGGGCGCGGGGCCGGACCCGGTGACCGTGGCGGGCCGCCTGGTGGAGCTGGGTTACACGCGCGAGCCGCTGGTCGAGGAACGCGGACAGTTCTCACTCCGCGGCGGCATCCTGGACGTGTACCCGGCGGCCGCGGACGCGCCGGTTCGCGCGGAGTGGGTGGGCGATTTGGTCGAAACGCTGCGCCTCTTCGACACCGAGAACCAGCGCTCGGTCATGGCTGTGCCCGAGGTGATGATCCGGACCGGCCGGGAGCTGCTGATCGGGCCGGTCAGGGGCGCCGCCGCGGTCGAGAGGCTGCACCATGAGGTTTCGCTCGACCGCCTGCGCGGCGACGTCCGCTCCGAGTGGGACGACGAGCTGACGCGCCTGGGTGCCGGGGCGGCTTTTGCCGGCGTCGAGTTCTACGCGGCCTACCTGGACCCGGGGCGGCCTTCTCTGCTGGACCATCTTCCGGCGAATGCCGTGGTCCTCGACTTCGATCCCGACCGCCAGCGCACAGACGCACGCTCGCTGCTCGACGAGACCCAGATGCTGGCGGCGGCCGAGATCAGCGGTGCCGAGCTGCCTGGCGGCTTCGTGCTCCCCGTGGTGGACCGGCTAGAGGACTTCGGGTCACGCCCGCGGCTCTCTCTGACGCTCGCCGAGGGCGGAGCCGAGAGCCTCGACCTCGGCTGGGTCGGCGCCGAGCCTGTCGTGGGCCAGCCCCGTGCCCTTGCCTCGCTGGCCGCGAAAGCCGAGTCCGAGGCGATCATCTTCGCGACGGAGCAGGACGAACGGGTACGCGCTCTGCTCGACGAGGCAGGCGTAAGGACGCGCCTCCTGGAGATCGACCTCGACGCCGACCTGGACCTGTCGCCCGGCCTTCACCACGCCGCGATGGACCTCGCGGCGGGCTGCTCTCAGGCCGCCATCGGATTCCACCTCCTGACCGACGCGGAGCTGTTCGGCCGGGTCCGGCGGTCCACCAGAGGCCGGGGCGACCGGACCAGGAAGGAGGACCTGACGCGCGAGTTCACCCTCGACTTCGCCCCGGACGAGCTGGTCGTTCACGTCGACCACGGCGTGGCGCGCTTCAAGGGCATGCGGCTGATCGAGTCGGAAGGCGCTCATCGCGAGTATCTCGAGCTCGAGTACGCGGAAGGCGATCGCCTGTTCATTCCGGTCGAGAACCTCGACCGGGTCCAGAAGTATCTCGGTGGGGAGGGGACGCCCGCACTGCACCGGCTCGGCACGGCCGACTGGTCGCGCGCCCGCAGCCGCGCCAAGAAAGTCGTGCAGGACGTGGCCGAGGATCTGCTCCGCATCTACTCCCTGCGCGAGGCCCGTCCCGGCATCGCGTTCGCGCCGGACACGGCCTGGCAGCAGGAGCTCGAGGCGTCATTCCCCTATGAGGAGACGCCCGACCAGCTCGCCGCGCTCGCCGAGATCAAGGCCGATATGGAATCGGACAAGCCGATGGACCGGCTGCTCTGCGGAGACGTGGGCTTCGGCAAGACCGAGCTCGCGCTGCGCGCCGCGTTCAAGGCCGCGATGAGCGGCAAGCAGGTCGCGGTGCTCGCGCCGACGACCGTCCTCGCCCAGCAGCACTTCCATGTCTTCCGCGAGCGGCTCAAGAACTTTCCGGTCGTCGTCGAGATGCTGTCGCGCTTCGTCGACGACGAGACGCAGGCGCGCACCGTCGAAGGCATTCGGGCGGGTCAGGTCGACATCGTGGTCGGGACGCACCGCATGCTCCAGAAGGATGTGCGCTTCAAGCGACTCGGCCTGCTGGTGGTGGACGAGGAGCACCGTTTCGGCGTGATGCAGAAGGAGCGCCTGAAGAAGCTGCGCACGCAGCTCGACGTGCTTTCCCTTTCCGCGACTCCGATCCCGCGCACGCTTCACATGGCAGTGGGCGGAATCCGTGATATGAGCGTGATCCAGACTCCGCCCGAGGAGCGCCAGCCGATCAAGACGTACGTCACCGCGGACGACGACGCCCTGGTGGCGGAGGCGATCGAGCGCGAGCTCCATCGCGGCGGACAGGTCTACTACCTGCACAACCGGGTGCGGACGATTCAGAAGGCCGCCGAGCGGATCCGGCGTCTCGTGCCCCGAGCGCGCGTGGCGGTGGGCCACGGGCAGATGTCGGAGGACGATCTCGCATCGGTGATGGTCGACTTCGAGTCCGCGAAGTACGACGTCCTCGTGTGCACGACGATCATCGAGTCCGGGCTCGACATCCCGAACGTGAACACGATCATCGTCGAGCGCTCCGATCGCTTCGGCCTCGCTCAGCTCTACCAGCTGCGCGGACGGGTCGGCCGCTCGGGGCGCCGCGCCTACGCCTATTTCCTATACGACCCGCGGCGCTCGCTCACGGAGCAGGCGGACAAGCGGCTGGACGTGATCTCCGGCCTGCACGAGCTGGGGCAGGGGTTCAAGATCGCGCTCCGCGACCTCGAGATCCGCGGCGCCGGCAACCTGCTCGGGACGGAGCAGCATGGCGCCATCGCCGCGGTGGGCTTCGAGATGTACCTGCAGATGCTGCAGGGCGCCGTCTCGAAGCTTCGAACGGGGGCCGAGGAGAGCGTCGTCGGTGACGTGCTGTCCACCGAGGAGATGAACCTTGACCTTCCGCTCGACCACTTCATTCCTCGCTCGTACATCCGCGACGAGAAGCTGCGCCTCGGCGCGTACCGGCAGCTGGCCGGGGCGGAGGACGAGGAGGAGCTCGAGTCCGTGCTCCGTTCGCTGAAGGACCGCTACGGCACCGGGCCGGCGCAGCTCGACAACCTGGCGTACTCGCTGCGCGTGAAGCTCAAGGGCCGGCGCATGGGCCTGCGCGCGGTGATCGCCGAGGGGCACGATATCGTCATCCGGGTCGATCCCGAGCGCCTCCTCGACGTCGAGGAGCTGAGCCGGCGGATGGCCGGCCGGGTGTCGGTGCGCCCGAACCGGCTGCTTCTCCGGCGGCAGGGCGAAGGCTGGCAGTCCGACCTGCTGCGGATGCTCGACGAGATGGGCGAGCTCTACGGAGTGGCGCCGAGGGCCGCCGCGGCCGCGCGCTAATGTCTCGTGGCACCGTGAGCGAAGGGGAAAAGCCGTACCGCGAGGGCATCGACGCGATCTTCGACGTCGTGCACCGGCTGCGCCTGCCGGACGGCTGTCCGTGGGACCGCGAGCAGACCCACGAGTCGCTCCGTCCCTACCTGCTCGAGGAGACGTACGAGCTGTTGGAGGCGATCGATTCGGGGGACGACGCCAGGATGATGGAGGAGCTTGGCGACGTGCTGCTGCAGGTGGCGATGCACGCCGAGATTGCGGCGGAGGAAGGCCGGTTCGACGCCGCGCGAGTGTCGGAGACGGTCGCCGCGAAGATGGTGAAGCGTCATCCCCACGTTTTCGGCACCACATCAGTCGCCGACGCGGACGAGGTGCTGCGCAACTGGGAGCACCAGAAGATCCAGGAGGCGCGCACTGAAGGCCGGGACGATTCGGTGGTCGACCGTGTGCCCGCGTCGCTGCCCGCCCTCGCCTGGGCGCTCGGGCTGCAGAAGCGCGCCGCCCGCGTCGGCTTTGATTTCGCGTCGCCCGCGGCCGCGGCCGAGTCGGTGGCTGAGGAGGCGCGTGAGGTGGCGGAGACCAGGGACGGTGACGAGGCCTTCCACGAGATCGGCGACCTGCTGTTCGCGATCGTGGCGCTCGCGCGCAGCATGAAGGTCAATCCCGAGGACGCCCTGCGCGTCGCGGGGCGGCGCTTTCGCGACCGGTTCGCCGCGACCGAGTCGGCGGTGAGGCGTGAAGGCAAAAGCCTGGCGGATCTCGACACCGCGGAGCTGCAGCGTCGCTGGGATGAATCGCGGTAGCCGTTTGCTATAGTCGCGTCCTCCCGGACATCTTCCAGACGTCGCAGCATGAGACACACCAAACCTCTTGTCGTCGCGGGATCTGTGCGCACCAGCGCCCTCGGCCTGCGCCACGCAGTCATCGCCGTCGTCGCCCTCTTTGGCATGGTCTGGGCTGGCGTTGCATTCGCGCAGGAGGCTGCCCTGAGCCAGCGCCTGGGCCAGCAGGTTTCCGAACTGCGCCGGCAGAACTCGCAGATCGCCGCTCAGAACGCGGGTTACAGAAAGGACGTGCAGGCGCTGAGCAACGGCGCCGACGAGGAGGAGGCCAGGCTCAACGGCTTCGCCAAGCCGAACGAGAAGACCTACCTCGTCGCCTCACCAAGCCCGAGCGCCCCGGCCGCGGCATCACCCTCCGCCTCCGCCCCGCCGAAGCACTGAAAGCGAGGGGTATAATTCGAGGCGCGGAGTGGAGCAGCGGCAGCTCGTCGGGCTCATAACCCGAAGGTCCTTGGTTCGAATCCAAGCTCCGCAACCAACACGGCTCATCGGATTCTGGCGGGGTCTCACCAGACGACCATGGAGCCCAGAACTC
>CAZLJC010000046.1:0-15075 GCA_964559855.1 uncultured Actinomycetes bacterium
TAGGATGTCGTCGGAACCGCGCGACTGGATTTACACCACGTCACGCGACATGACCCTGTGCACCAGCTGGCAACGAGCTCGACCAAGACACGGATATCGCCTGTGACGATCGTCACTTCCAAATGCTTCTCGCAAGCTCATCTTGCGCGCGAATGGTTCCACCGAGAACCAGCTCGTAAGAAGTAGGAGGAGCAAATTGAAACGGTTCGTGCGACTTGCCTTGACAGCGTGCGCCGCGCTGGGAATATCTCTGGCGTCTACCCCCGCCGGGGTTCACGGTCAGGCCGGCGGATGGCAGATCCCGGGCGCCTCGACGGAAGTGGCGGTCTACGCGAATGGTGGTGTGTATGGGATGAACATCCATCACATCAACCTTTCCCCGAGTGGTGACGAGATGGCCGCGGCTCAGCCGCTCTTTGCAGTGGCCTATCCGATCAACCCGCTCGGTTTGACGAACCTCGGCGCTCTTTCGGTCCAGGGCTATCACCCGCAGTGCGATCCCTGCTTTCACCCCGGACTTCCGCTTCAGCTCGTCTACCACGACCACATCGTCGCCGGCGTCCCAGGCTTCGGCGAGATGGGCACGGCCGGTGAGTGGCAGGCAACCCGGCATCCGATCGCGCTGATGTACTCGCCCGCATACATCTCGAGCGCCGGCTTTGTGCCGATGACGACAGAAGCAATGGTCAAGGCGGGAGAAGCGGCCGGTGACTTCCTGCCCATCAATCCTGACCCGACCGCGGCAAACCCGTACGAGTTTCCGCAGCCGGTCATCGTGACAATCCAGCTCGTTCCCCTATCTCGCTGATCGACATGCTGACGGGCGGCGGCCGGCGGCAGGACAATAGGCCGTGCCTTGGACGCGTGTGCGGCCCTGGCCGCCGCTCCTTTATTCCGAGGTGCCGCGCCGAGTGATTTCGATCCTCTCGCCCGGCACATAATCGAGCGCGAGTTCGCCCGCGGTACCTATCTCTGGCACCAAGGCGACCCCGCGACCTCGGCCTTCTTGATCGTCGCCGGCGAGGTCACCGCTGCCAGGGTTGGGCCTGATGGGGAAGAGTACGTCGTCGAGGTATTTCTTGCGGGCGACATCATGGGCCAGCTTCCGCTGTTCGACGAGCGGCCGGGTCGACTGATGCATGCAAAGGCGGCGGTGCCGACTCGTTGCTTGGTGATTCCTCTCGACGCACTGCGGCGCCTGGTAGAGGAACGCCCTCAGCTCCTGCTTCCAATGGTGATTGCTTATTCGAGGTGGCTGAGACAACGCGACGCGACGGCATCTGAAACGGCGTTCCGGAACCTGTCCGGCAAGATCGCCTGCAAGCTCCTTGAGCTGCAGGCGTTGACCGGCACCCAGCGCGACACAGCGATTCCTATCGACCTCCCGCAAGCACGGCTGGCTGGCATGGTCGGCGCCAGCCGCGAGAACGTCAATCGCGCCTTGGCCCGCCTCGTCGCGAGAGGCGAGGTGCGAAAGCTCGGCCGTCAGCTGCAGATCGTCGATCCCGACGAGTTTGCCAATCGCTATAGCTGGGCGATTTCCGAAGTGCCCGACTACACGCCGCACTGATCAATGCCGGACGCGTCCTCAGGAGGGAGTGATGTTGTGGTTGAGGCGGAATAGATTGGTTGGGTCATAGCGTGCCTTGAGCTCGCGAAGGCGCGAGCGATTTTGCCCATAAGCGTCCCGGACGCGATCCTGCGCGTCGTCGCCGAGGAAGTTGACGTACGCGCCGCCGACGCTCACCGGCCGCAGCGCCTCAAATGTGTCGCGCGCCCAAGCCTTGTGGACTTCGTTCTCCGCGGGGTCTTGCCACGCCCCGATGATGTTGTAGACGAATCCTGCGTCGCGGTGCGAAAAGGCGGTGCCGGCGGAGGCAATCCGCCCGAATGCACCTCCGAGTTGATGCACATGCACCTGCGACATCGGCGAGCGCATCGCGTTTGCCTGATCGACCAGAACGTCGATCGCATGGTCCGACAGCGCAGGCATGAAGTCTGCCTTCCAGTAGTTCAGGCTGCCGAACGGCGCGGTGGCGTCGAGCATGCTTTGCAAGGCGGTGTACGGCATCAGGGCGAGGTGGTCCACTACCGGTGGGCCGAACCGACGTAGCGGCGCGACTATTCGCTCCGCCTCCGGGGCGGGCTCCGAGCAGCACGCCGCGATGCCGACGGCAGGGTGTCCAGCGGGTGTGGTCATGAGTGCGCCGACCATCGTCAGAGTGTCCGGTGCGTCTGCACAGAACGAGCGGAAGAACCTCAGCACATCGCGCGCTCGCTCGCGTGGATGAGCGACGAGGCCGCCGACGACCGGTCCGAGCGGATGCAGCCGAAACTCGAATGACGTGACAGCGCCGAAGTTGCCGCCGCCGCCCCGCAGCCCCCACAACAGGTCTGCGTGGTGAGTCGCATCGACGTGGAGCACGTCGCCGTCGGCTGTGACGAGCTCGGCGCCGATCAAGTTGTCAGCGGCGAGGCCATGCTGGCGTATGAGCCACCCGATCCCGCCACCGAGGGTGAATCCTGCGACGCCGGTGGTCGAGACGAGGCCGCCGGTCGTGGCCAGGCCGTGCGCCTGGGTTGCGTGGTCGAAGTCGCTCCACCGCGCGCCTGGTTCGGCCTTCGCCCTGAGCCTGTGCTGGTCAACCTGCACATTACGGAGGTCGGAGAAGTCGATCACGATGCCACCGTCGCAAACGGCATTCCCGGCGACGTTGTGACCACCCCCTCGAATTGAGAGCGGGAGGCCCGCGTCGCGCGCGTATGCAACTGCCTTGCGCACATCCTCGGTGCTGGCCACTCGAGCGATCAGTCGAGGCCGCCGGTCAATCAGGCCGTTGAAGACACGGCGTGCGGAGTCGTAGTCGGGGTCTCCCGGTTCGATCACGTACCCCTCGAGCGTCAGCCGCCGACGGGTCGCCATGGGCGGCACTTTAGAACGCGGTTCGAGCACACGGTGTGACGATGAGCACACGGCCCACTGCGGGGACGTCCTCGTCAGAGCGCAGGCGGTTCATCAGCACCCGACTGAAGCCGATCTGCGAGATGCCCCACCAGCGGTGTAACGCGCGGTATGTGTCGCATTCACGTCATATTTCTGTTCCGATGTCATCCGAGGAGCTGGCGCGGAATCCGTGAATCAGACGCGGCAGCTAGGTTCAGATTCGCCGCAGTCGATGGCGCAGACCGCTCTCGATCGGAAGGTTGAAGATTCGAATCCTTCCTCCCCAGCCACCTGCCGTGTGCAAGTTCCGCTGACGCGCCTCAAGAGATCTTCGTCACAGCCCGGTCCGACGGGTAGTCAGGCTAGGTGATCGTATCGACGACCCCGCTCACGGCTTTGACGCGGTCGGTCGAGCAGCACGGATCATCTCGCAGCTCGACGCCAGATGGCTGGTGGTGGGAGGCTGGGCCGTCGATCTGTTCGTCGGGCATCCGACTCGCGCGCATGACGATGTCGACATCGGCGTGGCGCGCGACGATCAGTTCGCCCTCCGAAGTCTCCTTCCTGGCTGGCATTACGAGAAAACGATGCCGAGAGGTAGCGGCCTCGCGCGCGAACCCTGGCCTGAGGACGAGTGGCTTACGCTCCCGGTCCACGAGATTCGCGCGAGTTCGGTAACGGGAGACTCCATCGAGTTCCTCTTCCTCGAACGTCGTGCCGAGGAGTGGGTCTATCGCCGGGATCCTCGCGTCACGCTCGCCTGGGACCGGCTCAGCTTCCACTCGGCGGCGGGATTCGATGCCCTCGTGCCCGAGATCGTCCTGCTCTTCAAGGCGAAGGCCCCGAAGGAGAAGGATCAGGCCGACTTCGAGACTCTTATGCCGCGCATGGCGTATGACCGCCGAGCCTGGCTTCGGGCAGCGCTTGAGGTGGCGCATCCGGGCCACCGTTGGCTTGCCGACCTCGAGTGACTCGGAGACCTAACCCGCGCGCGCGCTGCGGTTCGATTCCCGCTCGGCCAGCTCTCCGACCAGCCGCTCGGCCACCGGCGTCGCAATACCCACCCGCGAACCGTGTCGCAGGATCGCTCCGCCGATCGCGTCCAGCTCGAGTGGAAGGCCGGCCGCGTCGTCGCGCTGCATCGACGAGGACATCGTTTCGGGCATCGCGTCGAAGCGCTCGATCATCGTGTTCGGATCGATGTTCGCGCCGGCCGCGCGGGCGACAGCCGAAACCTCGGCGATCAGCGCGAGCATCTCGGGGCGTCGCTTCGTCCGGACCGCGCCGATCGGCCCGCGCTCGTGCGTCGTGAGCAGCGCCAGCGGCGCGAGGAAAGCGAGCTTGTCCCACAGCATCGCCGCCTCGTCCTCGCGCACGCGAACCGTGACCCCGCACGCTCTGAGCCGCGCGGCGAGCTCCGCGACGCGCTCGCCGGTCACCTTCGAGGTGGCGATCTCGATGGGAGAAAAAGGAGT
This sequence comes from uncultured Actinomycetes bacterium, assembly GCA_964559855.1. Lineage (GTDB taxonomy): Bacteria > Chloroflexota > Dormibacteria > Dormibacterales > Dormibacteraceae > 40CM-4-65-16. The sequence goes on from CAZLJC010000046.1 coordinate 4,420, forward strand.
CGTATGCCGGATCACGCCGGGCTCGACACGCATCACCTCGATCCGGATCGCGGCCGGCGCGACGCGGGCCGGCGAGTAGACGGCGCGAAGGTGGTCCGCATGATCGACCCCGTTGAGGAACGGCACGAGGAGCCCGTCGCCGAGCGCATCCACAGGCACCCGCTCCACCGCCGCGTCGAGCTGGGTGGCCTTCACCGTGACCAGGCAGGCATCGACCGGCTCGCGCAAACGCGTCGCGGTCGCAACCGAGACGTGGAGATCACCGAACTGCCGGCTCTCCAGCCGCAACCCTCGCTCCCCGATCGCGGCGGCCGTCGCCTCGCCGGCCAGCACCACGACCGGCTCACCCGCCTTTGCCAGCAGCGCCGCGACGAACCCGCCCACGCCACCTGGACCGAGCACCGCGATCGACCGTCTCTGGGCCACTCTCGAAAGATCCTATCCACGCCCGAGATTGACCTCCCGAGATCGGGGAACAATCAGGCCGTGAGCTCTGAATGGCCCCTCGGCCCAGTCGACCTGAAAGTCCTCGACCTCGAGCGGGAGGCCGCGTTCTACGAGCGCTTCGGCCTGAGCCGGGTCGGGGAGGATCCGCACACCGCGGTGCTCACCGCCGGCGGCACGCCCCTGCTCCGGCTCCACGCCCTGCCGGAAGGGGAGGAGCGGCCGCGCCACACGAGCGGCCTGTTTCACTTCGCCCTCCTGCTTCCGAGCGAGCAGGAGCTGGGCGGATTCCTCCAGCGCACGCTCGAGGAGCGGCTGCCCCTGACCGGCACGGCCGACCATTTCGTCAGCCAGGCGCTGTACTACGACGACCCCGAGGGCAACGGCATCGAGGTCTACGCCGACCGGCCGCGGAGCGAGTGGCGCTATCCCAGCGGCCGGCTCGACATCGGAACGGAGCACCTCGACTTCGAGCGCCTGCTCCGCATCGCGGACCGGCCCCAGCCGAAGTTCTCAGCGGGGACCGTGATGGGCCACGTGCACCTGAACGTCTCCGACCTGGACGAGAGCCAGGCCTTCTACGAGTCCCTGGGCATGGAGCTCACGGCCCAGGCGGGCCACGTCATGCGGTTCATGAGCTGGGAGGGCTACCACCACCACCTCGGCCTGAACGTGCTGGAAGGCCGGGGAGCGGCCCCGGTGAGGCCCGAGGTGCGCGGGCTGAAAAGCTTCCAGGTGCGGCGCATCGCCGAGGCCAGGACCGACCCGAACGGGATCCTGCTGAGCCCCGCCGGGGCCTGATGCCCGGGGCTCGCTCGCCTACGTCCTGCCGGGAGCAGGCGCTTTGTCGGGTAAGCGACCGTCCGGCATTGCCCATTTGTCCTTGAAATGTCGTCATGTAGGCTATGGTGCCGTCGTGCCTGAAGCGGATGTGGTCCTGAACCTCGCCGTCGAGGTGGCCTTCGCCTTGCTCGCCATACGAACCTGTGTCAGCTGGGTCGCAGAACCCGACCGGCGGCACGGTTTCCTCGCGCTGTCTTTCGGCTCCCTCGCGGTGCTCATCCTTCTCTCTCCGGCGCTGACCGGCGGGGGCGCGGAGGGAAGGATCGCGACCGCGGCGGGCGTCATCCTCTACCTGCTCTCGGGCTACGGGATCCTGATGCTGCGGCACTCGTTCGTGCCCATGCGCCGGCGGTCGATCCAGGTCGTGACCGGCGTGATCTTTGCCGCGGGCATCCTGGGGGTCGCCGCGCAGCTGCCCGCGCCCGAGGCCCCGCACTCCGGCTTCCAGTCCGTGGTCATCGCCCTGCTGTTCGCCGTGTGGACCTACTGCTTCCTCCAGGCGATGGCGGCGTTCTGGCTCGCCTCTCGCGGGCGCCCGGCCGTGGAGAAGGCCCGTCTTCGCGCCATGGCGGCGGGTTGTGCGGGGCTGCTGCTCGTGATCGTCTTCGGCACGGTTGCGGGCGCGGCCGGCCCTGGCTTCACCATCGCACTCGACGTGGCCGCGCTGGCCATCGTCCCGCTGCTTTATGTCGCGTTCTTCCCGCCGGGCTGGCTCCGAAGGATCTGGCGCCAGCCCGAAGAGGACGAGTTCGGCCACGCCCTCCACGACCTCCTCCTGTACACGCCGGACCGCGCGGCACTTGCCGGCCGCGCGCTGGGCTGGGCGGAGCGTCTGGTCGGTGGAAACGCCGAGTTCGTGGTCGACGCGGACGGGTCGATCCTCGCCACGCGCGGCATCGCCGAGGATGACGCCAGGGCGCTCGCCGGCCGGGTGGAACCCCTGCAGGTCCGTGCCGGCGACAACGGCTCACACGCGCCCTGGCGGAAGGATTCCACGCTCGTCGTGCCCCTCGACCTGCATGAGGGCCGCGGCGCCCTCGTCATCCTGACCGGCGGCCTGCAGCACACCATGTTCGGCGACGACGAGCTGGTCCGGCTGCGTCAGTACGCGCGAAGCATCAGCGCCGGCCTCGACCACGTGGCCCTCAACGCCCGGATCGCCGCCCTGGAGCGCGCCAAGTCTGACTTCCTGAGCATCGCGTCGCACGAGCTGCGCGGCCCGATGACCGTGATCAAGGGTTACCTCACGATGGTCGACTCCGGCTCCCTCGGCGACGTCGCGCCCAAGGTCCGCTCCGTGCTGCCGCTCCTGATCTCGAAGGCCGACGAGGTCAACTGGATGATCGAGCAGATGATCGAAGCATCCCGTCTCGAGGAGGGACGTCTCGCCCTGAAGAAGCGCAGGTCGGACGTCGTCGAGCTCACCGACATGGCGGTGGACGGCGTGAGGATGCTGATCGGCAATCACGCGCTGAACATCGAGGTTCCGCCTCAGGCTATCGACGCGGAGGTGGACCCTGACCGCTTCCAGATCGTGGTCCGAAACCTCCTGAGCAACGCGGCCAAGTACTCGCCCGCCGGCACCGATATCGACGTGGCCGTGCGCAGGAACGGCACCCGGGCCTTCGTCTCGGTCAAGGACCGCGGCGTCGGCATCTCCGCGCAGGACCAGACCGCCCTGTTCACGCGCTTCTCCCGGATCGAGAGCGGCGGCCAGGTCCAGGGCACCGGCCTCGGCCTGTGGCTCTCGCGCGAGATCGCCCGGATGCACGACGGCGACCTGACTGTCGAGTCCGAGGTCGGCCAGGGCAGCACCTTCACCCTGACGGTGCCCATCACCGACTAAGCTCGGGACCTTGGTCTCGGCGGACGCGCAAGCCCGTTTCCTGGTCGACCGTCCATTTCATCTCGGCCGCACGCTCGCTCCCCTCGGTGACGGGCGGTGGCTGGGTCGAGACGGCGAGGCGATCCTGCGGGCGACGCGCACGCCCGAGGGCCCAGCCACCGTCCGGTTCCTGCACCGGGGCGATGAGCTGACGGTCGAGGCGTGGGGGCCGGGCGCCGGATGGGCCGCGGCCCGCGGAGGCTCCCTCTGCGGCCTCTCCGACGACGACAGCGGCTTTCGCGCCGCACACCCCCTCATCGCGCGCCTCAGCCGCGAGGTCCGCGGCATGCGGATACCGCGAACCCAGGCCGTCTTCGAGGCGCTCGTGCCTTCGGTCGTGGCCCAGCTCGTGACCAGCATCGAGGCCCGCCGCTCCTACCGCGCGCTCGTCGCCGCGCTGGGCGAGCCCGCGCCAGGCCCGTGGGAGCTGAGGCTGCCGCCCTCGCCCGAGGTGCTGGCTCGCACGCCCTACTGGAGGTTCCACCGATTCGGCATCGAGCGCCGGCGGGCCGGCACCATCATCACGGCCGCGCGCAGCGCCACGCGGCTCGAGGAGACGGTCCACATGGACCTGGACGCGGCCTACCGCCGCCTGCAGGCCTTCCCGGGCGTCGGCCCATGGACCGCGGCGAAGGTCGCCATGGTGGCGCTGGGCGATGCGGACGCGGTGCCGGTCGGCGACTACAACCTGCCGCACGCGGTCGGCTACGCGCTCGAGGGCACGGCGCGCTCCACCGACGACCGCATGCTCGAGCTGCTCGAGCCCTATCGCGGCCACCGCGCCCGAGTCGTGCGCATGATCACCGAGGCGGGCATCGGCGCGCCCCGCTTCGGCCCGCGACAGCCCCTGCGCAACATCCGGGACAGCTAGCCGAATTCCACGCGTTCTGCGCCAAACGCGCCAAATCCCGCGGGAATTGCGCGCGTTGTGCGCCAAACGCGCCGAAACGGCCTACAGATCTGACGACCCGTTCGAGCTAGCCGGCGGCCTGGTCGAGCCGGGCGAGCTCCTCCTCCACGACCTCCACCAGCTCGCGCATGCCCGCGGCGTCGAAGACCAGCCGCGCCCCAGCCGCGGCGTAGAGCTCGGGCAGCGGCCGCGTCGCCCCGAGGGCCAGCGCGTCGCGGTACCGGCGCACGGCCGCTCCGTGGTCGCTGAGGCTGTTGCGCCAGACCTGCAGCGCGCCGAGCTGGGCCAGCCCGTACTCGATGTAGTAGAAGGGCGAAGAGAAGAAGTGCGGCTGCTGGTACCAGCGCGCGACGCGCTCCGCGTCCAGGCCGGTCCAGTCGACCGCGTCGCCCTCGAATCGGCGGCGCAGCTCCAGCCACTTCCGGTCGCGGGCGTCGACGTCCGCGCCGTCGGGACTCGTGTACGCCCACTGCTGGAAGGCGTCCACGGAAGCGCAGTGCGGAAAGAACAGGATGGTGCCCTCGAGCAGCTCCGCACGCGAGCGGTTCGCGTCCGCCTCCTCGTAATAGCCGCCGTCACGCCGGCCGATGTAGGGCGAGGCCAGGAGCTCCATCGACATCGACGCCACCTCGGCGATCTCGGAGCCGTACTCGCGCTCGAAGATCAGCGGCCGCCGGAAGACCTCGAAGGCGTGGAACGCGTGGCCTGACTCGTGCAGCAGCGTGCGCACGTCCTCGTCGATGCCGACCGCGTTCATGAAGATCACCGGCATGTGGCTGAAGTGCAGGTCGTCGCAGAATCCGCCGGGCGCCTTGCCCTTGCGGTTGTCGAGGTCGAGCAGCCGGTGCTCGTCGAGGGTGTCGAAGTACCGCTGGAAGTCCGGGTCGACGTGGCTGAAGACCTGGCTGGTGCGGTCGACGAACGCCCGGGCGTCGTCGAATGGCTTGAGCGCTTCGCGGCCCAGCGGGTGGCACGTCAGGTCCCACGGTCTCAGACGCTCGAGGCCCATGCTGGCGCGGCGGCGCTCGTGGATTCGCTCGACGGCGGGCAGCACCGCCTCCCCGACCGACTCGTGGAAGCGCAGGCAGTCGTCGGGCGTGTAGTCGAACCGGTTCTTCTCGCGGTGCGCGAAATCGCGGTAGTTGTCGAAGCCGGCGTTGGCGGCCACCTTCTGGCGCAGCGCGTACAGCCGGTCGAAGTAGCCGCCGAGCGTGTCGCGCTGCTCGATGTACGGCTGGGCGCGCAGGCGGAAGGCGCGCTCGCGCACGCTCCGGTCGGTGCTCTCGAGGTGGGGGAGGAGCTGGGCCGGAGTCTTCTCCTCTCCGTCCCACGTCACGGTCATCGCGCCGTTGGCCTTCTCCCACGCGGTGACCACCTCCGCGATCTCCGCCAGGAGCGGAACGTTGGAGGGCTCGAAGAGCTCGACCTCGTTGCGGAAGCGCTGCATCACCGCCTCCAGGCCCGGGCGGCTGAACCCGCTCTCGACCAGGCGTCGCACCAGCCGGGTGCGCTGCTCCTGCGCCTGGGGGCTGATCTCGGTGCCGAAGCGGAGCTGGATCTCTTCGCGTTCGGCGTCGGCGGTGTCGCACGAATAGTCGAAGTTGGCGCGCGCCCGCGCTTCGTAGATCAAAGACTCGAGGCGCGACCAGTCCTCGAGCCAGGCGTCTGCCGTGTCCGCGGTCAGTGGGCGTGCGGCGAGCTCCTCGTAGTAAGGGAGGATGTCCGCCCACCGGGCCTTCTGAAACGCGTCCGCGCGATTGGGAACCGTGATCATTCCACCACCCCTCGAGTCTTCATGCCGGCAGGACGGTGTCGACGGCGCGCCAGCAGTACCACGCCGCGACAGTTCGATAAGGACGGAACTTCTCTCCCTCCTCGCGCAGCGCGCGGGGAGCCGGCAGGTCCTTCATGCCGTGCGCGAGCGCCCATCCCTTGCGCACGCCGAAGTCGTCGACCGGCCACACGTCGAGCCGGCGGAGCTGAAAGATCAGGAACATCTCGGCCGTCCAGGGACCGATGCCGCGCACCTGCGTGAGCCGGGCGACGAGCTCGTCGTCCGGCAGCGACTCGACATCGCCCAGCGGCACAGTGCCGTCCGCGACCTTCCGCGCGAGGTCGACGATCGCGGCTGTCTTCGCGCCGCTCAGTCCCGCCGCCCGCATCGCCCCTTCCGGCAGGGCCAGCACGGCCGTGGCGGAAAGAGCGCCGGTGAAGAGCTTGAGGAAGCGCGCGTGGATGGCGGTCGCCGCGGCGCCCGCCAGCTGCTGATACATGATCGAGCGCACCAGCGCGGCGAAGCTGTCCTCCAGCGGGTCACGGGGCTCGAACGGCCCCACCCGCTTGATGAGCCGGGCCATCGCGGGGTCGCGGCGCGAGACGAGCCGAGTCGCCCTCGAGATCTCCTCCAGGGTCGCGCGGGGCGGCGCGGCAGGTCGTGCCGTCAGGCGAACTCGGACATGAACTGAGCGAACTGGTCGCGCGTCAACCGAAGCTCGTCCTCGCCGAGGTCCTTGAGCGGTCGCTCCGGGATCTGCTCGGTGCTGGCGAAGTCGGCCATCGCGGTGTCGACGTAGAGCAGGCCGGTGACCAGCTGGCCCGCCGAGCGCCCGTCCTCGATCACCCGCAGCGCGGCGCGGCGGTCCGTCGGGTCGTGGTCCTCACCGAGCTTCTTTAGCAGGATGTGCGACCCGTCGTGCAGCGTCACGTCGTGCACGGTCCCGGGCTCGTAGTCCACGTGGACCTCTTCGAAGTACGGGATGAACGAGACGTCGGCGATCGACTCCTCGTGGTCCTTGACCCACGCGTAGCTCTTGGTCGAGCCCGTGTGGTCGTTGAACGTGACGCACGGCGAGATGATGTCGAGGACCGCGGTGCCGCGGTGCGCGATCGCGGCCTTGATGAGAGGCACGACCTGCTTGCCGTCGCCGCTGAACGAGCGGGCGACGAAGGAGCAGCCCAGCGCGAGGGCGACCGCGCACGGGTCGATGGGCTGGAAGGTGTTGACGGCGCCCTTCTTCTGCACGGAGCCGATGTCCGCGGTGGCGGAGAACTGGCCCTTCGTCAGGCCGTACGTGCCGTTGTCTTCGATGATGTACGTGCAGTCCACGTTGCGCCGGATGAGGTGCATGAACTGGCCGAGTCCGATCGACGCGGTGTCGCCGTCGCCCGATACGCCGAGCATGATCAGCTGCCGGTTCGCCAGGTGCGCGCCCGTCGTCAGCGCGGGCATGCGGCCGTGCACGCCGTTGAACCCGTGCGCCGTCTCGACGAAGTAGGCCGGCGTCTTCGAGGAGCAGCCGATGCCCGACATCTTCGCGAGCAGGTGCGGCTCAACCCCGAGCTCGTACAGGGCCTTGATCAGATGGTTGGTGATGGAGTTGTGACCGCAGCCTGCGCACAGCGTCGTGGCGGCGCCCTTGTAGGAGTCGCGAGTGAGGCCGGATCGGTTCAACGTCGTGCTCATGCGGGGACAGCCTCCAGCTTGAGAAGGGGTTCGGTGATGGCCGCGGCCGGGATGGGCTGGCCGTTGTAGTGGCGGATCGAGCGCAGGCGGTCGACCAGCTCGGCGGGCAGCGCGAGACGCACGAGGTCGTACATCTGCCCGTCGCGGTTCTGCTCGACGACGTAGACGCGCTCGTGGCGCGACACGAAGGCCACCACCTCGTCGGCCAGGGGAAGGGCGCGAATCCGCAGATAGTCGACGGGCCGGCCTTCGGCGACGAGGGTCTCGCGCGCCTCGGCGATGGCGGCATCCGTCGAGCCGAACGCGATCAGGCCCACGGGCAGGCCGGCTTCGTCCACGACCGGCGCGGGCAGCGCGTGCCGCGCCGTCTCGAGCTTGCGCGTGAGCCGGTCCATGTTTCGCGCATAGGCCTCTCCGCTTTCGGTGTAGCGCGCCAGCTCGTCGTGGCCGGAGCCGCGTGTGAAGTAGCCGGCAGCCGCGTGATCGGTGCCGGGCAGCGTGCGGAACGTCACGCCGTCGTGGTCGACGTCCCGGTAGCGTCCCCATTCACCGTTTAGGCGCTCGAGGTCTTCCCTCGAAAGCACCTTGCCCCGGTCGAAGGGCTTCTCGGGGTACTTGAACTCCGGGGTCATCCACAGGTTCATCCCGAGATCGAGGTCGGAGAGCACGAAGACGGCGGTCTGGAACCGGTCCGCGTAGTCGAAGGCGTCACGCCCGAGCTCGTAGCACTCCTCGACCGTGCCGGGCAGCAGCACGATGTGCTTGGTGTCGCCGTGCGAGAGCGTGTGCACGAAGCCGACGTCGGCCTGCGACGTGCGCGTGGGCAGGCCGGTCGAGGGCCCGATGCGCTGGATGTCGAAGATCACGACCGGCACCTCGGCGTAGTACGAGAGGCCGGCGAACTCCGCCATCAGAGAGATGCCGGGGCCCGACGTCGACGTCATCGCCCGCGCGCCGGCCCAGCCGGCTCCGATCGCCATCCCGACGGCGGCGAGCTCGTCCTCGGCCTGCACGACCGAGATCAGCTTCTCTCCGGTCTTGGGATCGACCCTGAACCGGTCGGCGTACGCGATCAGGTACTCGCACAGCGACGACGACGGGGTGATCGGGTACCAGGCCACGACCGTGACGCCCGCCATCAGCGCGCCCAGCGCCGCCGCCTGGTTGCCCTCGACCAGGACCTTGCCCTCGACCTTGCCGGTCATGGGCTCGAGCCGGTACGGGTCCTGCTTGGAGAAGTTGTCCTGCCAGTGGTCGTAGCCGACCTTGATCGCGTCGAGGTTGACCGGCACCGCTTTCGGCTTGGTCAGGAACTGGCGCTTCACGCCGTGCTCCAGGGCCTCCCACGGGATGCCGAGCAGCCCGGCGACGACGCCGACGTAGATCATGTTCGCCAGCTGCTTGCGGAGCGTGTCGTTCTGGATCTTCGACTTCGCGAGCTTGGCGAAAGGGACCGAGTAGTAGGTCACGTCGGTGCGGGCGTCCGCCGTCGAGTACGCCTCTTCGTGGATCACCACGCCCCCCGGCCGGACGGTCTTCAGGTCTTCGCGCCAGGTGGCCGCGTTGAAGGCGATCAGGATGTCGACCTTGTCGCTGCGCGCGCGGTGCCCCTCCGGCGTGATCCGGAGCTGATACCAGGTCGGCAACCCTTCGATGTTGGACGGGAAGACGTTCTTGGGCGCGACCGGGATTCCCAGGTGGAAGATCGCCCTCGTGAGGACGAGGTTGGCCGTCTGGCTGCCGGAACCGTTGACGGTCGCCGCCTGGATGGTGAGGTTGTTGACGATGGGGTCGATCACTTGGGAAGCGAGTTATGGATTCTACGCGTCCGCCACGTCCGGCCTTTAACCCTTGTTACATTTCCCTGCGTCGTGAAGGTCGCCGCGCCACGAGAGAGAGCCGCTGACGAGCGCAGGGTCGCGCTCGTTCCGGACAGCGTGACGAAGCTCGTGGCCGCGCACCTCGAGGTGAGCGTCGAATCCGGCGCCGGCGAAGGCGCGTTCCTCGCGGACGACGCGTTCCGCCAGGCGGGAGCGACGGTGGTCGCGGACGAGTCCGCGCTGCTCAGGGACGCCGACGCCGTGCTGAAGGTCCAGCCGCCGTCGGACGCGGAGATCGGCCTGCTGAAGAAGGGCGCGGTCCTGATCAGCTTCCTCCAGCCCGCGACGCAGGCCGACACCGTCAAGGCGCTCGCCGCGCGAGGCGTGACGTCCTTCAGCCTCGAGCTGCTGCCGCGCATCTCGCGCGCCCAGTCGATGGACGCGCTGAGCTCGCAGGCTTCGGCCGCCGGCTACAAGGCCGTGCTGATGGCCGCGGAGCGGCTCACCAAGTTCTTCCCGATGATGATGACCGCGGCCGGCACCATCGCCCCGGCGCGAGTGCTGGTGATGGGCGCGGGCGTCGCCGGCCTGCAGGCCATCGCGACGGCGCGGCGGCTGGGCGCCGTGGTCTCGGCCTACGACGTGCGGCCCGCGGTGAAAGAAGAGGTCAAGTCGCTGGGCGCCACTTTCATCGAGCTGCCGCTCGAGACACAGGAAGGCGAGGGCGGCTACGCGCGCGAGCAGTCGGAGGAGTTTTTGCGCAAGCAGCGCGAGCTGATCGGCGAGCACGTCGCGAAGTCGGACGTCGTGGTTACGACCGCGGCGATCCCGGGCCGCCGCGCGCCGCTGCTCGTCACGGCCGATATGGTCAAGGGCATGCGGCCGGGCGCCGTGATCGTCGACCTCGCCGCCGAGACGGGCGGCAACGTCGAGCTGACGCAGGCCGGCAAGGAGATCGACGTGGACGGCGTCACCATCGTCGGCACGCGCAACGTGCCCTCGACGATGCCGCTCACCACGAGCCAGCTCTTCGCTCGCAACGTGGCCAACCTGCTGCTGCACCTGGTGAAGGACGGCGCCATCGCGCTCGACTTCTCCGACGAGATCACCAAGGGCGCGTGCGTCACGCACGACGGCCAGATCGTCAATGAGCGGGCCAGGCAGATGGTGTCCGCCGCGTGACCAGCGAGCTCCTCGTCGAGTTCACCTACTTCATCCTTGCGATCTTCGTCGGCTTCGAGGTCATCTCCAAGGTGCCGACCATCCTGCACACGCCCCTGATGTCGGGCAC
>CAZLJC010000047.1:0-14177 GCA_964559855.1 uncultured Actinomycetes bacterium
GGCTAGACCATCCCCAGTTCCCAGCGCGCCTCTTCCGACATGCGCTCCGGGGTCCACACGGGCTCGTACACGATGTCCACTCCGGCGTCGGCGATGCCCGGCAGCGTCAGCAGGTGATCGCGGACGTCGGTCATCACGTCGCCGGCCATCGGGCAGCCGAGCGCGGTCAGCGTCATCTTCACGTCGACCCTCTCCGGCTTGATCGCGATGTCGTAGATCAGCCCGAGGTCCACGATGTTGACCGGGATCTCCGGGTCGTAGCACTGCCGCAGCACCTCGATCACGTCTTCCGGCCTCACCGACGAACCGGGTTCGACCGCGGTGGTGACGGCGCTGGCCTCAGTGCCGTCCATGCCCGTCCTGCTGTCCTTCGGGCTTCTCCAGGGGCAGCCCCGCCTTCTTCCACGCGTCCGTGCCGCCGGTCAGGTTGACGACGTCCTTCGTGCCCAGCGCGACGGCCATCTCCGACGCGATCGCGGAGCGGCTGCCCATGGCGCAGACGAAGATCGTCCGGTCCTGGAACTTATGTGCCTGCGGCGCCTTGAGGATATCGTTGAGCACGACGTGCCGCGCGCCCGGGATGTGGCCTCGATCCCACTCCCAGTCGTCCCGCACGTCGACGACCTCATAGCCCTCGTCCACGAGGGGCTTCATCTGCTCGACGGTGATGTTGCGAAACGGCGATGCCTGTTCGGTCATACCTCTTACTACTCCTCGTCCTCGCCGGCCAATCCGTATGCGCCGACCTTCAACACCTTGAGCGACAGCAGCGCGCACTTAATGCGGGCCGGCGAGATCTCGATCCCGAGCTCGCCCAGCACGTCATCCTTGCTGATCTTCTTCGCGTCCTCCAGCGACATGCCCTTGAGGCGCTCGGTCAGCAGCGACGCCGACGCTTGCGAGATGGCGCACCCGCGGCCGTGGAAGCGGATGTCCTCGATCATGCCGTCCTGCACGTGGAAGTCCATGCCCACCACGTCACCGCAGAGCGGGTTGTCCTCCTCGTGCGTGATCTCGGGATGCTCGAGGCGGCCGTAGTTCCGCGGGTTCTTGTAGTGGTCGAGGATGTACTCGCGATAAAACTGGTCGTCAGCAGAGACTCGGCGCTCCGTGTTCATCGGCCGGCCTCAGCACAGAGGGGTCCCCACGAAATTAAGGCGAAGCCTCGGATTTCGTGGGGAATATAAAACTGATCGTCGGCAGAGACTGGCTTGCTTGTCACGCGAATATCCTCTGGGCCTCTTTGATCGAACCCACGAGGCGGTCGATCTCTTCCTTCTGGGTGTAGACGTAGAACGACGCGCGCGCCGTCGCCGCCACGTCGAGGCGCGTCATCAGCGGCATCGCGCAGTGATGGCCGGCGCGCACACAGACCTGGTCCCGGTCGGCGATGGTCGCCAGGTCGTGCGGGTGGATGCCGTCGATCACGAATGAGATCACGCCCGCGCGGCGGGAGGGCGGAGGGCCGAAGACGGTGAGACCCTCCAGGTCGCTCAGCGCCTCGTACGCGTACTCGGTGATCTCGAGCTCGTGCGCTCGCACCGCGTCCATGCCCAGCGCGCCCAGGTAGTCGACCGCCGCGCCGAGGCCGATCACCTCGCCGATCGCCTGCGTTCCCGCCTCGAACTTCCACGGCAGGTCGTGATAGGTCGTGCCGTCGAGGCGGACGGTGCGGATCATGTCGCCGCCCGCCATGAAGGGCGGCATCGCCTCGAGCAGCTCGCGCCGCCCGTAGAGGATGCCGGCGCCGGTGGGTCCCAGCATCTTGTGGCCGCTGAACGCGTAGAAGTCGCAGCCCAGCGCACGCACGTCGACCGGCTGGTGCGGCGTGCTCTGCGCGCCGTCGACCAGGACGGTGGCGCCGGCCTTCTTCGCCGCCGCGACCATCTCGCGGGCCGGGTTGATCGTGCCCATCGCGTTGCTCACCAGGTTGAAGGCCACCAGCTTGGGGCCGCGCTTCAGGAGCTCGGCGTACTGGTCCTGCCGCAGCTCTCCCTTCTCGTCGATGTCCACGTACTCGATCCGCGCCCCCTTCTCGGCCGCGAGGAGCTGCCACGGGACGATGTTCGAGTGGTGGTCGAGGAGCGTCAGCACGATCAGGTCGCCCGCCTTGAGGTTGGCGCGGCCCCACGAGTACGCGACCAGGTTGATCGCCTCGGTCGTGCCGCGCACGTACACGATCTCCTTGGTCGACGCCGCGTTGATCAGGGCGCGCACCTTCTCCCGCGTCGCCTCGTAGCGGACGGTCGCCTCCTCGGCGATCCGGTAGGCGGCGCGGTGGATGTTGGAGTTGTACTTCTCGAAGTAGTCGAGCATCGCGCCGGTGACCTGGCGCGGCCGCTGCGAGGTGTTGGCCGAGTCCAGGTAGGCGATCCCGGTCTCGAAGATCGGAAAGTCCTTGCGGATCGCGGTGACGTCGAAGGTCTTCACCGCCACCTAGTCCGGGACCTCGACGTAGACATCGGAGTCCTCGACGCTGACCGGGTAGGTCTGCGCCGGGATCACCGCGGGCAGCCCCGTCACCTTGCCGGTTCGCAGGTTGAAGCGCGAGCCGTGCTGCGGGCACTCCACGTCCATGCCCCACAGCTCGCCCTCGTGGAGGTAGAACTCCTCGTGCGTGCAGATATCGTTGAGGGCATAGAAGCCGCCGTCCTCGGCGTGGGCCAGGCACACCGGCGTCGAGCCCGCATCGACGCGGATCATCGACTCTTCGGGCAGCTCGGCGGTGGAGGCGACGCGGTATCTAGCCAATCCGCGCCTCCAGCTCAGCCTCCACGAGGTTGCGCGCGTGCTCGAACGGGATGCGGTCCAGCACGTCGCCGAAGAACCCCTGGATCAGCATCCGCTTGGCCGTCTGCTCGGGGATGCCGCGCGAGCGCAGGTAGAAGAGGTGCTCGGGGTCGACCGGACCCACGGTCGCGCCGTGCGTGCACCGGACGTCGTTGTTGTCGATCTCGAGCATGGGGATGGAGGTCGCCTTGGCCTTGTCCGAAAGCACGAGGTTGCGGTTGGCCTGGTAGGCGTCCGATCGCGCCGCGTGCTTCTCGATCTTGATCAGCCCGGCGTAGACCGTCCGCGATGCGTCCTGCAGCGCGCCCTTGAACAGGAGGTCCGAGCGCGTGTTGCCGACGCGGTGGTCCTGCAGCGTGTGGAAGTCGAAGAACTGCTCGCCCGACGCGAAGTACAGCGCCTTCAGCTCCGCCTGCGCCCCCTCGCCCACGAGCGAGGCCTCGACCCGGGTCTTGGAGAACCTGCCGCCCAGCGTCACGTTGAAGAGCTTCAGCGTCGCGTCCCTTTGCAGCTCGGCCCGCTGGTCGGCGAAGTGCCACACGTTGCGGCCCCACTTCTGGACCGCGACGTAGCCGACCTCCGCGCCCTCGCCGGCGAAGATCTCGGTCGAGCCGGTGCGATAGCCGGTCTCGGCGTCGTCCTCCGCGATGTACTCGTCGAGGTAGTTGAACTTCGATCCCCGGCCCGCGACGATCACCGTGTGCGGCAGCACGCTCGTGCCGCCCGCGTGCGAGAAGTGCCGGCCGAGGACCGGCGCGTCGAACTCGACCCCCTCGGGCACGTAGAGAAAGGTGCCGCCGGTGAAGAACGCGGCGTGCAGCGCGCTGAAGCGATCGCGCTCGGGGTGGATCAGCGAGAACAGCCGGGGCTGGACGAGCTCGGGATGGCGCGCCGCCGCCTCCCGGAGCGGCAGGAGGATGACGCCCGCGGGCAGCCCCGACGGACGCTCGATGCTCAGGCCGTCGAGGTGCTCCAGCCGCGCGAAGTCGCCCGGCTTGAAGCCGCTGACGTCGGTGCGGCGCCACTCCTCGTCGGTCTTGGCCGGCGCCGGCAGCCGCTCATAGGTGGCGAGCGCCGCGGAGCGCTGGTCGCGCAGCCACGCCGGCTCGCCCTGAAGCTGGTCCAGGGTCTGGGTGTCGAAGGCCATGTCAGCCGACGGAACCCTCCATCTCGAGCTGGATGAGCCGGTTCAGCTCCACCGCGTACTCGAGCGGAAGCTCCTTCGTGAACGGCTCGATGAACCCGTTGACGATCATCGTCTCCGCCTCGGCGCGCGGGATGCCGCGGCTCATCAGGTAGAAGAGCTGCTCGTCCGAGACCTTCGAGACGGTCGCCTCGTGGCCGAGGGTCACGTTCTCCGCGTCCACGTCGTTGTACGGGTACGTGTCGCTGCGCGACTCGTCGTCGAGGAGCAGCGCGTCGCACTTGACGAACGACTTGCAGTCGTTCGCGCCGGGGTAGATCTTCACGTGGCCGCGGTACGACGTACGACCCCCCGCCTTCGAGATCGACTTCGACGTGATGGTCGAGGTCGTGTTCGGCGCGACGTGGATCATCTTCCCGCCCGCGTCCTGGTGCTGGCCCTTGCCCGCGAAGGCGATGGACAGCACGTCGCCCTTGGCGCCCGGCTCCATCAGGTAGACGGAGGGGTACTTCATCGTGATCTGCGACCCGAGGTTGCCGTCGACCCATTCCATCGTCGCGTCGGCGTACGCCATCGCCCGCTTGGTCACGAGGTTGTACACGTTGGTCGACCAGTTCTGGATCGTGGTGTAGCGGCAGCGCGCGTTCTTCTTGACGATGATCTCGACGACCGCGCTGTGCAGCGAGTCCGTCGTGTAGATCGGCGCGGTGCAGCCCTCGATGTAGTGGACGTACGAGTCCTCGTCGCAGATGATCAGCGTTCGCTCGAACTGGCCCATGTTCTCCGCGTTGATCCGGAAGTAGGCCTGCAGCGGGATCTCCACCTTCACGCCCTTCGGCACGTAGATGAAAGATCCGCCCGACCACACCGCGCTGTTGAGCGCCGAGAACTTGTTGTCCGCCGGCGGGATCACGGTGCCGAAGTACTCGCGGAAGAGGTCGGGGTGCTCGCGCAGGGCCGAGTCGGTGTCGAGGAAGATCACGCCCTGCTTGGTCAGCTTCTCCTGCAGCGAGTGGTAGACCACCTCGGACTCGTACTGCGCGGAGACTCCGGCCAGGAACTTGCGCTCGGCCTCCGGCACGCCGAGGCGGTCGTAGGTGGCCTTGATGTCCGCCGGCAGCTCGTCCCACGACGCCGACTGCTTCTGCGCCGGCTTCAGGTAGTAGAAGATGTTCTCGAAGTCGATCACCGAAAGGTCCGCGCCCCACGTGGGCATCGGCTTCTTGCGGAAGATCTCGAGGGAGCGCAGGCGGAACTTCGTCATCCACTCCGGCTCGTTCTTCATGTGCGAGATCTCTTTGACGATCTCCTCGCTCAGCCCGCGCCGGGCCTTGAAGACGTAGTCCTCGGGGAAGAAGAAGCCGTACTTGTCCTTGTAATCCGTGCCTACGTCGAGCTTGAGGGGGGCCTCCCCCCTTGGGGCGCGGGGCTCGGCAATGCCTGCGCCCGGCGCACCCCCCTGTTTCGGTGCGGTTGCCATCAGGCGACCTCCTCTGGCTGCGCGGTTTCCTCTTTGCCCCACTCGGCGTAGCCCGTCTTCTCCAGCCGCTCCGCGACCTCCGGGCCGCCGGAGAGCACGAAGTGCCCGTCCACCAGGACGTGCACGAAGTCGGGCCTGACGAACTCGAGGATCCGCGTGTAGTGGGTGATGATCAGGACACCGAGGTCGGGCTTGAGGGGGGACACCCCCCTCGGGGCGCGGGGCTCGGCAGGGCCTGCGCCCGGCGCACCCCCCGCGCCGCGCATGCGGTTCACCGCCTCGGCGACGAACTTGATCGAGTCGATGTCGAGTCCCGAGTCGGTCTCGTCGAGGATGGCGATCTCGGGCTTGAGCACCGCCATCTGCAGGATCTCCGCCCGCTTCTTCTCGCCGCCGGAGAAACCGTCGTTGATGTAGCGGGGAAGGAAGGAGTCGTCCATGTGGAGGATCTCGAGCTGGTCCTTGAGCAGGGCGCGAAACTCCTTCGGCGTCACCTGCTTCGACTTGTCCTTCCCGTCGTATCCGCGCTTGCTGTTGAGCGCGGTGCGGAGGAAGTTGGCCATCGAGATGCCGGGGACCACGACCGGGTACTGCAGCGCGAGGAAGATGCCGAGCCGCGCGCGCTCGTCCGGCTCGAGGCCGAGGATGTCCTGACCCTTGAAGAGGACCTCTCCGCCGTCGACCGTGTAGCCCGGGTGACCCATCAGCGTGTGCGACAGCGTCGACTTGCCGGACCCGTTCGGTCCCATGACCGCGTGCACCTCGCCCTTGTTGATGTCGAGCGAGACGCCCTTGAGGATCTGGCGGCCTTCGACGCTGGCGCGCAAATCTTTGATCTCGAAATCAGCCAACTCTTACTTGCTCTCCTTCATCTCGTAAGTGCAGTCGTTTGCGGACTCGGCCATCCACGTCGTCCTGGTCACGTCGATCCCCAGCAGCCGTCCGTACATCTCCTGCTCGTTCATGCAGGGCAGGCCGGTGCGGGCGGCGACGTCCTGGATGGGGCAGTTGCAGTGGCGGATGCCAAGTCCGCCGTCTTCCAGCTCCACGACCTCGGCCATGTGGCCGTGCTCCGTGGCGAGCTTCGCCAGCTCGCGGACCCGCGACTCAAAGTCTAGGCCCGCCAGGCGAGGGGCGTATTCGGCCTCGAGCCTCGCCGCGCGGCGCTGGAAGAAGCGCTTCAGCTGCTCCTGCGACAGGAAGTCGACGAGCTCCCCGGTGAGCTGGCGGTGGCCGTCGGGGAAGTGCTCGCCCGCGGCGTCGGTCAGGCGGTAGAGGTTCTCCGGCCGGCCGCGGCCGTGGGGCTGCGCCTGGGTGACCGCCGCCAGGCCGCCCTCCTCCAGCGCGTCGAGGTGACGCAGCGCGCCCTGCTTCGAGACGTCGAGGTGGGACGCGACCTCGGCGAGGGTCGCCGCGCCCCGCGTCTTCAGAAAAGCGAGAATCGCGTCTCGACGAGAGTCCACGAAGGCAGTCTACGAGTTCTTCAACATCGACGTTGAAAAATAGGCCGAGGCGCGCGGATCGGAGCCTCCTTCTCGGCGCGCGCGGCCTCCGCGCCTTCGGTTTCGGCTTCTCGGCCGTTCTCATCGGCATCCACCTCGAGCATCAGGGCCTCGGCGCGCCCCTGATCGGCCTGACGCTCGGCGTCGCGCTCGCGGCCGCATCGCTCGGTGGTGTTGCATCCGTCGCGCTCGCAGCCCGGATCGGACGGCGCCGCACCCTTGCCCTGGCCGGCCTGGCGATGGCGGCGACAGGCCTCGACCTCGGGCTCGCCACGCAGCCTGCCCTGCTCGTGCTTTCCGGGGTGACCGGCATGCTCGGCGCGGCCAGCGCCGACCTCGGGCCTTTCGCGCCCCTCGAGCAGGCGGCGCTGGCCGAGATCGTGACACCGGTGCGCCGGAATCTCGCCTTCGGCCGCTATTCGCTGACCGGCGGCATGTTCAACGCCGCCGGCGGGCTCGCCGCCGCCGCGGCCACCCCGTCGAATGCGCCGGTCTTCTTCCTTCTCTATGCAGGCCTGGGCGCCGCCACCGCGGTCCTCCCGTTGCTGATGAGCGCGGGCGTCGAGACCGAGCATGCGGCCGGCCTCGGCGGTCCGCTTCGCGACGCCACGCTGCTCCGCACGCTGGGCTCGCTCGCGGCTCTTTTCGCGCTCGACTCGGTCGCCGGCGGTTTCGTCAGCAACGCGGTGATCGCGTACTGGTTCCACGCCCGCTTCGGTGCGGCGCCGGCGCTGCTGGGTCCGCTGTTTGCCGCGGTGGCGATCCTCCAATCGGTGTCATACGAGGTCTCGGCCCGGCTCTCGGTGCGGATCGGGCTGATCAACACGATGGTGTTCACACACCTGCCGAGCAACCTCCTTCTCGTGCTCGTTCCATTCGCGCCGAAACTGGGCTGGGCGATCGGGTTGATCCTGGCGCGCTTTCTGCTGTCGCAGATGGACGTCCCGGCGCGGCAGGCCTATATCGTCTCGATCGTTCCGGCGGCGTATCGCGCGCCGGCGCTTGCGCTCGTCGGCGCGGCGCGAGGAGTGGCGCAGGCGTTCGGACCGCCCGTGGCGGGCATCGCGATCGCGGCGTCGGCGTTCGGCGTCCCCTTCTACGCGGGTGGAGGCTTGAAGATCGTCTACGACCTGGCGCTGTTCGCTGGTTTTCGCCGGCGGCGCGCGGAGCACGAGACTTGAGTGGGATGCCGGACGACCTGACGCAGCTCGGCGAAAGTGAGCTGGAGCGGCGCATCGCGGACCTGCGCGCCCGCATGCGGCCGTTCGAGGACCAGCTGGCCGCGCTGCGCGCCGAGCGCGACCTGCTGCTGACCGAGCAGCGGCGCCGGCAGCGCCTCGAGCAGCGCACGAACCGGGCGGACCTGAAGCTGGCCATGCGCGAGGGCAGGTTTCCCACCGTCGCCGAGCTGGTGGCCAACTCGGACTCGGGCGCGCTGGACGATTTCCTCTACAACCTCAAGACGGGCGGCGAGGTTCGCCTGGGCTTTCCCGGCGCGCGGGCCCAGAGCATCACGTTCACGGATGGGGCCCGCACGGAGCATGCCTCAGGGTTTGCCCAGGCGGCGCAGCTCTACGCCGCGGGCTGGGACCTCGGCAGCCCCGGCCGCCCCGGAGTGCGCGTCCACTTCCCCGGCACGCGGCAGGAGCGCCTGGTCCCGGCGGAGGAGGTGTACGCCCGGCCCAAGGCCGGGGCGTAACCGTCGGCGCAGCCCCTCCGTTGGTCAGAGCGGGACCGCGTAGAATCCTGCGCGCCCCATCAAATTCATGGCTCGAAACGTTCCTGAGCGCGTAAGAACAAGGGGAGGCCACAATCCTCGAGCGCGGATTCATGCCGCGTGGTCTCCGATCGGCCAGAAGATGCGCCGGACCTCGATCCTGCGCGGACTCGGCGTGCTGCTCGCGGTGGTGCTCGTCATCGGCTTCGGCGTCGACGCGTACGCGCAGTCGTTCTTCGACAGCCTGCCGTCGATCCAGGGTCTCGATTCCGCTGGGTTCGCGGGCGACACGATCGTCACCGACTCGAGCGGGACGGTGACGCTGGCCGATATCGGCTACCACGGCGACCACCGGCTCGCGGTGAGGCTGAAGGACGTCGCGCCGGTGATGGTCCAGGCCACCGTGGCGATCGAGGATCGCGGCTTCTACACCAACCCCGGCTTCGACGTGCAGGGCATCGTCCGCGCCGCCTTCGACAACCTTCGGGCGGGCCATGTGGTGGGCGGTGGAAGCACGATCACCCAGCAGCTCGCCAAGCAGCAGTTTCTGACGCCGGACAAGACCCTCAGCCGGAAGGTCAGGGAGCTCGCGCTGGCCTACGAGCTGAGCCAGACCTATTCCAAGAACCAGATCATGGAGCTCTACCTCAACAAGAGCTTCTACGGGTCACAGTCGTATGGCGTCGAGGCGGCGGCCGAGAGCTACTTCCATGTCCCCGCCTCGAAGCTGGACCTGGCGCAGGCCGCGATGCTGGCCGGTCTCCCGCAGGCCCCGACGGAGTGGAACCCCGTGATCCACCCCGAGGCGGCAAGGCTGCGACAGACCGAGGTCCTGCAGGCGATGGTGCGCTCTAACTACATCACAGCGGAGGCGCTCGACAAGGCGCTGGCCGAGAAGCTCACCGTATACGCGCCGATCAACAGCTTCCTCGCGCCTCACTTCGTCGACTACGTGCAGTCGGAGCTGCGCCAGCTGGGCTTCCAGCCCGGCGTGCAGCAGCTCAACGTCAAGACCACGCTCGACTGGCTGTGGCAGGCGGCCGGCCAGTCGATCGTCTCCAGCAACCTGCAGGCGAATCTGTGGCGGGACCGCAACGGCAAGCTCTCCTCCGGCCTGGTCGCGGTGGATCCGCGGACCGGCGATATCAAGGTCATGGTCGGATCGCCGGACTACAACGACCCTGACGGCGGACAGATCAACTACACGACCATCCCGCGCAACATGGGCTCGTCGATGAAGCCGTACACGTATGGCGCCGTCGTCAACGCCCGGGCCGCAACGGTGGACACCCCCGTGTACGACGGCCCGACGCCGCTCATCTACAAGGACGCGTACAGCACGACCAAGTTCTACAACTACGACGGCCGCTCGCACGGCGTGCTGCCGCTCAAGAAGGCGATGGGCAACTCGCTGAACATCGCGGCCGTCAAGGTGG
The DNA here is from genome assembly GCA_964559855.1 of uncultured Actinomycetes bacterium. Lineage (GTDB taxonomy): Bacteria > Chloroflexota > Dormibacteria > Dormibacterales > Dormibacteraceae > 40CM-4-65-16. The sequence continues at coordinate 10,070 of CAZLJC010000047.1, forward strand.
AGCTGTCGATCGGCGTGCCCGCGGTGCTCAACTGGATGCGGAGCCTGGGCGTCGACCCGCGGTACGTGAACCCCGACGGCAGCTACAACCCGAGCGCGCCGGCCGACGAGTACGGGCCGTCACTGACCCTGGGCGGATACCCGGTCACCCTGCTCGAGCACGTCGAGGGCATCGCCACCTACGCGGACATGGGCGTGTACCACTCGCCGCAGGCGATCCTCCAGGTCACCGACTCGCACGGCAACGTGCTTTACCAGGACCACCCCGATCAGCGCGCGCGGCTCGCGATCGATCCCGCGGTCGCGTACATCATGGCCCAGATCATGGCCGACGACCAGAACCGGTGCATGATCTTCGGCTGCAACAGCCCGCTTCACTGGTCCAACCACGTGATGGCCGCGAAGACCGGCACGACGGACAACTTCAAGGACGCGGCGACCATCGCGTTCGACCCGAACATCGCGACGGCGCTGTGGGTCGGCGACATCCGCGACAACAACCACTTCATGGTCCCGGGGTCCGACGGCGTCTTCGTCGCCTCGCCGGGCGTGCATGCCTTCGTCAACGCCGCCCTCAGCGGCCTCCCGGCGAACACGTGGTACACCACGCCGCCCGGAGTCGTCGCGGGGCCGAACAACAGCTGGTACCTCACGGACACGACGAGCATCGCGAAGCTGCCGGGCGACAACCCGCCGACGCCGACCCCCAGCACGCCGACCTATGTGGTGCCGCCCGACCCGGGGACCGGCCCGGTGCTCGCCAACCCGACCCCCTCGACGTCACCGTGCCCTCCGTTCCCTCCGAACAAGTGCGGCTGAGCGACTGACCCGCGCGCTTCGGCGCGCTTCGGCGCGCTTCGGGTGGTGCGTAGAATCGCGTGGTGCCTGAAGAGCTCGCGGTCGTGACCGAGCGCCTGCCCAAAAGCCAGGTCGGCATGACGATCGAGGTGCCCGCGGAGAAGGTCGACGCGACCTACGACCGTGTGCTCAGCCGGCTGGCGTCGCGCGCGAAGATCGAAGGTTTCCGGCCAGGCCGCGCCCCCCGCGCCCTCGTCGAGGCCCGCATCGGCCCCGCGGCCCTGCGCGAGGAGGTGGTCGAGGCGATGGTGGCGGAGGTGGTGCGTGAGGCGCTGGTCCGGGAATCCATCGACCCCATCGACAACCCCGACGTCGAGGTTCTGGAGCTCGAGCGCGGCCGGCCGGCGCGGCTCAAGGCCACGATCAGCGTCATGCCGGAGGTCACGCTGGCGGACGCCAAGACGCTGCAGGTGGCGCCGCCGGACCACTCGCACGAGGTGACCGAGGAGATGGTGGAGCGCCGGCTCGAGGATCTGCGTGAGCCGCTCGCGGAGATCACCCCGGTCGAGCGCGAGGTGCGGGCCGGCGACATCGCCGTGATCGACGTCGAGGTCGAGGCGGATGGGAACGTGGTCGAATCCGAGTCGCGGACCTCGATGGAGGCCGAGGTGAAGGAGGGCGTGCTGCTGCCCGAGCTGCTGGCTGTCCTTCCCGGCACCTTCAACGGCGAGCAGCGGGAGGCGAAGGTCAGCTTCCCGCCGGACTACTCGAACGAGCAGCTGGCGGGCAAGGACGCGACCATCCGCATGACCGTGCGCGGGGTCAAGGAGAAGGTGCTGCCGCCGCTGGACGACGCGCTGGCCAAGAGCCTGAGCGACGGCAAGCAGGAGACGGCCGACGCCTATCGGGAGGCGGTGCGCTCCGAGCTCGAGGAGTCGGGGCACGCCATCGAGCGGATGGAGCGGCAGGAGGCCGCGGTCAAGGCGCTCGTCGACGCGTCGCCGGTCGAGGTCCCGACGGCTCTGGCCGACCGCGAGCTGACGAGCGAGCTCGAATCGCTCGAGCGGACGCTGAGCCGCCAGGGCATGAAGCTCGACGTGTACCTCCAGTACCTCGGCCAGTCGGTCGAGCAGTGGATGGAGGCGCGGCGGGCGGACGCCGAGGCGAGGCTGAAGACCGATCTCGTGCTCGCCGAGTTCTCGCGCCGCGAGAGCCTCGATTCGTCCGACGAGGACGTCGACCGCTTCATCGACGAGCAGGCCGAGCAGGACGAGGAGCTTCGCTCCCAGGCGGCCGAGCTCAAGCGCAGCCCTTCCGCCCGGCGCTACTTCAGCTCCCGCCTCCGCCGGCGACGCGCGCTCGACCGCCTGGTCGAGATCGTCGGACCGGGGGATTCCCACGGAACGGCGGGGCCGCCGATTTAGTGGAGCCCCGCGGCTTCAATGCGTGGATCCGTGTCTAGAATGACCGAAGGACCTCTTATGAAAGAACCAATGCGTCCCTCCAGCTATCTCGTGCCCATGGTCGTGGAGAACACCGGCCGCGGGGAGAGAGCGTTCGACATCTACTCGCGCCTCCTCAAGGAGCGCATCGTCTTCATCGGCACGCCGATCGACGACCAGGTCGCCAACCTCGTCGTCGCCCAGCTGCTCTTCCTTCAGTCCGAGGACCCGGAGAAGGAGATCGCGCTCTACATCAACAGCCCGGGCGGGCAGGTGACGGCGGGCCTCGCAATCTACGACACGATGCAGTACATCCGGCCGCCGGTGTCGACGATCTGCATCGGCATGGCGTACTCGATGGCCGCGGTCCTGCTGGCCGGCGGTGCGCACGGGCAGCGCTTCGCGCTGCCGCACGCCAACATCCTCATCCACCAGCCGTGGGGCGGGATGCAGGGGCAGGCGACCGACATCCAGATCCACGCCAAGGAGATCCTGCGCACGCGCGAGCAGCTCAACCAGATCCTGGCGCGGCACACCGGACAGAAGATCGAGAAGGTGACGCAGGACACCGAGCGCGACTACTTCCTGACCGCCGACGCGGCCAAGGAGTACGGCCTGATCGACGACATCATCCTCACGCCGGTCAAGCCGGGCGCGGGCGACAAGGACAAAGAGAAAGAGAAGGAGAAGGTCGCGGCCGGATGATCTTTCGCCGCGGGAAGAGGCGCGATGAGGTCAAACGGCACCGGCCGAAGTGCTCCTTCTGCGGTAAGTCACAGGGCGAGCGGGGCATCCGCCTCGTGGCCGGCTCCGGAGTGTTCATCTGCAGCGAGTGCATAAGCCTTGCCAACGAGATTCTCTGGGGCCATAATCCCCCGGCGCCCGCCTCCAGCTAAGGACGGAAGCAAGACCCTATGAACGAACGAGAAGACCGCCGCCGCTACACCCGCTGCAGCTTCTGCGGCAAGGGGCAGGACCAGGTGCGCAAGCTGGTCGCCGGCCCCGGCGTGTTCATCTGCGACCAGTGCATCGACCTCTGCCAGGAGGTTCTCGAGGACGACAACCGGTCCGCCGGGCAGAAGAAGCAGAAGACCGGCTTCATCCCCAACCCCAAGACCATCTGCGCCGCGCTCGACCAGTACGTGATCGGGCAGGAGCGGGCGAAGAAGGTGCTGTCGGTCCAGGTCTACAACCACTACAAGCGCATCAGCGCCTCGAAGTCGGTCGGCGACGTGGAGCTCTCGAAGTCGAACGTGCTGCTGGTCGGTCCGACCGGCTGCGGCAAGACGTACCTGGCGCAGACGCTGGCCAAGATCCTCGACGTCCCCTTCGCCATCGCCGACGCCACGAGCCTGACCGAGGCGGGCTACGTCGGCGAGGACGTCGAGAACATCATCGTCAACCTGCTGCAGAACGCCGATCACGACATCGAGAAGGCGCAGCGGGGCATCGTCTACATCGACGAGATCGACAAGATCGCGCGCAAGAGCGACAACCCGTCGATCACGCGCGACGTCTCCGGCGAGGGCGTGCAGCAGGCGCTGCTCAAGATCATCGAGGGCACCATCGCGAGCGTGCCGCCCAAGGGCGGACGCAAGCACCCGCAGCAGGAGTTCCTGCAGGTCGACACCACCAACATCCTCTTCATCTGCGGCGGCGCCTTCACCGGGCTCGAGGACATCATCGAGAACCGCGTGGGCCAGAAGTCGATGGGCTTCGGCGCCAAGATCACGCCCAAGAGCGAGAAGAAGATCTGGGAGTACCTGAAAGAGGTGCAGCCGGAGGACCTGCTCAAGTACGGCATGATCCCCGAATTCGTCGGCCGCCTGCCGGTCATCGCGCCGCTCCACGAGCTCTCCGAGGAGGCGC
>CAZLJC010000048.1:0-13800 GCA_964559855.1 uncultured Actinomycetes bacterium
CTAGGCGTTTTCAGGCGTTTCCAGGCGTGACCGGCGGCGGCCGGCGGCGTAGGCGATCGCCATGACGATGAGCAGGGCCGCGATCACGGCGAGCAGATACATCGTCAGCCGCGGTGAATCGAGCACCGCGGACTGAGGTGGCGAGGCGCCGGCGTCGAAGATCAGCGTGTCGTTCTCGAGCATGACCACCGAGCGATCGGATGAGAGAGCCGCCGTCGCGACGATCTGCGGCAGGCCAAACCTCACGATGGCGAGCGCGGTCGTGCTCGATCGATCCAACCGCGGGACCGAGGAGCGCCGCCAGACCCAGCGCCAGCGTGGCGATCAGGACGATCAGGCCGAGGTTGACCCACAGCACGCCGCGCCGAGAAAGTACACCAGCCAGGCCGGGACCATGGCTGGTGACCCGCGAGGAAGCCTACCCGAGGTGCTGGCAGCGGCCGGAGTCCGAGAGCGGGAAGGGAGGGATTTGAACCCTCGAGGGAGCTTTACACCCCCTACCCGCTTAGCAGGCGGGTGCTTTCGACCACTCAGCCACCTCCCCACGAAGCGCTGGCCGTCGATTGATTCTATCCAGCCCACCCGCTCTCCATACTTAGCAGCCGATGGAAGCACCCGGCGGCCCCGGCGCGCCTCCCATGTGGGGGCCCGGGCGCAAGATGGCCTTCGGAACTGCGCCCGGGGCCAGGAGCAAGCTCTGGTACACGCTGGCGGATGGCAACCTCAGCGAGATCTTCTTTCCCTTCCTCGACCGGGTCGCGCTGCACGAGCTCAGGTTCTTCGTCTCCGCCGGCGGCTCGCCGCCGGTCGATGACGCCGCGGATGGCGAGCATGCCGTCTCGTGGTTGCTGCCGGGGGTGCCTGCCTTCCGCGTCGACACGACGCACCACGAGTACCGCCTGACCAAGGAGTTCTTCTCCGACCCGGAGGAGAACGCGATGCTCGTCGCGGTCACGTTCACGCCGGAGCTGCCGGACCTGCGCCTCTACACGCAGGCCTCCGCGCACTGGCAGCCCGGCACCAACGGCAACCACGCCTGGGTCGTCGACACCCACCCGCCGGCCCTGCTCATGCAACAGCAGGACACGTGGATCTGCATCGTCGGACCGTTCAGCCGCGCGACCGTGGGCTACTTTCGCAGCTCCGACCTGCAGGTCGACCTGTTCGACGGCGACGGCATGCTCACGTCGAGCTACGAGGAGGCAGGGCCGGGCAACGTCGCGGTGGGCGCGGAGATCGGCGTGCGCGCCGGCTCCTTCCAGCTGGCCATCGGCTTCGCGAACTCCCGCGCGGACGCAGAGGAGATCGCGCGCGTGGCGCTGCAGAAGGGCGCGGGCGCGACACGACAGGCTTTCGAGCTCGCGTGGCGCTCGCAGCCGGAGATCCCTCGCGCGCTCGGCCACGTCAGCGGCGACGAGGGTGCGCTCGCCCGTGCCTCGCTCGCCGTGCTGCACTGCCTCGAGGACAAGTCGCACGCGGGCGCGTTCATCGCGGCGCCTGCTGCGCCGTGGGGCGAGAGCAACCACGACGGCAACCAGGTCTACCACCTGGTGTGGCCGCGCGACCTGTGCCGCATCGCCACCGCGCTGCTCGACGCGGGGGACACCGACGCGGCCATGCGCGCGCTGCGCCACCTGCAGCAGCACCAGAGGCCGGACGGGGCGTGGCCCCAGAACTGGTTTCTCGACGGCACGCCGCACTGGCAGTCGACCGAGCTCGACCAGGTCGCCCTGCCCATCCTCCTCGCCTGGCGGCTGGGCGTCGCGGGATGCCTCGACCACGACCCCTATCCCACGATGGTGCGGCCCGCGGCCCAGTTCCTCGTCCGGGAGGGGCCGAGCACGCCGCTGGACCGGTGGGAGGACGCGGGCGGGCTCTCGCCCTCGACGCTCGCCGCGTGCATCGCCGCCCTCATCGTCTCCGCGGAGTTCGCCGGCGACGCAGGCGAGCATGTCGCGGCGGCGCACCTGCGCGCGATCGCCGACTACTGGAACGACCGCGTCGAAGCCTGGTGCTCCACGGCGGCGGGCCAGTACCTTCGCCTCGGCACCGATCCCGACAACCGCCCGCGCGAGGGCGCGACCGCGCCCGAGTTCCTGGAGCTCGTGCGCTACGGCCTGCGCCGGCCGAAGGATGACCGCGTGCTGCGCAGCCTGCAGGGCGTCGACACCTCGCTCAAGGCGAGCCTGCCCTCCGGCCCAAGCTGGCGCCGATACACCGGCGACCGGTACGGCGAGCACGAGGACGGATCACCCTGGGACGGCGACGGGCGCGGCCGGGCCTGGCCGGTGCTCACGGGCGAGCGGGCGCGCCATTTCTTCGCGATGGGCCTCTCCGCGGCCGAGCTCGTGCGCTCGCTCGAGGGCTTCGCCGGACAGGGACTGATGCTGCCCGAGCAGCTGTGGGACGGCCCGGACCTGCCGGCGCGCGGGCTGCGGTTCGGCCGGCCGAGCGGGTCCGCGTGCCCCCTGGGGTGGGCGCACGCGGAGTACCTGGAGCTGCTGGTGACGATCGCGCTCGCCGGCTTTCCCGATATCGTGCTGCCGGCCCGGCGCCGCTACACCGAGGGCGTCGCCCTCGAGCCTGCGTTCGTGTGGTCGCACCGGCACCAGATCACCAGGATCGCCGCGGGGCGCGCGCTGAAGGTCCAGCTGCCGCGGCCCGGCGCCGTGCACTACACGTTCGACGGCTGGAAGTCGTTCCGCCAGGTCGAAGCGGTCGACACCACGCTGGGCGTGTGGGTCGCGGAGGTTCCGTGCCAGCGGCTGGCGGCCGGGTCAGAGCTCTCCTGGACCGCCCACTACATGACCGGTTGGGAGGGGAAGAACTTCAGCCTCTCGGTGTACTAGAGCTTGAGCTGGAGCTAGCGCTCTTCCGGCGGGTCGAGGTCGTCCAGGCGCAGCCCGGTGGTCGTGTCCTCGTCGAACTGGCTGTGCAGCTCGCCGCAGTCCGCGCAGCGGTAGTACTCGCCGACGAAGCCCTTGTGCCAGACCGCGTAGCTGACCACGCCCGGCTCCTCGACCAGGATCTCCTGCTCCAGCCGGTAGATCACCTGCTCCCACCCGCCGGCCTCGATATCGTCGTCCAGCACCACCACGCAGTACGGGTGCGGCTCGCCCCACAGCACGACCACCTCGCCCCGGCGCTCGTCGTCGACGTTGACGATCGACCACGCCTCGGCGCCGCGGCCGCGCGTGCTGCGCACCAATCGCAGGTTGGCCCAGAACCGCTCGGCCTGCTCCCGCTCGGCCTTGTCGTGCTCGGCCTGCGCCTCCTGGAAGGCGCTCCACATGCGCAGCAGGTGGTTGCGGAACCTGTGGTAGGTGGGGAGGAGCTTGGGCTGCTGCTTGCTGTCGCCGACCAGCTGCTGGAAGGCGTGCTCGAACGCCGCCTCGACCCGCTCCTGCCGGTCGGTGACGTCGGGCGACCAGGCCTCGTCGTCGGACAGCCGCATGCTCTCGTTCAGCACGACCTCGAAGTCCAGCCAGTCGTCCCCGAACTCGGGTACGAACACGCTTTCGACCAGGTCGGCGAGGCGGTGCTCCTCGAGGAGGGCTGGGGTCACCTTGCCCCGGGCGTCGGGCCAGCCCTTCCAGCCCATGACGTTGTGGATCCAGTAGTCGAACACCGTGACGGCATACTGGAGGGCGGCGGGAGAGCTCCAGATCCCCTCCGGCCACGTCCGCTTGCCCGTCCGGACCTTGTTGTAAAGGGAGATCACCTGCTCCTCGTCTAGGTACTCGGTCTCCATGGCCACTTCACTATAGGAATATCCCGTGGGCCACCCTGGGTATATTCAAGTTGCAGATGGCCCACATTCAGTCGTTCACCCCCGATCAGGTCGCCCGCTACGCGCGTCATCTCATGCTGCCGGAAGTCGGCGGCGCGGGGCAGCGCAAGCTCCTGAACTCGAGCGTCCTCCTCCTCGGCGCCGGCGGCCTCGGCTCGCCCGCCGCCATGTATCTGGCCGCCGCGGGCGTCGGCAAGGTCGGCATCGTCGACTTCGACGTGGTCGACTCGTCCAACCTCCAGCGGCAGCTGCTCCACGGGATCGACGACGTCGGCAAGCCCAAGGTCGAGTCGGCGGCGCAGACGCTGCGGAACCTGAACCCGGACGTCGAGGTGGTCCCGATCCGCGAGCACCTCAACTCGGAGACCGCGTTCCGGATCTTCGAGCCCTACGACGTGATCATCGACGGCACGGACAACTTCCCGACCCGCTATCTCGCCAACGACGCGGCCCACTTCCTCGCCAAGCCCCTGGTGCACGGCAGCATCTTCCGGTTCGAAGGCCGCCTGGCCATGTTCGACTCGGCCAAGGGCACCGGCTGCTACCGCTGCCTCTTTCCCGAGCCGCCGCCGCCGGGCAGCGTCCAGAGCTGCGCCGAGGCGGGAGTGTTCGGCGTCCTGCCGGGCATCATCGGCAGCCTGATGGCCTTCGAGACCATCAAGTACCTGGTCGGCATCGGCAAGCCGATGATCGGCCGCTACCTGCTGTTCGAGGGCGAGGACATGAGCTTCCGGGAGCTCAAGCTGCGGCAGAACAAGGCGTGCCCGCTGTGCGGCGAGCACCCCAGCGTCCACGGCCTGATCGACTACGAGGCGTGGTGTGGCGCGCCCGCGCTGGAGCCCTCCGAGGCGACCGCGCTTCCCGCCGTGGCAGGCCAGTCCCGCTAACCTAACCGCTGTGGGCCGCCACAGCCAACCCGCCGGCATCTCGCGGCTCAGGGCGCCAATACGTGCGTCATGGGGCCCCGCTCGTCGTCGTCGCGCATCCACTAATGCGCTCCTCCTAGCGCGACCCCTTCCTTCGTCTTGGCGCCCGGACCGGCGACCTGGCGGTCGCCTGCCGCGACCTGCGCGGCGTCCCGGCTGTGTCGGCCCACGGTGATCCAGCTCGATCGGTACGACACCGCGCGGCTGACCTCGGCTCGCGACCTCGTGCGCGGGATGGGCTCGGTGCTGGTGGCCTACTCGGGCGGGGTCGACTCCACGCTCCTGCTCAAGCTGGCCCACGACGAGCTGGGCGAGCGCGCGATCGCGGTGCTGGCCAGCTCGCCGGCATACCCCGAGTCCGAGCAGGAGGAGGCCCGCGCGCTGGCGCGCGAGCTGGGCGTGCGCCTGGTCGAGGTGACGACCAACGAGGTGGAGCTCGACACGTACGCGCGCAACCACCCCGACCGCTGCTTCCACTGCAAGGAGGAGCTTTTCGACACGCTCGAGCCGGTGCGTGATCAACTCGGCCTCGAGCACCTCGCCTACGGCGCCACCGCGGACGACACGGGCGACCACCGGCCGGGCCACGCGTCGGCCGTGCGGCGCGGCGTGCGCTTTCCGCTGCTCGAGGCGGGCATGGGCAAGGCCGAGATCCGCGCGGCGGCGCGCGCCCTGGGCCTGCGCAACTGGAACAAGCCTTCGTTCGCGTGCCTCTCTTCGCGCATCCCGCACGGCATGCCCGTGACGGTGGAGGCGCTGCGCCAGATCGAGCGGGCCGAGGCGGCGCTCAAAGCGCTCGGCTTCCGCCAGGTGCGGGTGCGGCACCACGGCGACGTGGCACGGATCGAGGTCGAGGGCGACGAGATCGAGCGCCTGGTCGCGGAGCGCGAGCGCGTGGTGGCGGAGGTCAGGGGCGCCGGGTACAAGTTCGTCTCGGCCGACCTCTCCGGGTACGCCACCGGCAGCCTCAACCGGAGCTGGAAACCCCGATCGACGCCGTCGTTCTGAGCCTCGACGAAGGAACGACCGGCGCGACCGCCGTCGCCGTCGGGCTCGACGGCGAGGTGCGCGGCAAGGGCTACCGCGAGATCGCCCAGCACTTTCCGCGGCCCGGGTGGGTGGAGCACGACCCTCGCGAGATCTGGTCCGCGGTCCACGAGTCGGCGAGGCAGGCCCTCGCCGCGGCGCATGCGGGCCCGGGCGACGTGAGGGCCGTCGGCATCACCAACCAGCGCGAGACGCTGGTGCTGTGGGACGCGAAGACGCTGGAGCCCATCGCGCCCGCGATCGTGTGGCAGGACCGGCGCACCGCGGACGAGTGCACGCGCCTGCGCGAGGCGGGCCATGAGGACGATGTGCGAGAGGTCACGGGCCTGGTCCTCGATCCCTACTTCACGGCGACCAAGCTGGCGTGGGCGGAGCGCAACATCGCGGGCGCGCGGGAGGCGCGCGCCGGCACGGTCGACAGCTGGCTCGTGGCGAAGCTGTCGGCGGGCCGCGACCACGTGACCGACGCCTCCAACGCGTCGCGCACCCTGCTGTACGACATCGACCACGGCGCGTGGAGCGAGAACATGGCCGACCTGTTCGGCGTGTCGCTCGACAACCTGCCACGCGTCGTCGACTCCGCGGGGCGGATCAGCGCCTGCGATCCCGGGGCGTTCGGCGGCGTGGCCGCGCCCATCACGGGCATCGCCGGCGACCAGCAGGCCGCGCTGTTCGGCCAGCTCTGCGCCGCGGATGGCATGGCCAAGAACACGTACGGCACCGGCTCCTTCGTCCTGGAGAACACCGGCGCCCGGCGTGTCGCCTCGGGAACCGGGATGCTGACCACCGTCGCCTGGCGTCGCGCGGGCCGCCTGACCTACGCGCTGGAGGGCGCGATCTTCGTGACGGGCGCGGCGCTGCAGTGGCTGCGCGACGGGCTGGGCATCATCCAGTCCGCCGCGGAGGCCGGTCCGCTGGCCGAGTCGGTGCCGGACTCGGGCGGCGTCTTCTTCGTACCCGCCTTCGCGGGTCTCGGCGCGCCGCACTGGGATCCCTATGCCCGGGGCACCATCACCGGCCTCACCCGCGGCTCTTCGCGGGCGCACGTCGTACGCGCGGCCGTCGAGGCCATGGCGTACCAGACGTGCGACGTCGTGGAGGCGATGGAGCGGGACACCGGGCGCCGGCTGAGCGAGCTGCGCGTGGACGGCGGGGCCTCGGTGATGGACGTGCTGTGCCAGCTCCAGGCGGACCTTTCTGGCATCCCGGTGCGGCGCCCGCGCCAGACCGAGACCACCGCGCTCGGCGCCGCGTTCCTGGCCGGGATCGGGGCGGGCGTGTGGGCTGATGGCGACCTGGACCGCCTGTGGAAGCTCGACCGCGAGTTCGAGCCGAGGATATCGCGGGACGAGGCCGGATCGCTGCTGGCCGGGTGGCGGGAGGCTGTGACCCGGAGTCGGGGGTTCGCCAAACCGGATAATCAATAGTCCGCCTTGAGCACCGCAGCACCTTCCAGGCCGACCCGGCACCAGAACCTGTACGCCCACCACCTGTGGCAGCAGCAGCGATTCTTCGCCGCCCTGCTCGTGCTGGCGGGGGGCGTGGCCACCGGCATCGCGATCTACCGGGGCCAGATCTTCTCTCCGACCTTCTCCGTCTGGCTGCTCTACGTGCCGGCCGGGCTGCTGCTCGGCGGCGGCATCCTGCTGTACCGCTACCGGAGCAGCCTCCGGGTGCTCGACACCGGTGTCCAGATCTCGAGCATGTTCAGCAACGTCGTGCTCGACTACGAGTCGATCAAGTCGGTCAAGGCGCTGCCGCTGCGCCAGCACTTCCTGGACAGCCGCAGCCGGATGGTGGCGCCGATCATGAAGCAGCACATCGACAAGCCGGCGGTATTCATCCGCCTGCGCGGTGACGAGTCGCACCTGGCCGCGGTCAAGAAGGGCCTGGGGCTGTTCCGCGGGCGGCTGATGTACGACGACACGATCGCCATCCCGGTGCCGGACGCCGACGCGGTGGTGTGGGAGATCAGCGCTCACCTGCCGGAGCGGATCGGGCAGAACCAGGGCGGGTCGAGGCGGCGCAAGCGCCGCCGGTGATCGGCCCCCGCGCCTACCAGCTCGAGGAGGCCGAGGCTCCGAAGCGGCGGCGCGAGAGCATCTATTTCGACGGCTGGGACGTCGTGGCGCTGCTGGCCCTGACCGCGGTGGCGTTCGGGCTTCGCTTCTTCAGCCCGATCCTGCCCAACCTCTTCGTCAACCCCTTCGGGGGAGCGCCGATCACCAACTGCGTGCCCAACACGCCGGTCGACGCGCAGGGCGACCAGGGCACGATCTGCGGGCTGGCTTATCCATTCAACCGGGGCTACAAGCAGACCAACGGCGAGCTGTCGCCGCCCAACGGCCAGGTCTTCGACGAGATCTACTTCCCGGTCGACGCGTACGACGACGTCAAGGGCATGGAGGCCTGCACGACCACGACGGCGTACTGCCGCTACAGCTACTTCGACCCCGAGCCGCCGCTGGCCAAGGAGATCATCGCCGCCGGCGAGTGGAGCTACGGCTGGTACCGCGTTCACTTCCAGGGCGCACACGGCGACTACATCGACCTGGGCTTCAACACCTTCGGGTGGCGGATTGCCGCCTGCATCTTCGGCAGCCTGTGCATCCCGACGATGTACCTGCTCGCGCGGCGGCTGTGGCCGAACCGGCTGTTCGCCGTCGCGGCCGCGACGCTGGTGTGCTTCGACGGGATGTTCTTCATCCAGTCGCGGATCGGCATGATCGACATCTTCCCGATCTTTTTCATCCTGCTCGCGTACTTTCTCTTCCTCGTCCACATCCAGAGCCGCACGTTCGAAGGCGCCATGGGGTCGCTGGTCGGCCTGGGCTTCGTGCTCGGCGTGGGCATCGCCTCGAAGTGGATCGTGCTCGCGGCGTGGGCGTCGATCGTGTTCCTGCTGGCCGCCCGCGCGCTGCTGCGCGGCCTGAACTTCGAGTTCGGCCTGCCGGGCCGGCCGTGGGCTGTGTGGCGGCACCACGAGGGAGAGCCGCTGCCGGGCAACGTCTTCTGGCCGTCCTATCTCTCGATCGCGATCCTCGCGCTCGTCCTCATCCCGGCGGCCATCTACATCGTGTCGTGGTACCCGTTCTTCGCGCGCGGACAGTTCCACAACCTGATGGACATGTGGACGTACCAGCTGCAGTCTTTCAACTACCACAAGAACCTCGTCGCCACGCACCCGTACGGCTCGAAGGCGTGGACGTGGCCGTTGCTCTCGCGGCCGGTGCTCTACTACGCCGAGTACACCAACCTCGGGCTCGACCGGTTCACGGGCCAGCCGCTGATCGCGCGCATGTCGAACCTCGGCAACCCGTGGATCTGGTGGACGAGCCTGCCCTGCATGGTCTCGATGCCGTACTTCATCGTTCGCCACCGCAGCTTTCCGGCGCTGGTGATCCTGCTCGGGTTCATCACGCAGTACGCGCCGTGGTGGATGATCTCGCGGGTCCTGTTCATGTACCACATGTTCGGCGGGCTCATCTTCATGATCCTGGCGGTCGCGTTCGTGCTCGCGTACGTGGCGCAGAAGCTTCCTCCGCCAGGCCGCTACCGGCTCGTCGCCGCGCACCTCGGGATCGCGGTCCTGTTCTTCGCCTACTTCTATCCCGTGTGGACGGCGACGCCGATCTCCGAGTCGGCGTTCTTCGCCGAGTCCGGCACGCCGGTGTGGGGGCCGAAGGTGTGGCTCGACCACTGCCGCAACGACCTGCCGCCGTCGGAGCAGCAGCTGTTCTGTTGGAATTAGCCGCTTTCGTATTTCTCGCCTCCTGCACGGCGGCGGGCTTCGGGGCGACGTATCTCTCCGGTCTCGCGCTGACGCTCGAGGAGCGGATCTTCTTCGGCGTGGTGACCGGCGTGGTCGCGGTCGCGGTGCCGAGCTTTGGGGCGTCGCTGGCGGTACGCGACGTGAGCGGCGCGACCGTGGTCTTCGGCCTGGCCGTGGGGCTGGCGCTGGGCGTGGCCGGCGTCGTGACGTCGGCGCCTCGCCTGAGGGCGGACGCGTCGGACGCGCGGGCGCGGTGGGCGGTGCCGCTGCGCGGCGGGACCCACCCCTGGCCGCTGCTGGCCATCACGCTCGTGTGCGGCGCGTGGTCGATCCACTTCTTCCACCAGGCGTACGTCTACACGCCGACCGGTCTCTACGCGGGCTACGTCAACATCTGGGGCGACTGGGCCGCCCACCTGAGCTTCGCCGGGTCGTTCGCGTACGGCCACAACTTCCCGCCGCAGTTTCCGATCGACCCCGGCAACCGGCTCGGCTACCCGTTCATGCTCGACTACTTCGCGGCCGAGCTGATCCCCGCCGGCATTCCGCTGACCGAGGCCTTGACCGCGACGAGCGTGATGCTGGCGCTCGCCTTTCCCGGCGTGATGTACCTGGCCGCGCTGCGCTTCGCGGGCGGGCGCGCGGCGGCCGCGATCGCGGTGTTCGTATTCCTGCTCAGCGGGGGTTTCGGGTTCGTCTTCCTGCTCACCGACGTGCAGCACCACGGGCTCGCGGCGCTCGCGCACCTGCAGCGCGAGTACACGCTCTACCGCGACGTCGACCTGCAGTGGCTGAATCCCGTGCTCGCCTACCTCGTGCCGCAGCGCACGACACTGTCCGGCCTGGGCCTCGCGCTGGTCGTGCTGGCGCTGATCTGGATCGCCCTGCACGACCCGGCGTCGGGGTGGCGACCGTTCCTGTTCGCGGGCGTGCTCACCGCCGTGATGCCGGTGTTCCACGTCCACGCGTACGGCACCGTGGTCGCGCTCTCCGCGTTCTGGGCGCTGTTCCACCGCCGCGTGGAGTGGCTCGCGCTGTTCGTGCCGGCGCTGGTGGTCGGGGTGCCCATCCTGGCGTGGATGTGGCCGCCCGCGAACAACAGCGTGTGCGGATCGCTCGCCTCGATCCATGGGTACTGCATCGCGCCGGGCTGGTACACGCCGGGCGACCCGGCGCACGACTCCTCCGCCGTCCTGGCCTGGAACTTCGTGTGGTTCTGGATCTGGAACACGTCGCTGCTGCTGCCGGCGATGATCGCGGCCTACGGGGTGCGGAGCTGGTTCCCGACGGCGTTTCCGACGTGGTTCGCGCCGATGTGGCTGTGGTTCGCCGTGCCGAACGTGATCGTGCTGCAGCCGTGGATCTGGGACAACACGAAGTTCTTCGTGTTCTGGGCGCTGCTGGGCAGCGTGCTGGTGGGCGGCGTGCTGGCGGGCATGCTCGCGCGCGGTCCCGCGGCGGCGACGGTCGCGGTGGCCGCCCTGGTGCTGCTCGGGCTCTCCGGGCTGCTGGACGTCACGCGGGCGTCCGACTACCCGGTGAGCTTCGTGCAGTTCACCGACTCGGGCGGCCTGAAGGTGGCGGACTGGGCGCGCCACAACACGAGCCCGACCGCCGTTTTCGCCGTGGCGGACGAGCACAACAATCCGATCCCCACGCTGGCGGGGCGGCGGGAGATCGTGGGCTATCCGGGCTGGCTGTGGACGTACGGGCTGTCCGACTTCTGGCAGAAGGGATCGGACGAGCGGCTGATCCTGGAGGGCGCGGCGTCAGCGCCCGAGCTGGTGCGGAGGTACGGCGTGTCCTACGTGCTCATCGGTCCGCAGGAAACGCAGCGCGGAGGCAACCGCGCCTACTGGTCGCAGCATGGGGCGATCGTCTACGACGACGGGGAGTACACCGTGTACCGGGTCGGCGGCGCGTGACCTGACCGGGGGGTGGGGGTCAGGGGGCCGGGACGCCGACCGGAGGGCGTTCCGGCCCGGCCGGTCGCGGCGACGGGGCAGGCTCGCTGGATTCGATCGCCTGCTCGAGCCGCCGCGCGAGCCGCTTCATCTCGCGGTCGCCGCGGTCGAGCCGGTTGACGATCTGCAGCAGGACCTCGTCCTGGTGCATCAGGTGGTTCATCAGGGCCTTGAGCTCCTCCTCGTTCTTGACGTCGAGCTCGTAGTCGTGCTGCGCGCGCAGCCGGTCGCGGTCGGCGAACCGATTGAGCGCCATGAGCACGACCGAGACCCAGATCGCCGCCTCCAGGCTCAGCACGAAGTTGAGGAAGAGGAAGGGGTAGCGGTCCCAGGGGTGGATCAGGTCCAGCGCGTTGAGGCCGACCCACACGACCATGATCCCGAGCTGGGCGAGCACGAAGATCCAGCTGCCGATGAGCCGCGCGAAGTCGGAGGCGACGCGGTCGGCGAAGGTGAGGCGCCGGTCGGTCTCGCGGTTCAGGTCGCGCACCGGCGGGTGATCGTGCTGGTGCTTGATCAGGTCACGCGCGATGTCTTCGATTTCACGGGCGATCGACATGGGTCTATTTCCTCTGGGCTGCTGCGTTGGAGTTCGGGCTCAACCCCATAGCTTGGGGCAAAGGCCCCACCCAGGGCTACATAAAGTAAGGAATTCCTGCTGGGAGGTTTGGGGGCGGAAGCGGGGCTGGAGGGCCGAGCTCACCGGTAGTCGTGCGAGCGGGTGGCGGGCCGCGGGACGCCGGTGAGCGCCTGGATTTCCGAGGCCAGGACCGAGTGCACGCCGTCCTGGCGCTGCATCACCCCGTCGATGACCAGGATCGGCTGGCGGTTGGCCAGGTGGCGGTGGCGCTCGTAGACCTCGGGCTTGATCGTGACGTTGACCTGGCCGAACTCGTCCTCGAGAGTGAAGAAGCGGATCCGGTTGGCGGTCGACGGCGCCTGGCGGGTGATGACCAGGCCGGCCACGCGGACGCGCTGCCCGTTGCGGACCGCGGGGAGCTTTGCGGTCGTGATCGCGCCGAGGGCGTCGAGCCGGTCGCGGCAGAAGTGGATCAGGTGGTGGCCGGTCGAGAGGTCGGAGATGCGGTACTCGAGCTGGTTGGCGTCGAAGGCGGTGATGCCGGGGAGCGCGGGCGCGGTCTCACCGAGGCGGAGCTCGGACTGGCGGTCGATCCCCTCGCGCAGGCCCGTGCCGTGCCAGCGCTCCTGCCAGCCCCACAGCAGCTCCCGGCGCGGGCGGCCCAGGGCGTCGAAGGCGCCGACCATCACGAGGTTGCGCACGGCGCGCGGGCCGATGGGGCCGCCCCTGAGGCGGTGGATGAAGTCGTCGAAGGAGCGGTATTCGCCGCCGCTCGCGCGCTCGTCGACGATGGCCTGGCGGCCTTCCTCGCCCAGGTCGCGCACGTAGTTGAAGCCGATGCGCATTGCGAGCTGGGCGCGGGCGCCGGCAGCGGCGGGTTTGGGTGCCTCGGGAATGGCCTCGGGGAGGCAGCGCACGTCCGAGCGGTTGACGTCGACGGGGAGGGCTTTGACTCCGTGGCGCTTCAGGTCCTCGACCAGCACGCTCGGGTGATAGAAGCCCATCGGCTGGTTGTTCAGCAGCCCGCAGCCGAACTCGACCGGGTGGTTGAGCTTGAGCCACGCGGTCTCGTACGAGGTCCGGGCGAAAGCCGCGGCGTGCGAGCGGCAGAAGCCGTAGACGGCGAAGCCCTGCACCGCAGTGAAGAGCTGGTCGGCGACCTCGCGCGGCACCCCGTTGCCCAGGCATCCGCCGATGAACTCGTCCTCCAGCGACGACATCTCGACGCGGTTCAGGTGCCGGGTCATCGCCCTCCGGAACCCGTCCGCGCGCGCCGGGCGCATGCCGGCGACGTGCATCGCGATCTCGATGATCTGCTCCTGGTAGAGGATCACGCCGAGCGTGTCCTCGAGGATGGGCTCGAGCAGCGGATGGGGATACGTGACGGCCTCGCGGCCCTGCTTGCGCCGGATGTACGGATGGACGGCGTTGCCCTGGATCGGTCCGGGGCGGATGATCGCCACCTCCACGACCAGGTCGTTGAACGTTTTCGGACGCGTGCGCGGAAGTGTCTGCATCTGGGCGCGCGACTCGATCTGGAACACTCCGATGGTGTCCGCCTCGCCGCACATCTCGTAGACCCGGGGATCGTCGAGCGGCAGCGCATCGAGGTCGGGGCGTTCGCCGGTCGTGCCCTGGATCAGCTCGAGGCTCTCGGCGACCACCGACAGGGTGCGCAGCCCGAGCATGTCCATCTTGATCAGGCCGAGGTCCTCGACGTC
>CAZLJC010000049.1:0-13662 GCA_964559855.1 uncultured Actinomycetes bacterium
GTCGGAGAGCCGTGTGAGGGAGAACCTCACGCACGGTTCGATGAGGGGCGGCTGGCAAGGTCAGCGTGGCTGAACCAGTCGCCTACTTTGCGAAACTACGGCCCACCACGGTTGTATCGGTCAGAAACCACCGCGCCGTGCGCGGTCTCAGGGGAGAAGCCGAAGCGCTCGCACGTGAGCCGGTCGCATGACCGAAAAATGTCGGTGGTCAAGAGTCGCCAATTTGTTCTCAGCCAGCCTCTCGACCAGGGCTAGCACAGCCGCATCGACAAAACCAATTCGATTATCCGCGTACACCGCTTGCACTTCTCGAGCTCGGCTGTAGTCGGCGCGGCCAAGCTCTTCGATCTGGAAGGCCCCGGCTACCGCGTCGTCCAGGAATACAAGGAAGTCATCCTGGGTCAGCTTCGTCCGGCACCAGTAGTCGAGCTCGACCACCACCGGAGCCGGAACCACGCGGGGTTCTCCAGCTCGCTCGATCAGGTTTCTGCACCGCTCATGGTCCGGGTCCGAGCGGTCGATCGCGGCCAGGAGCGGCCCGGTGTCTAGGACGAGCGCCAAGAATCGGGCTCGACCGGGAGGTCACCGATGTCGGCTGCACGAGGCCCTCGACCATGGCTGTCACCGTGGCCGAGCGATGAGGGCGCCGGCGCAAGCGCGGCAGCTTTCTCTTCAAGAGCCTCTCGCACAAGGTCTCCCAGCGACCGACCTGCTCGTGCCGCCGATTGACGCAGTCGCTCAAGCACGTCTTCGTCAGCCATCACGGTGGTGCGCTTCACGCCATAATTATGCCATAACTGGCAAGTGGTCCCGGGGAGGTGTAGAGCGGGATGGCCCACCGGTGCCCGCAGGCGCGCCGAGTCAGGACAGCAGGGAGCGGAGCCACTCCGGCGCGGCCGGCACGAGGCGGATCCGGGTGAGAAGCGCGGGGCCGAGCTGCGGCGGCCCGACCCGAAATCCCGCGAACGCATCCTGCGCCTCGGGCGATGCCCGGAACTCGAGCACCTGGCGGCCGTCACCCGTGTGCCGGTAGGCCAGCCGGTTGAAGTCGGGGCTCGGGACGAGCCAGGCGGCGCGGACCCGCACCGAGTCCAGCAGCAGCACCGCGTAGATGAAGGCCTCGTCCTCCCGCACCCCGCCCACCGGATAGGAGGCCGTCGCCTCGACCAGGCCGTTGCCGTCGAGCCCATCGGTGGTCTTGACCTGGATCCCGATATTGGGCAGGCCGCCGCGCCGCCCCGCCACGAGGTCCACGTGGTCGTCGTCCACGACAGGCGAGAACATCTCCACCTCCCCGGCGGAGGTCACCAGCGCGTAGAGCGAGAGCGCGAGCTCGCCCGCGCGGCCGAGCTGGGACTTGTCCATCACCGTGGACGCAATCGTGCGCGCTGGAGCGCGGCCGGTAAAGCTCCGGTCGCCGGCGTGAGCGAGCACCCGCCACCGCATAGGATTGCCGCTGTGACGGTGCAACCCGTGGAGCTCACATCGCGGGAACCGGCCCGGGGCGGGCTGTGGGGACGCGAGGTCGTGGGGATGTCGGGCCTCGAGATGCTGCGGGCCGCCGTCGAGCGCCGGCTGCCCGACGCCCCCGCCACCAAGCTCACCGGCCTGCGACTGTCCGAGGCCGGGCTGGGGACGGCGAGCGCATCGATGCCCGCCAGCCCCTGGTGGCAGTCGGGCGCCGGCGTGTTCCTGGCCGGGACGATCGCGTTCGTCAGCGACCTGCCGCTCGGCTCCGCGGTTCTGACCAGCGCGCCCGCGGGCTGGGGCATCACGAGCTCCGAGCTGTCCGTCAACTTTCTGCGCACCCCGACCGTGCGGAGCGAGACCATCATCGGGCGGGGGCGCCTGATCCATGGGACCCGGTCGCTCGGCCTTTCAGAGGCGGCCATCGAGGACGGGCGCGGCCGCCTGCTCGCGCACGCGACCTCGCGCTGCGTGCTGTTTCCGCTCGACGCGGAGGTGATGGAGTCGCGGGCCCAGGACGCGCCTCAAGCCTCGAGCTCGCCAGATCCCTATCTGCGCCCGGTCGAAGGCGACGTCCGCGGGCGAGAGTACTGGGACTCCACCCCGGGCACCGAGGTGATCAAGCAGGTCGTGGCCGGCGATTTCGTGCCGCCGTGCTACCTCCTGATGGGTCTGCGCGCGGTGGATGGCGCGGAAGGGGAGATGACGCTGGCCATGCGCAAATCGCGCTGGCTCTGCAACGCCTTCGGCGTCATCTACGGAGGGGCGATCGCCTTTCTCGCCGACGCCACCATGATCCTCGCCGCCGGAAGCACGGTCCCCGCCGGGACCGCCTTCAACACCATCGACCTGAAGGTGAATTTCCTCCGCCCGGTTCGTCCGGACGAGGGCGAGCTCCGGGCCAGGGCGCACCTCGTTCACCGCGGCCGCACCATCGCCGTGCTCAACTGTGAGGTACGGGACGAGCACGACAAGCTGGTGGCCCAGGCGACCGGGTCCGTGCTGCTGCTCCCAGGCCGGTTCTGGGAGAGGCCGGTGCAGGTGGCCGAGGAGATCGCGCCCGAGGCCGGCCGCGTGCTGACCACGCTGATGTTCGTCGACGTCGTCGACTCCACGCGCCGCGCGGCCGAGCTGGGCGACCGGCGCTGGCGGGACGTCCTGGCCGAGTACCAGGCCGCGGTGAGGGAGCAGGTCCAGCGCTTCAACGGGAGCGAGGTCGACTCGGTCGGCGACGGCTTCCTGGTGGAGTTCGACGGAGCCGCCCGCGCGGTCCGGTGCGCCGCGGCCGTGCGCGAAGCGGTGCGGCGCGCGGGGGTCGAGGTGCGGGCCGCCGTGCACGCCGGCGAGTGCGAGCGCAGTGGCGGGAAGCTCGTCGGCATCACCGTGCACGCGGGATCGAGGATCGAGGCGCTGGCCGGATCGGGCGAGATCCTGGTCTCGTCCCTCGTCAAGGAGCTGGTCTCAGGGACCGGGATTCAGTTCGACGACCGCGGTGAGCACGACCTCAAGGGCATTCCGGGCTCGTGGCGGCTCTTCGCGGCGAGACTGTGACGCCATGCGTCGTTTCGTGAATGCGGCCTAGTATCTCGATGCCTTGACTCCCGTGATCCCGCGCCGTCCCAGCAAGACGGCGATCCTCACCGCGATCGCCCGGGCGATGCATCGTGACGAACCACCGCCCTGGATCCTCGACGATGCGCTGTCGGGCGAGCTCGCCGGCGAGGAGGGCGCCGCGATGGCGGAGCGGCTGCGCCGCGAGCTTCCGGCCGCCGCGGTCCTGAGCTTCACGCGCTGGGTGTGCGTCAGGGCGCGGGTCCCCGAGGACCTGGTGACGCGGGCCACCGCCGGCGGCCTCGACCAGTACGTCATCCTCGGGGCGGGCCTGGACACGTTCGCGTACCGCCGGCCCGATCTGCGGGAGAAGGTCCATGCCTTCGAGGTCGACCAGCCGGCGTCCCAGGCGTGGAAGCGGCGGCGGCTGCAGGAGCTGGATGTACCTCTTCCGGCGAACCTGACTTTCGTCCCGGTCGATTTCGAGCGCGAGAGCCTGCACGACGGTTTGCGTGCGGCGGGCTTCGACTGGACACGCCGCGCGGTCTTCTCCTGGCTGGGCGTCACGATGTACCTGACCCTCGACGCCATCCGGACGACGCTCGGGACGATCGCGTCGAGCGCTCCGGGCTCGCAGGTCGTGTTCACCTACAACGTCCCCTCGGACGAGCTGCGCGGCCTGGCCGGACCCATCGAAGGCGCCGTGCGGGCGATCGCCAACGAGTCCGGCGAGCCGTTCCTCAGCCTCTTCCGGCCGGCGGAGATCGAGCAGCTGGTGGTCGACCTGGGGTTCACCGAGGTCACGCACTTCGGGCCCGAGGAGGCTCAGCGCACCTACTTCCCGGGCAGGGACGACGTTCGCTTCGGCGGCGCCCAGCGCATCATCGTCGCGAGCGTTCCCGCTTAGGCTGAACCGCGCACAGGATCTGTTGGCGGTTTAGGCGCGTTCGGCGCCAAACGCGGGCAATCGGCGCGGGATTTGGCGCGTTTGGCGCAAAAGGCGTGGAATTCGGCGCCGCTCGAAAGTGCCGTCCGGGGGTGTCAGCTCGCGGCTTGCTTCACCAGGGCCGCGATCCGCGCCTCGACGGCGGGCGTGAGCTCGGTCACGGCGTAGGCGACCGGCCACATGCTGCCGTCGTCGAGGTTGGCCTTGTCGCTGAAGCCCAGCGTGGGGTAGCGGGTCTTGAACTTCTTCGCGTCCTGGAAGTGGCAGATGAGCTTGCCGTCCTTGGCGTAGGCCGGCATCCCGTACCAGAGCCTGGGCGCGAGCTGCGGCGCGGTCGTCCTGACGATGCGGTGGATGCGCTCCGCAGCCGCGCGGTCCTTCGGTGACATGGCGGCGATCTTCTCGAGCACCGCGCCCTCCTCGTCGGTCTTGCCGCCCGACTGCACCTCGCGCACGCGCTGGCGCATCGCGGACTTCTCTTCGGCGCTGAATCCCCTGCTCGTCTTCTTCTTCCTTGCGGTTTTGGCGTCAGCCATCTTGGGCTCTCCTGTGCGAGATTTGAGTCCGGCGATTCCTCATCCTAGGCAGCGACCGGCGGGGCGGCTTCTCCAAAACTGCGCGATCCGCGCCACCGGTCAAGGAGGACGAGATGGAAACCAAGAATCTCGACATCTACGGCCACGAGCCGATTCCCTGGAGCCGCGTCGAGCGCCAGCTCGGGGACGGGGCCGAGCCCTTCGGCGCGTCGCGGTGGAGCTTCGGGAAGGACTAGGGGGCCGCCGTCAGGCATGGGGATGCCGGAAAGCGGGGTGCTCGACTGGCTGCTCGACTCGGACCCGGCGATTCGCTGGCAGGCCCTGCAGGACCTGGCCGGCGCCGCCCCCGAGGAGGTGGCGGCCGAGCGCGCGAAGGTCGCGAGGGAGGGCTGGGGCGCCCGGCTGCTCGACCTGCAGGGTGAGGACGGACTGTGGGCGGGAGGCGCGCTCTTCCCGTCGGGCTGGTTCTCATCGCCCAAGCGCGGGACGGGGCAGCCGTGGGTCGCGACCGAGCCGACGCTGACCCTGCTCCGGATCTTCGGGGTCGATCCCGCCGACGAAAGGGTGCGCGCGGCGGTCGCGCGCGTCGCGGAGAGCGCGCGCTGGGAGCATGCCGGCGAGCCATTCTTCGCGGGCGAGGTCGAGCCCTGCATCAACGGCCGCACGGTGGCCCTCGGCGCCTACTTCGACCGGCCGGTGGAGGGGATCGTCGAGCGCCTCGTGGCCGAGCAGCTCGACGACGGGGGCTGGAACTGCGAGGCGGAGAACGGCTCGGTCCGCTCCTCGTTCGACACCACGATCTGCGTGCTCGAGGGCCTGCTGGAGCACGAGCAGGCGACCGGCGGCACGGCTGATTCGGTCGCGGCCCGGCGTGACGGCGAGGAGTACCTGCTGGAGCGCGCCCTGTTCCGGCGCAAGAGCACCGGCGAGGTCGTGAAGGACGGATACCTCGAGCTCTCGTTTCCGCCCCGCTGGCACTACGACGTGCTGCGCGCCCTCGAGCACTTCCGGCGGGCGGGGGACCGTCCCGACCCTCGAGTCGCGGAGGCGGTCGAGCTGGTGCGGGCCAAGCGCGGGCCGGACGGCAGGTGGCCGCTCGAGAGGACGCACGCGGGCAAGGTGCACTTTCCGCTCGAGGAAGGGGACGGCCGGCCCAGCCGGTGGAACACCCTGCGGGCGCTGCGCGTCCTCAGGTGGTACGAGGGAGACGCCGCTTCAGGCGGTTGATCCGAGGCTTCGCCTGCGCGCGGCCGCCCGGCTCCAGCGTTCCTGCAGCTGCCGGCTCGCCACGTAGCGCACGGACCGCCCGCCGCCCTCCTGCTCCAGCCACCCTGCGTGGCGGAGGCGCTGCAGGTCCTGCACGGCGGTGGGGCTGGCGATCCGCGCTTCGCGCCGGTAGTCGGCGTTGGTGATGGGCAGGCCGAGCAGCACCTGGTCGAGCGCGATGACGAGCCGCTCGGGAAACCCCTGGTCGCGCGCGAGCTCCTCGCAGAAGTCGTGGCGCGTGTAAGCGAGCTCGAGCCAGCGCCTTCTCTCGGCGGCCTCGAACACGTGCGCCTCGATGCAGAACTCGACCCACGGCGAGGCGTCGCGCGAGGGATCGAAAGCCGGCCCCTGCACCCGCTCCAGCACCGCGTAGTAGTCGCGCGTGTGCCGGCTCAGGTACGGCTCGATGGACACGAGCTCGGGCCGGAGCAGGCCTTCCCGGGCGAGAACCAGCGACTGCACCACGCGGGCCACCCTGCCGTTGCCGTCGCGGAAGGGGTGGATCGAGACCACGTCGAGGTGGGCCATGGCGGCGCGCACGACGGGATGGCGGTTCAGGTCGCCGCCGTCGAGCCAGCGCGCGAGCTGGTTGACCAGTCCCGGCACCTCCTTCGCCGCCGGGGCGCGATACGGATCGCGGCCGGCGCCGCGCGTGACGACGACCGGCCCGTCGCGAAACCGGCCTGGCTGCGCCTCCGGCTGGGGATGGCACACCAGGAAGTGCAGCTCGTTGATCGTGCGCGCGGTCCACTCGAACTCGGGATCCGCCGCGAGCACGGCGGTGCGGTCCATCGCCTGCCCGTAGGCCGCGATGATCCGCTGCGTCTCCTCGGGCGGGTCGATCGGGTGGCGGCCGGCCAGGATCTCGACCGTGTCCTCGACGCTCGCGCCGTAGCCCTCGATCGAGGTCGAGCCCACGGCCGCCTCGGCCGCGGCGAGGCGGCGCAGGACGCCGGTCCACGGCTCGGCGGTCTCGCCCAGGTGCTGCGCCAGGTAGCGGCGCAGCTCGTCGAGCTCCGTCAGCCGGCTCTCGAGCGCCTTCGACTTGGGGGGAGTGGGGTACAGCGCCATGGCGCCAGTATAGGCACGAATAGGCGAATATTCGTATATTCAGCTAATCGTTGCGTTCGCCTACGGTACAGGGGTGGGAGCAGCGCCGATCATCCTGGTGCCGGGATTCTGGCTCGGCGCGTGGGCCTGGGACGAGGTGGCCGAGGACCTGCGCAACCGCGGCCACGACGTGCGGGCGCTGACCCTGCCCGGCCTGGACTCGGCCGGGATCGACCGCTCCGAGATCAGCCTCCAGGACCAGGTCGACGCGATCGTCGAAGCCGTGCGGGCGCCCGAGAGCCGGGTCGTGCTGGCGGTCCACAGCGGCGCGTCGGTGCCCGGTTACGCCGCGACCGACCGCGTGCCGGAGGAGATCGCGCACATGATCTACGTCGACACGGCCCCGGGGAGCGGCGCCATCGACGCCGGGTTCACCGAGGTGGAGCGGCCGCTGCCGCCGCTGGCCGAGCTGCGCGAGCAGGAAAACCTGACGGGCATCTCGGAGGCCAGGCTCGAGGAGCTGTACCGGCGCGCGGTGCCGGAGCCCGGGGCCGCGGTGCGTGAGGCGCCGGCGCTTTCGAACGACGCGCGGCTCGACGTGCCCACCACCGTGATCTGCACCAGCTACACCGCGGACGAGTACAAGGCGGCGGCGGCGAAGGGCTACGCGTGGATGGACGGGCTGACGGTGCTGCGCAACGTGACCTACGTCGACCTGCCCACCAGCCACTGGCCGATGTGGTCGAGGCCGGCCGACCTGGCGCGCATCATCGGCGACATCGCGCAGGGGGCCGGATCCGGCTCGCAGTCGCTGTAGCGGCGCTCCGGAATTCCGCGCGTTCTGCGCCAAACGCGCCGCCGCGGTTCGAAATTCGGCGCGTTCTGCGCCAAACGCGCCTTCGGGCCGGAATTCCGCGCGTTCTGCGCCAAACGCGCCTTCGGGCCGGAATTCCGCGCGTTCTGCGCCAAACGCGCCGCCGCGGTTCGAAATTCGGCGCGTTCTGCGCCAAAGGCGCCTTCGGGCCGGCCAAGATTCGCGGCGTAAAACCAGGAGAGCAGGCCTTGCGGCCTGCCCTCCTTTCCACCCCTGCGCGTGACGTTGATTACCAGGTCATCTGCGTGGCGCTACGGGTGCGCCTTGCCCGTGATGCAGGCGACGATCGCCTGATGCTCGGACTTGTCCTCGGCGCGGTCGGCGGCCTGGCCGGCGTGGTCGCCCTTGGCGGCCTCGACCTCGGTCGCGTCGTCGCCGTTGTCCTGCTTGCAGGCCGCCACGGCCGAAGCACGCGCTCCGTCGCGGTTCTCCTGCCCC
This sequence comes from uncultured Actinomycetes bacterium, assembly GCA_964559855.1. GTDB lineage: Bacteria > Chloroflexota > Dormibacteria > Dormibacterales > Dormibacteraceae > 40CM-4-65-16. The sequence goes on from CAZLJC010000049.1 coordinate 8,129, forward strand.
TCGGTGGACGCGATCGCGCTGACGCAATCGCCCCGCTCTTCGCTCGCCTCCGCCCGGCAGGTCGTCCGCGCCGCGGACGAGACCAGGCTGCCGTGCTGGGAGTGGTTCGCCCCCAGCGGCATGGCGAGCACGGTGGCCGACCCGAGGGCGAGCGCTGCGCCCGCCATCAGGATCGCGAATCGAATCTTGAGCATGAAACCCTCCTAAGCCTTTTTGATCGACCCCTGCCTCTCGGACAAGCAACAACGTCGACCCCGGGCCGACTAACCAAAGTCCGGTCCGGGACCTTCAAGGTGCAGGAATTCAAATGCCCGTTCGTTAGGCTTGCTTAACGTCCCAATAACCCCCGGAGGCAACATGGCAGCACTACATCGCAGAAAGATCGTCGCAACGCTTTTGAAGCTGGGCCGCAAGGCGCGCAGGTCGGCATCCCTCTCGTCGGGGCCCGGCTGCACGTGCGAAAGCTGCGTGCAGGCCTGGGAGAGCCACCAGCCGAAGGCCATCGTGCAGCCGCGCGACCGGCGCGTGGGCTTCGGAAACTGACCGGGAGCGCCTGAGGGCGCCGGCGCGTCAGCCCTGGATCGAGGTCAGCAGCGCCAGGTTGCTGAGCGAGACGAAGGCCAGGCAGATCGTGGCCGCCTGAACCGCGACGAGGCACAGCCGGAACGTGATCACCGAGAGGCGGTGCCCGTCGCGCACGAGGCTGGCCGCTGTCAGCAGGGCCACGGCCACGGTCAGCACGATCAGCACCTTGAAGCCCCAGAACATCGCGATGCCGCCGACCTCCAGCAGGCGCGCGCTCACCGGCATGGCTTCGATGGCTCCTCGGGCGCGGTCCGTCGCGGTGGTGATGGTGTCGGTCGTCTGGCTGCCGAGAAGCAGGCCGCTCCACACCATGGCCTGCCTGACTTCCACATGGCTACAACGCGCCGCGCGAGGACTGTGGCTGCGCGCGAGCGATGACGTTTCGCACAGATTGGTCGACTGCGCCCCGAGTCAAAGCGCCCCGGCTGGCGTTTTCCTGATGGAGGTGCCGAGATAGATGGACACTGGAACTCTGGTCACGATCCTCGTCGTCGCTCTCGTGGTCGTCGTGCTGCTGTTTCTCGTTCGCGCCGCGGGGGTCGGCCGGAGCCGGCCGCAGCTGCGGCCGCTGGCCGCGGAGTCGCGGGCGCGCTACATAGACGAGTGGGACGCCATCGAGAGCAAGTTCGTCGATGCGCCGGAGCAGGCCGTGCGCGAGGCCGAATCACTGGTCATGTCGGTGCTGCGTGAGCGCGGCCACCCGCTGACCGAGCGCGATCTGCCGGCCGAGGTGCAGCGCGCGCACAAGCTGGGGTACGGCTCGCGCGACAAGACCGAAGGCATGCGCCAGGCGCTGCTTCACTACCGCGCGGTGGTCGAGCGCATGGTCGGCGGTGGTGGGGAGGAGCAGGCCCGGCGCGAGGAAGTGCGCCGCCGGGAGATGGCCTGACCCGAAGTCAGATACCCGGGGCGGTCTGGTGCGGCCACGCGTCGTACACCGTGGCCAGCCGAGACGTGATCTCGGACGCCCCCGCGATGCTGTAGATGTAGGTGACGCCCGTGGGCGTCACCTGCTGCAGCCCGCAGTTCGCGGTGCACGGCTTCTCGCCCGCGTACCACACGAGGTCGTTGCTCAGGAACACCTGGCCTGAGCGGCCGGGCGGGCTCGTGTTCGCCACGCTGTTGGACTGCACGCTGTAGAAGCCGACGCCACCGGCGCCCGACGGCGTGCGGAAGGTGTACGCGATCCACCGCCCGTCGGGCGAGGAGCGTGGGCGGATCCACTGGATCGAGGTCATCGACGAGAGGCCTGCGGTCGGGTCCCAGCGGTGGACGTTGCCCGACGCGTCGCGGAAGAACAGGCGGCTCGGCACCGACGCCCACACCGCCATCCTCATGCCGCTGGTCGAGTACACGAGGCTGCCGTCGCCGGCCTTCCTGATCTGGTCAGGCGCGGTCGCTCCGGAGCCGCCGGTGTGGAAGGTCTGGAACAGGGCGAGGTACTGGCCGTCCGGTGAGAACCCGAGGAAGCTGTCGTCCTGGTCGGGGTCGACCCCGCGTCCGGGGACCGCCGGAAGCGTCGTCAGCACCCGGTTGCCGGAGGCGTTGACCAGGTGCCACGCGTTGCCGTCGAGGTAGCTCATCGCGCGGCCGTCCGGGCTGAAGGCGAACTGTCCCGAGCCGAATCCCGGAGTGTAGGAAGCCCAGACCGCGGCGCTGCCGCCGGTCAGCGGGGCGCTGACGATCTGGTGGTCGGATGTCGCGTATGACACCGTCGTCGCGTTCACGAAGCCGGGCGAGACCACGTTCGCGCTGAACGAGCAGAGGTTCTTCGCGTTCGCCGGGTCCTGGATGTCGCGCACGACCACCGTCGGGTCGCCCACGACCATGCCGATGGCGAGGTTGTCGCCCGCCGGCACGGCGACGGCGCACTGGACGAGGGGAGCCGGCCCGGCCGGCGATGCGGTCGGCGCGGCCGTCGCGCCGCCCGTGGGAGTCGAGGTCGAGGCGGAGCTCGCCGACACGGCCGGCGAATGCGAGGCCGCGGGCGTCGACCCGCCGCACGCCGCGAGGAGCACCACCATGGAAAGGACCACCCCGCGTACCGGCACGCGGCAACCTTAGCTTTCGTGCCCGGAAGGGGCAACCCGTTTGGCAACTTGCCGGTGGCCGCTTACATCGCCCCTCGAGGGCGTTAACCGGTTATGGCAACCACCAAGCAAAAGACCGCCGCGAAGAAGAACATCAAGAAGGCGTCGACGGCCGCGAAGAAGAAGCGGACGATCGCAAGCCTGCCGAAGAAGACGCGCACGGCGCTGGGCAAGCAGGCCAACAAGGTCAAGAAGGAGCGGTCCGGCTCCTCTCGCTGAGCTTCGCCCGGAAGCGGCTTACGCCGCTTTCGGGTGCTCTACGACCGCCAGGACACGCGGCGCCACGAAGCGTGCGGTGCGCACGACACCGCCGCGCCGGTTGAGCTCGCGGACCTCGACCGTGGTGCGCGAGCTGCGCACCTCGACGCTCCGGCCCGCGCGGCTGGCCTCGATCACGTACTCGCGAGAAGCACCGCCGCCGGCGTCCACCAGGACCTCGACGAAATCTCCCTTTGCCACCCTTCTGTTATTCCCAATTCGCTCTGAACTCATGCGTAGATCGGCACGCAGCGTTGCGCTTCAACGATGGACCATCGCCGCGATTGCATGGAGCTGCGGGGAATCGCGCCTTGTGACACCCGCGTCTGCCGGCAAACGCGGGTCTCGCGCTCAGGTGGCCCCGGTCGGCGAACGCGAATCCTGTGCCGGTGGCAAGGACTCGCGTGATCTCCGAAATCAGGATCTCGCCCGAACCCGCAGCGGCGGTGATTCGCGCGACCTCATGAACGGCGATGCCGCGGGCTCCGCGGTCCGTCAGCTCGATCTCGCCGGCGTGAACGCCCACCCGCACGACCAGGCCCTGCGCTGCGGCCGTCTCCACAAAGGCGGCCGCACACTCGAGGGCGCGAGCCGCACCGTCGAAGAGCGCAAACATCCCGTCGCCGGCCGTGTCGATCTCCCGGCCGCCGAAACGGCTCAGCTGGTTCCGCAGCCCCTCGTGGTGGTCTGCGAGCTCTCTTCGCCAGGCCGCATCGCCAACTCGCGCCACCTCCCGCGTCGAGCCGACCACATCCGTCATCACCAGCCCGGCCAGGACACGCTCGTGCAACCGCAAGTGGAAACCGGTCCACGCCTCCAGTCCTGACCAGTCGACCTCGACGACGGGTTCGTCGCCCTCGACCCACGCTTCATGCCCTGGCGGAATGTCGAAGACGTCGTTCGGGCGCAGGTCGATGGTCGTGCCATCCTTCAGAAGAACTCGAAGATGTCCGGAAAGGATCATCCCCACGTGGCGCGCCTTGCACCAATCGCCTCCGACGAGCGGCTGGATGTGCGTACGCCAGCTGAATCCGGGTTGCTGAACGATCCGCCCGACCGTGAAGTCTCCGATCGCGACCACGTCCTCGACCGCGCCGCCGTAATTCGACGACTCGTCCGGATCACCGAAGTTCTTCCGGTACGGCCCCGTCACCAGCCGATCAGATAAGCCGTCCACCGCCATTCCGGCACCTCGGGAAGGTGGGCGCTGCCCATCGCGTCGCCACCAGACGCGGCCCCACAAAGCACGATTTGCCGCGGCGACCCGGATCAGGGTCCAGTACGATTTGTACGTGATGTCCATAAGCGAGGCTCGCCAGAACCTCGCCGAGCTCGTCAACCGAGCCGCGTACCGGCGAGAGCGGATCGCCCTTGGCCGGCGCGGCAAGAGGGTCGCTGCAATCGTGTCGGCAGAAGACCTCGAGCTGCTCGAGGCACTCGAGGATGCCGCGGATCTGCAAGCGATCGCCCGCGCTTTGGCCGACCCGGAGAATGCGCACCCCATCCCCTGGAAGCAGATCGAGAAAGAACTAGCCAAGCTTGGCTGAAAGGCGGAGGCGGTACGAGGTCCAGCTCGTCGCTTCGGCTCGCCGTGAACTTCTCAAGTTGCCGGTTCGGATGCGAGTCAGGGTTGCGGACGCGATCCGGGCGCTGGCAAAAGATCCCCGGCCACCCGGCAGCAAGAAGTTGGCCGGAAACGCGGACTACTTTCGGATCCGAGCCGGCGACTACCGCGTCCTGTATGAGGTCCGCGATCGAGACGTCCTTGTGCTGGTCATCAAGATCGGTCATCGACGGGATGTCTATCGATAGCGTTCGCGTTGTAGAAAGCTGAGGTGACCGGGACGACAATCGCGATCTGACGCCCTGTCCTTCGCCAAGGACGACGAGAAGGATCGCTAGCCTGCTGGACCCCAGTTCGGTCGGAGCCTCGGAAGGTCTTGTAGCTGCGGATCGGGTGGCGGCTGACTCTCGCCATCGTCGCCACTCCAAGCTCTCCCATACTGGTCGGGGATGTCTCCCCAACCGAAGTAAGGCAGGGGTCCGCCGGGAATCACTCCGAGAGCCTCGATCGGATCTATGGCGGACGCGCGCACCGTACACAGGTGAGCCCAGTCGTCCCCGAGATCGAAGACATAGATGAACCGCTCACCGCGGCTGAGCCGGGAAAGCTTCGTCTTCCGCTCATCGACCATCCGGCGATCGAAATCAAAGTCTGGGTCAGGAACTCCAATGCGCGTGCCGTTGCCGAGCTCAAACTCGTGCAGGTGCGAGCGGTCCCACCGCGCAAATGCGTCATCGATCGCGGTGGCGAGCTGAGCGAATGAGTGGGTGCGCGACGCGGCAAACAGCCGGCCGGGTCGCGGCCACAGGGGTTCGCCGCGGCCTTCTACCAGCTCGACTTCGATCGAGATCCACGAGCCGCCGCTGTTACCGCGGCTCCGATCGATCACGCTTCGCGGCCGGCTCCCGGTTCGTCTTTTCATATGCGCTCCCGTCGCCCCCTGCGACATCCACCACAGGCTACCGCTCGATGGCGAATGGCCGGCTCGAACCTACCTCCGCGGTAACTAGCCCTGAGCGCCGTGCGTCAAGAGTGGG
>CAZLJC010000050.1:0-13479 GCA_964559855.1 uncultured Actinomycetes bacterium
GCGCCCCCCGGACCGGGTAGGGCGGCCCGGCTGAGCGCTCAACCTTCGGGTGAGCACGAACTCGGCGTCCCCGCGCTGGGGGGCTCAGCCAGGCGGCAAGTGGCTTAGGCTGAGCTCGGCGCCATGACTCCTTCACGCTTTGTCCGCGGCGTTCTCCGCTACGGCCCCATGTTCGGGGTCGAGGCGGTCGTCTTCTGGCTGATCCTGGAAGCCGTCAACTCCAGCGGGTACGGCTCGGTCAACCCGTGGCCCGCCCGGCCGTGGTACCCGGTGGTGGCGCTGGCCATGGTCGTGGTCGCGTTCGGGGCGGGCGAGATCCGCTTCCACCTGTACCGCAGGGTCTGGTCCGTGGCCAGCCTGAACGACGCCTTCGCGATCGGCCTGGCCGTGGTCGAGGCGGCGCTGCTGATCGCCATCGCCAACCTCTTGTTCCCGGACGGCGAGCGGCCGCTCCGCATCGCCGCGCCCATCCTGGCCGCCCCGGCCGCCGTGATCGCCATCGGCCTGCTCCGGCTGCTGCCGCGCCTGACCACCTCGTCGCCCCGCCCGGCCGGCAACCGCCTGCTGGTGGTGATCCAGGACGAGTCGGGCTACCCGACGGTCAAGGCCCTGATCCAGCGGCCGAACGCGGACTGGGCGCCGGTCGCGGTGGTCACGACCGGCCGCGCCGATCTGGGCCGGACGCTGCTGGGCGTGCCGGTGATCGGCTCGACCGCCAACCTGCGCCGCCTGATCAAGGAGTCCGGCGTGCACGGCGTGGCCGTCGTGGAGGGCGCCGTCCAGGAGCGCGCGGAGGCGCGCAAGCTGTTCTCGGAGGCGCTGGCCGCGCACCTGCCGGTGTTCATCGTGCCGGCGGCGGAGTCCTGGTTTCCGCGGCCCAGCGCGTCGCGCCTGCGGCAGCTGTCCGCCGACGACCTCGTGGGACGCGAGGAGCGCGAGATCGACCTCGAGCTCGCGGCCAACGACGTGCGCGGCCGGGTGGTCCTGGTCACCGGCGCGGCGGGCTCGATCGGGTCCGAGCTCTGCCGGCTGCTCGCGGGCATGGAGCCGCGCCGCCTGATCCTCGTCGACATCAACGAGAGCGGGCTCTTCGACCTGGCCGAGGAGCTGCGCGCCGCGGGTCCGCTCGACATCCGCGAAGCGCTCGTCTCGATCACGGACCACGAGCAGCTGCTCGGGGTGTTCGCCGAGGAGCGGCCGGAGATCGTCTTCCATGCGGCCGCCTACAAGCACGTGCCGATGCTCGAGGCCCATCCCATCCAGGCGGTGCTGGCCAACGTGGTCGGCACGCGCAACACGCTGCGCTGCGCGCATGCGGCGGGCGTGAAGCGGTTCATCCTGATCTCCACCGACAAGGCCGCCTCGCGCCACTCGGTGATGGGCTGCACCAAGCGCCTGTGCGAGCAGCTCGTGCTGGCGTATCGCGGACCGATGAGCTGCTGGGCCGTGCGCTTCGGCAACGTCGTCGGCAGCCGGGGCAGCGTCGTGCCGCTGTTCGAGCGCCAGATCGAGCACGGCGGCCCGGTGACGATCACGCACCAGGACGTGTCGCGCTACATGATGACCATCCGCGAGGCGGCGTCTCTCGTCCTCAGCTCGCTCACCATGAGCCGGCCGAGCCACCTGTACATGCTCGACATGGGCGAGCCGATCCGGATCTACGACCTGGCCAACGACCTGATCCGCTCGCGCGGGCTGCGCCCCGAGGTCGACATCAAGGTGGTGTTCACCGGGCTGCGTCCCGGCGAGCGCATGACCGAGGAGTTGCTCGCGCCCGACGAGGGATGGCGACCGACGAGCCACCCCGCGATCCGCGAGGTGGTGTCGCCCGCGGTGACGCGCGAGGAGGACCTCGCCTGGATCGTCGAGCGGCTGGAGCGGCTGGCCCACGAGGCCAAGTCCGACGAGCTGGTGCACGTGCTCAAGAACGCGGTGCAGGAGCCGGGCGAGGCGCCCGAGGAGCCGGACCTGCGCCGGGCGGCGGAGACCGAGCCGCAGCCGCGGCTGGAAGAAGAGCGGCAAGATAGGGGCTAGTGGCCGGCAACCCGACGTACATCCACCCGACCGCGGACGTCTCCGACAAGGCCGAGATCGGCGAGGGCACCAGGATCTGGCACCAGGCGCAGGTTCGCGAGGGCGCCGTCATCGGCCGCGGGTGCATCCTGGGCAAGGGCTCGTACGTGGACGCCGGCGTGCGCGTCGGCGACCACTGCAAGCTGCAGAACGGCGTGTTCGTCTTCCACGGCTTCAACCTCGAGGACGGCGTGTTCCTCGGCCCGGGCGTGATGCTGCTCAACGACAAGAACCCGCGCGCGATCAATCCCGACGGCTCGCCCAAGTCGGACGCCGACTGGGTCGTGAGCGAGGGCACGGTCGAGTACGGAGCCGCCGTCGGCGGCGGGGCGGTGGTGCTGCCGGGCGTGCGCGTCGGGCGCATGGCGCTCGTCGGCGCGGGCTCGGTGGTGACGCGCGACGTGCCCGAGCGGGGCATCGTCGTGGGCAACCCGGCGCGCCTGCGCGGGTACGCGTGCGACTGCGGCCACGTGCTGGCGCAGGGCCACGGCGGCTCGTTCGAGTGCGCCGCGTGCGGCCGCAGGTACGAGCTCGAGACCGAGACCGCCGAAGCGACCCGCCGCGCGTGACCGAGGCGGACCGGATCGCTCGCGCCTATCGCGAGCGCGACGCCACGACCGGCACGCGCTACGACCTGGCCAACGCCGGCAACCGGCTGGTGCTCGCGGAGCGGCGCGCGCTGGCGCGTAGGCTGCTGGGCGAGGCGGGGTGGGACCCGCTCGGCGACCGCAGGGTGCTCGAGGTCGGCAGCGGCAACGGCTCGGAGCTGGCGTGGCTGCTCGAGCTGGGCGCGGAACCAACGAACCTGGCCGGAGTCGACCTGCTGCCCGCGCGTGTCGCCGCGGCCCGCGCCGCGTATCCGCAGCTGCGCTTCGAGCAGGGCAACGCCGAACACCTCGACTTCCCAGACGCGAGCCACGACGTGGTGATGGCGTTCACGATCTTCAGCTCGATCCTCGACGGCGAGATGGCGGCCAACGTGGCGCGGGAGATCGTGCGCGTGCTCAAGCCCGGCGGCGGCCTGCTCTGGTACGACTTCCGCTATGACAACCCGTCCAACCGCAACGTGCGCGGCCTGCCGGAGCGGCGCGTGCGCGAGCTGTTCCCCGCGCTGCGGGGGCGCCTGCACAGTGTGACGGTGCTGCCGCCGCTGGTCCGCCGCCTCGGCCCGGTGACCCCGGTCGCATACCCCGCCCTGCATGCCGTCCCGCCGCTGCGCAGCCACCTGATGGGCCTGCTGCGCAAGGAGGCGTGACCGCGATGCGCTCCGAGTTCCTGCACTTCGCGCCGCCGATGATCGGCGAGCAGGAGATCGAGGAGGTCGTGAAGACGCTGCGCGAGGGCTGGATCACGACCGGTCCGCGGGCGCAGCGCTTCGAGGCGGAGTTCGCGCGGTTCACGGGCGCGCCGGCCGCGCTGGCCGTCAACTCCGCGACGTCCGCCATGCACATCGCGCTCGCTGCCCTGGGCGTGGGCGAGGGCGACAGCGTGATCAGCACCACGATGACGTTCACGTCGACGATCCACGTCATCGAGCACCAGCGCGCGCGGCCGGTGCTGGTGGACGTGGAGCGCGATACGCTCAACATCGACCCCGAGCAGGTCGAGGCGGCGGTGAAGCGCACGCCCGGCGTGAAGGCGATCATGCCCGTCCACCTGTACGGACACCCCGCGGAGATGGACGCGATCTACGATATCGCGCAGCGCCACGGCCTGGCGGTGATCGAGGACGCGGCCCACTCGCTGCCGGCGCGCTATCGCGGCCGCATGATCGGCGCGCCGAAGCCCGGGTTCGACCAGCCCAACCTCGTCGCCTTCTCCTTCTACGCGACCAAGAACCTCACGACCGGCGAGGGCGGCATGCTGACCGGCCCGCCCGAGCTCGTTGACGACGCGCGCGTGTGGAGCCTGCACGGCATGAGCCGCGACGCGTTCAAGCGCTACACGTCGGACGGGTCGTGGCGATACGACGTGGTGCTGCCGGGGTTCAAATACAACATGCCCGACGTGCAGGCTGCGCTCGGCATCCACCAGCTCGCGCGGCTGGAGGCGATGCAGCGCCGGCGCCGCGCCATCGTGACGCAGTACGACGAGGCGCTGGGCGCGCTGGACGAGCTCGAGCGGCCCGTCGAGCGGCCGGAGGTGGAGAGCGCGTGGCACATCTACGTGCTGCGCCTGAAGCTCGACCGCCTGAAGGTCGACCGCGGGCAGTTCATCGAGGAGCTGCGCCGGCGCAACATCGGCACGAGCGTGCACTTCATCCCGGTGCACGAGCACTCGTACTACCGCGAGCGGTACGGCTGGAAGGCGGACGATTTCCCCGTCGCGCACGGAGAGTTCGAGCGCATGCTGTCGCTGCCGCTCAGCCCCGCGCACACCGACCAGGACGTGGCCGACGTGATCGAGGCCGTGACCGACGTGGTGAAGCTGAACCGGCGCTGACCCCTTCGTTTGCTCCGAATTCCGCGCGTTCTGCGCCAAACGAGCCGAATGCCGCGCGAATTTCGCGCGTCTGGCGCAAAAGGCGCCGAACTCTCGCCGAAATCGCCGAAATCGCCGCCTACTTGAGGGGCCGCCCGAGGACGGTGAGCAGCGTCCGGCCGAGGATCCTCAGGTCGCCCGCGAAGGACGCGTGGCGCACGTACTCCAGGTCGACCGCCAGCTTCCGCGGCATCACGTCGCGCACGTAGCCCGTCTCCGGGTCGCCCCCGCGCAGGATCGCCTCCTCGTCGATGAACCGCAGCACGGCGGGCCCCGTGATGCCCGGCCGGACCGCCAGCACCGCGCGCTGCTCGGGCGTGTAGAGCGCCACGTACTTCGGGTCCTCCGGCCGCGGCCCGACCAGGCTCATGTCCCCCTTGAGCACGTTGAAGAGCTGCGGCAGCTCGTCCAGCTTGGTCCGGCGCAGGAACCGCCCGACCCGCGTGATCCGCGGATCGTCCCCCGCGGTGACCGCCGGACCCGGCGCCCCGGCGCGCATGGTGCGCAGCTTGTGGATGCGGAACGCGCGCCCCTCCATCCCGGCCCGCGGCCCGCTGTAGAACGCGGGGCCGGACGACTCGAGCTTCACCGCCAGCGCCGCCGCGGCGATGACCGGCGACGTCATCACCAGCCCCGCCGCCGCGACCACCACGTCGAACGCGCGCTTCACGTCTCCGCCGCCTCGTGCAGCAGCGCCACGAACCGCTGTGCGATCACGGCGCGGTCGTAGTTGCGCGCCACGTGCTCGCGTCCCGCGACGCCCAGCCGCCAGGCGAGCGCCCCATCCGCCGCCAGCCGCTCCACCGCCTCGCGCAGCGCGGCGGGATCCTCCGGGGGCACGACCACGCCGCCGCCCGACCGCTCGACCAGGTCCGCGGCCTCTCCCCAGACCGGCGCCACGATCGGCCGGGCGCTCGCCATCGACTCGAACATCTTGGACGGCAGCGCCGACTTGAAGAGCTCGAGCTTGCGCAGCGGCACGATGGTCGCGTACGCCAGGTTGAGCAGCGCCGGCATCGTCGCCTTCGGCTGGTTGGGCAGGAAGCGCACGTTGGCGATCCCCTCACGCGCCGCCTTCGCGACCAGCGCCTCCTTCTCCGCCCCCTCGCCCGCCAGCACGTACAGCACGTCCGGGTTGGAGGTGAGGCGCGCCGCCTCCAGCACCACGTCCAGGCCCTGCGCGATGCCGTGCGTGCCGGCGTACAGGAAGACCTTCCGGTCCTCGATCCCCAGCCTCCGCGCCAGCTCCGCGTCCGGCGGCGCGGGCCGGTACACGCCGGTGTCGACCCCGTTGGTCAGCAGGAACAGCTTCTCGCGCGGCACGCCGTGCGCCGCCAGGCGCTCGACCATGCCCGGCGTGACCACGCTCACCCGGGCCGCGCCCCGGTAGAGCAGGCTCTCCAGCGCCTCCGCGAGCCGGATCGCCGTGGGGTTGCGCAGCGCGCCCAATTGCACGGCCGACTCGGGCCAGATATCGCTCACGTTGAAGATGTACGGCGCGCCCTTCAGCCACCGGTAGGCGAGCACCGCCAGGCCGGTGAACAGCGGCGGCGACTCCACGAACAGCACGTCGGCCCGGCCGGAGGGGCCGAGCGCGCCCAGGCTCGAGGCCGCGAACGACAGGTGGTTCAGGATCCGGCGCAGGAATCCGCGGTTGGGCGTGGCGTAGACCGACGTACGGATGACGCGCACGCCCGACATCGTCTCCTCCATGCGGAAGCGGCCGCGATACTCCGGCGGCACGACGCCCGTCGGGTAGTTGGGAAATCCGGTGACCACGGTCACTCCCACGCCCGCCGCGGCCGCGCGCGTGGCCAGCTCGTAGAGCCGGGCCTGCGGCGCGCCGACCTCAGGCGGGAAGTAGTGCGTGAGGAGGATCGCCCTCAATCCGTGCCGCTGCACGACGCCATGCTAGCCACGCGGTCTGGATAGACTCGGGCGGGTCCATGAGGGTGCTCACGATCGTCGGCGCGCGGCCGCAGTTCATCAAGGCGGCGCCCGTGTCCCGCGTGCTGCGCCAGGGCAGCCAGGAGTTCCTGCTCCACACCGGCCAGCACTACGACGACGCGATGTCCGACCTCTTCTTCCGCCAGCTCGAGATCCCCGCGCCCGACCTCAACCTCGAGGTCGGCTCGGGCCTGCACGGCGCTCAGACCGGCGCCATGCTGCCCGGCATCGAGTCCGTCGCGCTGGAGCAGAAGCCGGACTGGATGCTCGTCTACGGGGATACCAACTCCACGCTCGCCGGCGCGCTGGTCGCGGCCAAGCTGCATGTCCCCGTGGCGCACGTCGAGGCCGGGCTGCGCAGCTACGACCGGCGCATGCCCGAGGAGATCAACCGCGTGGTCGCCGATCACCTCTCCGCGCTGCTGCTGTGCCCGACGGACACGGCCGTGGCCAACCTCGAGCGCGAGGGCATCACCGGCGGCGTGAAGACCGTCGGCGACGTGATGTACGACGCGTTCCTGCAGAACCTCGAGATCGCGCGGGGGCAGAGCCGCGTGCTGGACACGCTGGGCCTCACCCGCGAGGGCTTCCAGCTGCTCACCGTGCACCGGGCCGAGAACGTCGACGATCCCCAGCTGCTCGCGGCCATCCTGCGCGGCGTCGCCGCCTCCGGCCGCCACGTCGTGTTCCCCGTCCACCCGCGCACCCGCGCCGCGCTCAAGGCCGCCGGCCACTCCGTGCCGCGGAACGTGACGCTGACCGACCCGGTCGGATACCTGGAGATGCTCATCCTCGAAGAGAACGCGGAGGCGATCGTCACCGACTCCGGCGGCGTGCAGAAGGAGGCCTACTTCGCGGGCCGTCCCTGCATCACGCTGCGCGAGCGCACCGAGTGGACGGAGACGGTGAGGGCGGGATGGAACGTGCTCGTGGGCACCGACGAGGGCAGGATCGCCGCCGCGATGCGCGATTTCCGGCCGTCGGGGCGGCGGCCGGAGCTGTTCGGCGACGGGCATGCGGCCGAGCACGTGGTCGAGGCGCTCAGGACCTTCCGCCCGGTGAACTCATAACATGGATCGTGAGTTGGAGACGCTGAAGACGATCCAGATCGCGGCGCCGCAGATCGGCGACGAGGAGAAGCAGGCCGTGATGGCGGTGCTCGACAGCGGGCAGCTCGCGCAGGGCCCGGTGGTCGAGGCCTTCGAGCGGGAGTTCGCGCGCTGGCTGGGCGTGAAGCACGCGGTGGCCGTCAACTCCGGCACAGCGGCGCTGCATCTCTCGCTGCTGGCGCACGGCGTCGGCGCGGGCGACGAGGTCATCACGACGCCGTTCACCTTCGTCGCGTCCGCCAACGCGGCGCTGTTCGTGGGGGCGAGGCCGGTGCTGGTCGACATCGAGCCGGTGAACTACTGCCTCGACCCGGCGAAGGTGGAGGCCGCGATCACCCCTCGCACGAAGGCGATCATGCCCGTGGACCTGTACGGCCATCCCGCGCAGATGGAGGAGATCCGCGCGATCGCCGGCCGTCACGGCATCGCCGTGATCGAGGACGCCTGCCAGGCGCACGGCGCAGCCATCGGCGACCGCAAGGCCGGCGCGCTCGGCGTGACCGCGACCTTCTCCTTCTATCCCACCAAGAACATGACCACCGCCGAGGGCGGGATGGTGACGACGGACGACGACCAGATCGCGGAGAAGGTGGGCACGCTGCGCCAGCACGGCGCCGCGCAGCGCTACCTGCACGACACGCTGGGCTACAACTTCCGGCTGACGGACATCTCGGCCGCGATCGGGCGCGCGCAGCTGGCCAAGCTCGACCGCTTCAACGAGCGGCGGCGGCGCAACGCGTCGGTGCTCGACAAGGGGCTGGCCGGCATCCCCGGCATCACCACGCCGCGCGAGCGGCCGGGCTACCGCCACGTCTATCACCAGTACACGCTGCGCGTGGAGCGCGACCGCGACGGCTTTCAGAAGCGGCTGCGCGAGGAGGGCGTCGGCACGGCGATCCACTACCCGATCCCCGTCCACAGGCAGCCGCTGTACGGGCAGCTCGGCTACGGGGACGTCTCGCTGCCGGTCGCGGAGAAGGCGGCGGAGCAGGTGATCTCGCTGCCCGTGCATCCCGCGCTGAGCGACTCCGACCTCGACCGCATCGTCGAGGCGGTGCGAAAGGCCGCCACCTCCGCGTGACCCGCGTCGGCCTCATCGGCCTCGGCGCCATGGGTGGCAACCATCTCCGGGTCCTCAGCGACCTCGAGGGCGTTCGCCTCGCGGCGGTCTGCGACCAGGACGCGAAGCGCGTGCAGGCGGCCGAGCAGCGCTACGGGCTCAAGGGCTACGCCACTTGGGACGAGATGCTCGGGCAGGAGCAGCTCGACGCCGCGATCGTCGCCGTGCCCACGCGCTTCCATCACGCGGCGGGGCTGGCCGCGCTTGAGCACGGCCTCCACGTCCTGATCGAGAAGCCGATCGCCTCCGACCTCGAGGAGGGCCGGCGGCTGGTGGACGCGGCGAAGCGGGCGAAGAAGCTGCTGGCGGTCGGCCACATCGAGCGCTTCAACCCCGCGGTGCGCGAACTGCAGCGCCGGCTCGAGGCGGGCGATATCGGGCGCTTCTTCCAGCTGCAGGCGCGCCGCCAGGGCCCGTTCCCGGCCCGGATCCGCGACGTCGGCGTGGTGGTCGACCTGGCGACGCACGACCTGGACGTGATGACTCACCTTGCCTCGTCCCGCGTGCAGCGCGTGTACGCCGAGACCGAGCGGCGCATCCACACGCAGCACGAGGACATCCTGAACGCGCTGCTCCGCTTCGACAGCGGCGTGCTGGGCGTGCTGCAGGTGAACTGGCTGACGCCGACCAAGATCCGCGAGCTCAGCGTGCTCGGGGAGCGGGGGATGCTCGTCTGCAACTACCTCACGCAGGACCTGACGTACTTCAAGAACGCCGAGTTCCAGCCCGAGTCGCCGCCCGAGTTCCGGCCCCGCGCGGTGACCGAGGGCGACGCGGTGAGCTTCCCGGTGACGTCGGGCGAGCCGCTGCGCCTGGAGCTGGAGGCGTTCGTGCAGGCGGTCAGGGGCGAGCGCGAGCTCGAGGTCGACGGGGACGCCGGCCTGCGCGCTTTGCATCTGGCGCTCGCCCTGGTCGAGTCGGCGAACGACGCGCGCGTGTTCGACGAGGCGGCGCTGAAGAAGCTATGGAGCGCTTCGGGGGCGCACGCCGGCTAGCAGCCCGTCCCTGATCGCGACCACCTCCAGCGCGGCGACCATCCAGAACTCCACGCTCAGGTCGTTCTTCCAGTACGGCGAGTCGAAGAAGCCGTGCATGAAGATCAGGATCAGCGCCCCGACGCAGCCCCACAGCACCGGCCGGTAGGCGTCGTTCACGCGGGGCAGCGCTCGCGCGCCGCGCCACATCAGGCCGAACAGGATCACGGCCAGCACGACCAGGCCGAGCAGCCCCACCTCGCTCCACGTCGTCAGCCAGATATCGTGCGGGTACAGCTCGATGGTCTGGGTGCCAGGCCGGAAGGGCGCCACGCGGATCGGGAATCCGTCGATGCCGGCGCCCAGCAGGGGCCGCTGCGCCAGCATCCGCAGCGCCTGGCCGTAGATCGACTCGCGCAGCGCCGCCGACGAGTTGGCCTGGGAGATGCGCTGGTTGATGAACGGCACCTCCAGCACTAGCAGCGCGACCACGGCGAGCGCCGCGACGACCCAGATCCGCACCCGCCGGCTCTGCAGGCTCAGCACCAGGACCAGCGCGAGCACCGCCATGGCGAGATATCCCGCGCGCGAGAGCGTGAGCAGCATCGCGACCAGGACGAACGCGAGCACGACCGCCGCGACCAGCCGCGCCCGCCGGCTCCACGGGAAGGCGACGAAGCCGATGGCGAACGCGAGCAGCGGCTCCATGTACATGGCGTCCGCGTTGGGCGTGTTGTTGAGGAACGCGGGCGCGTCACCGAGCTGCAGTTGATGGTGCGCCGCGACCCAGGCGAAGGAGACGATCTGCCCGATCGCGTAGACCACGGCCGCGGCCGCGGACAGCGTGAAGACCCTGCGCAGGTCCTCGCGCGTGCGCAGGACGTCGACGGCCACGTAGAACACCGCGACCGCCTCGATGAAGTACGCGCGGTACGTGCCGAGCGCGGCGCGGTGGTCGGGGGCCGCGACCACGCCGAGGATGCCCGCCACCAGCCACAGCGCGATCGGGATGTCGTAGGGGGTGCGAGAGGGCAGCCGCCGCTCCGACCACAGCGTCCACGCGTAGGCCGCGACGGTGAGCACGATCAGCGTCTCGAGCAGCGTGGTGGGGACGTGGCCCGGTCCGGGGTAGTGCCAGCGCACCACGTAAAGCGGCGCGGCCGCGGCGGTGATCGCCACTCCCCAGGTGGCCGCGCGGCGGGGGAGTCCGGCTGAGGT
Organism: uncultured Actinomycetes bacterium; assembly: GCA_964559855.1. GTDB lineage: Bacteria > Chloroflexota > Dormibacteria > Dormibacterales > Dormibacteraceae > 40CM-4-65-16. The sequence goes on from CAZLJC010000050.1 coordinate 10,923, forward strand.
GATGATCTGTGAGGGGGCGTGGGGCGCGACCCGAGCCTGTTGAGCCGTGATGCAGGACAGCTTAAGGTCTAGAGGCGATGGCGCGAATTGCGCTCGTCCACGACGTGGCGGGCATCGCGGCCGTGCAGGCGAGGCTCCTGCGCAGCGCCGGTCACGAGGTCGACGAGATCGCGCTTCCCGCCATCGGCGCGGGCTGGCGCTGGCCCATGAAGGCCGCGGCCCTGCCCATCCGGCTGCTTGCCTACCTGCCCACGATCCGGCACGTGCGCAACGGCGGATACGACGTGGTGCACATCCACTGGCTGACCAACGGCATCGTCGGCCTGCTCGCCGGCAGGCCCTTCTTCGTGCAGGCGCACGGCTCCGACCTGCACCTCAACCTGCGCAACCCCGTCTACCGCGTCCTGACGCGGAGGGTGCTGAGGGGCGCGTCGAAGATCTTCTACGTCACGCCCAACCTGCGCCCCTACCTCGCAGCCTATGAGGACAGGCTCGTGTACCTGCCCAACCCCGTCGACATGCGCGGCGTCGGGCCCGAGCACGAGCCGCCGGGCGCGGTGGAGAAGATCGTCGTCTTCACTCGCCTCGACCCGGTTAAGGGCGTGGAGCGGATCTTCCCCGTGGTCGAGCGGCTCAGCCGCACCGTGGAGGTGACGGCGCTCGAGTGGGGGCCCCTGGCCCGCGCCTACGTGCGGCGCTACGCGCGCTGGGTCCGCTTCGTCAAGCGCGTCCCGCACGACGAGATCGGCGCCTTCCTCAGCCAGTTCGACGTGGTGATCGGCCAGATGCGGCAGGGGATCCTCAGCCTGATGGAGATCGAGGCGCTCGGCACCGGCCGGCCGCTGATCACGGCCGTCGACTGGTCGCTGTACCAGGACGACCCTCCGCCCGTGATCGGCGTGTCCGGAGAGGCCGAGATCGCCGACGCCGTGGACGGCCTGCGCGCTCACCCCGAGCGGCTGGCCGAGATGGCCCGCCAGGGCCGCGACTGGGCGTTTCGCAACCACAGCTACGCCCACCACCTCGAGCTGCTGCAGAGCGCGTACGGGCTGGCCGAGCCCGAGCCCGCCCTGGTGTCTCGCTAAGCTTCCATCCCGTGCCCAGAGAGCTGGTGAGCCGGACGCTGTACCAGGGCCGCGACCGCGCGGCGGCGCGCTCCTTCCTCCACGCGATCGGCTACAGCGTCGAGGACATCGACAAGCCCTTCGTCGGCGTGTCGAACGTCTGGACGGAGACCATGCCCTGCAACTTCGGCCTCCGCGACCTCGCCGGCCCGCTCAAGGCCGGCATCCGCGCCGCGGGCGCCAACGCCATGGAGTTCAACACGATCGCCATCTCCGACGGCATCACCATGGGCACCGAGGGCATGAAGACCTCGCTCGTCAGCCGCGAGGTGATCGCCGACTCGATCGAGCTCGTCGGCCGCGGCCACATGTTCGACGCGATGGTGTGCCTCACGGCCTGCGACAAGACCACCCCCGGGTCGGCGATGGCGCTGGCCAGGCTGGACCGCCCCGCGATCCTGCTCTACGGCGGCTCCATCATGCCCGGCACCTGGCGCGGCCGCCAGGTCGCGGTCGGCGACATCTACGAGGCGATCGGCGCGGCCGCTGCCGGCAAGATCACTGACGCCGACCTCGCCGAGCTCGAGCTGGTCGCCTGCCCGGGCGCGGGCGCGTGCGGCGGCCAGTACACCGCGAACACGATGTCGATGGTCATGGAGGTGATCGGCCTCTCTCCCGTCGGCTTCAACTCCATCCCCCAGACCGACCCCGAGAAGATGAGGGCGGCGGAGCGCATCGGACCGATCGTCCTCAACGCCCTCGACCACGACCTCCGCCCGGCCAGGATCCTGACCCGCCGCGCCTTCGACAACGCGATCGCCGCCGTGGCGGCGAGCGGCGGCTCGACCAACGCCGTCCTCCACCTCCTCGCCCTCGCGCGCGAGCTCGGCGTCGACCTCACGATCGACGAGATCGACCGGATCAGCCGCCGCACCCCCCTGCTCTGCGACCTCAAGCCCGGCGGCCGCTTCGCCGCCGTCGAGCTCCACCGCGCCGGCGGCATCGCCCTGCTGACCGAGCGCCTGATCGAAGGCGGCTACGTCGACGGCGACGCGCCGACCATCACCGGCAAGACGCTCGGCGAGGAATGCGAATCAATAAAGGAGACCGAAGGACAGGAAGTGGTGAGGACACTCCAGGATCCCCTCCGCTCCGAGGGCGGCCTCGTCATCCTCCGCGGCAACCTCGCCCCCGAAGGTTCCGTCGTCAAGATCACCCACCACACGCCCACCACCCACCGCGGCCCGGCCAGGGTCTTCAACCGCGAGGAGGACGCCTTCGCCGCCGTGTATGCCGGGCGCATAAAGCCAGGTGACACGGTGGTGATCCGCTACGAAGGCCCGAAGGGAGGTCCCGGCATGCGCGAGATGCTCCAGGTCACCGCCGCCATCGTGGGCGAGGGCCTGGGCGACTCCGTCGCCATGGTCACCGACGGCCGATTCTCCGGCGCCACCCGCGGCCTGATGGTCGGCCACGTCGCCCCCGAGGCCGCC
>CAZLJC010000051.1:0-12757 GCA_964559855.1 uncultured Actinomycetes bacterium
CAAGTGATTTTCATGCCCCGTGGTGCCCCGCGGGGAATGATCCTTAACAGGCTGGGTTGGCGCGGCGCCGGTGCGCCTCTACGTTGGGCCCATGCGCAACCTCATCCGGACCCCGCTCACCTGGCTCGTCGTCGCCGAGTTCGTGGTCGTCGGCACGCTGATCGTGCTGGCGTGGCATGCGGTGGCGGGCGCCGTCACGCCCGTGCTGGCCTCGCCTATCCTGGCGCCTCCGGCTGATACCGGTGCCTCGCCGGCGGCCGGATCATCGCTGCCGTCGCTGCCGGGAGCGGCCCGCCACCCGCGGGGCGCGCCGCCGGGGCTGAACGTCGACCCGGCGTTCTGGCGCGGACGCCTGGCGCAGCTCAACCAGGAGCAGGTCTTCCTGGAGCAGCTGGAATGGCGCATCGTCCACAGCGCCATGACGGCGATGGAACGCTACATCGACGCCGTGGTCATCCCCTCGATCCAGCGGGCCGAGCGCGGAGGATGAGGCGTGAGGGTCAAGCCAGCGCTGAATTCCACGCGCTTTGCGCCAAACGAGCCAGATCCCGCGCGAATTGCGCGCGTTTGGCGCCAACCGCGCCAAAAAACGCCCACAGATCTTGTGAGGCGGAGGGTCGGGCTAGCCCTTCTCCTGCGTCATCGTCACGTTGCCGTTGAGCGTGGCCCCGTCCTCGACGGTCAGGCGGCTGACCTTGACGTCGCCGTTCAGACGGCCCGAGCCGCCGAGCGTCAGCCGCTTGCGCGCCGTGACGTTGCCCGTGACCTCGCCGCGCACGCTGACGTTGGCGCCTTCGACCGCGGCCTGGACGGTCGCGCCCGACTCGATCGTGATATCGCCGCCGGCCTTGAGGTCGCCCTCGACGTTGCCGGCGATCTTGAGATCGCCCTGGATCTCCAGGCGGCCCTGAAGGATGTCACGCGGGCCGAGGCTGACCACGTTTCCGGCGCCGTTCTGCGTCGCGGTCGCGGTCTGGTTTGCCGTCTTTTCTGCTTGGGCCATGGATTCCTCCCGTCTGTTTTCCATACTTTCACCCAAACTCGAGCCTTAAATGGCTGAGCCGTGATTTCAGGGAGCTAGCATCGTAACAGCCGTGCCCGCAGGCGTCGAAGAAGCTTAGGAAACGATTTTCATGGCGCTCATGAACCCGGATTCGTCAGACGAGATGGTCGATCACATGGTCGATTTCTTCGACCGGATCGCCCCCGTCTACGACGGCTGGGCGAACGGCCAGCACGGCCGGGTCGCCGCGCGGCTGGCCGACCTGGCGGCTCCGCAGCCGGGCGAGTCCGTGCTCGACATCGCATCCGGGACCGGGCTCGTGGCGCATCTCGTCGCCCCTCGGGTCAACCCCGGAATGGTGTTCGGCATCGACCTCTCCGAGAACATGCTCTCGATCGCGCGCTCCAAGAGCGCGAAGAACGAGCAGTTCGTCGGCATGGCGGCGGAGCACCTCGTGTTCCGGCCCGAGACGTTCGACCTCGTCACGATGGGCGAGGCCCTGGTGTGGCTGGCCGATCCGTCCACCGCGCTGGACGAGGCGCACCGCGTGCTCCGCACGGGCGGCCGCCTGGCCGTGTCGGTGCAGCGCCGGAGCCTGAACACGCGCGCGCAGGACCTGTTCTTCCAGGGCCTCGGCCCGATCGCCCGCCGCCACTACCTGAGCCTGCCGCGCTACAGCTCGGAGCGCTCGCGGTTCGGCGAGCCCGACGTGCTGCCGGAGATCCTGTCGCACGCGGGCTTCGACGTCCTGCGCGTGACCGAGATGGTCACCGGCGGCCGCACCAACGACGCCGGCGAGTGGACCGAGCTGATGTCGGGCGCGGGCCCGCTCCCGCACACGCTGATCCGCTCGCTGGGGCCCCGCTACCGCAGCGAGCTGATCGCGGAGGTGGAATCGGCGATGGCGAGCCTGGGCGACCCGGACGAAGCGTTCAGGTATCACCACTCGTACCTCCTCGCCGTAGCGCGTAAGCGCTGACCAGGGCGGCGACCAGGCAGAGCACGGCGGCGATGCGAAAGATCTCCTGGTACTCCTGAAGGAAGGCGGCGGCGACGAGCCGCTCCAGGTGCTTGATCCGGGAGCGGAGGTCGGGGTCGGCCAGCACCGGCGTCCCCAGAATCTGGTGAAACCGATAGAGCCCGAACGCGGAGAGGGCTGAGAGCCCGGCCAGCATCCCCAGAGTGCGGGCGAGCACGACCAGGCTGGTGGCAAGACCGTGGCTCTGGCGCCCGGTGAGCTCGAGCACCGCCGCGGTGAGGGGCGCGATCACGAGCCCGAACCCCACTCCGCAGACCGCCAGGGCGAGGTCGGTCGTGCGCAGCGGTCCGACGTGCACGCTGAGCTCGCCGGCCGTCCACGTGGACATCTGGAGGAAGGCCGCGGCCGATATGGCGATGCCCGCGGCCGCGGTCGCGGCGTTGCCCGCCCGGGTGGCGATCCAGCCTCCGGCCAGCGCGCCGGCCGGGATCCCGGCCAGGAAGCGCGTGAGGAACAGCCCCGAGTCGAGCGCCGGCTGGCCGAACACGAGGCGGCCGAGGACCGGCACGTCGACCAGCGCCACCATCAGCGAAACACCGATCAGGCCGTTGGCGAAGATGGCCCCGAGGAAGGCCGGGCTCCGCAGCAGGGCCCGCGGGATCAGGGGCTCGAGCGTGCGCGCCTGGCGCCAGGCATACGCGGCCAGCACCGCCACGGCGGCCGGAGCAAGCGGCAGGAACAGACTGTTTACCGCGCGCCGCGCGGGGTCGTCCGGGTAGAGCGCCAGGACCAGCAGGCCGAGACCGCAGGCCAGCAGGAGCGCACCGCCCACGTCCGCGCCCGCGGCGGGTGCCGGCGGCGGTGTCTTGCGCTGTCCGCGCGACGTGGCCGACACCAGGCCCACGGCGCACAGCGCCGCCAGCGGCACGTCGACCCAGAAGACGGCCCGCCATCCGCCAAGCCCGGCCGCCGCCGCCGCCAGGCCGGCTCCGTAGATCGGCCCGAGCACGCTGCCCGCCTCCTGCAGCCCGGCGACGGCGCCCAGCGCGATCAGGCGCGGCCGGCCCGCGTACAGGTCCGCCGCCAAAGCGAGCGCCAGCGGCACCAGCCCGCCCCCGCCCAGCCCCTGCACGAACCGCCCCCCGACCAGCCACGCCAGGCCTGCGAAGGGCCACAGCCCGGCCGTGGCCGTCACGACCGAACCCGCCGCGAACGCCGCCAGGCACGCCATGAAGACCGGTACGCGGCCGCGCACGTCCGAATAGGCGCCGAGCAGTGGCATGGCCACCACATAGCCGGCCAGGAATCCCGTCACGATCGGCGTCCCCTGCTCGAGCTGTTCGATGGTCAGGCCGACGTCGCCCATGATCGCGGGCAGCAGCGTCACCACCACGTATGCGTCGAGCGCGGCGACGAAGAGCGCGGCGCCCGCCACCCCGACCTGCAGGGCCCGCGAGCTCAAGGAGCGAGGATCAAGGCGTCGGCGAGCTGATGGTGACGGGCGCGTCGAAGCCGGTCATGTCGACCTCCAGGCTCGCCTCCTTGCCGCCGTCGGCGAAGGCGCCGTCGAGCACGGCCTTGTGGATCAGATGGTCCGACGTGTCGACCCAGATGCGCGCGTTCACCAGCGCGGCCGAGCTCAGCTGGGCGAGCAGGCTGTGCACCTGGTCCGCCGTGTAAGAGGTCTTCACCTGGTACGCGTCGCGGCCGTCCACCTGGTCCGTCGAGACCACCGCCGGGTTCTTGCCCTGGGGGAGCATGGCCGGCAGGCCCGTCGCCGGGTCGAACAGCTTCGCGAGGTCCGGCAGCTTCGTCGCCTCGGCGCCAGTGACCTCGCGGAAGGTCGAGAAAGGCACGCGCAGGTATACCTTCCCCCCGGCGATCACGACCTCGAGCGAGATGGAGATGTCCTGCTCCTTCACCGTGTAGACGGTGTCGCTGTCGGACGGCATCGAGACCGACGTGCGCGCCGACACGAGCGTGAAGCCCTGAAAGGTGAGCGCGCCTTTGGTGAAGTGGAGCGTCGCGCTCACGCTGTGCAGCCGTGCCATCGCGCCCGCGCCGTCACGAAGCGCCTTCGCCGCATCGACGGGCGCGGGTGACGGGCCGGCGGAGCAGGCCGTGAGCAGGAGGGTCGCCGTCGCGGCGAGCAGCCGGCGCTTCATTCGCGCGCGCGGACGATCAGGCGCACCGGCCGGTCGTAGAGCAGGTAGTCCCACGCCCAGTTGATGAGCACGAGCATCCGGCTGCGGAAGCTGATCACGTTGACGAGGTGGACGCCCAGCCACATCGCCCAGCCGAGAAAGCCCGAGAGGTGCACGGCGCCGAGCTGCGCGACCGCCGAGTTGCGGCCGATCGTCGCCATGATGCCCGGGTCCTTGTAGCGAAAGGCGCTCGCGCCGCCGCCGCGAACCATGTCGGTGATGCACGCCGCCACGTGCTTGCCAGCCTGCATCGCGACTGGGATCAGCATCGGGAGGAGCGCCTCGCCGTCCTTCGCCCCGGCCAGGTCGCCGATCACGAACGCGGAAGGATGACCGGGGACCTGGAGGGTCCCTTCGACCGCGATCCTCGCCTGGCGAGTGAGGGCCGTGCCGCTGGCCGCTCCGAGCGCCGAAGCCCGCACGCCGGCCGTCCAGATCACCGTCCGGGTCGCGATCTCCTCGCCACCCGCCAGCCGCACGCAGCCGCCGGCGACGGAGTCGACCTTGCTCTCGAGCATCAGCTCCACGTCCTTCTTCCTGAGGGATCGCCCGGCCGCTTCGCGCAGCGAGGGCACGAACTGGCCGAGCACATGAGGCGCCGCCTCAATAAGCACCACCCGGACCTCGTTTGTGTCGAGGCGCGGATAGTCCTTGCGCAGCACCAGGTGGATCAGCTCGGAGAGCGCGCCCGCCATCTCGACCCCGGTCGGCCCACCGCCCACCACCACGAAGGTCAGGAGCGCGCGCCTTGCCGCGCCGTCGTCCGTCCACTGCGCGGCCTCGAACTGGGAGAGGATGTGGTTGCGCAGGGTCAGGCCCTCATCCAGGTTCTTCAGGGCCAGCGTCTCGGTCGCGAGCGCCTGATTGCCGAAGTAATCGCTCTGCGCGCCGCTCGCGAGCACGAGGTAGTCGTAGTCGATCGGCCCGTGGTCGGTGAGGAGGCGACGGCCTTCAAAGTCGACGCCGGTGATTGCGGCCTGCTTGAAGTCGGCGTTGTGCAGCGGGCGGATCAGCTGCCGCACGGGCCGGGCGATCTCGCCGGGCTCGAGCAGCGCGGAGGCGACCTGGTACAGGAGCGGGGTGAAGAGGTGGAAGTTGTTGCGGTCCACGAGGAGGACGTCGACCGGCGCGTGCTTCAAGGCTCGCGCGCACGTCAGGCCGCCGAACCCGGCGCCCGCGATGACGACGCGGGGGCGCCTGAGGCCACTCATGTCGGGACGTTCCGCTGTCCCTTCTGAGGCGGATAGCGGGAGCGCCCGCCGCCGTGCCGGCGGTTGGCCATCTTCTCCACGGCGGTCTTGCCGCCGGTGGCCTCGAGCAGCGACTTCGGCAGCTTCTGCTTCTTCTTGACCACCGGGAGGAAGAGGTCGCCGAGCTTCTCCACGCGCTGCAGCACCTGGTCGGAGTCGAACACGAGCAGTTCCGGGTCCCCGGCCTCGAGGCAGCGCTCCACCTCTTCCCACGACACCGGGGTCGAGACCGTGGGACGCTTGCGCGCGCGCAGCGAGTACACGTTGACCGTCGTCTTGTACTGATCGTTCTGGCTCCAGTCGATCAGCACGCGGCCGGTGCGCAGCTCCTTCAGCTGCTTGTGCACCACGAGGTCGGGATGCTGCTCCTCGAAGAGCTGGGCCAGCCCCTTGGAGACGACCTTCGTCTCCTCGTACGTCACCGCGCTGTTGAGCGGCACGTAGAGCTGCAGCCCCTTTGAGCCCGACGTCTTGGCGCAGCATTCGAGGCCGTGCTCCGCGAACAGGTCCCGCAGCATCAGGCCAATGCGGCAGCACTCGACGATGGTCGCCGGCGGCCCCGGGTCGAGGTCGAAGACGAGGGTGCGCGGCGCAGGCAGGTCGTCGGCGTACGACAGTGAGGTGTGGAGCTCGAGCGTCGCCAGGTTGCCCAGCCAGACCAGCGTCGGGAGGTCCTGGCAGAGGCAGTAGTACATATCGCGGTTGTTGCCGCCGCTCCAGACCTTCGCCGTCTCCACCCACGGCGGCCGGTGCTTGGGACAGTTCTTCTCGTAGAAGAACTCGCCGTACACGCCGTTCGGATAGCGCTTGAGCGTGAGCGGATGGTTGCGGGTGTGCGGCAGCAGGACCGGCGCGATGCGCGTGTAGTAGTCGATCACCTGCGCCTTGGTGAAGCCCTCGTCGGGATAGAGGACCTTGTCCAGGTTGGTCAGCTTCACGGTCCGGCCCTCGATCTGGACCTCGACCGCGGTCTCCTTAGCCATCCTCGCGCACCACCTCGCTCGCCTTCTTGTCATTGCGGAAGCCCTTGAACGCGGGCGCGCGGAGCTGGCCGCCTCGGGTCCACTCCACGAACTCGAACTCGGCCACGAGCTTCGGCTCCACGAAATGCGCCGCGCGCGGCGGCGCCGAGCCGGCCTCGAACGGATTCTTCTTCGTCGCCAGCGGCGCGAGCCTGGTGTTCAGCTCGTCGAGCATCTTGTCGGTGAACCCGGTTCCGACCTTGCCGGCGTACGTGAAGCTGCCGTCTCGGTAGTAGCCGACGAGGAGGGCCCCCGGGTAGCCGCGGCGCTTCCCCTCCCCTTCGAGCCAGCCGCCGATCGCCAGCTCCTGCCGGCTGCGGTTCTTGATCTTCTGCCAGGCGCCACTGCGCCGCCCCGGCTCGTAGCGCGAGTCGAGCCGCTTCGCCATCACGCCCTCGAGGCCGGACTTCGCGCTGGCGTCCTTCATCGCCTTGCCGCCGCCGACCTCGTAGGGCGGCGTCTGCCAGGAGGCTCCGCTCAGCTTCAGGGCGGCCAGGGCCGCGCGGCGTTCGGCATAAGGGCGGTCCACGAGCGAGTGGCCGTCCTGCCACATGAGATCGAAGACCATGTAGGTGATCGGGACATCCTTCATCCGCCGGCGGATCTCGCTCTCCGCGGTGAGCCCCATCCGCTGCTGGATCTCCTCGAAGCTAGGGCGTCCCCTGTCGTCGAGCGCGACGATCTCGCCGTCCAGGATGACCTCGCGCGAGCCGAGCGCGCGGCCCATGGCGTGGATCTCGGGATAGCGCGGCGTGATGTCCTCGCCCGACCTGCTCTGCAGCCTGACCCTTCCGCCGTCGACGAAGGCGACCGCGCGGATGCCGTCCCACTTGAACTCGAAGCCCCAGGCATCGTCCGGCGTGGGCAGGCGGTCCGACAGCCGGGCATACATGGGCTCCAGCTTCTCGGGCATCGTTTTGCGCTCAGGGTCCTGCGGCGGATCCATGCGGTGGATCATCCAGTCGTTGCCGCGCGTCTGAAACAGCACGTAGCGGCCCTGGAGGCGCTTGCCGTGGAGATCGATCATGACCTCGCGGTCGCTCCACTTGACCGGGTCGTACGTGCCTTCGTCCCAGATCATCACCTGGCCCCCGCCGTACTCGCCCTTGGGGATCTCGCCCGCGAACTTGAAGTACTCGAGCGGGTGGTCCTCCACGTGGACCGCGAGGTGGTTCTTCTTGGGGTCGGCCGGGATCCCCTTGGGGACGGCCCACGACACGCCGACGCCTTCGCGCTCCAGCCGGAAGTCCCAGTGCAGGCGGCGGGCGTGGTGCTCCTGGACCACGAACCGCAGCGCCCGCGCGGCCTTTCTGGGCACGCGAGCGCCGGGTTCGGGCGTCCGCTTGAAATCTCGCTTGGCCTCGTACTCCGCGAGCTTCCTGGCCATCGAGAATTAGGTTAAGCCGCTTCCTCCTTGCGCACGACGGCCACCGGCCGCCGGGTGCGGACGAACGCGGCCGCGACGGCGGCCGCCACCAGGACCGCTATGGGCAGCACCAGAGTCTGGTGCATGGCGTCGACGAAGGCGTTCGTGAAGACCCAGTGCGCGATCGCCTGCACCCGGGCGGGCAGCGCGAGCGAGGCTCCGCTCTGTCCCGCGCCGACCTGGAACCCGGAGTGCGCGGCCTTGCTGAAGCCATCGACGAAGGAGGCGCGATACGGCGGCGGGAGCTGCGTCGAGGCCGTCACCGCCCGGTCGTGCAGGGCGAGGGCGAGCCGGTTCTGGAGGAAGGCGCCGACCGCCGCGCTGGCGATCACCCCGCCCAGCTCCTGGATGGTGTTGATCACGCCCGACGCGACGCCCGCGAGGTGCGCGGGCAGGTCGCGCGTGGCGACGCTGAAGACCGGGATCCAGATGAAGCCCATGCCGAGGCCGCTGGCGGCCAGGCCCGGGACGAAGTCCCAGCGGCCGGAGCCCGCGTGCGCGGCCCAGTCGATGTAGCCGCTTCCGGCCGCGAGCATGACCAGCCCGGGGATGAGCAGGTACTTGCCGTCGACCTTCTGCGAGAGGTTGGCCGCGAGGCCGGAGGCGAACATCGTCACCAGCGGCTGAACGGCGATGGTGAGTCCGGCGTCGATGGCGCTGAGGCCGAGCACCGACTGCAGGTAGATGGTGAGGGGCAGGTACAGGCCGAGGATCGCGAAGCCCATCGCGGCCATCACCAGCGTCATGAGCGTGAAGTTGCGATCCTTGAACACCTCGAAGGGCAGCAGCGGCTCCCCGCCCTGCCGCCGCGCCTGGTAGTAGAGGAACGCCGCGAGCAGGACCACGCCGCCGGCGATGATCTCGGGGATGGTCAGCAGACCGGTCACCGTGCCCCAGTCGTAGCGCTGGCCCTCGATCAGGCCGAAGATCACGCCCAGCAGCCCGGCCGTGGCGAGCACGACGCCGAAGAGGTCGAGCCGGTGCTTGCGTCCGGGGCGCAGGTCGGGCACGAGCAGCAGCGCAAGCGCGAAGGTGATCACCCCGACGGGCAGGTTCACGGTGAAGATCGAGCGCCAGCCGAAGTGCGAGACGAGAAAGCCGCCGAGCGTCGGACCCGCGATGATCGCCAGGCCAGACACGGTGCCGTAGATCGCGAACACGCCGCCGCGCCGCTCGGCCGGGAAGAGCGACATCATCAGGGGCAGCCCCTGCGGCGCCAGCACCGCCGCGCCCATGCCCTGCAGGCCCCTCGAGACGATCAGCTGGGCCGGGTCCTGGGCGAGCGCGCTGAACCCGGAGGCGACGGTGAAGATCACGACCCCGGCCGCGAACAGGTTGCGCGGGCCGTAGATGTCGCCGAGCCTGGCCGAGGTGATCAGGAGGACGGCGTAAAAGAGGCTGTAGGCGTTCAGCACCCACAGCACCTGGTCGAGGCTCGCGTGCAGCCCGTCGAGGATCGACGGGATCGCGATGTTGACGATGGTCAGGTCGAGCAGGGTCATGAACAGGCCGAGCACGAGCACGGCCAGGGCCGCCATCGGATGCTTGCGCAGAGTTTCCACGGTTCTTCTCTCCTTACTACCTGAACGCGAGCCGCGTCATGTCGAACGCGACCGCGATCAACACGAAAAACAGGCCAAGGCCGACGGGTGAGCTCCAGGCGCTCCATCGGTGTTCGTCCATCGAATTTCCTCCTATCTCTAACGTCGTTAGGGTTGCGGAGTGGTACTGTACCTCTAACAACGTTAGATATGCAAGCGCAACTACAACTTTTAGAGGAGAATTTCATGGAACCATTGAGCCCGGCGGAGGAGAAGCAGCGCGGACTGACTCGCGAGCGCCTGGTCGGCGCGGCCCTGGAGCTGATCAACGCCGAGGGCCTGGACGGGCTCTCGATGCGTTCCCTGGCGGAGCACCTGGACGTGAAGGCCTCGTCCCTCTACTGGCACGTGCGCGACCGGCGCGAGCTGGTCGAGCTGCTGGCGGAATCGATCCTCGAGGGCACGGGGCGCCCGCGCCGGCGCCCGGCCTGGCGGGAGGGCGTGCTGGCCGTCGCGGAGGCGCTGGCCCGGCGGGTCTCGGCCCAGAAGGACGCGGACCGGATCCTGCTCGAGGTGCCCGAGGCCCTGGAGCGGAGCGACGTGTTCGCGCAGCTCACGGCCGAGCTGGAGCGCGGCGGCCTGCAGCGGACGGAGGCGGCCGGCGTCGCGCTCATGGTGATGACGTACGTGATCGGAGGGCGGCAGCCCGCGGAGCCGGCCGGGCGTGAGCCGGCGGCCGAGGGGAAGCCGGTCTCGGTCGCCGTCGACTCAGGTTCGCGCGGCGTGATCCTCCGCGCGGGGCCGCCGGATATGCACTCGCTGATCCGCGTCCCCCAGGACCAGAGCGGGGCGGCGCCCGCCGTGGTCACGGGGGACCGCGTCGTGGTGCGCCGGCTCCGCGGGGTCGGGCGGGGTGAGCTCGAGCTGAACCCGCGTCACCCGTGGTCGTTCCGCGTCCAGGCGCCGACCTGGAACACGGTGCTCGACCTGGCCGGCCTGGACGTGCGCGAGATCTGGGTCGACAGCGGCGCGGCCAACCTCGAGTGCTTTCTGCCCATGCCGAGCGGCGCCGTGCCCATCCACGTCTCCAGCGGAGTGGTCAACGTCTCGATCCATCGGGAGCGCGGGGCCGCCGTCTGGGCCCGCGCGCACACCGGCGCGGTGAAGCTGAGGCTGGACGGTTTCTCGACCAAGGTCGCCGTGTTCGACGTGAACTGGCACAGCGAAGGTTTGGGGGAGGCGGCCGACCGCTACGAGCTCGAGGTCAGCAGCGGCGCGGTCGACGTGCGGCTGGATTCGTACGAGCCCAAGGTCCGGCGTTCCAATGTGCCGGCCCCGCCACAGGCAGCGGCGTCGCGGGCCGGGCGCAAGCCCGCCTCGGCGCTCGAGGTGTTGCTCGACGGAGTGGAAGCCCGCGCCTCGACGCGCCGCTAAGACGCTTTGGGCGCGTTCGGCGCCAAACGCGCGCAATTCGCGCGGGATCTGGCTCGTTTTGCGCAAAACGCGTTGAATGCCGATGCCGCTCTGGTTGGGCACTCTTAACAGGCGGGGCTCTCGGCGCGCGATGTGACGGGTAGCGTGCCTCCAAAACCCTGGAGGCGCAAATGGTTTTCCTCGCCGCGGCCAGTCCCGACCTCACCGACATCCAGAACCTGATAACGACGTGGATTCACATCGGCCAGGCGCTCGTCGGATCGATCGGCGCGCTCGCGTTCGTCTTCGCGTTCATCTGGAAGATCACGGCGGTCGAATCCAAGTCGGCGCTCGCCGCCAAGCAGTGGATTCAGCGCATCGTCGTGGGCACTATCGGGGTCGAGGTGGCGAGCTCGCTCGTCAGCATCCTGACCAGCTCGGTGCCGGCCGGAAGCCACTGACTTGATCGGCGGAACCCTCGATGGGCTCCAGGCGGCGATCGCCGGCCTGCTGACCGAATTTCACAACCTGAACGGGTCCCTCGGCGTGCTGATGCATCCCAACCTCGTCGTCGCGTCCCTGCTCGCCAGGATGCTCGCGCCGCTGACCGCGGTTTGGTTCGGCTTCATCCTGCAGACGATCGATTACGGCACGAACAACGGCCAGTTCGTGCACAACGCCACCATTCAGCGCTTCGAGCCGCTGGTGCAGATCGTGGCGGACGCGGCCCTGGTGCTGATCGCGATGTGGTCCGCGTACCGGATCATGTGGGGCCACGGGCTGTTCACCCAGTACACGGCCCGCATCCTCCTGCCGCGCCTGTTCATGGCCGCGGTGCTGATCAACTTCCCTCTCCAGCTGTTCCAGATCGCGGTCGACGCGAGCAACACGGTCAGCTCGACGGTGCAGAACATGGTGGTGATCGATCCGCCGAGCTCGGTGCTGGGCGGTGAGGTCCCATCCGACCCCCTGCAGCTCGTGACCATCGCCGCGCTTGCGGCGGGCTATGACGTGCTCGCCGTGGTGTATGTCGTGCGCTACGCGATCCTGATCCTGCTTGCGATCACCGCACCCATCGCGGCCCTGGTCTTCATGCTGCCCGAGACCAACCACATCTCCAAGCTGTGGATCTCGCACTTCACCACCAACCTCTTCATGCAGCCGATGCAGCTCTTCGTGCTTACGATCGGCTTCGCGCTCGAAAGGCAGGGCATCAGTCCGGTCCACCACCTGTTCGCGATCGCCTCACTGCTGATCGTGCTCAAGGTGCCCGGCGCGATGGGCGCGAGCGAGAAGGTGGGGCACAAGCTGGAGTCGACGGTCTCCAAGGGCTTTCACCTGATGGCGCATGCGGTCGCGAAGGCGTGACGAACCTGCTGCGCGTTCCGGCCCTGGTCGCGCTGGCCGCGCTCGTCTGGCTCGCGGGTGCGGCCGGCGTCGCCACGCACACCAGAATTCCCCTGACGGCGGTCGTCCCGGGCGCCGTGGTTACGCAGCGGTTCGGCTGCACGCCCCTGGAGCTCGAGCCGTTCAGCCTGCGCTGCCCCACGCACCACTTTCACGGCGGAATCGACCTCGCCGCGCCCACCGGCACGACGGTGTTCTCCGCCGCCGCCGGAACCGCCGAGCTCGGCTACGACTCCATAGGCGCGGGAAACTTCGTGGCGGTCTTCGTCGACGGCCACGTCCGCCTCGTGTACTGCCACCTGTCCGCGTTTCTCGTCCGTCCCGGACAGCGGGTCGACGCCGGCCAGCCGGTCGGCAGGGTCGGGGCGACCGGCCTCGCCACAGGCCCGCATGTGCACTTCGAGGTCGACGTCGACGGAGTTCCGGTCGACCCGGCGCTGTGGCTCGGCGCCGGCTCTTAACCCGAAAATCTCACGCTCCAGCCTCCCTTAGCGTCACGTCGTAGCCAAGTG
>CAZLJC010000052.1:0-12537 GCA_964559855.1 uncultured Actinomycetes bacterium
CGGGTCGTGGGACCGCCGGTTTCACCGGCGGCACGAGAGACCACCTAAAGCCGTTCCGCACCTGGCCAACCCGCGCCAATCGCTGACACGTCCCCTTTGCGGCCGATGAGTCCGGGCGGCGGCGATCGTCTGAAAGTGTTGACACCGAATTGCATCCCAACCTAGGAGCGAAGACATGAGCACGAGCTGGACGGCAGGGACCAAAGCGACAGGAGAGTACGCCGACGTGAACGGCCTCCACCTGTACTACGAGGTGCACGGAGCCGGCCGGCCGCTGATCCTGATCCACGGCGGCCTGGGCTCGGGCGAGATGTTCGGCCCGGTGCTGCAGCAGCTCGCGCAGAACCACCAGGTGATCACGCCCGACCTCCAGGGTCACGGACGGACGGCGGACATCGACCGTCCGATCGACATCCGCCTGATGGGCGAAGACATGGCTGCGCTGATCGACCACCTTGAACTCGAGCGGCCCGACGTGGTCGGGTACTCGCTTGGCGGCGGCGTCGCATACCAGCTCGCTTTCAACCACCCCGAGAAGGTCCGCAAGCTCGTGGCCGTCTCCGCCAACATCAAGCGGAGCGCGATTCCGGCCGAGATGCTCGCCCAGCAGAACCAGGTCAGCGGCGCCGCGGCCGAGTTCATGAAGGACACGCCGATGTATCAGCTCTACCAGCAGGTCTCGCCCCGGCCGGAGGACTTTCCCAAGCTCCTCGACAAGATGGGGGCGAGCATGGCTCACGATTACGACTTCTCCGAGGAGGTGCGCGGCCTGCGGATGCCGACGATGATCGTCGCCGGGGACGCCGATATGGCGCCGCCGAGCCACTACGTCGAGGCGTTCAAGCTGCTCGACGGCGGGCTGCGCGACGGTGGATGGATGGGCGAAGGCCGGCCGAAGGGCGGTCACGCGCTGGCGATCCTGCCTGGTCTGACCCACTACAACATCTTCATGTCGCCGCTGCTGGCGGCAGTCACCGAGGCGTTTCTCGCCGAGCCCACGAGCTGACTACGGAAGGGGCTCCCGGTGGAGTCCCTTCTTCAGGGCTAACGTAGGAGGTGTGACCGCGCGCCGTGATGCCGCCCCCTCGCAGGTGCGTGAGCTGGCGGACGGCACCGAGATCCCAATGCTGGGGCTGGGCGTCTGGCAGATCCCGGATGGGCCGGAATGCGTGAACGCGGTCCGCTGGGCGCTCGAGCTGGGCTACCGCCACATCGACACGGCCCAGGCGTACGGCAACGAGCGCAGCGTCGGCATCGCGCTCCGCGAATCCGGCGTTGCCCGTGACGAGATCTTCATCACGACCAAGTTCTACCCGGGAAGTGAAGATCCGGTGATCGAGGCCCAGGCCAGCCTGAAGCGGCTGCAGCTCGACCATGTCGACCTCTACATCATTCACTGGCCCCAGGGCGGGGCGACGTGGGCGTGGCCCGGCATGGAACGGGCGCGCGAACTTGGCTACACGCGCTCGATCGGCGTGTCGAACTTCAACGCCGGTGAGCTGTCGGAGGTGATCGGGGCCGGCACGGCGCCGCCCACCGTGAACCAGATCGAGCTCAACCCGTTCAGGCACCGCCGCGCGCTGATCGAAGCCTGCGAGGAGAGCGACGTGGTGGTGGAGGCGTACAGCCCGCTGGGCACCGGCCAGCATCTTTCGGACCCGACGGTGAAGCGCGTCGCCACGCGCTTGGGGCGCACGCCGGCCCAGGTCCTGCTGCGGTGGTGCGTCCAGCACGGGTTCGTGACGCTCGCGAAGTCGACGCATCGCGAGCGCCTCGAGGAGAATCTCCGGATCTTCGACTTCGAGCTCTCGGACGCGGACATGCGCGAGCTCGACGCGCTGGACCAGACGCGCGGAACGGATGATGCGGTCGACGAGACCTGGTGGTGACGGCGCTCAGGAAGGCGCCAGGGCGCCTTTCGACTCCTTCGCGTCCGACGCGGCGCCGGCGTAACCGAAAGCCGCCGGCCTGAATCCCTTCGCGATCATCCACACCGCGAGCGACATCTCCCACGCCGTCACGGGGATAGCCGCGAGCCCGGCGGGCGCGGAGAGCTGCGAGTACGCCCCGAACATGACCGCGATCGACGAGGCGAAGACCAGCGGCCCGCCGACCAGACCGAGGATCGGGATCCAGCGCGGCACCAGTCGCGAGGCGTGCATCAGGTAGGCCAGCAGCGTGGTGTTGACACCGATGGTCAGGCCTGGGCCGACGAGGAACGTCCAGTCGTGCAGGGCGATCAATGCTCTCGCGGCGACCACGAACGACTGCCCGTCAGCCGCTGTGAGCTGGTGGCGCAGCGTCACCACGGTGAGCAGGCTCATCACGCCGATCACGATCGCCATCGCCTCGACGATGCGGCCGGCCACATAGGCCAGCGCGATCGACTCGTTCTGCCGCCGGACGACGGGGAAGAGCGTGACGGCCGTCCCGATGACCGAGACCGCCACGACGAATTCGCACAGGGCTCCAAGCTTGATCGCGGCTTCGCCGGCGGACCCGGAGAGCACGAACTCGGGGTGACCCAGCACCGCACCATATAGAGGTAATGCCGCGACCGCGGCGACCGCGGCCGCGATGAAGAAGATGCCTGTCACGACCGCCGTCCTTCGGTTCGCCTTTCCCATCAACCCAGCTCCTTGATCCTTTCGGTGTACGCCGTACACTCAGTGTCGAAGTCTAGGTGTACGCCGTACACTTTGTCAAGCCCATGAGCGAGTCGGCGGCCGGAGCGCCAGGGGGGCGCAGGCGAGCGAGGTTGACGCGGGAGCGGATCCTGGACGCGGCGATCGCGCTTGCCGACCGCGAAGGCGTCGATCCGCTCAGCATGCGGCGGCTGGCCGACGAGCTGGGCGTGGTCCCCATGGCGCTGTACAAGCACATCGCGAACAAGGAAGAGCTGCTCGACGGAATGGTCGACGTGGTGATCCGGGAGATCGAGCCGCCGGCCGGCGACGGAGAGTGGAAGCCGGCGATCCGGCGGCGCATCCTGTCGGCGCGGAGCGCGCTGCTGCGCCACTGGTGGGCGTCGCGGGTCATCGAGACGCGGACCAACCGCACGCCGGCCGCGCTCGACTACATGGACTCGATGATCGCGACGTTTCGGGCGGGCGGTTTCTCGGTCGACCTGACGCATCACGTGATGCACGCGATCGGCAGCCGCATGTGGGGCTTCACGCAGGAGCTCTACAGCGACCTCCAGCCGCCGGGGCGCGAGGTGGTGAACGCGGTTCCCGAGGCCCTCGCCCGGCGCTTTCCCCACATCGTCGAGATCGCTCGGGTCGTGGTCCACGACGACGGGACGGTGGTCGGCCAGGGCTGCGACGACCAGTTCGAGTTCGAGTTCGCGCTCGACCTCCTGCTCGACGGGTTCGAAAAGCTGCACCGCGAGGGCTGGACCTCCGCCCGTCAGTCGTAACGTCGCCGGTCAAAATGTCGGCCTATTCTGCTGGCATGGTCCGGGCGTGCGCGGTCTGCGACCTGCCGCTGCCGGAGGGCGCCAGGTTCTGCCCCAACTGCGGCGCCGCGGCGGGTCCGCTCGTGGAGACGGAGGAGCGGAAGATGGTCTCCGTCCTCTTCAGCGACCTCGTCGACTCGACAGGGCTCGCGCGGCGGCTCGACCCGGAACGCTCGCGTGAGATCCTGGGTCGCTTCTTCGACGCCGCGTCCGAGGAGCTGACGGCGCTGCGCGGCCGTCCCGAGAAGTTCATCGGCGACGCGGTGATGGCCGTGTTCGGCTTGCCCCACGTCCACGAGGACGACGCGCTGCGAGCGGTTCGGGCGGGGCTCGCGATCCAGGAGCGCGTGCGGCGCCTGGGTGAGGGTGAGTCGCTCGGGGTGACGCCGGGGCTCGAGGTGAGGACGGGAATCGAGTCTGGCGAAGCGGCGGTCGGCCGCTCGCCGACGGGGCAGCTAATGGTGACGGGCCAGGTGGTCAACGCGGCCGCGCGGCTGCAGGCCGCGGCCGCGCCCGGCCAGGTGCTGCTTGGCTCGACCGCCCGGCAGCTCACCGGCGAGCGCGTCTCCTACGGACGCACGCGTCGCGTCAAGGCCCGCGGTTTCGATTCGGCGCTCGAAGCCTACCCCGTGGCCGGCCTCTCCTCGCGCTCGGCGCGCCAGACGATCCCGTTCATCGGGCGGGCCGGCGAGCAGGCGATCCTGGGCCAGAGCCTGGGGCTCGCGACCACCACCGGAAGGCCGGTGATGGTGACCGTCGTGGGCGAGGCCGGCATAGGCAAGTCAAGGCTGGCCGACGAGGTCGCCGCCGGCGTCAGCGCGGCCGTCGTGGTGCTGCGCGGCCAGGCTCGCGCGAGGACGGATACGGCCACCTATTCGCCCGCCGCGGCCATCGTCGCCGACCTGGCCGGCGTCGGGGTCGACGACGGTCCAGAGGTCGTGCGCCGGCGCCTCGAGGAGCTGGTGGCCCGCCTCGGCGGCGATGGGGATGACAACCGGATGGCGCGGCGCCTGGGCCTGCTCTTCGGTGTGGGGGGCGGCCAGGACGAGACCTCTTTCGTGAGCGAGGTCGAGGCGGGCTTCATCGGCCTCCTGGACGCGCTCACGCGAGACCATCCCGCCCTTCTCATCTTCGAGGATGCCCACATGCTGAAGGCGCCGATGCTGGACCTCATCGAGCGCATGGCCGTCCGCGGCCACGGGCCCCGGCGCGCGCTCATCGTCGTGCTGGGGCGCAACGAGCTCATTCAGGACAGGCCCACGTGGGGCGCCTCGAGCGGGAACGCCGTGCTGATCAGGATGGAGCCGCTGGCAGGGGACGACGCCGCGCAGCTGGTGCGGCGGGCGGGTGGCGGCCACATCGGCGACGCGGACGCCGTCGCGATCGCGGAGCGGACCGGCGGCAACCCGTTCTTCATCGTCGAGACCACCGGCATGCTCATGTCCGGCGCCGGCGCCGGCTCGAGGCAGGACGGCTCGCACGGCGTCCCACCCACGGTCCAGGCGGTGATCGCGGCCCGCCTCGACGCGCTCCCACCGCGGCTGCGCGAGGTCGCGCGCCGCGCGTCGGTGTTCCTCTACGCCTTCGAAGCCGACGAGCTGCGGGTGGTCGACCCGGACGCGACGGTCGAAGAGCTGCAGCGGCTGGAGGATGCGGAGATCGTCGTGCGGGAGCGGCCGCGAGGTGGCCCCGAGCGGTGGCGCATGCGCCACTCCACGCTGAAGGAGGTCGTGTACGCGAGCCTGGCGAAGCGCGATCGAGTCCGGTTCCACGGGCTGCTGGCCGAAAACCTCGTCGCCAGGCGGCGGCACGCGCTCGCGGCCGACCATCTCGAGCTGGCGGCGCTCGCCTCGCTGGACCTGGACCCGGCCGATCGATCCACGCCCGACCGGGCCGTCGACGCCCTGCTTTTCGCAGGCGACCGGGCCAGGCGGCGCATGGAGAGTCGCTCGGCGATCGATCGCTACCGGCGCGCGCTCGCCCTCGCCGGACCCGAGGCGGCGTGGGGCGTGCGCGAGGCACGGGTGCTCGCGGGCATGGGCGAGGCGCACTACTGGCTGGCCGAATACCCCGCCGCGACCCGCGCGCTCGAGCGCGCGGTCGCGCTGGCTACCCGCCTCGACGACGCCTTTGCGCTCGCCCTGGCCCTCCGCTTCCTTGGTGACATCGCGATCAACTACGAGGCGAACGTCGACAAGGCGGAGGATCTCCTGCGCCAGTCGCTCGACGCGGCCGAAGCCCTGGGCGACCCCTGGGCGATCACGCGCTCGCTGCTGTTTGCCGGCTGGGTGCCCTGGACGCGTGAGGACTTCGACGGGGCGGAGAAGCTGTGGCGCCGCGCGCTCGCGATCGCCGACCCCAAGGACACGTGGGCTCGGGTGCGCGCGCTCAGCGCGCTGTCGATCAATCAAGCGGAGATGGGCGAAACCGATGAGGCCCTCCGGCTCGTCGACCGGGCGCATGCGATGGCCCACGAAGCGGGGGACCGTTTCAGCGTCGCCATGACCGCGGTGCAGAAGGGCCGCGCGCTGAACGACCTCGGAAGGTCCGCCGAGTCGATCGAGTGGTTCGACCTCGCCATCTCCGCCTTCGAGGAGCTCGGCGCGCGCTGGGAGATGGCCGACGCCCGCGCCGCCAGGGGCATCGCCCGGCGGAACACCGGTGCCCTGGACGAGGCGGAGGCGGACCTCCGAGCGGCGATCAAGGTCGCCGAAGAGCTCGGAGACCGGCAGCTGCCGGCCTGGACGTGGCGCAACCTGGCCCGCGTGGCCGAGCTGCGCGGCGATCAAGCGGCGGCAGCGGAGTTGATGGCGCGCTCCCAGGACGCCCAGCTGCGCGGGCCGCGCTGAGCCGGCGAACACACCCTTCGACGGAGCCTGATCGCCACAACGGCTCGAGCTGGAGCAGGATTACCACCGTGAGCGAGGAGCGGCGTGAAGGCCGCCGAGGCTGGCGTCGCGGCGGCGGCTGTGGCTGCGGCTGCGCCAGCGTGCTCGTGGTCCTGACCGCGGGCCTGCTGCTCAGCCTGTTCAACACGGGTGTGGGCATCGGCGTCACGGTGCGCATCCCCCTCACCAGCGCGAACGCGACGCTCGCGGGCTCGGTCGGCCGGAAGGACAAGGCGCGGGATGCGCTGCCGGCCTACGCGCGGGGCAAGCTCGGCGGCAACCAGGACTTCGTCAACTCATCCAGCACGCTCACGATCTGGGTCGCGGAGGGGACGTCGGTCTTCGTCGTGGGCGAGCAGGAGGGCGCGCCCGCCCTTGACCTGCACCTGGAGCTCCGCTAGGTCAGCTGTATCCAGGCGAGAAGGGCGTCGGCCAGACCTGGTCGGTGTGGATGATGTAGCGCTGGGTCGCGAACGCGCCGGCCCACAGCGGCCAGCAGGTCGTGAGAGTGAGGTGATAGCCGTCGGCGTGCGGGACCAGCGCCGTGCGGTTGTCGGGATTGACGATCTCGGTGTCCGTCACCTGGTAGCGGTAGGTGCCATAGCGGGTCTGCAGGTCGATCTCGTCGCCTTTCGTCAGCTGCGGGAAGTCGATCCAGTAGACGTTGTGGGCCGCTACGCCGACCGTTCCGGGGTCGCCCGGCCACACCGTCTCGACGTAGTGTCCCGGACTCGAGTAAAGGACGCCGCTGCTCGTGCCTTCTTTGACCGCCGCGTAGTACTTCAGCTTGGGCACGACGATCGCGAAGTCCACACCGTCGACCGGCCGCTTGAGCGCCGGGTCCACCGCCCGGGTCACGGCGGTGTGCGGGATCACCTGGTAGCGCCACACCTGAGTCAGGTGCTGCTCCTCCGAGACCCCTCTCCACATTCCGTACCCAAACGCCCCCAGCAGCAGCATTCCGGCGATCAGGCAGAGCGCGGAGGCAGCCGTGAAGAGACGTGTCCAGCGGGTGGACATCTTCGTCCATAGAACGCACGACGGGCCCCGCCTGACACGGCGGCCCCGGCCGTCCGGCTACAGGACGAAGTAGAAGGTCGCCCCCTCGCCCGCGGCCCCCTCGCCCCAGATCCTTCCCCCGTGCCGGTTGACGATCCGGCGGGCGGTGGCCAGACCGATGCCGGCGCCCGGGTACTCGCTCTGGCTGTGCAGCCGCTGGAAGGCCCCGAACAGACGGTGTGAATCGATCATGTCGAAGCCGGCGCCGTTGTCCTTGACGAACACCCGAGATTCGCCGTCGACGAGCTCGCAGCCGACGCTCACGGTTGCGTTCGCCCGGACCTTGGTGAACTTCCAGGCGTTGCTCAGGAGGTTGGTCAGCAGGATGCGGATGAGGCGCTTGTCGCCCAAGACCGTGATCCCCGGCGCGATGCTCAGCTCGACCTTCCGGCCGGCGTGGGCGGCGAGCAGCTCGCGGCCCACCTCTTCCGCCAGCGCCGTCACGTCGACCTCTTCACGGCGGAGCTCGCCGCTGGAGAGGCGGAACAGCATCTGCAGGCCATCGAAGACCGACGCCATCTGCTCGCTCGTCTGCCGGAGGCGCTCGAGGCTCTTCTTCGCCTTTCCGTCGAGCCGCTCTCCGTACCGGTCGAGCAGGTCGCGGGTCACCGCGTCGAACGACACGAGTGGTGCGCGGAGGTCGTTTGCGACCGAGTAGCTGAAGGCCTCGAGCTCGCGGTTGATGGCGGTCAGCGCGACCGTTCGCTCCTGGACCAGCGACTCGAGCTGCATGCGGTAGCGGCGCAGCTCTTGCTGCGCGCGATACAGGTCCGCGAACACCATGACCTTGGCCCGCAGGATCGCGGGCACGACCGGCGCGAAGATGAAGTCGACCGCGCCCAGGTTGTAGCCGCGCGCCATGTCCGTCTCCGCCTCGTCGAGCGCGGTGACGAAGATGATCGGCGTCAGCTCCGACCTGGGACGCTGCCGGACGAGCTGCGCGGTCTCGAAGCCGTCCATGATCGGCATCCGCACGTCGAGCAGGATGACGGCGAACTCGCTGCGCAGCAGCTGGCGCAGAGCGTCCGCTCCCGAAGACGCCTCCACCACATGCTCGTCGAGGGGCGCCAGGATCGTACGCAGCGCGAACCGCTTGGTCGCATCGTCGTCGACGACGAGCAGGTTGACCCTCGTCTTCGGTGGCGAGGACGCCTCGCGATGCTGTCGCGGATTCTCGGGGTGCGTCACCATCGCAGCTTCCGAAACAGGTTGGCGCCGTCCCGGACCTGCTCGTAGCTGTCGCGGTCGGGACAGTAAAGAAGCGATTCCCGCCGGCTGATGCCGAGGAATCCGCCGCGGACGAGGCTGTCATAGAAGAGCCTGTGCGATCTCTCCTGCAGCGCGCGTCCGAAGTAGATCAGCACGTTGGCGCAGATGATCAGGTGGAAGTCATTGAAGGATCCGTCCGTGACCAGGTTATGCCGCGCCCACGTGATGCTCGACGAGATCTCATGGTCGAAGCGCAGGCTCGACCCGCTGATCGCGCAGTGGTCTGACAGAGATCCCTTGCCGCCGGCCGCCGCATAGGCCTCCGCGTAGCGCCGGTAGCGATCCGCCGGGTAGGCGGCGAGGCGCCCGACCGACAACAGCTGCTCGTTGATGTCGGTGGCGTAGATCGTGGTGCGGCGCAGGATGTTCTCCTCTCGCAGCGCGATCGCGAGCGAGTAGGCCTCCTCACCCGTGGCGCATCCCGCGATCCACACGCGAATGGAGGGATAGGTCTTGAACACCGGAACTATCTCGTCGCGGATGCAGGTCAGGAGCTCCGGCTCGCGGAACATTCCCGTCGTGTTGACGCCGACCGAGGCGAGGAATCGCTGCATGGATGCGGCATCGTGCAGCACGCGATCCTGAAACGCCGACACGCTCTCGACACCCTCGCGCGCCATCGCCGCCAGCAGGCCGCGCTTGAGCGGCGCCGACGAGTAGTCGCGGAAGTCATAGCCGTACCGGAGGTGGATGCCTTCGAGCAACAGCTTGATCTCGATCTCCTCCACCTCGTCGTTTCCGGGCTCGAACCCGAGGGCGGCAGCTTCCAAGCTCTACCTCACCAGCCAGGACCGGAGCATGGTCAGCAGGTGCGCATTGTGCACAGGCTTGGCGATGTAGTCGGACGCACCGGCCTCGATGCACTTCTCGCGATCGCCTTTCATCGCCTTCGCGGTCAGCGCGATGATCGGCTTGCTCGAGAAGTTCTCGAGCCGGCGGATCTTCTCCATCGTCTCGTATCCGTCCATCTCCGGCATCATCACGTCGACGATCGCCGCGTCGATGTCGGTGCGCTCCTGCACCACCTGAAGTGCCTCCGCGCCCGAATCGACCGAGTACACGTTCATGCCCTGGCGCTCGAGCATCGCCGTCAGCGCGAAGATGTTGCGCACGTCGTCGTCGACGATGAGCACGGTCTTGCCGCTGAGCTCTTGCCGGGGGTCTCCCTCCTCCCAGACCAGCTCCGCGTCTGGTTCCGGACCCTGGCCTTCGTCCAGCACCGCGAGGATCTCCTGCTTCAGCCGCTCGGGCGACCGCGCGTCCTTGATCACGATGCTCTTGGCGGCCTTGCCGAGCTTCAGCTCCTGCTTGCGGGTGAGGTCGCCCGCGGTGTACACCAGCAGCGGCGTCGAGCCGAGCTTCTTGCTCGTGCGCAGCTCGTCGATCACGTGCCAGCCGCTCATCCCCGGCAGGCCGAGGTCGAGGACCACGCAATCGAAGTGCTCCTTCTCGAGGAGCTCGAGCGCTTCGTTACCCGTGGCGACGGCGGTGGTACGCGCGTTGGACGGTGTCATCAGGTTCACGATCAGCTGTCTCTGCACCGGGTCGTCCTCGACCACGAGCAGGGAGCGAGTCCCGTCGCCGCTGCCATTGGACCGCGGGGAGCCGGACGCTTCCGCCTGCCACCCTCCTCCTCCGCCTGCCGCGACCAGCACGCGCTGAGGAGCGGCGGCATCGTCGCCGAAGATCTCGCTCTCCTCCAGGCTCGCCGGGGCGAGCGTGCGGCGCTGTCCGGGCACCGCGGTCGGGATGTAGACCGTGAAGATGCTGCCCACGCCGGACTCGCTCTGGAGGCGGATCTCACCCCCGAGCAGGCGGGTGAGCTCGCGGCAGATGGACAGGCCGAGGCCCGTCCCGCCGTACTTGCGGGTGGTGGACCCGTCCGCCTGAGCGAACGGCTCGAAGATCGACTGCTGCTTCTCGAGCGGTATCCCGATTCCGGTGTCGAGCACCCGGAACGCGACGACCTGGGGCGCGCGGTTGAGGAGCTCGTTCGAGGGGCTCCAGCCGCTGGTGGCCGGCTCGGCCACGAACTCGACCTTGCCCCGCTCGGTGAACTTGAAAGCATTGCTGAGCAGGTTGTTCAGGATCTGCTGCAGCCGCTGCGGGTCGGTCTGCATCGACTCGGGAAGCTCGGGGTGGACGCGCACCTCGAAAGCGAGCTTGGTCGCCTCGGCCACGTGCCGGAACGTCCGCTCCAGCATCGGCTTCAGCTCCGAGAGCGGCCAGTTGCTGATCTCGAGGGCGACCGTGCCCGACTCGATCTTCGAGAGGTCGAGGATATCGTTGATCAGCTTCAGCAGGTCCGTGCCGGACGAGCGGATGATGGTCGCGTACTCGATCTGCTTCGTGAGCAGGTTGCCGTCGGGGTTCGCCGCGAGCTCCTGGGCGAGGATCAGGAGGCTGTTCAGCGGCGTGCGCAGCTCGTGGGACATGTTGGCGAGGAACTCGGACTTGTAGCGCGACGTCAGCGCCAGCTGCTCCGCCTTCTCCTCGACGAGCGCCTTTGCGGCCTCGACCTCGAGGCGCCGGCGCTCGATCTCGGTGTTCTGCTCGGCGAGCTGGCTCGCCTTCTCGGCCAGCTCCTCGTTGGTGCGCTGCAGCTGGTCTTGCTGCGTCTGCAGCTCGCCCGCGAGCGACTGGGACTGCTTCAGGAGATCCTCGGTCCGGGTGTTGGCTTCGATGGTGTTGAGCACGATGCCGATCGACTCGGCCAGCTGGTCCAGGAAGTCGAGGTGCGTGGGGCTGAAGGGCCGGAACGACGCCAGCTCGACCACCGCCCGGACCTCGCCCTCGAACAGGACCGGTAGCACGACGATGTTGATGGGCGACGCCGCGCCGAGCGCGGAGTTGATGCGGATGTAATCCGCCGGGACGTTGGTGACGACCAGGCGCTTGCGCTCGATCGCGCACTGGCCCACCAGGCCCTCGCCGATGTGGAACTCGAGCGGCACCTGCGGCTGCGCCTTGTAGGCGTAACCCGCCTGGAAGGCCAGGCGGGCGGGGCTTCCGTTGGCCGGCACCATGCCGTAGAAGACGCCGTGCTCCGCGTTGACCAGCGGCGCCAGCTCGGACAGGATCATCTTCGACACGGTCATCGGGTCGCGCTGGCCCTGCAGCATTCGCGTGAATCGGGTCAGGTTGGTCTTCAGCCAGTCCTGCTCCTGGTTCTTCTCCGTCGTCTCGCGGAGGTTGCGGATCATCTCGTTGATGTTGTCCTTGAGGTTGGCGACCTCGCCCTTCGCGTTGACGTTGATCGACCGCGTGAGGTCGCCCTTTGTCACCGCCGTCGCCACCTCGGCGATGGCGCGCACCTGAGTGGTCAGCGTGGCGGACAGCTGGTTGACGTTGTCGGTCAGGTCGCGCCACGTGCCGGCCGCGCCGGGGACGTTGGCCTGGCCGCCGAGCCGGCCCTCCGCGCCCACCTCGCGGGCCACCGTCGTGACCTGCTCGGCGAACACGGCCAGCGTGTCGGTCATGCCGTTGATCGTCTCGGCGAGCTCGGCGATCTCCCCCTTGGCCTCCAGGCTTAGCTTGCCCTTCAGGTTTCCATTGGCGACCGCGGTGACCACGCGCGCGATGCCCCGCACCTGATCGGTGAGGTTGCTCGCCATCGTGTTCACGTTGTCGGTCAGCTCCTTCCACGTGCCGGCGACGCCCTCGACCTTGGCCTGGCCGCCGAGCTTGCCCTCGGTGCCGACCTCGCGCGCCACGCGCGTCACCTCTTTGGCGAAGCCGTTGAGCTGGTGGACCATGGTGTTGACGGTGTTCTTCAGCTCCAGGATCTCGCCGCGGACGTCCACCGTGACCTTCTTCGACAGGTCGCCCTGCTGCACGGCGGTGGTGACCTCGGCGATGTTGCGG
>CAZLJC010000053.1:0-12044 GCA_964559855.1 uncultured Actinomycetes bacterium
GAAGCCCTGGAAGTAAGCGGCCTGGGTGCCGACGTCCCCCTGCATCTGTTGGCGCCTCCGTGGGTAAGATCCCGCCGCCTGGAGTCGCTCGACCGCAAGAAGTTGGTCGCATTCGTCGAGGTGGCCGCCTACGCCGGCGCATACATGAGCGACGAGGTGCTCGACTTCCTAACCCAAATGCTGCATGAGTGGAAGGAAGGCCCCGGCCGGCGCCTATGGAACGACCACGAGGTCCGACGACGCATGAGACAGACGGCTGCACAGATGACCAAAAGCACGAGGACGAGGAGGAGTCCATGAGCAAACGAACGCGCGGCAACGGTGTCGGATCCATCTACCAGCGGACAGGTCGCGCCGGTTGGTATGTCGCTCTCAGCCAGAACGGAAAACGCAAGATCTACCACTACGCGCCCGACGGAAAGCCACTGAGCAAGAGCCAGGCCGACCAGGTCCTCGCGGCCGCGAAGGTCGCACGTGAGCGAGGCGAGCTTGCCATGGCGCCGAGCCAGACGCTCGAGTCATACCTGAAGGCGTGGCTCGAGCAGGTCGTCAAGCCGGCCCGTCGACCCGGTACGCACCGCGGTTACGAGCAGCTGGTCCGCGTGCACATCGTGCCGGCGCTCGGCAGCGTGCGCGTCGATCGACTCACGCCGGCGCAGTTGCAGGCTTTCATCAACGCGAAGCTTGCGACGTCGCTGTCACCGCGGACCGTCCAGTACATGTTCGCGGTCCTCCGGGCCGCGCTCGCACGCGCGGTGAAGTGGGGCATCGTGGCGAGGAACGTCTGCGACCTAGTCGACGCGCCGTCAGTCGAGCGCGACGAGATCCAGCCGTTCACGCGCGCCGAAGCGGCCAAACTGCTCGCGGTTTCCGCTGGTAACCGCCTCGAGGCGCTGTACACCGTCGCGCTCGGCATGGGCCTCCGCCAGGGCGAGGCGCTCGGCCTCCAGTGGGATGATGTCGACTTCGCCGAGCGTCAGCTGCACGTCCGGCGGCAACTGCTCCGGATCGATCACAAGCTGACGCTGGCCCCGCTAAAGACGAAGAAAGCGACCAGGACCCTGACCATGCCAAAGGTCGTGCTCGAGGCGCTGCAGGACCACCGACGCCGGCACATCGCGGCAGGCCTCCTCCCCGCCGGCTTCGTTTTCGTCGCAGAGAACGGATCGCCTCTCGATTCACGCAACGTGGTTCGCGGGTACAAGGCGCTCCTCAAGAGGGCAGGCCTTCCGGACCGTCGCTTCCACGATCTCAGACACTCGGCCGGATCGATCCTGCTCGCGCAGGGCGCCTCACCGAAGGTCGTTCAGGCGGTCCTCGGTCATTCGCAGTTTCAGGTCACGGCGAACACGTACCTGCACGTCGACCGCGAGCTGCATGACGACGCTGCGGAGCGGATGGACGCAGGCCTCAGTCTGTAGGCGCTCCATCGAGCCAGATGATCCGGCTGACCCACAACAGCGGATAGTCGGCGAGGTCCTGGAATTCGACGAGCCCGTCATCGAACGGCGCGGTGAACGTCTTGGGTGCATCCCTCGATGGAAAGATCGCGACTTCCGGATTGCTCGGGTCACGCGTGAGCTGCTCCATGAGGACGTAGAACTCTTCCTGAACGTCGACGGAGGCCTGCGCGAGAGCTCGCTTCACGCGCTCCTCGTAGTGAACGCCGCGGCGCAGGTGTCTAGTTGGTCAGCTGGCTCGCCGACGGGCGATGTCGTCGCGCAGCTCGTCCACCGTCTGAGTTTCGACGTCAGACGGAACGTGACCGGCAGCTCGCGCGTGTGCTTCCCGCGTCAGCTGGGCATGCTCCGGATCCCTGCGTAGGAGGGTTGTGCGGTACCAGGCTTCTAGGACTCGCTGCACCGGCCGGAGGTCGTCCTTCTGGCGCGACACGTCTAGCGCCTCGAAGAATGCCTTCGCCATCTCGGCGAGGTCCTCTTGATTGAGCTCGTCGAGCATCGCGATGATGGCATCCGTCGACGCCGGCAACGTGAATTCACGCGGGTGACGGATGGCGGCGACGGCCATCAGCCGGCTACTCCTCTCTCCCGGTCGGCAAGGCTGGCGGCATCGTGGCTTGGTGTAACGCAAAAGTCAAGGTGTTCCGGCGCGCTCTCACCTCACCCATCGTAGTGAAAACGCGCAACTGGGCCGTTGGCTACGGCCTGTTGCTGCCGCGTTGCTGCCACCGACCGTAGCGGTGTCACTTTTGCTACATTCTCGGTGTCACGCCTGAACTCGAAATCGAGTGGGCCCGGGTGGCCTCGATCCACCGACCAGCCGATTATGAGTCGGCCGCTCTGACCAACTGAGCTACGGGCCCCTGCCGGCTGCAGTCTATCGGCCGCCGAAGTTTGATCTCGCGCGTCCCGTGGGATATGCCCAGGTGACATGGTCGCCGCCGGACTGCTGATCCTTCGACTCGTGCTCGGTCTCACCCTGGCCGGCCACGGCGCACAGAAGCTGTTCGGCTGGTGGGGCGGAACCGGCATCCGGGGCTGGACCGCCGGCATGACTCGAATGCGGGTCCGCCCGGCGGTGCTGTGGGGCTGGTCTTCGGCCCTGGCCGAGCTTGGCGGGGGCCTTCTGCTCGCCCTCGGTCTTCTGACGCCGCTCGCGGCGGCCGCGATCGTGTCGGCCATGCTCGTCGCGGTCGCGCTCGTGCACTGGCCCAAGGGCTTCTGGAACACCAAGGGTGGCTACGAGTTCAACCTGACCATCCTCGCCGCCGTCGTGGCCCTCGTGCTCACCGGCCCGGGAGCGATCTCGCTCGACGCGGCGCTCGGCATCCGCTATCCGGAACCGGCCACGCTGGTCGTGCTGGCGGTGCTGGTGATCGGTGGAGTGGGGACCGCGCTCGCCACCCGCGCGCCGCAGCCGGCGGCCGAGACGAAGCCTCAGGCAACCTGAGTCAGGCCGCGATCGGCCGGCCCTCCCCATCCGCGTGGCGCGGGCGCCGGCCGACCAGCGTCTTCAGCCATCCGGCGGTGCTCGACAGCGACGGCAGATGCGCCCGGACCAGCGCGACCATCACCTCAGGCACCGAAGCGCCGCTCGGCACGACTAGATAGCGCTCCTCCCACCGCGGCCCGAACTTCTCCTTGAACCGGTGCAGCGTGCCGCTGCGCTGGAACCGGTCGAGCCCCCAGTACATCGCGCGCAGGGCGCTTTCGGCCCCCCGCGACGAATCACGCGACGAGAGGATGCGCGGTGTCATCCCGAGGCTGAGCTCCCCCACGCCGCGGCGCGAAGCCTCCTCGATCGAGCGAACGATCAGCGCCTCCATCACCCCGTACGTCGCGTCGGGCCGGCGCCGCATCAGGTCGAGCGTCCATGCGTTGCGGGCGGGCACAGGCAGCCAGCTGATGAAAGCTTCCAGGCGGCCTGATGCGGAGGTCGCGGTCCCGACCACGATGTCCGGGTCGCCCAGGGTCGAGAGCGTGCCGAGGCTGTAGCCCAGCTCTGGGGAGTTGTGGCTCGTGAGCCAGCGTCCCGAGACCTCCTGCAGCTCCTGGCCCCGTTCGCGCAGCAGGTCGGGGCCGGGTGCGAACTCGAGCCGAAGCCCTTCCTTCTCACAGCGGTGCACGGCATACCGAAGGTCGGCACGACGCTTCCCGCCGAGCGAGAACGTCGCGGGGTCCACCACCGCCTCGCCGCCCGCTGGAATGAGCGTCAGGCCGAGTCGCGCATACGGCTGGGGCGCATCGACCTGGTAGAACGCGGGGATCCAGTCCTGCCGGTCGCAGAAGGCGACGAAGTCCGACACGGCGCGCTCGAGCTCGTGGGGCGGAGCGATCGGATCGCCCAGCGCCACCGCGGTGCGGCCGCGAAGGGTGTAGGCGACGCATGCGTCCTCTCCGATCCAGTGGTAGCTGGAAGCCCCATGCACCGCGAGGTGCGAGATGTGGTTGAAGCCGAGAGACTGGAGCAGGCGGTGCAGGCGCTCGCGCTCGTGGGTCGCGGCGCGGGGCGCGAAGGCCGGGCGCAGCAGCATGATCAGCGCGAAGATCACGAGCGCGTAGCTCACGATCGGCAGAGAGCCGAGGAACCAGTCCGCGCGCTCACTCACCGCGTGGTAGCGCGTCGGATTGCCCGCGAGCGCCAGCGCAAGTGACTCGAGCGTGCGGACGACGCCGACCTCGGGGCGGAGCTGGCTCTGCAGCAGGGTGGCGCCCGCCAGCGTGTAGAGCACCGCCGTGATCACTCCGACCGCCAGCATGGCCAGCCCCCATCGTGCCCGCCTGGGCTCCGAGTCCGCGTTGAAGTGATGCCTGAACCACCAAAGCCCGAAAAGAACCCACGCAAAGAGCGAGGCGGCCTCGAAGTCCAGGTCTTTGACCAGCTCGAAGGCGACGGTCGCGGCGAGCGCGACCAGCGTCAGGCGAAAAGCGATCCGCTTGCCGCGCGCGATGCCTCCGGCGAGCAGGAGCAGCGCCAGGCCCGCGAGCACGGCGCCCGTCCGGCCGCCGAGCGTGACGGCGGGCGGCAGGATCGATTCGAGGACCTGGGCCCGAGTCTGGTGCTGCACGAGCAGCGCCCCGACCACGTCGATCACGGCGCTCACCACGACCAGCCCGGCGAAGAACCAGCGCACGCGGCGGCGCTCGGCTCTCAGAACGTCTCGCCCCACGTTCCTTACAACGCTAAGAGCCCAGCTGGAGGCACGTCCGGCACCGGTCGCGGGCTCTGCCGCCCGGGACGGCCTTGAATTCCACACGCTTTGCGCCAAACGAGCCAAATCCCGCGCGAATTGCGCGCGTTAGGCGCAAAACGCGCCGAACCGGCCCACAGACCTTGTGAGCCGTTCATCCTAGGCCGGGCCGATCACCTCGACCTCGTTTCCGTCCGGGTCGTCGACGTAGAAGGTCCGCACGTCCTTCAAGACCGGATGCACGCCGTGGCGGATGTCGACGCCGGCCTCGATGAAATGGTTCTCCAGGTCGTTGTACGTCGCGTGGTCGACGCGGAACGCGAGGTGGTGGAGCACCCGCTTCTCCTTTTCCCTGTGCGTCGGAAAGTAGGAGTCCGCGTGCGGATGCGGGATCAGCACGATCAGCTCCGGGATGGCGCCGTCCGGCTGGGCCACGCGCAGGAACTTGTTGGGCAGCTCGGGCGGCGAGATGACCTCAAGCCCGAAATGGCTCCGGTAGAAGTCCAGCGACACCTCCATGTCGCTGACCCACAGCACGATCTCCGCGAGGCCTCGAACGCGGCTCACGCGGCGACCGCCTCGGCCATCGCCGCCAGGTTCACCTCACGCACGCGCGGCGGAACCGAACAACCTGGCGCGAGGAGCAGGCCGCGCCCGCCTTCGGTCTCCTCGATCGCCCGTCGCGCCTCGTCCTCGATCTTGGCCGGCGGCCCGTACAGCAACGTCGAGCGCTGGCTGAGCCCGCCCATCACCGCGCGCCCGACCATGTCCCGCCCCTCGCGGAGCGACGGGTTGCCCTGGTTGTGGATCGACCAGCTGATCACGTGCGCCGGCAGGTCTTGAGCCAGGCCGAAGTTCAACTTCGAACCGCAGAGATGGAGCACGTTGAACCATGCGTCATCCGGCAGATTCCGGAGCACGCCCTGGTCGAGCGGCAGCATCAGCTCACGGTACTGCGTCTCGGGCATCACGTCCCTTCCCGCATAGCCGGAGATGGCGTAGAAGACGCCCGCCGCGCCCGCCTTCACCGAGCGGCGAGAGAAATCGAGGAGCCCGGCGGCGATCCGTTCCAGCGCCGGCCGAACCAGGTCCGGGTGCTGACGCAGCTCGCGCACGACCCGCGACTGCGACTTGCCGACGAGGTAGCCGCCGACGGTGATCGGGCTGAACACCGTCTGGATCACCGGCACGTCATCACCGAGCTCGCGCGCGACGATTCCGATCGACTCGACCTGATCGTCGAGCGCTTTCGGGTTACGGAGCTCCACCGACCGCCACGCCTCGAGGTCGGGGACGGCCTCCCTCACCAGTACGGGCGCCCGCAAGCGGTGCCCTGCCGGCCGGTACTCGGAGCCGAACGCCTCGGCGAAGCAGCTCGCCCGCGGCTGAAACTTCACGAAATCCCAACCGAAGCGGCGCGCCCGTTCGATCGTGATCGCGGCCAGCGCTTCAGGGGACCACTCCTCGCGAAACGTGTGTCCCCAAGCCCCCACGGGCGGGCGATCGGCCACCTCCAGCCGCAGCGCCGCCTCGACCCGTTCCCGGCCGGCCATCGATCCGAGTTTAAATTGGACCTGTTGGTCGACATCGAATCCGAAGCTGCGCGGCTGCGGGCGGCAGCTGAGGCTAAGCCGCTTCGCCTCCCTGTCAACCGCCGCGTCGACGAGTCGCACCACGCCGTCACGGATGACGGCCTTTCGGTCTGGTTCACGATCCAGGTCTCGCCGCACGCGCGCATCCAGGAGGCGGTCTTCGAGCGGACCGGCCGCATGCCCTCGGACGCCGAGGTGGAGAGCTGGGTCAGCCTCCTGTTCGCGGGCGCGGAGGCCGTCGAGGCGCCGGGCATTCCGGGCGCTACGACGCGCCGCTTCGAGGTGTTCGAACGCAATGCCGCTTCCTGAAGCGGTGGTGGCGGAGCTGCGCCGCCTGGTCGGGCGCGACTCGGTGATCGAGTCCCGCAACGACCTGCGCATCTTCGAGCGGGACGGCTCGATCGAGGGAGCGCTGCCCGACGCCGTCGTGCTCGCCTCGACCACCGAGGAGGTCGCCGGCGTCATGAAGGTCGGAGCCAGGCACGGCGTGCCGGTCGTCCCGCGCGGCGCCGGGACCGGGCTGAGCGGTGGCGCGGTGACGATCGACGGAGGCATCGCGCTGCAGGTCACCCGCATGCGGCGGATCCTCGAGATCGACCCGGTCGCGCAGACCGCCCTCGTCGAGCCCGGCGTGGTGAACCAGGAGCTTTCCCTCGTGGCGGCGCGGCACGGCCTGTTCTACGCGCCCGACCCCTCGAGCCAGAAGGCCTGCACCATCGGCGGCAACGCCGCGGAGAACTCGGGCGGACCGCACTGCCTTTACTACGGCGTCACTTCCAACCACGTGCTGGGCATGGAGATCGTGCTCGCGGACGGCTCCGTCCACTGGGTGACCGGCGACGCGCCCGACCGCGTCGGCCTGGACCTTTGCGGTCTGCTGGTCGGCTCCGAAGGCACGCTGTGCGCGATCACGAAGATCAAGGTCAGGTTGCTGCGGACCCCGCCCAGCGCCGTCACGCTGCTGGCAGCGTTTCCGACCATCGAGACCGCGAGCCAGGCGGTGTCTTCGGTGATCGGGGCCGGCATCGTGCCCGCCGCGCTCGAGATGATGGATCGCGTGACCGTCGGCGCCGTCGAGGCGCACTACAAGGCGGGCTATCCGACCGATGCGGGAGCGGTCCTGCTGGTGGAGACGGACGGCACGCCAGAGTCGACTCAGGAGCTCACCGCGGCGATCGGCAAGATCCTCTCCGCCAACGCCGGCTATGCGCTGCGCGAGGCCAGGACCCCCGAGGAGCGCGACCTGCTGTGGGCCGGCCGCAAGGGCGCCATCGGCGCGCTCGGCCGGATCAAGCCCAACTACTACCTGCACGATGGGGTGGTGCCGCGCTCGCGCCTGCCGCAGATCCTCTCCGCGGTGAGCGAGATCGGCGCGCACTACAGGCTGCCCGTCGCAAACGTGTTTCACGCGGGCGACGGGAACCTCCACCCCAACCTGCTCTTCGACCTGCGCGAGAAAGGCGTGCTCGACCAGGTCGAAGCCGCCGGCGAGGAGATGCTCCGCGCGGTTGTCGAGATGGGAGGCACGTTGTCCGGGGAGCACGGCATCGGGCTCGAGAAGAGCGCCTTCATGCCGTGGATCTATTCCAGTGAAGACCTGGACGCGATGAAGCGGGTGAAGCAGGTGCTCGACCCGGCGGGGATCCTGAACCCCGGCAAGATCTTCCCCGATCCGGAACGCAAGCACGTCCGGCTCGCGGGCCGGACCGGGCTCGCGGTCGAAGCCCGTTGGTGGTGACAAAGGAAGAGCCCCGCACCGCCGAAGAGCTCGCGGCCAAGCTGCATGAGGCCGCCCAGGCGCGGCTGGGCGTGGTGCCCGCCGGCGGCGGCCGCGCACCTGAGATGGGCAATCCATTGCGGCGCCGTGACGTCGAGCTTCACACCCGCCGGCTGGACCGCGTGATCGAGCATTCGCAGGCCGATATGGTGGTGAGCGTCGAGGCCGGCATCACCCTCGAGGCGCTCGAGGCGGAGCTCGGCAAGGCCGGACAGTTCTTGCCGGTCGATCCCTTCAACTCCCCGGGCCACACCATCGGCGGCCTCCTGGCCACGGGCTGGACCGGTCCGCTCCGGCTGCGCTTCGGGTCGCCGCGCGATTTCCTGATCGGCATCCGCGTCGCTCTGCCCGACGGCACGCTGGCCGGCGCGGGCGGTCGCGTCGTGAAGAACGTGAGCGGCTACGACCTGATGAAGCTGCACTACGGAGCGCTGGGCACCCTCGGCGTGATCGTGGCCGCGTCATTCAAGGTGTTCCCCAAACCACTGCACGACGTGACGGTGGAAAGCGATGGCGGCTGGCCCGACGTCGACCGTGCGCTCTCCCAGCCTCTTGCCCCCTCCGCGCTCGAGCTCTTCCCCGACGGCCGCCTGGTCGCGCGCTTCCTGGGCAGCCGCGACGCCGTGAACCGGATGACCGGCGAGCTCGGCTGGAAGGAGACGGACCCCGCGTTCTGGCTGCAGCACTCGACCCAGACCCGCATGGCGCGCATCGCCGCGCCGCGGACGAAGCTGCGCGAGGTGCTCGAAGGCCTGACTCACTGGTGGGCGTCGCCGGGTGCCGGCATCGCGTACTGGACCCCGCCCGGCGCGGACGCGGAGGCGGCCCGGACCGTACGCGAGCGCGCCGAGGCCGCGGGCGGCTCCCTGGTCCTCCTCTTCGGGCTGCCGGGCGACCTCGACGCCTGGGGCAGGCGGCCGTCCACCATCGAGGTCATGCGCGGCATCAAGCGAGCTTTCGACCCTGACGACGTCTTGAACCCGGGTAGATTCGTCTACTGATGGCGCCCGGATTCAAGCGGCTCTCCGACGACGACCTCGCCACGTGCGTCCACTGCGGCCTGTGCCTGGACGCGTGCCCCACCTTCCGTGTCACCGGCCTCGAGACCGAGTCGCCGCGCGGCCGGATCTATCTGATGACGCAGTGGAAGCGCGCCACCATGCCGTTCGCCGAGGAGCAGGTCAAGCACATCGATCTCTGCCTGGGCTGCCGCACGTGCGAGGCTGTCTGCCCGTCCGGGGTGCCGTACGGACGGATCATCGAGGCGGGCCGCGCTGACGTGGAAGATCAGCGGCGGCCGTCGTTCAAGCGCATCGCCAGCCGCACCGCGCTGCGCCAGGTCGTCGCGCATCCCGGGCGTCTGCGGCTGGCCGGCAACATGACGCTCCTCGCGCAGCGGGCAGGCCTGACGAACGTGGTGCGCTCGGGACGGATGCTTCCCCGCCTGCGGGCGCGTTACTGCCCGCCTGATGGAAACGTCGCGCTGCCGTTTGAGGGGCCCGCCAAATATCGCGTCGCGTTTCTCGTCGGCTGCGTGATGCCGATCCTGTATCCCCAGTCGCATTACGCCGCGGTGAAGCTGCTGCAGCTCGCCGGTTGTGAGGTGTGGTTCCCCCCGGAGGAACGGTGCTGCGGAGCGCTGCTCGCGCACAACGGCGACCTTGATGGCGCCGAGCGGCTGCGCGAGCACAACTCGCGTGTCTACGCGTCGGGCCAATTCGACGCCCTGATCGTCGATTCGGCAGGCTGCGGCGCCCATCTCAAGGACTTCTATCCCGAGCTCAAAGGCCGGGTGAAGGACCTGACGGAATGGCTGGCGGAGGTGGGCCTCCCCGAGTCGGAGCACGAGGTGAACCTCACCGTGACGTACCAGGACGCATGCCACCTCGCCCACGCTCAGCGCATCCGCAAGCAGCCGCGCGATCTGGTGCGCTCGCTCCCCGGCATTCGCTTCGTCGAGATGCGGCACGCCGAGATCTGCTGTGGTGCGGCCGGCCTTTACAGCACCCTCGAGCCGGGCATGTCGAATCGCGTTCTGGACGCCAAGCTCGACGACGTGCTTGCGACGGATGCGGACGTGATCACTGTCGCCAATCCCGGATGCCAGATGCAGCTCGAGTCCGGACTGCGGGCGAGGGGCTCGAGGATGAAGGTGGAGCACGTGGCCCAGACGCTGATGCGGGCATACCCGGGGTGAGCTTCTAGGCCTGCAGCTTCGGCAGCACCGCCGTCTTGGTCACGTCCACCTCGACCCGCGCGACCGCGAGCGTGACGTTGTCGGGCGCCCCGAGCTCGCGGCACCGCTCGATGACCCGCTCCGCGCCGCGGTCGAGGTTGCCGTCGCGCAGGAGGAGGCGGCCCATCTCCTCCACCGAGACGCCCGCCGTCTCGACGCCGTCGCTGCACAGCACGACCGCGTCGCCTTCTTCGAGTTTCATCTTGTCCGTGTAGGGCTGGATCTGCTCCCAGACGCCGATGGCCCGCGTGAGGCGGTGCTTGAGCGGATGGTTCTCCGCCTCCTCAGGCTTGATCAAACCGAGCCTTACCTGCTCCGCCGGCCACGAGTGGTCTTGCGAGATGAGCTTGGCGAATCCGTTCCGGAAGAGGTATGCGGGACTGTCGCCGACGTTGATCACAGCCAGCTCGCCCGCGCGAATCGCCGCCACCGTCAAGGTGCTGCCCATCCCGGCCCACTCCGGGTTGTCGCGCGCGGCGGCGAAGACCGCGGAGTTGGCGTCCTTGCATGCGCGCTTGAGGCGATCGACGTCGGGCCCGTCCTGGCCGTCTTCCGCAAGCACGCGGGTCATGGTCTTGACCGCGATCGAGCTGGCGTGCTGGCCGGCCGCGTGGCCGCCCATCCCGTCGCAAACGACGATCAGGGTGTCCAGCCCGGCCTTGTTTCGCCAGACCATCACCGAGTCCTCGTTCTCCTCCCGCTCGAGGCCCGGGTCGGTGGCCCAGGCGATACGTACCCGCATCTTTCAGATAACGAGGCCGGCCGCCAAGCGGGCTTACGCTCCGACTAGCGCGAAGTGGACTGAGTTCTGGCCGACCGTCAGCCGGTCGCCGTGGTTCAGCGCGCGCTCCTGGATCGCCTCCCCGTTGACGAACGTGCCGTTGGTGCTGCCGAGGTCGACGATCCAGAACTGGTCGCCCCTGCGCTCGAGGCGGGCATGGTGGCCGCTCGTGGCGGGGTCGCGCAGGATCACGTCATTGTCAGGCGACCGCCCGAGGCGGACGGCGTGGTCGGTGGCGCGGTGGATGTGCCCCGCGTCGGGACCCGCCTCGATCGCGAGCTCCGCCTGAGGGCCTGCGCTCGTCTCGGCCGGTTCGGCCGCCGGGCGCGTCGGCACCGTCATGGTCTCAGCCACGGGAGCGGCCGGAGGCGGCTGCCAGGCGGGCATCAGGGTGGTGGGCTCGCGATCCATCGCGACGCCGGGCGGACTGATCATCGTTTCGGCGACGTCCGGCGCTTTTCCGGCCGGCGCCGGGTGCGGGGCTTCGGGCGGAGCCTGAGCGGCTTCCCGGGCGCCCGCCGAGAGGTCGGCATCAGTGGTCGATGGGGTCTCGGGCGCGGTCCAGGTCGGCGCGGCGGGGACGTTCCACGGGGGCGGAGCGGGCGACGGTTCCCCCGCCGGTGGGGCCGGGGCCGCGGGCTCGGCAGGCGGCGAGGCACCCCACGCGGGGGCGGGCGGCGGCGCTCCCCACGAAGGGGAGGCGGGGGCAGGCGGGGCAGGCGGGGCGGGCGGAGCGGACGCGGCGGCCGGACCTTCGGTCTTCGGGATGTCCCAGGCCTGCGGCGCCGGCTCGTTCCACGAGGGTGCGGCAGGCTGTGCCGGCGCTGCCGCGGGCGCCTCCCAGGAAGGAGCGACGGTCGGTGGTGCCGCCGGCGGGGCGACGCCCCAGGCGGGGGCGGGAGCCGGTTCGGCGGCCGCCGGAGCAACCCCCCAGGCAGGGCCCGGGGCCGGCTCGGCGGCCGGCGCGGGCGGGCCTCCCCAGGCCGGAGCCTGCGCGGGCGGGGCCG
>CAZLJC010000054.1:0-12004 GCA_964559855.1 uncultured Actinomycetes bacterium
GTGCCGATCCCCGACCACCACGTCCACACCGAGTGGTCGTGGGACGCGGAGCGAGGGTCGATGGT
Organism: uncultured Actinomycetes bacterium; assembly: GCA_964559855.1. GTDB lineage: Bacteria > Chloroflexota > Dormibacteria > Dormibacterales > Dormibacteraceae > 40CM-4-65-16. Next base: position 66 of record CAZLJC010000054.1, read on the forward strand.
CGAGACCTGCCGGCGCGCGCTCGAGCTCGGACTCCCGAGCATCGCCTTCACCGAGCACGCCGACTGGGTGCGCGGACCGCAGTGCGTGGTCGACCTGCCCGCCTACCTCGAGTGCGTCGAGCGCTGCCGCTCGGAATTCCCTGGGCTGCGGATCCTGACCGGCGTCGAACTCGGCGAGCCGCACCGCTTCCCAGAGCAGGCGGCGGCGATCCTTCAGTCGGCGCCCCTCGACCGCGTGCTCGGCAGCGTCCACGTGATCGAGACGCGGCAGGGGCTGCGCGACGCTTCGGACGGCGGCCTCCTCACGCCGGAGAACGCGAGCGAGCTGTTCCGCGCCTACCTCGTCGACACGCTACGCCTGGCCGAGTCGCCGGCGCGCTTCGACGTCCTCACGCACCTCGACTACCCGAAGCGGTACTGGCCGGCCGAGGTCCCGTTCGAACCCGGTGACCACGAGGAGGCGTTCCGGGCGGTGCTCCGCGCCCTGGCCAAGCGCGGCGCCGCCCTGGAGATCAACACCACGCGCGGCGGCGATCCGGCTCGCTACCTGTGCCCGGGCCCGGTCGTCTTCCGCTGGTGGTACGAAGAGGGCGGCGAGCGGGTGACCTTCGGGAGCGACGCGCACTCGCCGGACAAGCTGGCCGCCGGTTTCAAGCTGGCAGCGCAAGCCGTCGAGGCGGCCGGCTTTCGCGCTCAGGACGACCCCAACGAGCCGTGGCTTCGCTGGTAGTCCGCACCGACAACCCGGCGCACGGCGGCTCGGTCTTCGCGATGCATGAAGGCAAGAGCGTGCTCGTCTACTACGCGCTGCCGGGCGAGCTGGTCGAGGTCGAGCCACGCGGACGGCGCGGAGGGCTGGTGTTCGGCAGCGCCGCTCGGGTGCTCGAGGCTTCGCCCGACCGCGTTCAGCCGCGCTGTCCGCACTTCGGGACGTGCGGCGGCTGCACGCTGCAGCACGCCGACTACAGCGCCCAGCTCGAGATCAAGCGCCGGGTGGTCGCGGAGGCCTGGCGCAAGGCGGGCTTGCGGCTGCCCGAGGACTCGCCGGTGCTCGGCATGGACGATCCCTGGCGCTACCGGATCCGGGGCGAGTTCGAGGCGGTGTCGACTCCGGAGGGGATCGCTTTCGGTTTTCACCGCCTGCGCTCGCACCGCACGTTTCCGATCTCCACCTGCCCGATCCACGATGAGCGCATCGAGCGGGCGGTGCTGGCCTTTGGAAAGGCGGTGCGGGAGCTGGGCGTCCAGGGCATCCAGAACCTGCAGCTGACCGTGGAGCCGGCGGGCCAGGGGCTGCTCTGGGACATGGCCTTCACGGGCGACTCCCGGCGGCGCCCGCCGGACGCGCTGGCGGCGCGCGTCTCCGAGCTGCTGCCCGACCAGATCCTGCTCGACGACTCGATGAGCCTGGAGTTCTGGGGCCTGACCTTCCGGGTCCGAAGCAGCACCTTCGTCCAGACCAACTATCGCCAGATGCTGGTGCTCTACAGGACGGCGCTCGACATGCTCGAGGCCGGGCCCGGCGACCGGGTCCTCGACCTCTACGCGGGCATCGGCACCATCAGCCTGGCCGTCGCGCGTGGTGCGGGCGCGGTCACCGAGGTCGAGGAGAACCCGCGGGCAGTCCAGCTGGCGCGCCTGGCGGCGCGCATCAACGGCCTGGGGAACGTCCGCTTCCTTCCTGGGCGCGTCGAGGACGCCCTGCGCAAGGTCCGCCACGGTGAGCACGAGGCGGCGGTGCTCGACCCGCCGCGGGCGGGCTGCGATCCGCGCGCCATCGCCGAGCTGCTCAGGCTGGAGCCGCGGCGCATCGTCTACGTTTCGTGCGAGCCGGCGACTCACGCCCGCGACCTCGCGATGCTCGTGCAGGGTGGCTACCGGATCCGGCGCGCCGCCGTGGTCGACATGTTCCCGCAGACTTACCACATCGAATCTGTGGCTCTGCTGGAGCGCTAGCCGAGCTCCCTCACGAACTCGCACAGGCGGCCGAGGCCTTCGCGCAGGTCTTCGTCGGCGCTGGCCAGGCTCACCCGCACCATGCCTTCGCCCCGCTCGCCGAAGGCGGTGCCGGGCGCGACCGCGACCTCGCGCTCGCGGAGCAGCCGGAAGGCGAACTCGCGCGCTGAAAGGCCACTCGGTGAGATGTCGGCCATGATGTAGAAGGCCCCCTGCGGCTCGGCGACCAGAAGGCCCGCCTCGCGGAGGATGTCGACCGCGATGTCCTTGCGGCGGCGGTAGGCGCCGACCATCTCGCCGACAGCGTCTTGCGGTCCCTGGAGCGCGGTCAGGCCGGCCTGCTGGGTGATTGCGGAGACACAGGACGAGCTCGACTCCAGGAACTTGGTCACGGAGTCGATCAGCTCCTGCGGGCCGACCGCGTAGCCGAGCCGCCAGCCGGTCATCGCGTACGTCTTGGAGAAGGTGAAGACAGAGACGACGCGCCCGTCGTCGAGGTGGGCTCCGATGCTCGGCGCCACCGCACGGCCGTCGAGCATGATCTGGTCGTAGCACTCGTCGCTGATCACCCAAAGGTTGTGACGGCGGGCGATCTCGGCGATCCGGGCCAGTGTGTCTGCGCTGTAGACGGCGCCGGTCGGGTTGTTGGGCGAGTTGACGAGGATGGCTCGGGTGCGCCCGCTGATGAGCTGCTCCATGGCGTCCAGGTCCGGCTGGAAGCCGAGCTCGGGCGGGCAGGGGTAGGGGACCTGCCGGCCCCGCGCCCAGTGGACCATGATCGAGGTGTTCGGCCAGCCCGGATCGGGCATCAGCACCTCATCACCGTCGCCGATCACGGACGCGAAGATCGCCGCCAGGGCGCCGACGCCGCCGGGCGAGCAGGCGATCTGACCCGGTCGGGTCTGGACGCCGTTGACTCGCGCCAGCTTTTCGACGAGCGCCTCGCGCAACGGAAGGATCCCTTGCGTATGCGTGTAGCCGGTGAAGCCCTGGTCGATCGCGTCCTTGCCTGCTTGCGAGATGTGGGTGGGCGTGCGGAAGTCCGGCTGGCCGACCTCGAGGCGGATCGCGCCCGGCATCGTGAGGGCGATGTTGGAAACCTCGCGGATGCCGCTGTGGTGGGCGTCGACGAGGTGCGGGGAGAGCGGCGGCAGCGAGGTGGTCGACATGGCCAGGAAGTCTATTCAGCGTCGACGAGGATCATCGCGAAGCCGTCGTAGCCCTTGGCGCCCACCGTCTGGATCGCGGTCGCGCTCGCCCTGGGCTCCGCTGCGACCGCCTCGTGGAAGCGGCGGATTCCCACAACGCCGGCGTCGGTGGTCGCGGGATCCGCGACGCGGCCGCCGCGGACGACGTTGTCGGCGATGATCACGGTTCCCGCACGCGACAGCCGGACCGACCAGCGGAAGTAATCCGCGTAGCCGGGCTTGTCGGCGTCGATGAAGACGAAGTCGAAGCGCTGCCCTTCCGAGGCCAGCCGCTCGAGCACGTCGATTCCCCGGCCGACGACGACCTCGACCTTCTCGGCGACGCCGGCGAGCTCGAGGTTCCCTCTCGCCACCTCCGCGTGCCGGGGCTCGGCCTCGATCGTCAGCACCCGGCCGCCGCCGGCCAGCCCTTTCGCCAGCCAGGTGGTGCTGTAGCCGCCCAGCGTCCCGATCTCGAGAATGCTGCGCGCGTTCAGCGACCGGGCCAGAAGTTGGAGGAACTTGCCCTGCGCGGGCGTGACATTGATGTTGGGGAGGCCGGCGGCGTCGCTCCGGCGGAGGATCTCTTCGAAGATCGAGTCGGGCTTTACGAGTGTTTCGGTGATGTAGTCGTCAACCGCGGGCCAGATCTCTTGCGCCACACGAAAAGGCTAAACGACGATGGCGTAAGGGCCGGCAATGCCCCACCCCACGAAATCTGGCGATTTCGCGGGGACCCCGGATTGGCCCGTGTGAGTCCGTGTACCAGGCGTTGGAGACGCTGCGATGCCGTCCTTAATAGGAGGGCGGGTCCGCGGGGGGAACCCGGGTTCCCCCCGCGCTTCCTAGTCGCTGACGATGACTGTCGTTCCGATCGGCGCCCAGGCATAGAGCCTGGGGGCAATCGCGTCGCGCACATGGACGCAGCCGTGGCTGGCGTAGGGACCGAATTCGGACCCTGGGCCGTAGGTGTCGTCCGGCTGCCAGTCGGCCGTGTGCAGGAAGGTCCCGTCGTTGATGAACTCCATGGCGTAGTAGACGGTGGTCGGCGGGTAGTAGAAGCCAGAGGAAGGCCCCCAGGGCGAGACCATCCTGTAGGCGTACGACTTGTAGAAGATCGAGAAGGTGCCGCGGCCCGTGGGGAGGGCCGGCCGGCCGGTCGTCACCGGCGTCGCCAGCCAGGGACAGCCGTCCTGGTAGGCGACCAGCTGCTGGGTTTCCAGGTGGATCCAGATCAGGTGGTTGTTCTGGGGTCCGGCCAGGCAGGGCGGCAGTGCGGCCCCGTCGGTGCGGTTGACGATCCCGTTGAGCGCCGCGGTGACTGAGCGCAGCTGCTCGGCGGCCGCCTGCACCTCTTCGTCGCTCTTGGCCGCCGACGCCTGTGTCTTGGCGTCGCCGATCTTTTTCGAGAGGTCGTCGGGAATACCCACGGTCCGCGCCAGCGACACCAGGTCGTCGAGCCGGCTCACCAGGTCGGTCGTCTCGCGGCGCGCGGTCGTGCGACTGGTCAGCGCCTGCACAGCAGTGGTGAGCTGTGACTTCAGCTGATCGTGCTGGGCCACGCGCTCGTAAGCGGGCAGCTCGGAGTAGGCGGCCAGGGCCCGATCGAGGTCCGGAGCGGGGGCCGCGCTGATGCCGAGGCCGGTCGCGTCCTGGGCCACGCTGTCCAGCGAGCGGCCGAGCTCGGCGATGTCGTGGGGCATCGTGCCCTCCAGGCCGCCCGAAACCTGATCCAGGTAGTCGAGGTCGAGGCGGGCGGTCTGGGTGTCGATGCGCCAGCGGTCGCGGAGCTGAATGAAATCGGCGGAGGTTCGCGCCTGCGCGAACTGGCGGGAGCCGGTCATGAAGCCGGCGCCGGGGTCGACCGAGCTGAGCTCGAGGAACTGCACCCAGGCCTGAGCCGCCGCCTCGGCGCGCTGCTGCTGGTCGGCCTGCTGACTGGCCGCCAGGGCTTCCTGGTGCCCGGTGTATAAGCTCGCTCCAAGGAGGCCAAGGGCGACGGACGCGGCCGCGGACACGGCGAGGAGCGCGACTTTCACCTGCCCCTATACAACGTGAATTGATGGCCTTACGTTTCGGGGAAAAAGGCGGGGTGGAGGCTAGGACGAAAAGACTAGAATTCCGGCTCCGGGGTCCCGCCAACCCAGCCTGACGATGCCGCACGCCCCAGAGACTTTCGTCCACCTCCACAACCACACCGAGTTCTCGCTGCTCGACGGGGCAAGCCGGATCAAGGCGATGGTCGCCCGGGCGGCGGAGCTCGAGATGCCCGCGCTCGCGCTCACCGACCACGGGGTCATGTACGGCGCCATCTCCTTCTACAAGGAGTGCAAGCTGGCCGGGATCAAGCCGATCCTGGGCTGCGAGCTCTACGTGGCGCCGCGGTCGCGGCTGAGCAAGGAAGGCCGGGCCGACCGCGATCCCTACCACCTGACGGTGCTCGCTCGGGATGCCGAGGGCTACCGGAACCTGATGAAGCTCTGCTCGACAGGCCAGATGGAGGGTCTGTACTACAAGCCCCGGATCGACCGCGAGGTGCTGGCCCAGCACGCGAAGGGCCTGATCGTCCTCTCCGGTTGCTTGGGCGGCGAGGTGGCGACCAAGATCACACAGGGCGACATCGACGGTGCGCGAGAGACGGTCGCCGCCTACCGCGACATCTTCGGCAAGGACAGCTACTTCCTCGAGGTCCAGAACCACACTGCGATCGGGGACGGGCCGGGCGCCCGGGAGCTGGTCGAGGCGCAGCAGCGGGTCAACGCCGAGCTCCAGCGCTTCTCCTCGGAGTTCGGGCTGCGGCTCTGCGCGACCAACGACCTCCACTACGTCCACGAGCACGACCACGACGCGCACGACGTGCTGCTGTGCCTCCAGACCGGGGCTCGCTACGACGACCCCCGGCGCTGGCGCTTCGAGTCCCACGACTTCTACCTGAAGTCGGCGGCCGAGATGGCGTCCGCCATGCCCGGCCCGGAGTACGCCGACGCACTGACGGCGACGCTCGACATCGCTTCCGAGGTCAACCTGAAGATCGATCTCGGCGTCACCCTGCTGCCCCCGTTCGACTGTCCCGATGGAATGACGCCCGAGCTGTACCTGCGGCAGCTGACCGAGAAGGGGCTGCGCTGGCGCTATGGCGAGCAGCCGCCCGCGGCTGCCGTGGCGCGCATGGTCGAGGAGCTCGAGGTCATCCGCCAGACTGGATATTCGTCGTACTTCCTGATCGTCTGGGACTTCTACAACTTCGCCCGCGAGCACCGGATCATGACCGGCCCCGGCCGGGGCAGCGCGGCCGGCTCGCTGGTCGCCTACTGCCTCGGCATCACCAACCTGGATCCGCTTCAGCACGGCCTGATCTTCGAGCGCTTCCTGAACAAGGACCGGGTGTCGATGCCCGACATCGACTGCGACTTCTCGGTCGAGGGTCGCGAGCGGGTCATCCGCTACGTGACCGAGAAGTACGGCAGCGAGCGCGTCGCGCAGATCATCACGTTCTCGACGATGGCGTCCAAGGCCGCCATCCGGGACGTCGGCCGGGTGCTCGACGTGCCCCTCAAGGAGGCCGACCGGCTGGCCAAGCTGATCCCTGTCCACCAGGGCCGCTCGAAGATGCTCGACGACGCCATCAAGGAGGTGCCGGAGTTCCGCGAGGCTTACGAGGCCCCGCCGATCAGGACACCCGACGGACGCAACGTCAGCCTGCGCCAGCTGGTCGATGTCGCCCGCTCCCTGGAGGGCGTTTCGCGGAACGTGAGCGTGCACGCGGCGGGTGTCGTCATCGCCCCGGAGCCCCTGGTCAACTTCGCGCCTCTGCAGTACGGTCCGCGCTCCTCGGTCGCGATCGGCGACGAGCCGCGGCAGGTCATCACGCAGTACGACATGAAGGCCGTCTCCGAGATCGGGCTCCTGAAGATGGACTTCCTTGGCCTCCAGAACCTCGACATCATCACCACCTGCCTGAAGCTGGTGAAGGAGAACCGGGGAATCGAGATCGACCTCGAGAAGCTCCCCTTCGACGACGCCAAGACGTACGAGCTGATCAGCGCCGCCGACACCCACGGCGTGTTCCAGTTCGAAGGTTCGGGGATGCGCCGGATGCTGGCGGAGATGAAGCCCCACCGGTTCGAGGACGTGGTCGCGGCAGGCGCGCTCTACCGCCCGGGACCCATGCAGTTCATCCCCAACTACATCGCCCGCAAGCACGGCCGCGAGAAGGTCGAGTATCTGCACCCCCTGCTCGAGCAGGTGCTGAGCGACACCTACGGCGTCCTCATCTACCAGGAGCAGGTGATGAAGCTGGCCCAGGTGCTCGCCGGCTACTCGCTCTCGGAGGCCGACATCCTGCGCGCGGCCATGGGCAAGAAGGACAAGGCCAAGATGGCCGTCCAGCGGGAGAAGTTCGTCAAGGGCTGCATTGGCAACCGCGTCTCGCAGGCCACCGCCGAGGAGCTCTTCGACATCATCGCCAAGTTCGCCGAGTACGCCTTCAACCGCGCCCACTCGGCCGCTTACGGCGTCATCAGCTACCAGACCGCCTACCTGAAGGCGAACTACCCGCTCGAGTACATGACCTCGCTGCTGCGCCACTACTCGGGCAACTCCGACGACGTGGCCGCGACCATCGTCGACTGCCGCTCGCGCGGCATCGAGGTGCTGGCCCCGGACATCAACGTTTCCCGCGCCGACTTCGCCATAGAGGCGCACGACCGTGTGCGCTTCGGGCTGGCGGCGATCAAGAACGTGGGCACGCGCGCTGTCGAGCTCATCGTCGGCGAGCGCGACGAGCACGGTCCCTTCGCCTCCCTTCAGGACCTGTGTGACCGGGTCGGCGGCCTGCAGGAGGTCAACCGGCGCGTGCTCGAGTCGCTGATCCGGAGCGGGGCCTGTGACTCCATCGGCGAGCGCAACCAGATGCTGGCGATCCTGGACCACGTGCTCCAGGTCGCCGAGCAGGCGCGCCGCGACCGCGAGTCGGGGCAGACATCGCTCTTCGAGGTGGCGGGGGCGGAGGCACCCGCTCAGATCGAGTACCGCGGTGGCGACGTGCTGCCGATGCCGGATGACGAGAAGCTGCGGGGCGAAAAGGAGCTGCTCGGTCTCTACCTGTCAGATCACCCGCTGAACCGTATCGCCGCCGAGCTCGCGCGGCTCACCGACGCACGGGCGATCGAGGTTACCACCGACCTCGAGGGCCAGGAGGTGCGCGTGGGCGGCCTGGTGCGCGAGATCCGCCGGGTCGTCACCAAGAAGGGTCAGATCATGGCCTACGGGACCATCGAGGACCTGACCGGCGCCGTCGACGTGATCCTCTTCCCGCAGAAGTACGAGCTCTACCGCAAGCTCTTCGACTCCGACACGCCGCTCGTGATCCAGGGCAAGGTCGACGCCCGTTCGGGCGGTCGCGGCAATGGGAACGGCGGGGCTCAGGCCGCGCCGCTGCCGGCCGAGGACGAGGTGGGCTCGGCAGGCGGCGAGGAGCCGGCCGAGCAGGCCTCGGTTGTCGTCGACTTCGCCTGGGCCTGGGACGACGAGGAGTGTGTGCCGGTGGAGCGCCAGTACACGCTGCACGTTTCGGTGCCGGGCGAGGATCCCGAGATCGTGGACAAGCTGACGGCGATGTTCGTGCGCCATCCTGGGGACGATGACGTCTTCCTGCACCTGCTCGTCAGCGGTCGCGAGGTCGTCGTTCAGGCGGGCGACCGCTACCATGTCTCGGCCGGCGCCGCGCTGACCAGCGAGGTCGCCGCACTGCTGGGCGACGGCGCGGTGCGGCTGGTCCCTGTGCGGCCGCGCGCGGCAGCCACCGAAGAGCGGCCGCGTTGGAGGTCGAATGGGAACGGAAACAGGCGGGGGCGCGCGAATGGAGCAGCTGTCTGAACGGCCCAGCGGGGGTCGCTACATCGTTGTCAAAGCGCTCGAGGACGGCGTCACGATCATGGGCCTGACGCGCGGCCGCGATACGCGCTCCCACCACTCGGAGAAGCTCGATCGGGGCGAGGTGATGGTGGCCCAGTTCACCGACCTGACGGCGGCGATGAAGGTACGCGGGCGGGCCGAGATCCTCACCGACGTCGGCCCCGTCACCAGCGGTGACTAGGAGGGTCGAAACCCCCGGCAGGCCGTAAGCTTCGTTACCCTCGAAGTCTCGGCCGCGTTTCGTGAGCGTTCCAAAAAGCATGAGGATCCTCCGCGCTTTGCCGCTCCTGTTGGCGACCGGCGGCAGCCTGCTCGGCGCGATCCCGGCCCACGCGGCCGACACACCAGTGACGCTCAGCCTTGCCCAGCGCTGGAACGCGGGCCAGCAGGGCGCCTGGACGCCCTACGTCGCCACCGTCCGCAACGACGGAGCCGCCGACTTCGTGGGCGACGTGACCCTCCACCCGGGGCAGAGCAACAGGGGAGGAGCCTTCCAGCTCTGGCCTGACTACCGGGCGCGCATCAACGTGCCCCACGGCTCCGAGCGGTCCACGACCTTCTACGTGCTCGAGCCTCCAAACGGGTACACGGCGTCGCTCACCGACTCCTCCGGCAACAGCATCGCCTCGGGCGTGCCCGTCACCGGCCGGGCCGACGCCGCCTATGCGATCGCGGTGCTCAGCGACCAGCCGCAGGCCGGCGGGCGCATCGAGGCGCTGAAGCCGCTCAGCTCCAACGGCGGATTCACGGTAGCCAACGGCCTGCGCGCGTCGCGCTTCGGTTCCGCCCAGGAGTTTCCGACCAACGCCGTCTTCCTGAGTGGCCTCCACGCCGTCGTCGTCGACGACTTCGACGTTTCCACGCTCAGCGATGGACAGATTCGGGCGCTGCGTGACTTCATCGGGCTTGGTGGGAGCCTGGTGGCGACCGGCGGTGCCTCCTGGCGGCGTACGCTGCTGCCGCTCGCCCAAAAGGGTCTGGGCGGTCTCAGCCCGACCCGGAGCGGGGAGGCCCCGCTCACGCCGCTCGCCGACCTCGCCCACCAGACCACCTCGCTGGCCGCCCCGGTCGCGATCGGCGACATCGTCGCCGGCCGCCTGCTCCTGGGGGCGCCCGGGCAACCTCCCCTGGCCGTCGAGTCGACCTACGGAGCCGGCCGGATCATCGACGTCGCCTTCGATCCGCTCGCAGAGCCGATCGCGACCGACTCCTCCGGACTGGACGCGCTCGCCTGGTCGCTGGTGCTCGACCGCGCCGTCCTCGAGAACACGCCTGCCGGCAGTCATGGCGTCCAGAGCCCGAGCGTCCCCTTCGGCGTTGGCGGCCCATTTCCCGTCAATGTGGGCGGGCCGGCGAGCGCGGCCTCGGCAGACGAGATACAGGGCATCCTTCAGAACACCGCCGCCGCGGCGGTGCCGCCGGGCGGCATCCTGGTCGCTCTGCTGGTCATCTACGTGATGCTGGCCGGGCCGCTCAACTACTTCGCCCTCAAGAACTTCGGGCGCCGGGAACTGATGTGGGTGAGCGTGCCCCTGGTCGCGCTCTTGTTCACCAGCGTGGCCTACGTCGCGGGCTTCGCCGTCCACGGCGCCAGCTACCTGGACAATGAGGTTCAGATCGTGCGCCTCGGACCGGACGGGGTGTCCGAGGTCCACGCCTATCACGGTCTCTACCCGCCCCACCGCGGCAACTTCTCGGTCGACCTCGGCGCCAACACGCTGGCCTCGACCGCGCTCGGCCAGCTGTCGAATCCGAACTCGCCCGAATCCGCCGTTGTCGATACCGGGGGACGCACGCAGGTTGAGCTCAACGGCACCGCTTACTCCGCCTTCCGGAGCCTGCAGACGCTGGCGATCGCGCGCCCGCCACTGCAGTCCGCGCTCTCGCTCGAGTCACACCTGAAAGTGGTCCAGGACCGGGTGACGGGGACCGTCCGCAACACCGGCGATCGCAGCGTCCAGCAGCTGACACTGGTCGGCGGCACCGGCCAGCAGGCTACGATCGCCACCCTGGTTCAGCCGCGGGCGACGGTCACGGTGGACGCTCCCCTCTCGAACGCCGGCCAGGCGACGCCCTTCCCGCAGCGCATGAGCTACGGCGCGAGAAGCAGTGACTACAAGCGAGACACCCTGCTGCGGGTGGCGGCCGCGGCCGCGGTAACCGGGCGGAAGGGCGACTGGACTCTGACCGGGCTGAGCGACACATCCGGCGCGCTGGTCGTAGAGGGCACGCGGCCGTCACACAACGGGCTGGCCGCGGTGGTGGCGCCGATCTCCCTGGACTCGATCGACTCCCTTGGCCTGGCTCCCAAGGCGTCGGTACTGTTCAGTGGGAGCACGGTGCCGGTCCACTACGACGTCTTCGACCTCGCGATCCCGTCCGGCTACGCGGGCCCTGTCAAGCTCAGCTACGACGCCGCCGCAGCAGCCAGCCTGGGCGGTACCCAGGGCGTACGCAGCGTCGAGGTCTACGACTGGGGCGCCGGCACCTGGCGGGCGCTTCCGACCGGCTCGCCTGGCCAGAGCATCCGCTCTCTGACCACGGACCTGACGGCCGGTGAGACCAATCGGGTGGTGCGGGTGCGGGTACTCGAACAAGCCAACGCCGGCATGTCCAACCTGGGTTTGACCAGCAGTTGATAACCGTCGACCACCTGCTCAAGCGCTACGGCCGCTACCGCGCCCTCGATGACGTCTCCTTCGAGGTGCCGAGGGGCGAGATCTTCGGCTTCGTGGGTCCCAACGGCGCCGGCAAGACGACCGCCATCCGGATCCTGGCCACACTGGTGCCCGCCGATGCGGGCGTGGCCAGCGTCGGCGGCGTCCCGGTCGGTGACGACCCGGAGGCGGTGCGGGAGCTGGTCGGCTACATGCCGGACTT
>CAZLJC010000055.1:0-4148 GCA_964559855.1 uncultured Actinomycetes bacterium
CGCCGGTCAACGCTATCCCCATCGCAGAGTGGCACACGCTGGCCGGCATCCTGCGCGGGCACGGGCGCGACCCCGACGTAAGCGCTGTCGTTCTCGCCGCCGAGGGGCGTGGCTTCTGCGCCGGGCCAGACGTCGCCGAGATGGCGGAGGGCGGCCGGGAGGCGCTGGTCGCCATAAACCGGTCCTGCGCCGACGCATTCGCGGCCGTCTTCGAATGCGAGGTGCCGGTGATCGCCGCTGTGCAGGGCTTCTGCGTCGGCGGCGGGATCGGGCTGGTCGGGAACGCCGACATCATCGTCGCCTCCGAAGACGCCTACTTCGGTCTGCCCGAGGTCGATCGCGGCGCGCTGGGCGCGGCGACTCACCTGGCCCGGCTCGTGCCAGGGCACCGGATGCGCCACATGTTCTTCACCGCCGAGAACGCGACCGCGCAGGAGCTTCACGGCTACGGCTCTGTGCTCGAGGTGGTGCCGCGCGAACGGTTGCGGGAGACGGCGCACGCAGTAGCGGCCAAGATCGCGGCCAAGCACCCGACGGTGATCCGGCGGGCCAAGGAGTCGGTCAACGGCATCGAGGCCGTCGACCCGCGCCGCAGCTACCGCTTCGAGCAGGGCTTCACGTTCGAGCTCAACCTGACCGACGTTCCCGATGAAGCGAGGCGCGCCTACGTGGAGAAGCGGAAGCCCGACTACGAGAAGGGCGATGGCTGACAAGCGGACGACGGAGGAGGAGATTGTCGCCGAGCTCCGGGATGGGATGACGATCGGGATCGGCGGCTGGGGCTCCCGCCGCAAGCCGATGTCGGTCGTGCGCGCGATCCTGCGCTCGCCGGTGCGCGACCTGACGGTGGTCGCCTGGGGCGGCCCCGATGTCGGGCTGCTCTGTGCCGCGGGGAAGGTCAAGAAGCTCGTCTACGCCTTCGTCTCGCTCGACTCCATCCCGCTCGAGCCCCACTTCCGGCTGGCCCGGCAGAACGGGACGGTCGCGGCCATGGAGCTCGACGAGGGCATGTTCTACTGGGGCCTCTACGCGGCCGCGCTCCGCCTGCCCTTCATGCCCAATCGTGCCGGCCTGGCGTCGGATGTGATGCGGGTCAACCCGGGTTTGAAGACGATCAGGTCGCCCTACGAGGACGGCGAGGAGCTGGTGGCGGTGCCCGCGCTCAACCTCGATCTCGCCGTCGTCCACATGAACCGCGCCGACGCGCGCGGCAACGCGCAGTACCTCGGTCCCGACCCCTACTTCGACGACCTCTTCCTGAAGGCGGCCCGGCGGCGCTTCGTCACCTGCGAGCGGATCGTCGAGACCTCCGAACTGCTCGCGGAGGGCCCCGCCCAGACGCTGCTGATCAGCCGGATGCTGGTCGACGGTGTCGTCGAGGCGCCGCGAGGAGCCCACTTCACCTCCTGTGTCCCCGACTATGGGCGCGACGAGGGGTTCCAGAAGCAGTACGCGGCCTCCGCCGCCTCTCCAGAGGCCTGGGACCAATTCCGGGCGCGCTACCTGGAGGGCTCCGAAGCCCACTACCAGCAAGCGGTAGCGACCGGGTGAGCGTGCCGGGGAGAGCCGACGCCTGCGTGATTGCGTGCGCCGAGATTTATCGCGGCGACGGCGAGATCTTCGCCAACCCCACGGTGGGCACGATCCCCTTCATCGGGGCCCGGCTGGCACGCCGGACGTTCGAGCCTGACCTTCTGATGACCGACGGCGAGGCCCTGTTCGTCGCCAACACGATCCCTGTCGGCGGCGGCCCGGTCGACAAGGTCGTCGAAAGCTGGCTGCCCTACCGGCTCAGCTTCGACATCGTGTGGAGCGGCCGCCGGCATGTGGTGATGGGCGCCAGCCAGGTCGGACGCCACGGCGACACCAACATCGCCTGCATCGGACCCTGGGAGCGGCCGCTTGCCCAGCTGCTGGGCTCCCGAGGCGCGCCCGGAAACACCGTCAATGACAAGACCAGCTACTGGGTCCCCAACCACAGCCCGCGGGTCTTCGTCGAGGAGGTCGACTTCGTATCCGGGGTAGGTCCCCGGCGGGCACGCACGGCGGGCGGTCGGGTGGGCGAGCTCAACCAGATTCGTTTCGTCGTCACCAACCTGTGCGTCATGGACTTCGGCGGGCCGGACTGCTCCGCCCGCCTGCTCGCCCTGCACCCGGGGGTGACGGTGGACGAGGTGGTCGCGCAGACGGGTTTCGGGATCGCCAACGTCGGCCAGGAGATCGCCACCGGCCGGATGCCGACAGAGGAGGAGCTGCGCCTGATCGAAGAGATCGATCCGAGAGGACTGCGGTACCAGGAGGTCGCTGGGTGACCGGGTGGGAAGGAGGCTCGGCCACGTTCGGACATTCGAGGAGGAGTAGATGAGAGGGAGACATGTGTTCGGGGGCTGGACGGGCGCGCTGGCGCTGACCGGCCTCTTCCTGGTCGCCGCCTGTGGCGGCGCCGCCCAGCAGCCGTCCTCGGAGGCATCAGGAAGTCCAATCAAGGTCGGCGTGCTCGACGACACCTCGGGCGGTGCCGCGCCCTACTCGAGCCTGACCGATCGCGGTGTCAAGTACGCCGTCGATGAGATCAACTCCAAGGGCGGCGTGAACGGCCGGCCGATCCAGCTCACGTTCGAGAGTGATGGCAACGTTCCGGCCAACTCGCCGGCGCTGGTTCAGAAGATGATCCAGGGCGGGGCCAAGTTCATTCTCGAAACGTCTGGCTCCGCCTCCGCGGTCGCCTCCAAGAAGACCCTGCTCGACGCCAAGGTGCCGGGCTTCGCCTCCACCAACCAGAACACCAGCATCGGCGCCCAGCCCGACGCCGATTACTCGTACATGCAGTCGAACACCAGCAGTGACATCGCCAACGTGTATGCCCAGGCGTGGGTCAAGGCGGGCTACAAGAACATCGCCGTCATCCAGGACGACAGCCCGACCATCTCGGCCGGCAACGCCTTCATGATTCCGATCTGGCAGAAGGCCGGCCTCAACATCGTGGCCCAGGAAAAGGTCGCCCTCAACGCGACCGACGCCACCGCGCAGGTGAGCAGGATCAAGGCCAAGAGCCCCGACGCCGTGATCATGACCTCGCTCGGGGGCCAGGTCGAGGTGCTCGTCCAGCAGGCTCTCTACACGCTCATGAAGAACACGCCGCGCTTCTCCCTGGCCTCGATCGGGAACCAGCCGTCCTCCTGGGACCTCGCCCAGCCGAACTCGCTCGACGGGCTCGTCTACGTCGCCCAGGTCGACCTCACCAACCCGCGGGCGAAGACGCTCAGCGACGGCATGAAGAAGAAGTTCGGGTCGCAGTTCACCTGGCTCACCGCCTACGAGGCCCAGGGTTACGACTCGGTGCAGATCATGAAGGCCGCCATGGAGAAGGGCGGCAACCCCGACGACCCGACCAAGAACAAGGCCGGCATGGACCAGATCAGCAAGTTCAAGACCGCGGCCGGCGGGCCGGGCTTCACGGTCAGCTTCTCGGCCGACAAGCACCAGGGCGCCGACGGGCTCTGTGGACTGTCTCTGATCGCGTTCAAGGGCAACAAGCCGGGCTCGCCCTGGAAGACATACCAGCCGAGCTGCTAGATCTGATCGCCGCCGAGAGGAGGGTCTGAGGATGCCGCTGCAGGTGTGGGTTTCAGTCGCCCAGATCGGCTGCTTCTTCGCCCTCCTCGCCCTTGGCTATTTCGTCGTCCTCAACGGCGCCGGGTTCTTCAATTTCGCGCTCGGTCCCTACACCATGTTCTCCGCGCTCATGTCGTCCTGGCTGGTCTTCGTCCAGGGCTGGGAGCTGTGGATGGCGGTGCCTGCCGGCGTTGTGGCAACGGTGGTGCTCGCGGTACTGACCGAGCTCCTCGTGGTCCGGCCGGTCGAACGCCGGGCCGGCGGTGAGGAACTGCCGGCCCTGATCGCCGTGGTAGCTGTGCTGTTCGCCATCGCGCAGCTGGCGGGGACCCTGTTCGGCCGACGGCCGCTGCCCGGCCGCCCCTGGCTCGTCCTCGAGAACCCGCTCCAGGTCGGCACCGCCTATGTCGACGGCCAGACTCTGGTCACGGTCGCGATCACGGTTGTCGTCTTCGCCGTGCTTGCGGCGTGGCTGCGTTTCAGCGCCTACGGGAAGATGCTGCGCGCGGTCGGCGACAACCAGGAGGCGGCGC
>CAZLJC010000055.1:4248-7822 GCA_964559855.1 uncultured Actinomycetes bacterium
TTCAGCGCCTACGGGAAGATGCTGCGCGCGGTCGGCGACAACCAGGAGGCGGCGCGAACGCTCGGGCTGCCTGTGGGCCGCGTCCGGCTGGTGGCGTTTGCGATCTCGGGACTCATCGCCGGCATCGCGGGCCCGCTGTTCGCGCCCAAGGCGGGCGTCGGGTTCGAGTCCGGTCTCAGCTATTCGCTATTCGGCTTCATAGCACTCGTCATCGGCGGTACCGGGTCGCCCTGGGCGCCGCTTGCCGGCGGCATCGCCCTGGCCGCGCTACAGATGTGCTCTTCCTATTATCTGGGCGCCGCCTGGCTCAACTACGCGACCCTGGCCGCGGCGGTCGTATTCTTCGCGATCCGCCCGCAGGGCATCTTCGCGCGGGGGATCCGAACCTGATGGAGGCCATGCGCCGCCGCGCGGGGCTGACCGAGGCCGCCGTCACGCTGCTGCTGGCAGCGGCGGCCATCGCCATCATCCACGGGAACGTCTACCTCGAGGATGTAGCGCTGCTCGTCGCCACCTACTCGCTGATCGCACTCGGGCTTTACGTGCCGTTCATCATGGGCGGCGCGCTCTCCATGGCTTACAACGCCTACCTCGGGATCGGCGCCTACGCGGTGGCGGTGATCGCTACTCGCACCGGTCTCGGCCTGGGTTGGGCGATCCCGCTGGGGATGGCGATCTCGGCTGTGGTCGCGGTCATCCTCGGCATCGCCACCCGCCGGCTGTCGGGGTTCTTTTTGGCCGCCGTGACCGTCCTCTTCGGGGTGGCCTTCACGACCTGGCTGATCGACGCCGCAAGCATCACCGGTGGCGGCGCCGGAATCCAGGGCATCCCGCACGCCAATGTCTTCGGCGTCGAGGTCGGGCATTCGCTGCTGGTCGCCGGCACCATCCTCCTGGTCTGGGTGATCGCGGTCCTGCTCTCGCGGCTCCGCCGCTCGCCGTTCGGAATTGCTGTGCGCGCGTCCCGGCGCGCATCAGTCGCGGTTGAATCCAGCGGCATCCGGGTCAGCACCCTGGTGCTGGTAACGCTGGCCCTCGGCGCCGCCATCGCGGCCATCGGCGGCAGCATGTTCGCGCTCGTCAACCAGGCCGTCGTACCCGAGTCCTTTGCGGTTGACATCGTGTTCCTGACCGTCTTCACGCCGCTGCTGGGCGGGCAGGGCACGCCTTGGGGAGCCGTCCTCGGTGCCTTCCTGGTGGTGATCTTCACCTTCCAGCTCAACTTCTTCCAGGACACCGGGAGCCTCCTCTTCGCCCTCGCCGTGCTGGTCATCCTGGTGGTTGCACCGCGCGGTCTGCTCGGGCTGGCCGGTGACGGCATCCGGCGGCTGCGCCCGGGCCGAGTGCAATGAGCGGCCCCGGTGAGCCGATCCTGCGCTGCCAGGCGCTGAGCAAGCGCTACGGGGGCGTCCAGGCGGTGCGCAGCGTCAGCTTCGACCTCGCCCCCGGCGAGGTGCTGGGACTGGTGGGGCCAAACGGCGCGGGCAAGACGACGCTCGTTGACCTTGTGGGCGGGGAGCAGCGCCCGGACTCCGGTGCAGCAATGCTTCGCGGCCGGCGTCTCAGCGGGCCACCGTCTCGGCGGGCGCGAAACAACGGCCTGGCGCGAACCTTCCAGCACCCTCAGGTCGCGCTGGACCTGACTGTCCGCGAGAACATCCTGGTCGGAGCGAGTGCAGCCCGGCTGGGGAGCCTGCCCGCGCTCGTGGGCGCGCTCCTCGGCGGGTTCGTTCGCCCTGACGCCGCTTCCCAGGACGCCGAGGTGGATCGGCTGGCCAGCGAGGTGGGCCTGCCGGACACCCGCCGCCGATGCTCACAGCTATCGCTCGGGCAGCTGCGCCTGGTCGAGGTCGCGCGGGCCCTGGCGCTCCGCCCGGCGGTAATCCTGCTCGACGAGCCGTTTGCGGGCGGCGACGTGGCTGGCGTGGCCGGAATCAGCGCCGCCATCCGGCACATCGCGGACTCCGGGTGTGGCGTGATCCTGGTCGATCACAACGTCGACATAGTGGCGCGCCTGGTCGACCGCATCGTGCTCCTGAACTTCGGGGCCGTCGTGTTCGACGGAGACCCGGCGGAGTGCCTGGCCAGCGCGGAGATGCAGGACGTTTACTTCGGAGCCGCCCACTGATGGCACTCCAGCTACATGGGCTGACCGTCCGCTACGGCCGAGCGCTCGCGGTCGACGGCGTCGATCTGGAGATCGAAGGGGGAAAGATCACAGTGCTCGCCGGCCCGAACGGCGCCGGCAAGTCGAGCCTCTTAGGGGCTGTATACGGCTCGGTGGCGGCCTCGGGTCGGGTCCTCCTCGACGGCGAGGATGTCAGCGCGGTGCCGGCCATGCGCCGGGCGCGGGCCGGGATTGCGCTGGTGCCCCAGGGCCGGCAGCTCTTCGCGCGGATGAGCGTGCGCGAGAACCTCGAGGTCATGAGGGAGATGCTAGGTGTGCCACGGCGCGAGATCGAGTCGGCCATGGACCGCTTCCCGATCCTGCGCACGCGCGCCCGCTCGCTGGCGGGCGTGCTCAGCGGTGGCGAGCAGCAGATGCTGGCGGTGGCGCGTGCTCTGATGGGCTCGCCGCGCGTGCTGCTGCTCGACGAGATGGCGACCGGCCTGGCGCCGACGGTCGTGCAGCAGTTGCTCGTCACGGTGCGCGAGCTGGCAGCCTCCGGCGTGGCGATCCTGATGGCCGAGCCCGCGATCGGCGCCGTTCGCGACACGGTTGACCGCGGTTTCGTCCTCCTACGGGGGCGGGTCGTCGCGGAGGCCGGCAACGGTGACGAGCTCGACCGCGCCTACCAGGACCGGATGGGGCTCGTGCGGTGAGCAGGACGTACGTACAGGAGCTCGCGTTCCGGCTCTCCTACGCCGACTGCGACCCGGCCCAGATCGTGTACTACGCCGCCTACTTCCCCTGGTTCGAGCGGACCAGCACCGAGTGGTGGGTCGCCTCGGGTTACCGGATCGACGAGCTGCCGCGCGAGTTCGGGGTGGCGCTGGTGTCGCGGAGCGCGGGCTGCGAGTACCTGGCGCCCACTCGTGTCCTCGACCGGCTGGCCTGCCGGATGTACTTCAGCCGCGTGGGCCGGACGTCGGCCACCTTCGCCTTCGACGTCGACCGGCTCGACGATGGCGTCCGCGTCGCCGAGGGCTTCAACACGCTGGTGACGGTGGCGGCCTCGGGCGGCGGGGCGGTGCCGATTCCCGAACCGTTGCGCGCGCTCATGGCCTCAGACGCGAGCGCGGGCGACCGGCAGGCCGGGGATGTCTGAGCGGGTGCGGAAGATGGCGCCGCCGGCCGCGAGGTACAGGTCGTGAGGATCCGCTTCGCCGAAGCAGAGCGTGACCGCGAAAGGCGCCGGCGCCGGGAGCCGGTCGACCAGCGTGCCCGCCTCATCGAAGACGTCGAAGCTGTCGCCGGATCCAGTGGCGACCCAGATGCGGCCCTCGGCGTCGACCGCCAGCCCGTCGGCGTTGCCCCGCTCGAGCCGGGCCAGCAGCCGGCATTCGCGGCTCGCCACGTCGACCGCGTGCACGCAGGCGCCGACGAAATCGGCGACGTAGAGCGTGCGCTCGT
>CAZLJC010000055.1:7922-11032 GCA_964559855.1 uncultured Actinomycetes bacterium
TCGACCGCGTGCACGCAGGCGCCGACGAAATCGGCGACGTAGAGCGTGCGCTCGTTGGGCGAGAGGCCCATCCCGTTTGGGTACTGGATCCCCTCCACGAGAACCTCGGCGCCTGTGCGGTCGACGCGCCAGATCTCGCCGGGCCGGCCAGAGGACGGGTCCGCCCAGTTCATCCGCAGGGTTCCGACCAGCACCCCGCCATCGCTGTCGGTGGTCAGGTCGTTGAGCCCGAGCGCGCCCTCGCCCGCGAAGAGCTCGCGCGTCTCCCCATCACACAAGTGGAGCAGCGTCCGGCCGGTAATGACGATCCCGCTCTCCGCGTGCAGCGCCAAGCCGCCGACGCCGCGTCGTTTCGGCACCACGGTCTCGACGCCCCGCTCCGTCCAGCGGTACACACCGCCCGCCGCCGCGTCGCTGAAGTAAAGGCCGTCGCCGTTGCTGCGGAGCGCCTCCGGAAGCTGCAGACCCTCGACCAGCGTGCGCACGCGGTCCATTGTCCGGGAGAAGTCGAGTGCGATTGAAGACACGGATCACCGAGCTGCTGGGGATCGAGCACCCGATCATCCAGACCGGGATGGGATGGGTCGCCAGCGCCCGGCTGACCGCGGCTAGCAGCGCCGCCGGCGGGCTCGGCATCCTGGGCAGCTCCACCATGACCTATGCCGAGCTGGTGCGGTCGCTGGATGAGATCCAGGCCGCCACCGACCGCCCCTTCGGTGTCAACTTCCGCTCGGACAATCCGGAGGTCGACCGCGTCGTAGACGTGCTGATCGAGCGCGGGGTGCGGGTCGCGAGCTACGGGCGCGCCCCCCGCAAGGAGCTGATCGACCGGCTCCGCTCGGCGGGCATCATCAACATGCCGACCGTCGGCGCGCTCCGCCACGCGCAAAAGGTCGTCGAGTGGGGCGTCGACGCGGTCATCATCCAGGGCGCGGAGGGCGGCGGCCACACCGGGGTCGTCCCGACCTCGCTCCTTTTGCCCCAGGTCGTCGACGCCGTGGACGTGCCGGTAGTCGCCGCAGGTGGCTACTTCGACGGCCGGGGTTTGGTCTCGGCGCTCGCCTATGGCGCCCAGGGCATCGCCATGGGGACCCGGTTCCTGCTCACGGAGGAGAGCCCGGTGCACCGCTCGATCAAGGAGCTCTACCTGAAGCAGACGGTCAACGACACTGTCGTCACGCGCGCGATCGACGGCGCGCCGCAGCGCGTCGTGCGGACGGGGGTCGTGGATCGCCTGGAACGCGGGCTGGCGCCGGTGCGGCTGGCGCGCGCCGCGGGCAACGCGCTCCGCTTCCAGCGCCTGACCGGCACGCCGCTCGGCTCGCTCGTCCGCGAGGGCTTCGCCATGAAGCGCTCCCAGGAGCTGACCTGGGCGCAGATGATGATGGCGCCGAATGCGCCAATGCTCACGCGTGCCGCGCTCGTCGAGGGACACCCGGAGACTGGCGTCCTGCCGGTCGGGCAGGTGGTCGGGCTGATCCACGACATCCCGACCGTGGCCGAGCTGATCGACCGCATCCTGGGCGAGGCCGAGACGGCTCTCGAGCACGTTCGAGACGTGAGCGAGGGCAGCGCGTGAGCACCGCGGTCGTCACCGGCGCCGCGGGCGGCATGGGGGTGGCCCTGGTCCGGAGGCTCCTGGGCGAGGGGTGGCAGGTCCACGCCTGGGATGCCGAGCCGGGCGAGGTCGAGGGCGCCCGCTGGCGGCGCGTCGACGTCGCGGACCCGGACGGCGTCGCCGCTGCGGTGGCGGAAGTGGAGACATGCGACCTTCTCTTCAACGGCGCCGGGGTGGCGGCGATGGCGCCGGCGGCCGAGATGTCGCCCGCGACCTGGTCACGTGTGATCGGGATCAACCTGACCGGGACCTTCCTCTGCTGCCGCGCGCTCTACCCGGCCCTGAAGGCCGCCGGCGGTGTGGCGGTCAATGTCGCCTCGACGCGGTCCTACCAGTCGGCTGCGGGCCGGTCCGCCTACGCGACCTCAAAGGCGGGCGTCGTCATGCTGACCCAGTCGCTCGGGCTCGAATGGGCCCCGGACGGCGTCCGTGTGGTCGCGATCGCACCGGGCTACGTCCGCACGCCCATGGTCCAGCACCAGCTCGACATCGGCGGGCTACGCCGCGATGCCATCCTCGGCCATACGCCGCTGGGCAGGATGGCGGAGCCGGAAGAGGTGGCCGACCTCGTCCTCGCCCTGGCCGGGCCCACGTTTGCGTTCATGACCGCGACCACGCTCACCTTCGACGGCGGATGGCTGGCGAACAGCACGTTATGAGCAGCGGGCGCCCGCCGGGCGCGCTGCTGGAGGGCCGGAACGCCGTCATCACCGCGGCCGCCGGAGCGGGGATCGGCTTTGCCACCGCGCGCCGCTGCGCCGAGCAGGGCGCGCGGGTCCTGGTCAGCGACCGGCACGAGGGACGCCTGGAGCGGGCGGTCGAGGAGCTGGAGCGGCTGACCAGCCAGCGCCCCCTCGCCGTTCTCTGCGATGTGACCGTCCAGGCGGACGTCGACCGCCTGATCGAGGTCGCTGAGCGCGAGCTCGGCCGAGTGGATGTCCTGGTCAACAACGCCGGGCTGGGCGGGCAGCGGGCCGTAGTCGAGATGAGCGACGACGAGTGGCTGCGCGTGATCGACGTCAACCTCAACGGGACCTTCCGGATGCTCCGCGCTGGGCTCCGGCACATGATCGCCAACCGCTCGGGCGCCATAGTCAACCTGTCCTCGGTGCTTGGCTGGCGGGCTCAGGTCGAGCAGGCCCACTACGCTGCGGCCAAGGCCGGGATCATGGCGCTGACCAGGTGCGTGGCGTTGGAGGCGGCGCCGCATGGTGTCCGCGTCAACGCGGTGGCGCCAAGCCTGGCCATGCATCCGCACCTCCACCGGACCAGCGATCCCGGACTGCTGGAGTCGCTGCTCGCCAAGGAGCCCATGGGCCGGGCCGCCGACCCCCTCGAGGTGGCCGACGTGATCGTCTTCCTGGCCAGCGACCTGGCGTCCTACATGACCGGCGAGGTCGTGTCGGTCAGCTCCCAGCACCCGTAGCACCGGACCATGGACGCAGCAGCCGCTCCAGGCGGCGGATCTGATCGAGCACGTCTCGTGGCTCGC
>CAZLJC010000056.1:0-10898 GCA_964559855.1 uncultured Actinomycetes bacterium
GCAGAGCGGAGACCTCTGAGCCCGCGAGCAGGTAGCGAAAGATGTTGTCGATGAAGAGCAGGACGTCGGCGCCCTCCTCGTCGCGGAAGTACTCGGCCATGGTCAGCCCCGTGAGGCCCACGCGGGCCCGCGCGCCGGGCGGCTCGTTCATCTGGCCGAAGACCATCGCCGTCTGCGGCAGCACGCCCGCGTCGCCCATCTCGACGTAGAAGTCGTTGCCCTCGCGTGTCCGCTCGCCCACGCCGGCGAACACGGAACGGCCCTTGTGCGCGTACGCGATGTTGCGGATCAGCTCCTGCACGATCACGGTCTTGCCCGTGCCGGCGCCGCCGAACAGCCCGATCTTCGAGCCCTTGGCGAAGGTGCAGATCAGGTCGACGACCTTGATGCCGGTCTCCAGGATCTCGACCTTCGCCTCCTGCTCCGCCAGCGAAGGAGCCGGCCGGTGGATCGGCCAGCGCGTGGCGCCTTCCGGCGCCGGCTCGTCGTCGATGGCGTCACCCACCACGTTGAACAGGCGGCCGAGCGTCTCGACTCCGACGGGCACCTGGATCGGCGATCCGGTGGCGGTCACCGGGTCACCGCGGCGGATGCCGTCGGTGGAGTCCATCGCGATCGTGCGTACGACGTTGTCGCCGACGTCGGACTGGACCTCCAGGACCACGCGGCGCTCTCCGGCCTTCGCCTCCAGGGCCTCGAAGAGCTCGGGCGCCTGGCCCGCCTTGAACTCGACGTCGACCACGGCGCCGATCACCTCGACGATGCGGCCCTCCGCGGTGCCTTTCGTGCCTTTCCCCTCTTTCTCTTTCGCCGGGGCTTTCGTCTTCGCCATTCGTACTCCTTCTAGCTCGAGGCGCTCACGGCTTCGGCGCCGCTGACGATGTCCATCAGCTCCGTCGTGATGCCGGCCTGCCTGACTTTGTTGGCGTATAGGGTCAGCGAGGTGATGAGGTCACCCGCCGCGGTGGTCGCGTTCTGCATCGCGATCATCTTGGCCGAGTACTCGCTCGCCTTGTTCTCGAGCACGGCCTGGAACACCTGGGTCTCGACGTAGCGGGGCATCAGTCCGTCGAGCACGGATTCGGGATCCGGCTCGTAGATGTAGTCGGCGCGCGGGCCGCCGCTCCCCTCGGCCTGCTCCCGCTTCGGGATCTCGGCCGGGATCAGGACGCGGATGGTCGGCTCCTGCCGGATGGTCGAGATCCATTTCGCGTAGCAGAGCAGCACCGCGTCGGTGTCGCCCTTCGTGTACTCCTCCAGCGCGACCGTGACCGCGGGCAGCACGTGCGCCTCGGTCGGGCGATCGGGCAGGTTGCTCACCTCCGCGATCACCTCGCGGCGGTAGCGCAGGAGGAAGTCGCGGCCCTTGCGCCCGAGCGTCACGTAACGCGGGTTGTCCGGATAGTTCTCCTGCATGTAGCGCGTGGCCGCGCGGATGTTGTTGACGTTGACCGCGCCGGCCAGACCCTTGTCCGTCGTGACCAGGATCATCACCGCGCGCTTGCCCTCACGGCGGACCAGGAACGGGTGCTTGTACTCGGTGGCGCGCTCCGTGACCGTCTGGAGCACCTCCACCATCTTGTCGGAGTAAGGACGGGTGGCCTGGACCGCCGCCTGCGCGCGGCGGAGCCGTGTGGCCGCGACCACCTGCATCGCCTTGGTGATCTTCTGCGTGTTCTTGATCGAGTCGATCCGGCGGACGACGTCGCGGTACGAGGGCATCTAGCTCTTCTTCGCGCTCCGCCTGGCCGAGGCCGGCTTCGGGGCGGCCGGCTTCTCCTCGAGTTTCGCAGCGGCCGGCGGCGGAGCGGACTCCTGCCGGGGCGCGCCGCCCGGGTCGGGCTGCTCGGAGTAGCCCTCGATTCCGAACTGGTGGTTGAAGGTCGAGATCGCCGCGTCGAGCCGCTTGAACATCGCGTCGTCCAGCGCCTTCTGCCGGTCGATCTCGTCCAGGATTCCGGGGCGGTCTGACTTCAGGAAGCGGGCGAACGCCCCCTCCCATTCGCGCACGCGCGCCACGGGCACTTTGTCGAGGTGCCCCTGCGTGCCGGCGTACATCACCGCGACCTGCTCGGCCAGGGGGACGGGCTGGTACTTGTCCTGCTTGAGCAGCTCGGTCAGGCGCGCGCCGCGCTCGAGCTGGTTGCGCGTCGCGGGGTCGAGGTCGGAAGCGAACTGCGCGAACGCCGCCAGCTCGCGGTACTGCGCGAGGTCGAGACGCAGCTTGCCGGCGACCTGTCGCATCGCCTTGGTCTGCGCGTCGCCGCCGACGCGCGAGACCGAGATGCCGACGTTCAGCGCGGGCCGCTGCCCGGCGTTGAACAGGTCGGACTGCAGGTAGATCTGGCCGTCGGTGATCGAGATGACGTTGGTCGGAATGAACGCCGAGACGTCGTTGGCCTGGGTCTCGATCACGGGAAGCGCCGTGAGTGAGCCTCCGCCGTGGGCCTTGTTCAGCTTGGCCGCCCGCTCGAGCAGCCGGGAGTGAAGGTAGAAGACGTCGCCGGGGTACGCCTCCCGGCCCGGCGGCCGGCGCAGCGTGGCCGAGAGCTGGCGGTACGCCCAGGCCTGCTTGGTCAGGTCGTCGTAGCAGCACAGGGCCTCGCGGCCGCTCTCCATGAAGTGCTCGCCCATGGCGCAGCCCGCGTAGGGCGCGATGTACTGGAGGGACGCCGGGTCGGCGGCGGAAGCGGCGACGATGATCGTATACTCCATCGCGCCCGCCTCCTCCAGCGTGGCGGCGACACGCGCGACCGAGGCGGCGTTCTGCCCGATCGCGACGTACACGCAGATCAGGTCCTTGCCCTTCTGGTTGATGATCGTGTCCAGCAGCACGGTCGTCTTGCCCGTGAAGCGGTCGCCGATGATCAGCTCGCGCTGACCGCGGCCGACGGGGATCATCGCGTCGATCGCCTTGATGCCGGTCTGCACGGGCGTGTCGACGCGCTGGCGGGTGATGACGCCCGGCGCGATCTTCTCGACCGGCAGCGTCCTGGTCGTCTTGATCGGGCCCTTGTCGTCGAGGGGAACGCCCAGCGGGTTCACGATCCGCCCGAGCAGCTCGTCGCCGACCGGCACCTCGAGCAGGCGGCCGGTCGTCCTGACCTCGTCACCCTCGTGCAGGTGGCCGAACTCGCCGAGGATGACCGAGCGAACCTGGTCCTCTTCCAGGTTGAGCGCGAGGCCGTACGTCTCCTCGGGAAACTCGAGCAGCTCGCCCGCCATCGCGTTCTGGAGGCCGTAGATCTGCGCGATGCCGTCCCCGACGGCCACGATCCGTCCGACGTCGGCCGAGACAAGGGTGGCGTCAAAGTCCTTGAGCCGCTCCTTGATGACCTCGGAGATCTCTTTGGTGCTGATTCCCACTCGTCTATTACTCCCCTACCTAATTCATCGCCAGGCGGCGACGGAGTTGATGTAGCCGGCCGGCGATGCTGGCGTCGATGACGCGATCGCCCACCCGGACCCTGAGGCCGCCGATGATCCGCGGGTCGATCGCCACCGACAGCTTGACGTCTTTGTTGAAGCGCTTCGAAAGCTCCCGCGCGATCCGGTCGCGATCGCCCTCCCTGAGCTCGACCGCGGTCGTGACCGTCGCGCGCACCCGGCCCGCGGCCTCGTCGGCCAGCGCCTGAAACGCCGATTCGATGCCGGCGACGTCGGCGATCCGGCCCGACTCGACCAGCAGCCGCGCCAGGTTGGCGGCCTCGCGGTCCAGGCCCGTGGCGGCGGCGATCGCCGCCTCCCGCCGCTCGGTCGGGATGGTCGGGTTGCTCATGGCCGCGGCGACCTGTGGGTCCTCGAACAGCCGGCGCAAGGTGGCGAGCCGCTCGCCCCAGCGCTCGACACCGCCCTCCTGCTCGGCCAGCTCGAACACGGCGCCGGCGTAGCGCCTAGCGGCTGCCGTCGCCACCCGCAACCTCCTGGATCGCGCTCTCGATGAGCTTCCGGTGCCTGGCGTCGTCGAGCGTCTCGCCGATCACCTTCTCGGTGGCCACGACGACCAGGTCGGCCACCTCCGAGCGGACGCTCTGGATGGCGCGTTCGCGCTCCGCCTGGATCTCCTTGGTGGCGTTGTCCGTGAGCCGGCGCGCCTCGTCCTCCGCCTTCTGGCGCAGCTCCTGCCGCAGCTGCTCGCCCGACCTGTTGGCGCCGTCGATCACGGTGTCGGCCGTCCGCCTGGCTTCGGCCAACTTGGCTTCCGCCTCTTTCAGCCTGGCCTCCGCCTCTGCCCTGGCCTTCTCGGCCTGGGTCAGCTGATCGGCGACCGCCCGCTGGCGCGCCTCGGCGAGCTTCACCACCTCGGGATAGACGTAGCGGGCGAGGATGGCCAGCATCGCGAGGAACGTGATCAGCTCGACGATCACGGTGCCGTTGATATCGATGACGCCGGCTTCGGCCGCGAGGAACATCTCTACTTGACTTGTCCCAGGAACACGAACCCGAACGCCAGGTTGATGAAGTACATCGCTTCGACCAGGCCGACGATGGTGAAGAGCCACGGGATCATCCGACCCTGGGCCTCCGGTTGACGGGCCACCCCGCCGATGAACGCGTTGCCGGCCAGGCCGTCGCCGAAGGCCGCGCCGATGGCGCCGAGGCCCATCAGCAGGCCGAACCCGATCAGGGCCCCTGCAAGCTCGATTCCGTGGTCAGTCATGAATTCCCTCCTGCGTTGTGGTGAGCATCTTTCGAGCTCTTTCCTGGGTGGTCGTCGCATGTTCGCCCTCGAGACCCTCGCGGGCAAACCCGAAGTAGATGACGGTCAGCAGCATGAAGATGAAGGCCTGGATGAATCCGATGAAGATGACGTCAAACGCCTTCCAGATGCCGAGCAGGATGGCGCTGATGATCGTGTGCGGCACCGGTCCCAGGAAGTCGAGGTGAAACCCGGCTGAAGCGATCAGCAGGATCATCACGCCCCCGGCGAAGATGTTCCCGAACAACCGGAGCGACAGCGTGATGGGCTTGACCAGCTCCTCGATGATGTTGAGGGGGATGAAGACGATGCGGGCGGGAAGTGGCAGCTCGAACGGTTTGGTGAACCGGCGGAAGTAGCCGTACCAGCCCTGGACTCGAACGCTGTACCACTGCACGACGAGGATCACGATCACGCCCATCGCCAGCGTCTGGTTCCAGTCCGCGTTGGCGCCGTGCAGGACCGGAAAGATGCCGAGCGGGAAGAACTCCAGCCAGTTGGCGACCAGGATGTAGAGGAACAGCGTCAGGGCCAGGGGGATGATGAAGAGCGCGTCCTCCGACACGTTCTGCTTGACGAGGCCGCGCAGCAGGTCGTAGCCCCATTCGAATATCGCCTGCACCTTGGTCGGGGTGCCGGACTGCAGCTGGGAGCGGACCCAGAAGGCGACCGCGATGGTGACGATGACTGCGAGCACGCTCGAGATCACGCTGTCGTAGTTGAAGGTGCAGAGCGTGCCGCAGCCCAGGCTGACCGTCGGATGGTTGACGTTGATGTTCATCGCGTCTTGAGTCCCTCTCGGACCGCGGTCGCCACCATCACGAACTGAGCCGCCGCGACCCCGAGCAGCAGCGCGATGGGCGACATGCCCGCGGCGACGGAGAGGATGACGGCGAGGCCGCTGACCAGCGCGAGCCGGACCATGCTGCTGATCACGAAGGAGGCTCTGTTGAGGAGCACGCGCCGGATCAGCTCGCCGTTGACGGAGCCGATCAGGAGCCCGGCGGCGAGAGCCACGCCGAGCATGACATGCCCGAGCACGACGGCGACAAAGAGGGCGATCGCCGCCAGCAACGCCGAGGCGATCACCGTCTCGCGCACGATCCCGACGCCTTTCACCGAGTCAACTCCTTGACCTTCATCCAGACCGCCGCGGCCCCGGCCGCGAGCCCGACAAAGAGACCGACGAGGACGAACCACGGACCGGTGTGCAACCGGCCATCGAGCAAGGCCCCTATTACGATCGGTATCAAAACCGCTGCCGCGAAATACAGGCCGACCCCTGCCAGATCGGCCCCGGTCGGACCCTGACTTGCCGGGCGCATGCCCGCGTAAATCCTACCGGGTACCCGGATCCGCCAGCAGGCGGCGCAGCCACGGCGCGGGGATCCGCCAGCCGCCGTGCTGCAGGACGTCGGCGGCGACCGTCGACACCAGCACCGCGGTGAGCGCCAGCACCACCGCCAGGATTCGCCCGTGCCCGAAAAGCGTCAGCCCGATGGCGCCCAGCACCGCGCTCGCCGCATAGAACACATAGCAGGTCTGACGGGGGTCGAGGCCGAAGGACTGAAGGCGGTGGTGGAGGTGCATGAGGTCGGCGGTCGCCACCGAGGTGTTCTGCCTGCGGCGGCGCACGATGGACCACGCGGTGTCGGCGATCGGCAGCGCCAGGGCGAGCACCGGCGCGCCGAGGGCGAAGGCGACGGCCACCTTGGCGATGCCCAGGACGGAGATCATCCCCAGGGCGATGCCAAGAAAGTGCGCCCCCGAATCCCCCATGAAGATCCGGGCGGGGTGGAAGTTGAAGATCAGGAAGCCCGCGCAGCAGCCGGCCAGCGCCCCGCCCAGCTGGACGACGTCGATGTCCTTGAGCTCGCCCGCGGCCAGCATCAGGATGACGGCCACGATCGCGATCACGCCCGCGGCGAGGCCGTCGGTGCCGTCGAGGAAGTTGACCGTGTTCTGCATCCCCAGGAGCCAGAACATCGTCACTGGGATGACCAGCAGCCCAAGGTGGAGGACGTGGCCGCCCGGGACGCTGAGAAACGTGATCTTGATGTTGAAGACCACCACCGCGAGGGCGGCGAGGAGGACCTGGACCGCAAGCTTCACCCAGGGGTTCATGGGCCAGCGGTCGTCGACGGCCAGGAGCGCCATCGCCAGGCCGGACACGATCAGGAGGCCGGCGGCCGGCGCGTAGTGCGGCAGGAAGGCGATCACCGCGACGGCGAAGCCGGCGAACATCGCCAGGCCGCCGAGCACCGGGGTCGGCCGGGCGTGGGCGTGCCGCCCTCCAGGCTGCGCGATCCAGCCCAACCGGCGGGAGAGCCAGATGGCGAGCGGGACGACGAGCGCGCAGACCGCCAGCGCGACCAGGAAGGGCCACAACCCCGGAAGCAGGTGCTCGCGCAGGCTCCTCAGCGATTCCGCGCTGACGAAATCAGTCAAACGCGTAGGGGATCGGGAACTTCCGGCACAGCTCCAGCGCGCGCTCGTGGACCGAGTCCAGCGTGGCCGGGTCGTCGATCCGCTCGACCAGGTCGGCGAGGCAGTCGGCGATGACCACCATCTCGCCCTCCTTCATGCCGCGCGTGGTGACCAGAGGCGTTCCGACGCGCACGCCGCTGGGATTGAAGCGCGACGCGTCGTCGAACGGCACCGCGTTGCGGTTCAGCGTGATGCCGAACTTCTCCGCCGTGTCCTGGACCTGCTTCCCCGTGCGGCCCTGGGGCCGCAGGTCGACCAGCATCAGGTGGTTGTCGGTGCCGCCGCTGACCAGGCGGAGGCCGCGCTCGGTCAGGCGCGCGGCCATCGCCTTCGCGTTGGCCACGACCTGCTTCGCGTACTGCTTGAACTCGGGCTTCAGCGCCTCGCCGAAGCACACCGCCTTGGCGGCGATGGCGTGCATCAACGGCCCGCCCTGAGTGCCCGGGAAGACGGCCGAGTCGATCGCCTTCTGCCAGTCGTTGGTGCAGAGGATGATCGCGCCCCACGCTCCGCGCAGCGTCTTTTGCGTCGTGGTCGTGGTGATGTGGGCGGAAGGGATCGGTGACGGGTACACGCCGCCCGCGACGAGCCCGGCGACGTGCGCCATGTCGACAAAGAGCGTCGCCCCGACGGAGTCGGCGATCTGCCGCATCCGCGCCCAGTCGATCACGCGCGAATAGGCGGAGAACCCGGCGATCAGCATCTTCGGCCGCACCTGCTCGGCGAGCTTCCGCACCTCGTCGTAATCGATCTGCTCCGTGTCGCGGCTGACTCCGTACGAGTGGATCTCATAGAGCTTGCCGCTGAAGTTGGCGGGGCTGCCGTGCGTCAGGTGGCCGCCCGCGGCCAGGTCCATGCCCATGACGCGGTCGCCGGGCTTGCACACCGCCATGTACACCGCGGCGTTCGCCTGCGAGCCGGCGTGCGGCTGCACGTTGACGTACTCCGCGCCGAACAGCTCTTTGGCGCGGTCGACGGCGAGCGACTCGATCTTGTCGATCACCTCTCCCGTTCCGCCGTAATACCGGCGGCCGGGATAACCCTCCGCGTACTTGTTGGTCAGCAGCGTGCCGAGCGCCTCCAGGATCGAGGGGCTGGTCAGGTTCTCGGAGGCGATCAGCTCGAGCGTCTCGGACTGCCGCTTGAACTCGTGGCGGATCAGGTCCGCGATCGCCGGGTCCGTCCGGTTGAGGGCCCGAAACGTCATCGTCGTGATATCGGCCGTCATCAAGCGATCTTAGCCGCCGTCAGCCGCTGCGGGGCGGAGGCGGTCCGAGCAGCTCCGAGGCCGGGATCGCGCCCTCGCGCAGGACGTGGGGCTCGGGGCGGGTGAGGTCGAGGACGGTCGACGCCGTCCCGCCCGGCGCGGCGCCGCCGTCGATCACCGCCATCACGCCGGCCAGCTGTGACGCCTCCTCGGCGGTCATCGCCGGGTCGAGTCCGTGCAGGTTCGCGCTGGTGGTCATCAGCGGTCCGGCGTGGCGCAGCAGGCCGAGCGCGACCTTGTGCCTGGGGATCCGCACGCCGAGCGTCCCCCCGCCCACCGCGTGCAGGACGAGCGTCAGCGGACCCGGCCACCACTTCCGCATGAAGGCCTCCGCGCGTGAATCGACGTGGACGTGGCCCTCGAGCTGCGACTCCGCGGCGACCATGAGGATGAGCGGCATCCCGACCGGGCGGCCCTTGATCGAATAGACCCGCCTCCGCGCCAGCTCGTCGTCGGCGCTGGCCCCCAGGCCGTACACGGTGTCGGTCGGGAACGCGATCACCGCGCCGCCGCGCAGCATCTGCGCCGCCCGCTGGAACCCGGCGGCGGTCGGTTTCAGCAGCATGCTTCGAGGACGCGTTCCCGGCCGCCCAGGTCGCGATGGATCCGATGGCTCGAAAAACCCGCCACCGCCGGACCCGAGACGGACGCCGCGATCGCCGGGTCGATCTCGGCCAGCACGCAGCCGCCGGGACGCAGGCGGCCGGGCGCATCCCGCAGGAGGAGCTCCACGAGCGCTGCGCCGCCCCGCTCCGCGAACAGCGCCTCGGCCGGCTGGGCCGTGACCTCGGCCGGCAGACGCGTCCCCGAGGCGAGGTAAGGCAGGTTGGCGCAGACCAGGTCGAACTCCCCCTCCAGGGGCTCGAGCAGGTCGCCCAGCGCGAAGTGGACGCGCCCGGCCACGCCCAGCCGCACGGCGTTGGCCTCGGCGACCTCGAGCGCGGCGGCGCTCACGTCGGAGGCCCAGACCTCGGTGTTCCTGGCGTAGTGCGCGATGGCGATGGCGATGCAGCCGCTGCCCGTTCCGACGTCGGCGACCCGGAGCGGGCGCTGCGACTCGCGCGCCAGCTCGACCGCGCGCTGAACGAGGACCTCGGTGTCGGGGTTCGGGACCAGCACGGCGGGCGTCACCTCGAACTCGAGGCCCATGAACTCCTTGCGGCCGGTCAGGTAGGCGACGGGCTCGCCCTTGCCGCGCCGCGCGATCAGCGAGCGGTACGCGGCGAGCTCCGGCTCGGCCAGGACGCGGTCGAACTTCAGGTACAGGTCGAGCCGGCGCAGCTGGAGCGCGTGCGCCAGCAGCAGCTCGGAATCGAGGCGCCCGGAATCGGAGCCGTGCTTCTCGAGGTAGTCGGCGGAGAGCTTCAGGACCTCGGCGATCGTCACGCCTGGCCGTCGGAGCCGCCGTTGAGCTGCGTCGCCCGGTCCGCGGCGATCAGAGCCGACACCACCTCGTCGAGCTCGCCCTGCATCACCCGGTCGAGCTTGTGC
Organism: uncultured Actinomycetes bacterium; assembly: GCA_964559855.1. GTDB lineage: Bacteria > Chloroflexota > Dormibacteria > Dormibacterales > Dormibacteraceae > 40CM-4-65-16. Next base: position 9,945 of record CAZLJC010000056.1, read on the forward strand.
AGCGTGAGGTTGATCCGGTGGTCGGTCACGCGGTTGTCCTTGAAGTTGTAGGTCCGGATCTTCTCCGACCGGTTGCCGGTGCGCACCATTCCGCGCCGCTGCGCGCTCATCGCCTCCTGCTGCTCCGCCAGCTTCATGTCGTACAGCCGGGCGCGCAGCACCCGCAGCGCCTTCTCGCGGTTCTGGAGCTGCGACTTCTCGTCCTGGATGCTGACCACCAGCCCGCTCGGCCGGTGCACGATGCGGATGGCCGAGTACGTGGTGTTCACGCTCTGGCCTCCCGGGCCGGTCGACGTGGAGGCCTTGATGTCGAGGTCTTCCGGCTTCAGCTCGACCTCGACGGGATCGGCCTCGGGCATCACGGCGACCGTGGCGGCCGATGTGTGGATGCGGCCCTGGGCCTCGGTTTTCGGCACGCGCTGGACGCGGTGCACGCCGCCCTCGTACTTGAGCTGCGAGTAGGCGCCCTGGCCGTGCACCTCGAACTCGATCTTGTCGAACCCGCCCATGCCGGTGGGCGACGAGTCGACGACCTCGATCCTCCAGCCCTTCTTCTCCGCCCAGCGGTTGTACATGCGGAAGAGGTCGGCGGCGAACAGCGCCGCCTCATCTCCACCCTCGGCGCCCTGGATCTCCACCACCACGTCCTTGTCGTCGTTGGGGTCCTTGGGCAGGAGCAGCACCTTGAGCCTCTCCTCCAGTTGCTCCAGCTGCGCGGCGGAGCGGCGCTCCTCCGAGCGGAAATACTCCTGCATCTCGGCGTCCCGCTCGTGGCGCAGCAGCTCGCGGGCGGAGTCCATCTCGTTCCGCGCCCGGCGGTAGGCCTCGTAGGCGGTGACGATCTCGCGCAGGGCGTGCTGCTCGCGGGCGAGGCGGGTGAGCTGCTCGTGGTCGCTCGCGACCTCCGGACGGGCCATCTCGCTCTCGATCTCTCGATACCGCCGCGCAATCGAT
>CAZLJC010000057.1:0-4821 GCA_964559855.1 uncultured Actinomycetes bacterium
GGACGCAGCAGCCGCTCCAGGCGGCGGATCTGATCGAGCACGTCTCGTGGCTCGCCCGGTGCGAGGCGGAAGGTGGACCGCTCCAGCCCCATCTCGACGTACGCGTCCAGCGCCGCTGGCTCCGGCGTGGCCAGCTGGAGCGTCACCGGCATCCCCGACAGCTCGACGACACGGCGCCGTAGCGCCTCGGTGTCCAGGTGCATGCCGCTGGCGAGCCAGCCGTCGCCGAGCTCGCGCACGCGGTCGAGCACGGTAGGTCCGTAGCCGCCAATCAGCAGCGGGGGATGGGGCCGCTGCACCGGCTTCGGCCACATCCAGATCGGGTCGAAGTTCACGAAGCGGCCATGGAACTCGGGCTCATCCTGAGTCCAAAGGGCCTTGATCGCCATAACGCGCTCGCCGAAAACCGCGGTGCGGTGCACCGGATCAACGCCATGGTTGGCCATCGCCTCCCGGTTCCACCCGGGCCCGACGCCCACGATCAGCCGGCCACCGGAGAGGTGGTCGAGGCTGGCCAGCTGTTTGGCGAGGATGATCGGGTCGCGTTCGGTGAGGACGAGCACGCCGGTGCCCAGCTTCAGCTCGGTGGTGGCGCCGGCGATCGCGGTCAGTGCGACCACCGGGTCGTGGAGGTGCCAGTACTCCGGCGGCAGCTCGCCGCCGGCCGCGTAGGGGGTCAGGCGGCTGGCCGGGATATGGCTGTGGTCGGGTAGGAAGATGGACTCGAAACCGTGCTCCTCGGCCGCCCGCCCGAGATCCGAGGCCGGGATCGTGGTATCGGTCAGGAAGATGGTGAGGCCGAGCTTCACCCTGGTACGCGGCCCGCCAGCGCGGCGTCGACCGCGTCGTCGCCGTAGGCTGCCCGCGCCGAAGCCTCGAGATCGGTGGCGCGGCGCAATTCGTGGCCGCCATCGATCGCGAAGCTTTGCCCCGTCACCCACGAGGACTCAGGTCCGGCCAGGTAGCGAACGCCGCTAGCGATATCCGCGGGGAAGCCGGTGCGCCCAAGCGGCTTCTGCTCGACGAAGCGCCGGTGGACCTCGCCCTCAAAGAGCGCCGCGTTGCGGGCGGTCTGGGTCAGGCCGGGGCGGACCGCGTTGACCCGGATGCCCAGGTGGCCGAGCTCGTCGGCCGCGGTCCGGACCAGCGCCTCGACTCCCGCCTTGGCCATGCAGTAGGAGGCGAGGTAGGGCCACGACAGCTTGGCCGCGGTCGAGGAGATGCAGACGATCGAGCCGCCGCCCGTCTCGGCCATCGCGGACGCGGCGTACTTCACGGCCAGGAAGGCGGAGACGAGGTTGCTGTCGAGCGCGTCGCGCAGAGCCTGCGCGGTGAGCAGCATGACCGGCGCGTTGCGGCTGCCGCCGGCGGCGGCGACGCAGATTGCGAAGCGGCCGCCAAGCCCGGCCGCTGCCGCCACCGCCTCGCGCGTCTCGTCCTCGCGGGTGGCGTCGCCGACCACAGGCACCAGTCGCGCGCCATAGCGGGCAGTAGGAGCCACCTCTTCGACCGCGGCGTCCAGCGTCGCGCGTGTCCGGCCCATCAGCGCCACCGAGGCGCCGTCGCGGACCAGCGCGGCCGCGATCCCGCGCCCGATGCCGCCACCGCCGCCCGTAATCAGCGCCGACAGGCCTCGCAGCGCACCTTCCTCAGCCATGGTTCCTCCCTCCCGGTTCAAGGCCGATCGCCCCGGCGATCTCCTCGATCCTGCGCAGTTTTTCCTCGAGCGACGCCAGCGTGTAGGGCACCGGGATGACCAGCCGGTCGAGGCCGAGCTCGCGGGCACGCTCCACCTGCTCCGCGTTGGGCTGGTTCAGTCGTGACCAGAAGACGAAGCCGTCAGCGTCGCGCCCATGCTGGCGCAGTCGTGCGACGATCGCGTCCCGGTATCGCGCCGACTCCTCGAGTGGGCACGACGGGCCGTACCAGCCGTCCGCCAGCCGCGCGGCGCGCTCGAGGGCCGGCTCGGAGACGCCGCCCACGATCACGGGCGGCGGCGAGACCGGTGGCGACATCTGGATCTCCGGGAACCGGAATTCGCGGCCCTGGTACTCGACCGGCCGCCCGCTCCACAGCATGCGCATGACCTCGATCGCCTCGTCGGTCCGCCGGCCGCGGCCCTCCCAGCGCTCGCCCACCGCCTCGAACTCCTCCCGCATCCAGCCGGTGCCGACGCCGACCAGGACGCGGCCGCCGGAGAGCGCCTGGGCGGTGGCGATCGCCTTGGCGGAGACGAATGGGTTGCGAAGCGGGAGGACGTAGACGCCCGTGCCGAACAGGATCCGGTCCGTCTGCGCGGCCAGGTTGCCGATCGTCACCCAGAGGTCGACCAGCGGCGTCTCGGGCCGGTAGCCGGGGTCGCCGGTGTCGTTGTAGGGGTACACCTTCGCGTACTCGAGCGGGGTGACCAGGTGCTCGGCCAGCCAGATGGCATCGAAGCCAGAGTCCTCTGCAGCCCGCGTCGCGGGACCATAGTGGTCCGGCGGATAGCCGAAGAACATCAGCGAGAACTGCACGAGGAGCCTCCATGAACGACGTCGAAGCCAGGATCGAGCGGCTGGAGTCCCGCCAGCAGCTGGCCGACCTTGCGGCCGCCTACTGCGCCGCGGTCGACGGCAAAGACCCTGCGGTCCTGGCCGAGCTCTTTACCGAGGACGGCGGGCTCAACGACCTGCGCGGCCAGACGGCGGTCGAGGAGTTCTTCCGGGACTGGATGGCGGCGACCGGGCCGTCCTTCCACTACCCCCACGCGCAGGTTCTGGAGTTCGAGTCCCCGGACGTGGCGACCGGGGTGGTCACCGGCCACGCCGAGCAGCGCTCGGGCGAGCAGACGTGGGTGATGGGTGTCCGCTACACCGACCGCTACCGCCGTCAGGGCGGGCGCTGGCGTTTCCAGCACCGGAATGTCGAGTACCGATACCGGCTCCGCGCCGAGGACTACGCGCGGCGCTTTGGCGAGGTTGATCACTGAGCTAGAACGCCGACGCCCCGCCGTCGACCGGAATCAGCGCGCCATTGAGATAGGACGAGGCCGGCGTGGCCAGGAAGAGCGCGACCTCGGCGATCTGCTCGGGCGCGGCTGGCGCCGGCTTCTGGCGGTCGCGCTCGCGGATCACCTGGGCGTGGGGACCGAGCGGCGCCTCGCCCAGAATGTCAGTGGTGACGGCGCCCGGGCAGATGGCGCTGCAGCGGATGCCGCGCGAGCCGTAGGTCGCGGCGATGTTCTGCGTGAGCCCGGCCAGGCCGAACTTGGAGGCGGTGTAGGCGGCGCCCGCACGGCCGCCGCGGAGCGCGGACAGCGAGGCGGTGTTGATGATCACGCCGCCACCTTGTTCCAGCATCAGCGGCAGAGCCCGCCGGCAGAGCAGGAAGGGGCCCGTCAGGTTGACAGCGAGGGCTCGCTCCCAGTCAGCTTCAGAGACCTCGTCCGCCAGCAGCATCCGGTCGAGGATGCCGGCGTTGTTGAAGAGCACGTCGAGGCGGCCCTCGGCGGCGGCGATGACGCGGTCACAGTCAGCCGGCTTGGAGACGTCGGCCGCGACCGCGACGCTGCCCTCGGGCACGCCGGCAAGCCGGTCGGCACGCACGTCGACGGCGATCACCCGCGCCCCCTCGCCGGCGAAGAGGCGCGCCGACGCGAGCCCGATACCGGAGCCGGCGCCGGTGATGATCGCCGTCTTGCCGGCCAGCCTCACGGTGCCGCCACCTTGCGCGCGATGTCCTCGCGCAGGGCCTGCTTGGCGACCTTGCCGCCGCTGGAGAGCGGCAGCTCGCTGATGACCTCCAGACGTTCGGGCAGTGCCTGCTTCGAGCTCCCGCGCCTGAGGAGGAAGGCGTTCAGCTCGTCGAGGTCGAGCGTGCGGTCGGGCCGCAGTGCAACGTAAGCGCAGACGCGCTCGCCGAAGACGGGGTCGGGCATTCCGACCACCGCTGCCCGCGCCACCGCGGGATGAGCGGAGATCTCCTGCTCGACCTGGACGGCGCTGATGTTGTAGCCGCCGCGGATTATGAAGTCGGCGATGCGCCCGACTACCCTCAGGTAGCCGTCGGCGTCGATCTCAGCGCGGTCGCCGGTCAGCAACCAGCCGTCCTCGGTGTATAGCTGCCGGTTTGCCGCCTCGTCGCCGTGATAGCCGGCCGAGAGCGACGGCCCCTTGCACCCTGGCTGCCCACCCGCGAAAAGCCGGACGTTCATCTCCGGGATGACGCGACCGTTCGTCAGCAGGCGCTTCTCGCGCGGCTCGCCGAGGCTGGTCCGGCTGAGGGCGCCCGCTTCGTTGGAGCCGTAGAACTGGAGCACCTCGCAACCGGTCGCCTCCTCCCACGCCAGCGCGCGGTCGTAGGGGATCGGCTCACCCCCGCTGTAGAGGGCCCGCAGCGAGCGTAGGTCGCGGGAGCCGAAGGTCGGGTGGTTGAGCATCATGATGAACTGCGTCGTCACCGCCGCCGCCACGGTCGGCCGCTCGCGCTCGATGAGGTCGAGGGCGGCGCCGGCGTCGAAGCGGGGCAGGCGGATGGCGGCGGCGCCCACCACCGCCGGGCTGAAGTGCGCGCTCCAGAGCCCGAAGCCGAGCGGCGTCGGAACCATGCTGAACACGACGTCGTCGCGGCCCAGCCCACAGGAGTCGACGACCAGCCGGACCCAGTAGAGCCAGCGGTTCTGGGTGTGCTTGACGCACTTGGGCAGCCCGGTCGTGCCGGAGGTCGAGTTGATCAGGAAGACGTCGTTGGGACCCAGCCGGGAGCGCGCGAAGTCCTCAAAGGGCGGCGCTCCCGCCTCGGGCAGCTCGCGCTCGCGCACGAGCAGCGACGCCTCGGTCA
>CAZLJC010000057.1:4921-10540 GCA_964559855.1 uncultured Actinomycetes bacterium
GGCGCTCCCGCCTCGGGCAGCTCGCGCTCGCGCACGAGCAGCGACGCCTCGGTCAGGCCAAGTATGTGGTCGATCTCGGCCGGCCCCGCGCGCATCCCGATCCCGACCACGACCGCCCCCGCCAGCTCGAGCGCCAGGTAGGTGACGTGGAGCTCGGGCGAGTCCGGCATCTGGACCGCGACGCGGTCGCCACGCCGGACCCCGCCCGCCCGGAAGCCGGCTGCGACTCCCCGCGCACGCTGCCAGTACTCGGCCCAGCTCAGCCGCTCCGTTGGTGAGGCGAGCGCCAGCCGGTCAGGCGAATCGACGGCGTTGCGGGCGACGACGTCCGCCAGTGAGTCGCTGCCCCACCAGCCGGCCCCCGTGTACTCCTCGACTGTCGCCGCCGGGAAGGCAGCGGGCAGCTCCACCGTCAGTCTTGGGCTAGCAAGGCCCGGGCCGCCGCCAGCTGCGACTCGATTCCGGCCGGCGTGACGGCTGGGGCGCCGCCGACGGCGCTCTCGGCCAGTCCGACGTCCTTGGCGAGGAGGTCGCCGATGATCTCGGTGATGGCGCGGGCCGAATAGCTGGCGCCGGAGCCGCGGACAACGACGCGGCGGAGGCGCTTGGGGTCGAGCCCGTGCTCGTGCGCGAGCCCAAGGATGGTGGCGAAAACGGCGGCGTTGTAGGCGCAGGCCAGATTGTTAAGAAGCTTGGCCAGCGCCGGCTCGCCGTAGGCGTCGAACGTGACGACCTCCTCCATCAAGCCGTCGAGAAGGAACTCGACGTCGGCCGGGCGGTGGTCGCCGGCGAGCATCGAGGTTTGGGCACCCATCAGCGCCGGCGCCTCGCCCCCTGTGAGCGGATTCTCGAGGATGCGCAGAGCCGAGCTGGCGTGGGTGGGCAACTGCCGCGCGTGGTCAGGGGTCAGGGTCGTTACTACGTGGACCGGGAGCTCATTCAGCGACGCTGCCTCAGCGCTGGAGCGAATCCGGGGAAGAGTGTCGAAGACCTGGTCGGCGGTGCGGACGACGAGGAGCAGGCGATTGAGCTTTGGCCAGTCCAGCTCCTCGACGGTCGCTATGGCGGGCCGGCTGCTGAGGATGCTCCAGACCGTTCGGCGGTCCTCGGAGACGTCGACGCCCACCACCTCGCGACCGCGCATGTGGAGGCGCCTCGCCAGGGCGAGGCCCATGTTGCCCAGCCCGACGACAGCGAGCATTATTCGAATGATTGTAATCATGGAGGGACGGATGCTCCTGGATGGGCGAGTGGCTGTGGTGACCGGCGGGGCGGGCGCGATCGGCGGAGCGATCGCAGAGCTCTTCGCGGCCGAGGGCGCGTCTGTGCTCGTGGCCGACATCGAGGCGGCGCGGACCGCGGAGGTCGTCGAGCGGGTGCGGGCGGCGGGCGGAAGCGCGCGCGGGTTCACGGGCGACCTGACGCAGCGGTCGGAGGTGGACCGGCTCGCCGCCGAAACCCTGGCCGAGCTGGGGCGCTGCGACGTCCTCGTCAACGGCATAGGCCACCACCTGTCGAGCGCCGGTCCATTCGAGGACTCGACCGAGGAGCAGTGGCAGGCTCTCTACGAGGTCAACCTGCTCCACGTCTTCCGCGCCACCCGCGCCTTCGTTCCCGTGATGAAGGAGCGCGGCTGGGGGCGGATCGTCAACTTCTCGTCGGTCGAAGGGATCCGCGCGGCGCCGGCGCTCGCCGTCTACGCCGCATTCAAGCGGGCGGTGGACGGGTTCACGAAGAGCCTGGCGGTCGACCTGGCGCGCCACGGCATCCTGGTCAACGCCCTCGCCGTCGACAAGACGCGCGCCCACCAGGTCGGCTTCTACGAGCTGCCGGCTGAGTACGAGCGGCTCGTCGAGACGTGGATTCCGGCGGGTCGCTACGCGGAAGGGATGGACGTGGCGCGGGCGGCGTTGTTCCTGGCCAGCGACCTCAACACCTGGGTTGTCGGGCAGACGCTGGTCTGCGACGGAGGCACGCTCTCGGCGGGCGGCTGGTACCGGACGCCCAAGCGCTGGACCAACCAGCCGCTGCTGGTCCAGCACCTGGAGGAGGACGCGACGATCAACGAGGGGCGGCCGCCGATGGTCCAGTGACCTTCGACCGCCTCAACCACGTCGGCGTCACGGTCGCCGACCTCGGCGGGATGCTCGCGTTCTTCCGCGCGCTGTTCGGGATCGAGCCGGTGCTGCGCGGGGTGGGCGAGGGTCCCGAGGTCGGACGGTCGGTGGGGCTGGACGACGTGCGCATCGAGTACGCCTTCCTCGACCTCGGCAACACCCGGCTCGAGCTCCTCCAGTACGCCCGGCCGGCTGGGCGGCCGCGGTCTAACCCGCGCGCCTGCGACCCCGGAGCCATCCACCTCAGCTTCGACGTGGCCGATGTGTTCGGCACCCACCGCTCACTGGCCGAGCGTGGTTTCCGGTTCCTCTCCGAGCCGATCGAGCTGGACGAAAGCCACGGCGCGCTGGCCGGCCTGCGCTATGTGTACCTGGCCGGTCCGGAGGGCCTGGTGGTCCAGCTCTACGAGCCGGCGACCAGCCGGGCGTAGGCGTGGGAAGCTGCCTGTTCTGCGACCACCCTGAGCTGCGCCCGATCCAGGCGGCTGATCGGGTGCGGGATCACGACGAAGGGATAGCCAGGCAGTCCGGCCATCCGCGCCGCCTGCTCGGCGGTGCCGATGAAGGCGTCGGTGAGGACCGTGACCGCCGCGCGGCCGGCCCTCTCGAACTCGATCCCGTCGTGCAAACTGCACGCTGTACAGCCCCCTCAATCACCCACCCCGGTGATGATGGCGTGGGCTCGCGCAGCCACCGAACGGAGCTGAGCGGGGGCCACCACGCGGCTCGGGTCGGGCTTGCCGTCGTAGATAGCCTCAACGCGATAGCGCTCCTCGAAGACGCTGCCCAGCTCTTCCAGGAAGACGTCGGCCATCGGCTTCGCGTTGCCCAAGAACGCCACCGTCAGGCCTTCCAGTGAGGTGGGACGGGCCGCCATCTGCGCGCTGGCGGGGACGGATTCGATTGCCGGATTTAGCACGATCACAGGAAGCACTCCCCCGCGCAGCCAGGCTCGGGCACGAGCCGGGTCACCGGCTCCGAGTAGATGCCGCCAGCCCAGGGCGGGATGACGGCCGAGAACATGCCGGTGCTTCCGGCTCCTACGACCAGGAAGTCCTCCGGACCGCGCGCCCACCGGTGCAGCCTTTCCTCGTCGGCCGGCTCGATCATTCCGCGCAGCCGCCGCACGCGCTTGAGCTCGGCGACGGTCCGCCCGCTGCGCTCATAAAGATGGCGGGCGACGTCGGCCTTGCTCCAGCCGGCCGCCTGCGCGATCGCCCGGTGCTCGGGGTTCATGAGGACGACGCCCGCGCCACCCTGGTTCCAGGCCCGGATGTGGTCGGCGAAGTTCTCGAGCATGTCCTCGGGCTTCTGGGAGCTGTCCTCGCGCACGTTCTGCGGCGCCTCGCAGTGGACCACGGTGACCGCAGAGACGTCGCGGTCGAACCCGCGCTCGACTGCCAGCGGCGGCCACACCTCCTCCTCGTCCTCTGCAATGCAGTAGCTGTACTTGCCGGGGTGGCCAATGCAGGCCTTGTCGAGGTCGCCGGCGGCGCCGGCGAGGTTGATCAGCAGGAGGCGAATCGCGCGCCCGATCGTGGCGTTGGCGCGGTTGCCGGGCCCGAGCACGTTGCCGCGGGAACGCATCCCGATCCGGCGAGAGATGGGGCCGTTGACGATCAGCAGCGGGGCCGCGCCGCTTGTGCTGGTCCCCGCCGAGTTGAGGCAGTACTCGGGCGTGCACATGGCCTGCCAGGCGGCGAGGACGATCGGGAAGTAGTCGGGCAGGCAGCCCGCCATGACGGCGTTGATGGCGACGTGCTCGGCCGTGAAGACGCGGCTCCGCTCGGGCAGGTCACCGACCACCGTGTCGGCCGGCGCGCCGGCATAAAGCAGGAATTCGTCGACCAGCTCGCGCGTCGGCGGAACGACCGGCAAGCCGTCGGTCCAGCCTTGCTCCCAGAACAGCTGGGCGACCTCCTCGACATCGCGGACGCGCAGCTCCTCAGCGGGCACGCGCCAACTGTAGCGTGGGCGGTGGCGGCCTGACGCGGCGAGGAGGCCCTTAGCGTTGGGCGAGGTGATCGCCGGCGAGCGTGTCATCCCGACTGCCGAGGTGCTGGAGCGCGGCCGGCGCACCGCCGGAGCCCTTGCCGCGCTCGGCGTCGGCCCGGGAGCCACCGTCGCCCTGCTGGTCGGGAGCCGGCCCGAGTTCTTCGAGGCGTGGGTCGGGACCGTCCTGTTGGGCGCGGTGGCCGTGCCGGTCAACTGGCACCTGCGCGCCGATGAGGTAGCGCATGTGCTGAATGACTGCCGGGCGGCGGCGCTGGTCGCCGACCCGCAACTGCTCGAGCCCGTCCGGTCGGTGACCGGCGATCGCCCGGTACTCGAGCTCGGGGACGTCTGGGAGGCTGCGCTGGCCGCCAGTGCGCCGATCGCGGGCGAGGTCCGGCCCACCGCGGCCGCGCTGATCTACAGCTCGGGGACGACCGGCCGGCCGAAGGGCATCCGGCGGTTGGCCCGGACCGCCGAGCAGGCTGAGCTGTACTCGGACACGCTGAGGCGCGTCTACGGGGTGGCGCCCGACGTCCGCACGGTCGTAGCCGCGCCCCTTTACCACTCGGCGCCCCTGGTCCACTCGACCTCGGCCCTGCTCGCCGGCGGGACGCTGGTGCTCATGCCGCGCTTCGACGCGGCCCGCCTGCTCGAGCTGATCGAGCGTTACCAGGTCAACAACCTCCTCATGGTCCCGACCATGTTCGCAAGGCTCCTGGCGCTGCCTGACGAGGTGCGGCACCGCCACGATCTGGGCTCACTGCGCCATGTGGTGCATGGCGCCGCGCCCTGCCCGCCCAACGTGAAGCGCCGGATGATCGAGTGGTGGGGTCCGGTCATCCACGAGTACTACGGGTGCACAGAGTCGGGGATCGTCACGTCCTGCGACAGCGTCGAAGCCCTGCGACGACCGGGCACGGTCGGCCGGCCCGTCCCCGGGGCGACCGTCGTCGTGCTCGACGAGGAAGGCCGAACGGTGCCCGCGGGCGTCCCGGGCGAGGTGTTCGTCCGCCACCGTGGAGCGGCCGACTTCATGTATGAAAACCTGCCCGAGGAGCGCGCGGCCGTCGAGCGCGGCGGCCTCGTCAGCTGCGGCGACATCGGCTACCTGGACGCGGAGGGCTACCTCTACCTGGTCGATCGCAAGCGCGACATGGTGATCTCGGGCGGCGTCAACATCTTCCCGGCGGAGATCGAGCTCGTCCTCCACGAGATCCCCGGCGTCGAAGACGCCGCTGTGGTCGGCATCCCCGACCCTGAATACGGCGAGGTCCTGGGGGCGGCGGTCACTCCGCGGCCGGGCGCCCGGCTCAACGTGGGCGAGATCGAGGCGCACCTGCGGGCGCGGCTGGGCCGGCTCAAGCTGCCGCGCCGGATCGAGGTCCGCGCCGAGCTGCCCCGAGACCCCAGCGGCAAGCTCCTTAAGCGCCGGTTGCGCGAGGAGTGGTCGGTCTAGAAGCCGGCCGCTTGGAGTGAGCGCTCGAGGTCGGCGCGTTCGGCCTCGGGG
>CAZLJC010000058.1:0-10515 GCA_964559855.1 uncultured Actinomycetes bacterium
GCCTCCCCGAAGACGTGGTTGGCGCCGTCCTCTTCCTGATCGGGCCAGGAGCTGGCTTCGTGACCGGGCACACGATTGCGGTCGACGGCGGCTACACCCTGCCCTGAACGGCTATCCGCTTCGAATCAGATGCGGAAGAGCAGGCCGACCGCGTATGTGACGGCGCCAACGATCACCCCAGCGATCGTCATCTCGAGGCCGGCGGCCCACCACGTCCGCAGCGTGAACAGTGACTTCGCTGCGCCCACGAAGAAGTGTGCGACCAGCGATACCGCCGCCGCCGTCACGACGGCGGCCGTGCCGCGCATCCAGAAGAACGGCAGAACCGGCACCATGGCTCCCAAGAAGGTGCTGACTCCCGCGGCTACCGCGGCTTGCACAGCATTGTTGCCATCGGCCGAGGCGCCGCCCAATTCTTCTGCTGCGAGCGCCCTAAGCATTGCGTCAGGCGAGCCGGCCACATGGTCCGCCAGCAGGTCAGCGTGCCGCTTGTCGAGGCCCTTGAGCTGGTAAAAGAGCGAGAGCTCTTCCCGCTCCTCATCGGGGTTCTCCTCTATCTCCCGGCGTTCCCGGGCGAGGTTCGCGGCAGCCACCTCATTCTCTGACCGCTCCGCAAGGAATGCCCCGGTTGCCATAGACAAAGCGGATGCAATGGCGCCCGCGAGGCCGGCGAGGAGCACGAAGTTGGAGCCCCCGGTGGCCCCGGACACACCGGCCACGATGCCGAAGACCGCGGCCAGCCCGTCGTTCGCCCCGTAGATGGCCCCCGAGATCCAGCCCGAGCCGGTCCGGTGCCACCGTTCGCGCTTCAGTATGGAGTCGAGCCGGACCTGAGGCTCAGAGCTTCCGGGCGGTGCGCCAACCAAGTCGCTCACGCTTCCGCGAAGACTTCCTTGGCGACTTTGAATCCCTCGATGCCGGCTGGGATCCCGGCGTACACGGCCGCCTGCAGTAAGGCCTCCGCGATCTCCTCCTGCGTGCAGCCGTTCCGCAGCGCACCGCGCACGTGAAGCCTGAGCTCATTCGGCTTGCCGAGTGCCGTCAGCATGGCGATGTTCATCAGACTTCGCGTCTTGCGGGGTAGTCCGGGTCGGGTCCAGATCTTCCCCCACGCCATCTCGGTGGTGAGCTCCTGCATGATGGACGTGACCTCGGTGGCACCCATGAGCGCGCTGTCCACGTAGGCGTCACCGAGCACCTCGCGCCGCACCTTCATACCCGCTTCGTAGAGTTCGCTGGTCAACTTCTTCATCTCCTTGTCGGTATGCCGGCGAGACCCTGCCTGAGCAGGCCCAGGACTCGTTCCGGCGTGATTGGAATCTCGTCGACGCCGGCGCCGATGGCATCCGCGACCGCGTTGGCTACCGCCGCCGGGGCGGCCACCGTTCCTCCTTCCGCAACCCCCTTGTAGCCGCCGGGCTGCGGAGAGGGGTGGACGAGGTGCCCGAGCTCGTAGGCGGGCAGGTCGCTGGCCACCGGAAGCAGATAATCGGCCAGCGTGCTGGTCAGCGGCTGGCCGTCATCGCCGTATTGGAAGGCCTCGAAGAGCCCGGCGCCGATCCCCTGCGCGGTTGCCCCGTGGGTCTGCCCCGCCGCCAGCATCGGGTTGATCAGGGGACCCGAGTCTTCGATGACGACATATCGCACGACGGTGACGCGGCCGGTCGTGGGGTCGACTTCGACCGCGCATGCGTGCACCCCATAAGAAAAGGTGGTGGCGGCGGGATCGTAGCGCTCGCATACGTCCAGGTACCTCGGTGGGGCGATCGCGGCCAGCTGGGCGTAGGTGCGGGAAGCCTCCGGAAACCCTGCCACCAACAGGCGGCCGTCCTCGGCGACCAGGTCCCATTCGGCCACCTCGAGCTCGGCCGCGGCGAGCTCGCGCAGCCGCTTCCGAAGGATCCCGGCGACTCGAAGGATCCCTGCGCCACCCGCCGCAGCGCTCCGGCTGCCGAATGTCCCCGTGCCGTCCGGCACCGCAGTTGTGTCCACGGGCGCGACGCGCACGGCGGAGATCGGGAGTGAGAGCTCGTCGGCGACCAGCTGAGCGAAGGAAGTCGCCAGACCCTGACCGGCGGAGGGGAGGCTGGTGGCGAGAGTGACCGTCCCGTCCGGATTCACTGTCACCCGTAGGTCGTCATAACCGGCGATCCCGACCATCCCACGCTTTGCGAAGACCTCAGAGCCCATGCCGGTAGTCTCGACGTAGCAGGCGTAGCCGGTTCCGAACAGTTGGCCGCGCTCGCGGGCGGATATCCGAAGACGCTCGAGGTCTTGGTCGTTGAGGCGGCGCACGGCCGCATCGAGCGCCGCCGGATAGTCGCCGCTGTCGTAGACGGGGCCGGCCACGCTCGTATAGGGCATGTCTGCGCTCCCGATGAGGTTGCGGCGGCGCACCTCGACCGGATCCAGGCCTAGCTCGCCGGCGACGGCGTCGATGATTCTCTCGTGCACGAAAGCGGACACCGCGACGCCGACTCCGCGGTACGCCCCTCCGGGTGCCTTGTTGGTGGCGACGGCGCGCGTCCGGAAGCGATAGGCCGGAAGGCGGTAGGGACCGGGAATCAGGTTGGGCGTGCCCAGCGCCTCGAGGATGTGGCCGTGAGGGAAGACGCCGTAGGCGCCGATGTCGGAGACGATGTCGGCCTCGAGCGCGAGCAGCCGGCCCTCGCGGTCGGCGCCGACTTTGACGCTGACGACCTGGCCGCGCGCGTGGCTCGACGCCAGCAGATTCTCCCGGCGATCTTCGATCCACTTCACCGGCCGCCCATGTTTGAGAGCCAGCCACGCAACCAGAACCTCTTCTGGATAGACGTGCGCCTTCTGGCCGAAGCCACCGCCAACGTCGGGGCAGATAACGCGCACCGGAATGTTCAGGAGGGGCTCGAGCGCCCGCCTGACCTGGTGCGGTGCCTGGGTCGAAGTCCACACCGTGACGCCGTCCCCATCCGGGGCGGCGAGCACGCCGCGGCACTCCATGGGTGAAGGGGCGATGCGACCGATTTGAAAGCGCCGTTCAAGCACCACCGCGGCCGCCGCGAGCCCTTCATCGACCGCGCCGGAGTCGAAGGCGTGGTCGAGAAGCACGTTGCTGTCGGTCGGATGCAGGACAGGAGCATCCGGCAGCAGCGCGGCGTCGGTAGAGGCGAGGGCGGGGAGGTCTTCGTACTCCACCTCGACCAGGTCGCATGCGTCCTCGGCCTCGTACCGGCTGCCGGCCACCGCTGCGGCCACGGCTTCGCCCACGAAGCGGACGCGATCGGATGCCAGCAGCGGCCTGGGCGGACTGTAGATGCCCGGGCGGTCGAGTTGAGGCGTCAGGTGCGTCGGCCCGGTCAGGCTGCCGTGGACGAGGACGTCGATGACCCCCGGAAGGCCGGCGGCGCGCGTTGTGTCCGCGCCGCGTATCCAGGCGTGGGCGCGCTCAGTCCTGGCGAAGGCGACGTGTAGCGTGTGCGGCAGCTCGATGTCGTCCACGAAGCGCGCCCCCCCGACGAGCAGAGGGAGATCCTCGACGCGGGCCACCGAGCTGCCGACGTAGGCGGACGCGCCCCCTGACGCACTCACCTTTAGGTCGCGCATTCCTGAACGAACTGCCGGACCGCGGCGACGATGTTTTCGTAGCCGGTGCAGCGGCAAATGTTGCCGGAGAGCAGTTCGCGGAGCTCAGCATCGCCGGGTAATCCGAAGCGATCCGCGTAGTTCTGGACTGTGAGCAGGAAGCCAGCCGTGCAGAAGCCGCACTGGAGGGCGTGATTTTCGTGGAACGCGCGCTGGAGCGGGGTCAGATCGCCTCTGCTGAGGCCCTCGACGGTCGTAACCGCGCAGCCGTCGAGCTGGACCGCGAACATCAGGCAGGAGCGAACGGCGACTCCGTCGACGATCACGGTGCAGGCACCGCAAGCTCCCTGCTCGCATCCGACATGCGTTCCGTAGAGACCCAGGTCGTGCCGCAGGAAGTCTGACGCCAGGCGCCTCGGCTCAACCGAGGTCGTGATCGGGTGGCCGTTCACGAGCGCGTGGATCGGGAAAAGATCTACTTGCGCCGCGTTCATGCGGCCTCCACGTACGCGCGGACAGCCATTTCGGCCGCAACCTCCACGCGCCAGGCGGCGCCGGCGTGGATGTCGCTTGTGACAGAGCTGGAGTCCAGAGCGGAGAGGATGGCCTGCCGGACGTCGCCGGGTTCGGCGCCGGCGGCGACGACGACTCGCACCGGCCGGTCGGCAACACCGAAGAGAGCCACTACCGATGGTTGCCCGTGCGCGCCCTTGACGCACGACGCGCCCGCGAGCGCGAAATCGCCGTGTCGGCGCGCGTACTCGGCGAAACCGGTCGTCGCGCCCTCCGGCAGGGCAGGCACGCGCAGCTCGACCACGAGCTCATCGGGTTCCAGCGCGGTTGTGAAGACGCCGAGGAAGAAGTCGGCGGCTCCGATCTCACGGCGTCCATGCGGAGACCTCGCCACGATTCGGCCGTCCAGCGAGAGCAGCAGCGCGGGTAATTCGGCAGCGGGATCGGCATGAGCACAGCTGCCCCCGACGGTGCCCCGGTTGCGGATCTGGTAGTGCCCAACCTCCGCCAGTCCGCGGGCGATTACTGGCCACCCGGAAGCGACCAAGGCAGAACGTTCGACCGCTGCCATGCGCGCCATCGCGCCCAGCACCAGCTCGCGGCCCTCGATCCTGATCTCATCGAGCCCGGGCAGTCGGTTGATGTCGATGAGGTCAGTCGGGCGCGCCAACCGCATGTTGAGGAGCGGGACCAGGCTCTGTCCTCCGGCCAGCACCTTGGCCTCGTCGCCTAGGCGGGAGAGGACATCGATGGCTTCCGGCAGCGATTGCGGGCGGTGATATCGAAAAGGCGGTGGCTTCATTCAGCGGCTTGACTTGGCTCGATGCAACAGTGGTTGTAATGTAACAGCCCGCACAGATGGTTTCAGGAGATGGCTTCATGAGGGCTGCGATCCTGGAATCGTTTGGCGCCCCGCTCCGAATCGCGAGGCTGCCGATGCCCAAGCCGGAGGCCGGCGAGGCCCTGGTTCGGGTGCGGGCGGTGGGCCTCTGCGGCAGCGATCTCAAGCTGCTGTCGGGCGCCACCCCGGGCACCATCCTTCCGCTCGTACCTGGACACGAAGTGGCAGGTGAGCTGGTGAGCGCCGTCGGCGTCTGGCCGGAGGGGCAGCGGGTCGCCTGCTACCCCTACGAGGCATGCGGCACCTGCGCGTGGTGCCGCGACGGGCAGGATGTCCTGTGCCTGGATGCGCGCCGCATCGGCCGCAACCGGCCGGGCGGCCTTGCCGAGTACGTGGTGATGCGACGGACATCGTTGGTCGCGTTCGGCGCCTGGACGGCCTTCGCCGATGCCGCGGTGGCAATGGATGCCGTGATGACGCCCTGGCACGCGCTTCGATACCGTGCGTCGCTCCAGCGCGAGGAATCAGTGCTGGTGATCGGCGCCGGCGGCCTCGGACTGCATGCCGTGCAGGTGGCGCGTGCGGAGGGCGGCCGAGTGGCGGTGGTCGACCCGTTCACCTCCCGCCGGGAGCACGCGCTGCGCCTGGGAGCAGAGAAGGCGGCCGACCCGGCGGACGAGGCCGGCCTCCGTGAGTGGTTGGGTGGTGGGGCCGACGTGGTCCTGGAGGCGTCCGGTACGAGCGGAGGTCTGGAGCTCGGCCTCCGGCTTGTGCGGCGGGGCGGCAGGGTTGCGTTTTGCGGTTATCGTCCGGGCCTTGAGGTCACCGTCGATTCCGCTCGTTTGGCGATGGACGAGCTCACGCTGCTCGGATGCCGGGCGGGCCGTTACGACGACGCGGTGGCGGCGCTGGCGGCGGTTGAGAAGCGCGCCATCCAGCCGGTGATCGGCCGGCGGCTGACCTTGGAGCAGGTCAACGAGGGGGTAGCGATGCTGCGAGAGGGTGATGTCGTCGGTCGGGTGGTGATCGAGTTCCCGTGAAGCCTTTGATCCGGGTGCTCACGACCGGCGGCACAATCGCATCCACGACCACGACTCAGGGCTACGCGCCGACACTCACCGGGTCGGAACTCGTCGAAGAGGCGCTCAGGGTTCTCGACGACCCGCCGAGGATTGAGGTCGAAGAGTTGACCAACAAGACCAGCTACATGCTCGACGAGCGAGATGTGCGGTCGCTGGTTGCTCGGGTCCGAGCCGCGGTGGCGGATGAAGTGGTGGACGCGGTCGTCCTGGTCGGTGGTACCGCAGCCATGGAGGAACTCGCCTTTCTGCTCGCGCTGAAAGTGCGCTCGCGCAAGCCCGTCGTTCTGACCGGTGCGATGCTCAACGCCTCACATCCAGGCTGGGACGGTCGACGCAACCTGATCGACGCTCTCCGTTACGCGTCCGATCCCTCGGCAAGCGGAGTGACCGTTGTGATCGCCGGGCGTGCCCATGCAGCACGCGATGTCGCCAAGGTCCACCGCACCTCGGTCGAGGCGTTTCAGTCGCATCCCCGAGGGCCGGTGGCCCTGATCGACGC
The DNA here is from genome assembly GCA_964559855.1 of uncultured Actinomycetes bacterium. GTDB lineage: Bacteria > Chloroflexota > Dormibacteria > Dormibacterales > Dormibacteraceae > 40CM-4-65-16. The sequence goes on from CAZLJC010000058.1 coordinate 6,497, forward strand.
CGACCGCGTCGTGCCGCTCTGGACGCCTTCCGAGATGCCTCTGTTCGAGGCCGATGGGCTCGGCGGACCGGTTGACATCATCGTTGCGACGCTCGCATCCGATGCACGGCTCTTCGATGCGGCGCTCACTCTCGAGGCCCGCGGCATCGTGGTGGAGGGTTTCCCTGGCGGTGGCGGATTGACGGCATCGCTGATGGATTCGCTCCATCGGTCGTTGGTCACTCGGCTTCACATCCCGGTCGTGCTCACGTCGCGTTCGCCTTTCGGTCGCACCACCGCAAGCGCGGGCGGTGGCGCCGGCCCCGCGGACGTCGCAGCGGCAGGCGGCATTCTGGCCGGCGACCTTTCCGCGGCCAAGGCGCGTCTGCTGCTGATGGCCTGCCTGGCCGAAGGCTTCGATTCCGACCGCATTCGCGCGACCTTCGCCAAGGTCGCTCCATGAACTGAGGAAGGCCGATGAGATATGACCTGGTCGTTCGCGGTGGGACCCTGGTTGTCCCGGGCAAGAATCTGTTCAGTGCCGACATCGGCGTCGACGGGGAGCGCATCGCGGCCATCGCTACCCCGTCCGACGCCATAAGTGGTCGCGAGACGATCGACGCAGCCGGCCGATACGTGTTCCCCGGCATCATCGATTCCCACACGCACGTCGGCATCGGAAATGGCTACGCCGACTTCGACTCCGAGACGCGCTCGGCGGCGCTTGGCGGTGTGACCTCTCTGCTCCTATTCATGCGCGAGCCAACCTCGTACCTGCAGCTCTTCCCGGTAGCTCGCGAGGCGGGTGAGGAGCTGGCGAGCATCGACTTCGGTTTCCACGCTGTGGTCATGACCGACGAACACCTGGCCGAGATGCCGGCCTATATCGATGACATGGGGGTGCTCTCGTTCAAGTTCTACATGACCTATCGCGGGACGGACGCCCGTATGCGCACGTTCAATCTCGAAACGATGACCTTCGGCGGCGTTGACGACGGGTTCATGTATGACGTCTTCACCGCCGCCGCTCGCGATCCGCGCACGCTGGTCATGGTCCACTGCGAGAACATCGAGATCATCCAGCGGGTGCGCGCGCAACTGCGGGCGGCCGGCGAGGACTCCATCGACGCCTGGAACCGGTCGCGGCCCGTGGTCGCGGAGCTGGACGGCATACGCCGAGCGCTGATCCTGGCAGAGGCGACGGGCGCGCGTCTGCATGTGCTGCATCTGACGACCGGGGCCGGCCTCGAAGAGATCCGGGCCTTCAAGGTCCGTTATCCGCGCGCCCATGTCGAGGTTTGCCATCCGTATCTCGCCTGCGACGAGACGACCTTTCCCGACCATCGCGGCAAGATGCGGCCGCCTCTTCGGAGCCCGGCGGACCGCGAAAAGCTGTGGTCGGGTGTCGCCGACGGCACGGTCGACAGCATCGGATCCGACCACGTGCCCCGGCCGCTCGAGAGCAAGGCAGGCAGTGTTTGGGGTCTCGGCAGCGGAGCGCCGGGAACACCTTTCATGCTGCCGCTCATGCTGTCGGAGGGCCACCACAAGCGAGGGATCCCGCTGACCAGGCTGGCCGAGCTTCTCTCGCAGCAACCAGCGCAGCTTTACGGCTTGTATCCGAGAAAGGGCGCGCTCCAGGTGGGTTCGGACGCCGACCTGACGGTTGTCGACCTCGACCACCAGCGCACGCTGCGCGCCGCCGACTTTCCTCAGGCGAGCGACTTCAGCCTCTACGAGGGCTGGGACCTGAGGGGCTGGCCGGTCGAAACCGTCGTCAGAGGTCGCCGTGTGATGTCCGAAGGAGAGTTCGTGGGTGCTCCGGGCAGCGGCCGCTATCTGGCGCGGGGGAACGCTCTGGCGCGCTAAGTCCGGGTGTCGGCCGGCCGTCCGCCACGCGCGGCTTCATGATCGCCCAGCCGGCGGCGAAATCCGTAGAAGAGGCCGACATCGTAGAGACACTTCAGCGCGCCCCCGAGAAAGAATGGGATGCCGAGCGATGCGGCCTGGATGGCGGCCCCGGTTACGACTGGGCCGACGCCGTTGGCCACGCCGCGCACGGCTCCGGTGATGGCCAGCGCCCCGCTGCGCTCGCTCGGCTTGACTATCGACACGATGTAGGCCTGCCGTGCCGGCTGGTCCATCTGGACGATGGTCGAGCGTACGAGCAGGATCGCGATCGCGACCGGCAGGGACGGCGCAAACGGCATCAACAGCAGCAGGAGGTTGCTAGGCAGGTGCGTGAAGACCATGGTGTTGACCAGGCCGATGCGGTCGGCCAGCCGCCCGGCGAGCTCGAACGAGGCCGCGCCGAGTAGCGACATCACCGCGAAGCTCGGCCCCAGCACCGCCGGCGAGGCGCCGTATCGCACGTGCAGCCAATAGACGATCACCGCGTTGACCACGAGGCCGTTGCCAAGCGAGTCGAGTGCGAAGAGCCCGGAGAGGCCGAGCAGCGGCCGGATGCTGCCGAACACCGGCTCCTCGGTCGCGCCCTCGATCTCGTCCGACAGGAACAGCGGCAGTATCGCGGTCAGCAGGCCCAGTCCGGCAAACATCAGGAAGAAGAGCTGCGTGCGGTGTAGATCTGTGCCGAAGCCGGCCGCGAAACCTCCTGCGGCACCGGCCAGGCCGCCGGTCAGCGAGTAGCGCGCGAAAGCGCGATTCCGCCGCGCGTCGCCGGTCGCCTGCGTGAGCACCGCCTGCTCGACCGCGAGGAAGGGTCCGAGATCCGTGCTGGCGGCTCCCATCATCCCGGTGAACCCGGCGAGGACGAGCATCCACGGTTGCGTAGCCAGCGCGAGGTCGAGACCGCACAACGCCATCGAAATACCAACGCCGGCGAGGGTGGCGCGCCGCCCGAAACGGCCCGCGGCGGCGGCTGCGAGCAGACCGGTGAGCGAGGCGGCGGCCAGACCGATCGACACGACCAGGCCGATCTGTGGACCCGATAAGCCGCGCGACTGCAGATGCACCGCAACCAGCACCGCCGAAAAGCCGAAGGCGAAGGCGCGGGCGACGCGGGCCGCCATCAGCACCCAGTAGTCTCGTGTTCGCTGGCCCTGCGCGCTTCCTGCGGCTGCCGATCGCTGGGCCTTCGAAGCGTCGCCTGGATCGAGCACGACGCAATAGTAGTTACTCTTAACCGCCGTTACCTACGCTTGCGTCGCTTGTCGGCGGACGCTATCCTCCCGGACCGTGACTGGCGGCGGCGGCTCGGGTGACAGGCAGCTGCTGACGTCGGAGTCCGTCACCGAAGGTCACCCGGACAAGGTGTGCGACCAGGTGTCGGACGCCATCCTGGACGCCATCCTGGCCCAGGACCCAGAAGCTCGGGTGGCCTGCGAGACTGCGATCACCAAAGGCCTCGTGGTAGTCATCGGCGAGGTGACTACGACCGCACAGGTGGATATCCAGCGCATCGTGCGGGAAACGGTTCGCCAGATCGGCTACGACAGCGAAGAGTCTGGCTTCGATCCCGATCATTCGCTCATCGAGGTCTATCTGAAGGAACAGTCGCCGGACATCGCCGCGGGCGTCAACCACTCCTGGGAGGAGCGCAGCGGCACCCTGGAAGACGACCCCTTCGAGCTTCAGGGTGCGGGCGACCAGGGGATGATGATCGGCTTTGCGTGCGACGAGACGCCGGAGCTGATGCCGCTGACGATCTCGCTTGCGCACTCCCTTACACGCGAACTGGCCGCGGCTCGGAAGTCCGGCCGCCTTCCCTGGCTCCGCCCAGATGGCAAGTCGCAGGTGACCGTCGAATACCAACATGGCCGGCCGCGACGCATCGAGGCGGTCGTCGTCTCAACCCACCACGCGCGCAACGTGTCGACGGCGACGATAGAGGAAGGCGTTCGCGCAGAGGTCCTCGACCGGGTGCTGCCCGAGGGACTTGTGGATGCGAACACCAAGATCCTCGTCAACCCCAGCGGACGCTTCGAGGTAGGGGGCCCGGCCGCGGACGCCGGACTCACGGGCCGCAAGATCATCGTCGACACATACGGAGGCATAGCGCGCCACGGGGGTGGGGCGTT
>CAZLJC010000059.1:0-10449 GCA_964559855.1 uncultured Actinomycetes bacterium
CATGTACCACAGCGCTGTCCTCGACCTCCCCGACGACCAGGTCGACCTGGGACAGCTGGCGCAGTTCATTGATTCCTTGCAGGCGAAGCTCTGCCGGGCCGTCGCCGCCGCGACACGGCGCGGGGACTATGCAGGCGCCGGCCAGACCGCGGTGTCCTGGGTCGCCTCCACCTGCAGGATGTCGAAGACTTCGGCCGCGGACCGGCTCTGCGTCGGGCGGGAGCTCGAGTCCCTGCCGGCGGTTGAGACCGCGGTCAAAGCAGGCGAGATCGGCTACCAGGCCGCATCCGTGATCTGCCACCTGAGCGAGCAGCTAGGAGAAAAGAAAGGCCATGTCGAAGCGGAGCAGTGGGTGGGCTTCGCATCTCGCTTCTCCTTGAAATCACTCCGCTACCTCGCCATGCAGGCTCGTCACGCTTGGGATCCGGAGGGATTCGAGCGCGACGCCGAGGAGAGCTTCGAGCAGCGATACCTGTACATCTCGGAGCTGGGCGGGATGTTCAAGCTCGACGGGCTGCTCGACGCCGAGGGCGGGGCGGCGCTCAAGTCGGCGATCGACGCTCTGGCCAAGCCGCTCGGGCAGGACGACCGGCGCGCGCCCAAGCAGCGGCGGGCCGACGCGGCGGTCGAGCTCGTCTACCACGCCCTCGAGGCGGGCACTCTGCCGCGCCGCAACGGCGTGCGGCCGCACATCACGGTGACCACGACCGTCGAGGCCCTGAAGGGGGAGCTTGGTTCGGCGGCCTCGGAGCTGGAGCACGGAGCTCCGGTCTCCAGCAAGACGGTGCAGCGCCTCGCGTGCGACGGCACCCTGCACCGCGTCCTTAAGGCCGACTCGGTGGTCATCGACGTCGGGCGGGCGACGCGGGCGGTGTCGCCGTCGATGCGGAGGGCGCTCCGGGTGCGCGACCGGCACTGCCGGTGGCCGGGTTGCGACCGGCCTTCCAGCTGGTCGAGCGCGCATCACATCGAGTTCGTGTCGCGGAGCGGCGAGACGAAACCCGGCAACCTGATCCTTCTGTGCCACTACCACCACCGCCTGGTGCACGAAGGCGGATGGCAGGTGGTGAAGGTGGGCGAAGAGCTGCGCTTCATCCCGCCCAAGCGGTTTGTCGCCGCCAGGTCGCGCGGTCCGGGCCGTGCCCGGGCGGCCTGACCGCACATTGATAGACCGACTGTCGGTCTGGTAATCTTTACCCGTGCCCAGGACGCTCGATCGGGCGGCGCATCTGGTGAAGCGCGATGCCTTTGTCGATGCGGCGCAGCGGTTGATCCTCTCGCGGGGATATGAGGAGATGAGCGTCCAGGACGTGCTCGACGAGGTCCAGGCGTCGCGCGGGGCCTTCTACCACTACTTCGACTCGAAAGAGGCGCTGCTCGAGGCGGTCGTGGAGCGGCTGGCGGACGGGGCCCTCGCCACGCTCGGGCCGGTCGTGGGCGATCCGGGGCTCGGCGCGAGCCGGAAGCTCGAGCTGATCTTCAGCGGGATCGCGAACTTCAAGGAGCAGCGCAAAGAGCTGGTGCTGCGGATCGTGGAGGTCTGGAGCTCGAACGCCAACGCGATCGTCAGGGAGAGGGTCCGCGAGCTCACGCTCGAGCGGCTCGTGCCCATGCTGGCCGAGGTTGTGGAGCAGGGGGCCGCGGAGGGGGATTTCGCGCCCGGGTCCGGCGGGCAGAGCGCGCTCGTGCTCGTGTCGCTGATGCTCAGCTTCCAGCAGCGCGCGGTCGAGCTGTTCCTGGCGAGGCAGGCGGGGACGGTCGGGTTCGAGGAGGTCAGGCAGGTGGTCGACGCGTGGACCCGCGCCTACGAGCGCGTGCTCGGCGCCGCCGAGGGCTCGCTCACGCTGACCGACGAGCGGACGCTTCGGTTCTGGTTCGGATAGGAGAGAAAGGCCACGGTCATAGAAGTAGAGGGGCTGACCAAGAGCTATGGGGGTCACCGCGGGATCGCGGACGTCACGTTCGACGTCGGCGAGGGCGAGGTCTTCGGGTTTCTCGGGCCCAACGGCGCCGGCAAGACCACGACCATCCGGGTCCTCATGGCGCTGCTCAGGGCGGACGGCGGCAGCGCGCGGATCGCGGGACTCGACGTGTGGGAGAAGTCGGTGGAGGTCAAGCGGCTGGTCGGCTACGTGCCCGGCGAGCCCTCGCTCGACGGCAACCTCACCGGCGGGCAGATCATCGAGTACTTCGCCCACCTGCGGGGCGCCGTCGACCGCGCGTACCTGAAGTCGCTCATCGAGCGGTTCGAGCTCGACACCAGCCGCAAGTTCCGCCAATACTCCACGGGCAACAGACGAAAAGTGGTGCTGATCCAGGCCTTCATGCACCGCCCTCGCGTCCTGGTCCTCGACGAGCCGACCAGCGGCCTCGACCCGCTGAACCAGCAGACGTTCGACGGGCTGGTGCGCCAGGCCCGCGACGAGGGCCGCACGGTGTTCCTCTCATCGCACGTGCTGAGCGAGGTCGAGAAGACGTGCACGCATGTCGGCATCATCCGCGAGGGCAGGCTGGTCCGCGTCGGGGGCGTGGCCGAGCTGAAGGACATCAAGCGCTCTGAGATCACCATCCACTTCGCGGAGCCCGTGCCGGCGGGGGCGTTCGCCGGGCTCGACGGCGTCGTGCAGGTGGACCAGGCCGGCGACGGCACCGCGCTGCGGATCGCGATCCAGGGTTCGGCCGACGCCGTGATCAAGGCGGCGGCGCTGCACCCGGTGGTTTCGCTCACCACCTACGAGCCGAGCCTCGAGGACGTGTTCCTGCGCTATTACGAAACGGACGGGGCGGCCGCGGGCGGTGCCCGGCCGGTGGCGGCGGATGTTTAGGTCGATCTTCCTGAAGACGCTCCGCGACTACCGGGTCGCGATCCTCGGGTGGGGCCTCGGCATGGGCCTGGTCATCGTCTCGCCCATGGCCAGCGTGGCCACCCTGGTCAGCACCCCGCAGGCGCGCGCGCAGCTCGCGGCGCTCGCGCAGCAGTTCAAATGGGCTGCCGACCCGGTGGCCGCCGACACGGTGGGCGGCTATGCGACGTTCAAGATCGGCGTCTTCGTCTTCCTGATGGCGGTCTGGCCGCTGCTCGCGGCGAGCCGGACGCTCAGGGGCGAGGAGGACCGCGGGTCGATGGACGTCCTGCTCTCGCTCCCGCGCACGCGGCTGCGCGTGGCGGTGGAAAAGGTCCTCGCGCTCTATACCGCGCTGCTGGCGATGGGCGTCCTCGTCGGCCTGCTGGCCTACGCCGGCGGCGCCCGGTTCCAGGGTGGCTTCGACCTCGCCGCCGCCATGCTCTTCGGCCTGAACCTCGCGCTGGCCTGCGCGGTCTTCGGCGCGCTGGCCCTCTTCATCTCGCAGTTCACCGCCGAGCGCGGCCCGGCCGCCGGCATCACGGGGGCGCTCCTGCTCGTGTCCATCGCCGTCGACATGGTCCACCGCGTGATCCCGGACACCGACTGGCTCTCGCGCCTCTCGCCCGTCTACTACTACAACCTGAGCAAGCCGCTGGTCCCGAGCTTCGGCACGAGCGTGGGCGGCCTGCTGGTGCAGCTCGGCCTGACGGCGCTGCTGACGGCGGGCGCCCTGGTGCTCTTCCGGCGGCGCGACATCGGCGACTCGGTCAAGGTGCCGCTGCTGTCGCGGCTGTCCCGGCCGGCGGCGCCGAGCCGGGCCCTGCCGACCGCAGACTGGTCGCTGGGCTCGGTTTACGCGCGAAGCCTCGCCACCACCGCCCGGCCGGCCCTGTGGTGGACGCTCGGCATCGCCGGCTGGGCGGCGTGGATGGTGGTCGTCGTGCACCAGGTCGTGGGCTCGCTCGTCCGGCTGCTCAACAGCTCGCCGAACTCGGGCCGGGCGCTGCACGCGCTCCAGACGGTGGGCGGCGGCTCGGCCCGCCTGGACGAGGTGTTCCTCGGCGCCATGTTCGAGCTCCTGCCCGTCCTGCTGATGGCCTTCGCCGTCACCCAGGTCAGCCGGTGGGCCTCCGACAACGACGACGGCCGGCTCGAGATCGTGCTGTCCACGCCACAGCCTCGGTTCAGCGTGCTGCTCGGCCGGTTCGCCGCGCTGGCCACGGCCACGATCGTGATCGGGCTGGTCACGCTCGCGGCGGCGGCGGTCACGGCCTCGATCGCCGGCGTCTCGCTCAACGACACCAACCTCGCCGAGGCGACGCTTGGCATGATCCCGCTCGGCCTGCTGATCGCAGCCCTCGGCTACCTGGCGGCGGGCTGGCTGCGCAGCGCGGTGGACACGGGCCTGATCAGCCTGGTCCTGGCGGCGTGGTTCTTCGTCAGCTTCGTCGGGCCCGACCTGCGCTGGCCGGACGCGACCCTCAGGCTGTCGGCCTTCTACTACTACGGGACGCCGCTGCTCAAGGGCCTCAACCTCGCCGATATGCTGGTCCTGGTGGTCGCCGGAGCCGCCGCGCTGGCCCTCGCGACGGCGCGTTTCGCGCGCAAGGACATGGCCGCCTGACCTCTTACACATTTCTTACAGGAGTTCGACCGGACCCGCACTAGCGTTTGACCTCCAACTGGGGTCGTGGCTCTTCCGCTGGGAGGGGAGCCTCGTTTTGCAAGGAGGAAAGCGTCGTGAAGAGGGTGGTCGTGGCCGCTGCGCTGGCGGCCGGAATTCTCGTTGCCTCGCCGTTGAGCGCCGGCGCATGGTGCTCGTACTGCGAGTGGGATCCGCTGGTCCTGGTGGTCACGCCAGGCGGTCACATCGTGCCGGTTTACGACAGCGTCTGGACGGAGAACGTGATCGAACTCGGGGTGCCGCTCGAGAGCTACACCACGTCGCGCGTGTACGGCCCGAAGGGGCAGCCGGAGACCCAGGTCGACATGACGATCTCGGTGCCGGCCGGGCTCCTGTTGCAGTTCCAGACCATGGACGAGGTGACGACGGGCCTGCTCGGCTCGGGCACGCTGCTGGCCCGCACCACGGGGACCAGCGGAACTCCCGTCCACCTGAAGTTCGTGCTGCCAGAGGCGTAGCGACTTGACGCCGCGCAGGCGTTCCGAGCTGTTCCGGGCGGCCGTCGGGGTGCTGGCGGTGGCGATCTTCGCCGCCTCGCTCCGCCAGGTGGCGGCCGTCCCGGTTCAGTGGTGGGTCGCCGGCGCCCTCGCCGTCAGCGGGTTGGTGGCGCTTCGTTTCCCGCTGCACGTCAGCCTCAGCAACAAGGTCAGCGTCGCGTCCGCCGTGTTCTTCGCGGCGGTCCTGCTCCTGCCGGCCTTCCAGGCCGCCGCCCTGGTGGCCCTGGTGTCGGTGGCCGACACCGTGATCACGGTCGCGCGTCGCGTCACCACCAGCCGCGAGAAGCCGCCGGCGTGGCCGATCGCGGTCCTGTTCGTCTTCAACGCGGGCCAGGGCTACCTGGCGGTGCTGGGCGCCGGGCTCGCCCTGGCCGACGGCGGCGCCTCGGCCTGGACCGGCATCAACACCGTCCGCGCCGCGGCGGCGCTGGTGGTGGCCGCGGCGCTGATGTTCGTCGTCAACATGCTGCTGGTGTCGACCGCCGTCGGCCTGGCCACGTCGCGCAACCCGTGGACGCTCTTCACGGCGACGCAGAAGGTCGTGATCGCGGAGTTCGCGACGCTGTACGTGCTCGGCTCGGCGGCGGCGTTCGCGGTGGTGCACGTGCCCTGGCTGCTGGCCCTCGGCGTGCTCCCGGCCGTGCTCGTGTATCGCTCGCTCGAGTATCGAATCCAGCTCCGCCGGGAGACGGTGCTCGCGATGGAGCGGATGGCCGAGGAGGTCGACGCCCGGGACCCCTACACGTACCAGCACTCGCGCCGCGTGGCGGAGTACTCGCGCCAGATCGCGCGCCGGCTCGGCCTGAGCGCGGCCGAGGTCGAGCTGGTGGAGCTCGCCGCGAAGGTGCACGACGTCGGGAAGATCCGCATCCCCGACTCGATCCTGCTCAAGAACGGCAAGCTCGACCCCCACGAGCGCCGCGTGATGGAGACGCATCCGCGGCTGGGCCACGATATCCTCAAGCAGTTCGCCGAGTACGCGAGGGTGCTCGAGCTGGTGCTGACCCACCACGAGCGCTACGACGGCCGCGGCTACCCCAACCGCGTCGTGGGCCACCGCCTGCTGCTGATGGCGCAGGTGATCCCCGTGGCGGACTCCTTCGACGCGATGACGAGCAACCGCGCGTACCGCAGCGCCCGCAGCTGGGACGAGGCGCTGGCCGAACTTCGTGAGGGAGCGGGCACGCAGTGGAACCCCGCCGTCGTCGACGCCGCGCTACACGCGCTGGCCCGCGACCGGCCCGAACCCGAGGTCGTGGCGGTCGCCCGGCGCCAGGAGCCGGAGCAGGCGGAGACCCTCGTCGCCGACGCGGCTCCGGCCTGAGGCGTCGAGCGGCGCGTCGAACGGCGTGATGGTCAGCGTCGTCACTCCCTTCGCCGTGCGCGGGATCCACACCGCGCGCACGAAACCGTCGACCAGCACCGAGCCCTTCATGATGCCGTTGGAGTTGAACAGGCCCACGCGCCGCTCGGGCGCGAGGATGCGGGTGCGGTCCGCGTGGGCGAGCAGGATGTTGTCGTAGTCGGGCAGGAAGCGAACCGGCACGTCGGTCTCCGCGTCCGGGCGCGGCGCTCGTGGAAGGTCGAACAGCTCGGTGCCCCGCTCGTCGCTGAAGGTCTTCAGGCGCGGGCGCAGGCGCTCGAACACGGGCCGCGCCGTCAGGCCCGACCAGGCGCGGAAATCCGCCGGTGACGCCGGCCCGAAGGCGGCGAGGTAGCGCAGCACCACGCCGTCCGGCTCGTAGGCCGGGCCGGGCTCGCGGTCGAGCCACGTTTCGAACGTGGTCAGCGCCACCGGGCCGCCCGCGCGCCAGATGCCGCGCGGCGGCGTGAACACGAGCGGGAGCTGCGTGCGGACGGCGTAGGCCAGGGCCTGCGGGTCGCGGCCGGGGAAGCGCTCGGCCAGCAGCTTCGACAGCTCGGCCACCGTGCGCGCCCTGCCGTGCATCGCCTCCCGGCCCATCTCCAGCGCTCCCGCGACCTCCTCGCGGGTGAGGTTGCGGCCCCACGGGCTGCCGTGGAAGAAGCCGCGCTCGGCGAAGGCTTCGAACATCGGCTTGAGGCCGAGCGCGTCGCGCGTCGTGACCAGGTGGATGGTGTTGCGCATGAGCGAGGTGCGCACGGCCTGCCTGGTCTCGATCAGGCGAGAGAGCAGGCCGGTCTCGAAACCTTCGAGGCGCGACCACAGGCCGACGTAGGGCAGGTTGGGCGCCTGAGCCTGCAGGCCGACCAGGTGCTCGAGCGCCGCGGGAACGCTCATCCGGCGCCGTTTCAGCAGCAGCTGCCGCGCCAGCAGGGCGCGGTTCAGCGATCGCCGATCGAGGACCCCGGGACGCGCCGGCACCGGCCCATTCTCATGGGTTCGGGCCGGAAAGGGCGCGTTCCTTTAGAGGCCCGCCTCCAGCTTTGCCTTCTCGCCCGCCTTGCGCATCTTGTCGATTCGCTTGCGCATCTGCTTGCGGCGCGTCTCGCCCTTGTCGGGATCGAGGAAGTACGTCGCCGCGGCGGCAAGGCCCATCCACATCATCAGGCGCGTGAGCCTGGATCGCATGAAGAACATCACTTAGAGAACGGCGCGATTGGAAGTGTTACTTGACGTCCCGATCGGAGGCGGTGGAACGAGAAAGGGGGCGCCACGCGAGCGCCCCCCTTTGTGTCGAGACTCGGATCGAGCTAAGCGGCGCTCGAGAAGCCGTAGATATCGGAGTTGCCGAAGTTGGCGGGGCAATCGGCCAGCGGAGACGGCCGCGCCACCGTGGCGCCTGTGCGCAGGGACATGCGCCAGGCGTCGATCGCCGGGCAGTCCGCCGCGTTGCGCGCGTCGTTCCACACCGCGGCGCCGTAGCCGCGGGTGGCAGTCGCGTAGACGTAGTCGCCGAGGAACTCGCCGGCCAGGTTGTTCTGGCTCGTGCCGCGCGGGTCGCCGCCCGCTCCCCGGTCGATCTCGCTGAAGGCGCCCGTGCCGGCGGCGGTCACCGGCGCGTGCAGGACCACGCCCACGAGGTTGCGCGGAGTGGAGGTCGTGCTCTGGTAGGGAGTCGTGAACGCGTTGTACACGACGTACGCGTCGGTCCCGTTCGGCGAGATGGAGGCCGCGCTGTAGTAGCCGAAATCGCCGGCGCTCTCGATGGCCCGCGGCGTCGACCACGTCGCGCCCCCGTCCACCGACTCGGTGAACCAGACGTGCTGCGTGTTGACCGGGCTGCCGCTGACGTAGGTCATGACCAGGCGGTCGGTCGCGTCCGCGCCCGTGGGCGCTCCGTTGGCGATGTCCACGCTCGGCGCCGGAGCCAGGTCGCTGCGCGCCCCGGCGATGCCGTCGATGGTCGTGCGGCCCAGCACCGGGTCGTACACGCCGGGCTGCGTCACCGGGCCGACGGCGGGACGGGCCGAGGACCAGGATTTGCCGCCGTCGGTGGAGACCGACATGAACTCGAAGCTCTGGTGGCCGGCGGACGACGAGGTGGCGATGCCGAACTCGTAGGCGTTGCCCCTGCTGTCGGTGCGCACGGTGCACCCGTCGACCGGGTTGACCTGGCTGTTGTTCGCCGCGCCCGCGATGGGGTGCTGCGTCCACGTCGTGCCGCCGTCGCTGGAGACGGCCACCGTGGGCTGCGCCGAACCGTCCTTGCCGTTGCCGGTGTAGCTCGCCCAGCAGAGGTAGACGTTGCCGAAGAACGGGCTGGAGGCCGCGTTGTCGGCCCAGATCTGCTCCTTGTCCGAGAACGTCGCCTGTGACTGCTGCGATACCAGCACCGGCTGCATCCAGGCGCTCTGGTCGCTGTTGGCCGCGGCGGCCATGTCATCGGTGCGCGAAACGGCGATCGCCTCGTAGCCCATGAACGCGCCCTCGATGCGCGAGGCGTCGAACTTGGAGGTCAGGTTCGAGTAGTAGAGGCGGTCGCCGTTCGCCCAGCTGAAGCCGTTCGCGCCGGGCCGGGGCCCGACCGCGACGCCGGGATCGCCGTCCGAGACGAGGCCGTTCTCGTAGTACCAGGGCAGCGTGCCGATCGGCCCGACGGCCGGCGTGCACGGCCCGCTCAGGCACGCGCGCGCGCTCCAGCCGGTGTACGTGGGCTGCGTCCACCTGCGGCCGGAGTCGAAGGAGAAGTAGACGCCGGAGACGCCCACGCCGGGCGTGAACGGACACCTGGTGCCGTTGCAGCCCTGCTCGTCGATCTCGTCGTTGCTGCCCGCCACGAGGATGCTCGGGTGGTTCGCGTCCGCGGTGATCGCCGGCTCGTTCTGCTTGTTCTGGGCGAAGGGCGACGGAGGACTGCCGTTCGAGACGCGGACGTCACCCGAGGCCGAGCCCAGGACGCTCGACGAGACGATCACGGCCGCGGCGAGCGCGAGCGGAATCGCGGAGAGAAACCTCTTCATGCGCAAAACCCCCATTTCGCGGACGGTGCTGACGTTGCCTTTTGCGCAGTGTAACCAGCGCGGGCGGGCGATGGAAGGCCCTGGGAATTGTCTAAGTTGGATGTCTGATGAGTCGCCGAGGCCTGCTGCTTTTTGCTGCCATGTGCGTGATCTGGGGTATCCCCTACCTCCTGATCCGCGTCGCCGTGAGCGATATCTCGCCGGCCATGCTCGTGTTCCTGCGCACCGGCGTCGCCGCGCTCATCCTGCTGCCGTTCGTGTTCGCGCGAGGCGGCCTAGCGCCGCTGCGCGGGCGGTGGATCCCGCTCCTCGCGTACGCGGCGGCCGAGGTGGGCGTGCCCTGGCTGCTGCTTGCGTCCGCCGAGCAGCACATCACCAGCGCGCTGGCGGGGCTTCTTGTCTCCGCCGTGCCCCTGGTCAGCGTCGTGATCCTGACGGCTCTGGGCGATCGCGAGCACCTGGGCGGGGCGAGCCTGTCGGGACTTGCACTCGGGCTGGTCGGCGTGGCGCTGATCGTCGGCTTCAACCTGGGCGCTTCGAGCGCGCTGGCCCTGGTCGAGGTGGCGGTGGTGGTGGCCGGCTACTCGCTGGGCCCCGTGATCCTGTCGCGGTCGCTGAAGGGGGTGCCGGCGGTGAACGTGAACGGCGTCGTGCTGGCGGTCTGCTGCCTCGTCTACGCGCCGCTCGCCCTGGTGCAGTGGCCGCACGGCGGGATAGCTCTGGAGGCCGCGGCTGCGGTGGCGGTGCTTGCCGTCCTCTGCACGGCGATCGCGTTCATCCTGTTCTTCGCCCTGATCCAGGAGATCGGGCCGGTGCGCGCGACCGTGATCACGTACATCAACCCCGCCGTCGCGGCGGTGCTCGGGGTGGCGGTGCTGCGCGAGCCGCTGACGTGGGCGATGGGCGCGGGCTTCGCCCTGGTGCTGGCGGGGTCGATCCTGGCCACGCGCCGCCGCCCGGCATCGCCGCAAGCGGAGCCGGACGCCGAGCCGGAGGCGGAGCAGCCGGAGCCGGCCGCCGTCGAGGCCTAGGCCTGGGC
>CAZLJC010000060.1:0-10217 GCA_964559855.1 uncultured Actinomycetes bacterium
GTTTTGCGCCAAACGAGCCAAATCCCACGCGAATTGCGCGCGTTCGGCGCAAAACGCGCCGAAAAACCCCCGCCGCCGCCGCAGCACCGACGAAAAACCCCCGCCGCCGCCGCACCCCCGAAAAACCCCCGCCCCAGCGCCGAAGAAACACCCCGGCGCCAAACGCGCCGAAATCCGCGAACCTCAGCCCGGCGTCGTCGTGGACCGTGCCGGCGCGGAGCTCGCCACGCGCCTCCGGCGCGGCCGCTGCCGGTGGGGCAGGTACGACCGATCTCCCACCCACTGCGCGGGTGGGAGGAGCAGGATCGTCGCGATCTGGTTCAGCGCCGAGGCATATTTCGAGCGCAGGTGCGAGAACTTCTCCCACGATGCGTCCCCGTCCGTGACCGCGTAATGCGCCGCGCGCATCCGCTCGATCGCGGCCTGGTACTCATCACGCTCGAGGATCGGGTCGTTCGCCACCTTCAGGCGCAGCACCCACGTCAGGTCCTCCGCGAGGTGGCTCCCCATCGTGAGCATCAGGCGCGCTGAGCCCCTCACGTCGGACTCGGTCGAGCTCATGACCAGCGTGGCGGCGTCCATCACCGCGGCGAACGAGTTGACCCACGCCTCGTTGTCGTGGCTCGAGCGGAAATACACGAGGAGCGGATACGCGAGGTGGCTCTCGAGCACCATCGCCGTCCACGCCCGCCACTGGTCGAACGTCTCGCGCAGCACGTCGTCCATGCCCGGCTCCGCGACCGTCTCCAGCAGCTGCACGGCGGAGGGCGGCGCGCCGGCGAGCGCGTCGAGCGCGACCACCGCCTCCTCGCGTGAGCGGAACGACCCGTAGAGCTCGAACAGCAGCGTGATCGCCAGCGCGGCGAGCGCGACGCCCGTAGCGGTCTCGATGATCATCACGAACCTCGCCAGGCCCAGCTCGGGCACGATGTCGCCGTAAGCGAGCGGGACGATCGTCGTCGCCGAGACGTAGATCGACCCGGCGAGGTCGGTCAGCGGCGGCTTGAACTCGTCGCGGAGCGCGTCGATGATCAGCGCGTAGGCGAGGATCAGCGCGAGCGCCCAGATCACGAACAGGCTGATCAGCGCGACCGGTCCGAAAGCGGCGAGCCGTGCCTCCCGGCGTTCGATCGAGCGCGCGCCGGTGGGCGCGATCGACCGCCACACCCGCCACATCGGACGGACCACGAGGCGCGCGAGCTGCACCTTGTTGACCGCCGGACGGGGCAGGACCACCGACTGGAACAGGTCGTAGAAGGTGACGAGCAGCAGCGCCGTCCCCGCCACCGCCTCGAGGATCGCGACCCCTGTGTTCACGGCCGGGCGAGCCCTCGCGTGGGGGAGAGGAAGCCGTACGCCAGCGTGATCGTTCCGGCGGCCGTCCCGCGCAGCGTCCTCATCTCGACACGAGGTTACTGCGCCGCCCGCCGCGAGGCTCGACCGGTCCCTAGTGAGAGCCCCGCCAGGCCTCCGCGAAGCTCACGCGCGACCCGACGCGGAGCACCGAGTTGCTGTAGATCCGCGCCGCGATCGCGTTCATGCCCGCGATCGCCCCCACCGTCAGCACCACCGCGACCACCACCTGCCACGCCTGCGCGTCGCCCGTCGCCATGCGCGCGGGCATCAGGATGGGCGAGAACGGCGGGATCATCGACAGCCCGATCCCCACCGGGTTGTCGGGATTGGACACGACCCAGAAGAACACCAGGTACGTGCCGATGATCAGCGTCGACACCGGCAGCATCACCGCGCCGAGGTCCTCCTGCCGCGAGACCATCGACCCGCCCGCGGCGAAGATCAGCGCGTAAAAGACGAAACCCAGCACGAACCACAGCAGCCCGCCGCCCACCGCCTCCACGCTGAGCGACGGGACCGAGATGACGTGCGTCCGCGTCACCATCAGGATCGAGACGAGGCCCAGCAGCAGCAGCTGCAGAAAGCCCATCAGCCCGATGCCGAGCACCTTGCCGAACAGGAGCTGGCGCGGACGGATCGTTGACAGCAGGATCTCGATGATTCGGTTCGACTTCTCCTCGACCACGCCCGACGCGACCATCTGCCCGTACATCAACAGCGCGATGTAGAGCAGGACGGCGACGAAGATGCCGATGACCGATCGTTCGGCCCGCTGCGTCGCGTTCGGGTCGAGCAGGACCAGCGTCGGCCTCGACTTCGCGACCTGGCCCTCGATCGCGGCTGCGTCGGCGCCGCTCGCGCTCAGCGCGCGAGCCAGCGCCACCTGCCGGGAGATCTGAGAGAGGCTCGTCGCGACGACGGGGTCGATCCGGTCCTTCACCGCGACGTCCGGCGCCGCGGCGTCGCCGCTGATCAAGACGTCGAGCGTGCCGGCACGCACCTCCTCCTCGCCCGCCTGTGTGCTGGTGAAGAAGTGGTTGTCCACCTGCACGCCGTTCACCGCGGCCGTCGCCTTCAGCGGCTGGGCCAGCATCTCCGCGTCGCCCGCGTATCCGACCTTCACCGTCGTCACGGCGCGGCTGATGACTCGGTCCTGGACCACGATGTAGCCGGCGAACAGGATGATCAGCACCGCCGTGCCGATCGCGAAGAAGCGCGTGCGCACGCGCGTGATGAACTCGCGGCGCGCGATCAGGTAGATGGTGCGCGCGGCGTCGGTGGAGAGGAGTTCCCTCAGGCGCGTGGTCATGCGGGGCGTGGCGCCGCCGCCTCCTCGCCCATCGCTTCGCGGAAGACGTCGAGCAGGCTCGGCCGGTGGCGCCGGAACTCGTGCACAGGACCCGTCGCCAGCGCCGCCCTCAGCACCGCCTGGTCGTCGGTGGATCCCCCGTTCAGCTCGATCAGCGCCCGCGTGCCGTCCATGCGCAGGACGCGCGTGTGGGGGACGGCGTCGCTCCAGCCCCGCGTCGCCGCGGGCGCGTCGACCCAGAGCTGCGTCGGGCCGTGGCCGCGCAGCTCGTCGATGGTCCCGCACGCGACCATGCGGCCGCCCTGGATGATGCCGACGCGGTCGCAGATCCGCTCCACCAGCTCCAGCTGGTGGCTGGAGAACACGACCGGGATGCCGGCCTCGGCGCGCTCGTGCAGCACGTTGCTCATCTCGTCGACCGCGTCCGGATCGAGCCCCGCGAACGGCTCGTCGAGCACGAGCAGCACCGGGTCGATGACCAGGGCGGCGGCCAGCTGGGCCCGCTGCTGGTTGCCGTGGCTGAGCTTGATGACCTCGTCGCGCGTCCGGCCGCCGAGTCCGAAGCGCTCGAGCCACCGCGTGACGGCGGCCTCGGCCGCGCCGCGTTCGGCGCCGTGGAGCTGCGCCAGGTAGAGCAGCTGCTCCCCGATCCTCATCCGCGGGTACAGGCCCCGCTCCTCAGGCATGTAGCCGATGCGCCGCCGAACGGCGAACGTGATGGGCTCGCCGTTCCACAGCACCGCGCCGGCGTGCGGCAGCACCACGCCGAGCACGATCCGCATCGTCGTCGTCTTGCCCGCGCCGTTGCGCCCCACGAAGCCGAAGACCTCGCCGGGCCGGACCTCGAAGCTCAAATCGTCGACCGCGAGGAGGTTCCCATAGCGCCTGGTCAGGCCCTGCAGCTGCAGGCCGCCGCCGTTCACAGCGGCAGTATGACGAGCCGCGTGAGGGCCGTTCCGCGACGATGGAGGCGATGCCCGAGGGCGACACGATCTGGCGGACGGCCGAGGCGCTGCGCTCGCGCCTGCAGGGCAAGCGGGTCCTGGCCGCGCGCCCGCGGGGCTTGAGCCGGCTGGCCGGCAGCACCGTCACCGCGGTCGACCCGGTCGGCAAGCACCTCGTGATCAGGTTCGACAGCGGCCTGGCGCTGCATTCGCACATGAGGATGCGCGGCGTGTGGCAGGTGTACCGCCCGGGCGAGTCGTGGCGGCGGCCGGAGTGGCAGCTCAAGGCGATGCTCGAGACCGAGGACGCGGTGGCCGTGTGCTTCGGCGCCCCCGTCATGGAGCTGGTCCGCGACACCGCCGGCGCCGTGGGCCACCTGGGGCCGGACATCCTCGGCGCCGCGTGGGACGTGGATGAGGTGATCAGGCGGGCGCGTCTCCTCGGCTCGCTGGAGGTCGGCGTGGTGATGCTCGACCAGCGGGTCACCGCCGGGATCGGCAACGTCTACCGCTGCGAGGCGCTGTGGCAGTGCCGCGTCAACCCCTGGATGCGCACCGGCACCCTGAGCGACGAGCAGCTGCGTGGATTGTTCGAGGCCGCCCGCGAGGCGATGCGGGCCAACCTCGGCTCGGGCTCCCGGCGGCGGTTTCCCGGCTACGGCCGGGGCGCGGTGCACGGCCGCGGCGGCCGGCCATGCCCCCGCTGCGGGACGCCGGTCAGGGTCCGGGCGCTCGGCGAGCACGCGCGCCTTGCGTACTGGTGCCCGCGCTGCCAGCCCGGTTAGGTTGGCCGGCAACGCGTTTTGCGCCAAACGCGCCAAATCCGGCGCCAATTCGGCGCGTGTTGCGCCAAGCGCGCCGACGACCGCCGGCAGATCCGTGGGCCGGTGCCGGTCCAGGTCAGCGGTGGTCGTCGGGGTGGCCGGTGTTCCCGAACGCGATCCGGTCCCGGACCACGCGCGCCCGGCCCAGCAGGCGTGAACGCTGGACGGCGTCCTCCCCGAACCGGTTGCGGATCGCGTCGACCGCGGCCTCCAGGCGCTCGTTGCGCGGAGCGGTCGGCGCGTCGAACAGGCCGAGCTGCGAATCGTCGTCCCCGTCGACCAGCCCGGACAGCCCGACGCCGAGCGTGCCCACCGTCCGCCGCGGGTCGCGCGCCGCCAGCAGCGTCAGGGCAGCCTGGTAGATCTCGTCGCCGGTGGAGACCGGCCGGCGCAGCGTCACCTGCTTCGAGAAGTGCCCCGCGTCGGGGCGGTACACGACCCCGATCGACACCACGCTGCCCCGCCGCCCGGCCGAGCGCAGACGGCGGCCGACCATATCGGAAAGGCGCATCAGCAGCTCCTCGAGCTCGCTCTGCGAGGCGGTTGCGCGAGCCATCACATGGGAGTGGCTGTAGCTCTTGCGCCGGCCGGGCTCGAAGCCGCTGACCTCGAAGCCGCGCAGGCGCCGGCCCCAGCCGTCGGCCACCTCGGCGTGCATGCCGGCGCGCTTCAGGCGCTCGCCGGTCGCGCGCAGGAAGTCTATGGGCGTGTAGATCCCGCCGAGCGCGAGGCGCCTGGCGCTCGCCTCCGCGATGCCCGACAGGTCGGTGAGCTGCAGGCGCTCGAGCACCGCGACCAGGTTGGTGTGGTCGATCCGGCGCAGCCCGTCGCGCTTGTCCAGGTTGGACGCCTGCTTCGCCATCCAGATCGACGTCGAGACTCCGATCGAGGCCGTGACGCACTCGCCGATCTCCGCCCGGATCGCGCGTTTGATCTCGCGCGCGACGCCCTCCGGTCCCAGCCGCTTCAGGCCCGGCGTCCCGGCCAGGTTGGTGGAGGCCTCGTCGATCGACATCCGCAGCACGTCCGGGCTGTGGCGCTCGAGGATCTCCATCAGGCGGTCGGAGGCGGCGCGGTACAGGGGCGGGTCCGGCTCGCGGACGAGGATCCGGGGGAAGATCGCCTTTGCCTCGAAGACCCGCATCCCCGTCTTGATGCCCAGGTCGCGCGCCTCCCGCGAGGAGGAGACGATGGTCGCGGCGTCGGTCGCGTACGCCGCGATGGCGAGGGGGCGGCCGCGCAGGGCGGGGTCGTGCTGCTGCTCGATCGACGCGAAGGCGCAGTTCAGGTCCACGACCAGGGTCTGCGGGTCGGCCAGGTTCAGGCCGAGCTCGATCGCCTCAGCGGAGGGCGTCGCCGTCACGAACCAATGTTCGCACTTTCCAGGCGTCCGAATTCAACGCTTTGTGCGACAAACGAGCCAGATCCCGCGCGAGTTGCGCGCGTTCGGCGCCAAACGCGCCGAATCCTTACAGATCGCTCCAGGCGGCGGGAGGTTCCGCCGGCAGGGTGAGCGTGAACGCGCTGCCCTCGCCCTGCTCGGACTCGGCCGTCAGCGTCGCCCCGTGAAGGCTTGCGATCTCGCGGCACAGGAACAGGCCGAGGCCGGTGCCCGCGATCGTCACGTTGTCCGAGGTCGGCAGCCGGCCGAAGCGCGTGAACAGGCGGTCCATGTGCTCGGGCGCGATGCCCAGCCCCTGGTCCAGCACCGTGACGAACACCCCGCCGTCCTCGCCGCTCCCGGTGGTGCAGCGGATCTCGCCGCCGCCGGGGGAGTACTTGATCGCGTTGTCCAGCAGGTTGGCGATCACGGTGGCGATCCGCCCGCGGTCCGCCGTGACCATCACCGGCTCGGCGGGCACGTCGAGCACCAGCTCGTGGCAGAGGCCGAGCGGCCGGAACGTGTCGACCTGGGCTCGGGCCACCGAGCTGAGGTCGAACCTGGACGGGTGCAGGGTCATATCGCCGTACTCGAGCCGGGCCGTCTCCAGCATCTGCTCGATCAGGAGGTCCATCTGGGCGAGCTTCGCCTCGATGAGCCGCGCGGCCGGCGCGACGCGCGCGCCCGTGATGGTGCCGTCCTCGAACATCGAGTTGTAGCCGCGCACCACCGCGAGAGGTCCCCGCAGCTCGTGCGAAGCAAGGTTCAGGAACTCGGCCTTGGTGTGCTCGAGCTCGGCCATCCGCTCCGCGTGGGAGCGGAGCTGCTCGGCCTCGCGCTCACGCGCCGCCTCCCGCTCCACCTCGCCGATGTGGCGCTCGGTCAGGTCGCGGGTGACCTTGCCGAAGCCGCGAAGCTCACCGGTCTCGTCGCGGAGTGCGGTGATGACGACGCTCGCCCAGAAGCGGGTGCCGTCCTTGCGGAGGCGCCAGCCCTCCTCCTCGTACCGCCCATCGCGCCGCGCGATCTCGAGCTCCCAGTCCGGCTTGCCGGAGGCGGCCTCGTCCGAGGGATAGAAGATCGAGAAGTGCTGCCCGACAGCCTCCTCCGCCGAATAGCCCTTGATCCTCTGGGCGCCCTCGTTCCACGTGACGATGCGTCCGCTCGGGTCGAGCAGGAACATCGCGTAATCGACGACGCTCGAGACGAGCAGGGCAAACTGGTCCCTCACCCCGGGGAGCCCACGAGGCTCCAGGGTGTCCACACTTCGCGGCACCTGTTCGATCTTAGGGAGATTTGAGGAAGAAGGCGCCTACGGTTGTACGAGGCGCGCCGGCCGGCGGCCTGAGACAATGAGCCTCGGTCCCCGTTCGCGGCGGATCGGGTCCAGGCTCGCGGGCCCCCAGGCGGGGCGCGGTCGTCAGTCAGGGCGTTGGGGTCACGTGCGGAATTGCCGCCAGAATCACGAACCGGCCGGTGACGGCCAGGCCAGGAGGGCGAATGCAGAATCGACGTGAGCAGGTCGCAACCGTTTTCCTTCAGCGTCTGAACGATCCGGGCTACCGTTTCATCGGCGAGAACCCGGCCACGGCCACGCTGGAGCAGGCCCAGAAATGGGTCAAAACCTATGACAAGCTCGTGTGCTTCAAGCGGGAGCTGCTCGAGCTGTGCGAGCGGTACGCCGAGCATTCCGAGCCTGAGGTCGCGCAGGCGATTCGCGACACGGACGTGATCATGCTCGAGGTGCAGCTCTCGCGGTTTGAGCAGAAGCGCGACTACTGGAAGATCCGCGCGACCGAGCTTGCGAGCAACGGGCGCCGCGGTGCCGCGAACTGAGCTCGAAACCGACCGCCCGCGTGCCGCCCCGCCATTCGACATAGTCGCGATCGCCGCCTCGGCGGGCGGCGTGTTCGCGCTCGGCGACATTCTGCGGCGGCTGCCGGGGGATATCCCGGCGGTCGTGGTGTGCGTCCAGCACCTCGACCCACGGCACCGCAGCCTGATGCCGCAGGTGCTGGGGCGGCGCTCCGCCCTGCCGATCTTCCAGGCGGAAAACGGCATGCGGTTGGAACGGGGCAACGTCTACCTCGCACCGCCCGACCATCACCTGCTCGTCAACCGCGACGGCACGGTCACCCTCACGCAGACCGAGCTCGTGAACTTCGTCCGGCCGTCGGCCGATCTGCTGTTCGAGTCTGTGGCGGCGGCCTATGGCGAGCGGGCGATCGCCGTGGTCCTCACGGGGGCGGGGAAGGACGGCGCCATCGGTGTGACCGCGATCAAGCAGCGCGGCGGCACCGTGATCGCGCAGGACGAGGCGAGCTCCGAGTTCTTCGGCATGCCCTCAGCCGCCATCAGGACAGGTACGGTTGACTTCGTGCTTTCACTGGACGAGGTCCCCGGCGCGCTCGTGACGCTGCTTTCGGGCGAAGCGCCAGACTGAGCGGCGGGGCGAAGAACGTGCCGCTCACCGAAGGCCCGCAGTTCGAAAGCCTCGTCGAGCATCTGCGCGCGGCGCGCGGCGTGGACTTCACCGGCTACAAGCGCGCGACGCTGGTCCGGCGCATCGCGAGCCGGTGCCGCGAGCTGGGAATCAGCAGCTTCGGCGCCTACATCGACTACCTCGAAGTCCACGCGAGCGAGTTCCAGACGCTCTTCGACAAGGTCCTGATCAACGTCACCGAATTCTTCCGCGACCGCCAGGCCTGGGACTACCTCGCCGCGGAGATCGTTCCCCGCCTCACGGCGAAGCCCGGGTCGATTCGGGTCTGGAGCGCCGGCACGGCGTCGGGGGAGGAGGCTTACTCGGCGGCGATGCTGCTCTGCGAGGCGCTCGGCCCGGAGCAGTACACCAAGCGCGTGAAGATCTACGCGACCGACATGGACGAGGACGCGCTCAACAAGGCGCGGGTCGGCTACCTGGCCCGCGAGGTCGAGTCGCTCGATCCCGACCTCCGCGCCAGGTACATGGAGGCACAGGGCTCCCGCTTCATCTTTCGCCCGTCGCTCCGCCGGGCGCTGATCTTCGGGCGCCACGACCTGATGCAGGACGCGCCGATCTCACGCCTCGACCTGCTGATCTGCCGCAACACGCTGATCTACTTCACCGCCGAGAGCCAGGACCGGATCCTCACGCGCTTCCATTACGCGCTCAACGACGACGGCTTCCTGTTCCTCGGACGGGCGGAGATGCTGCTGACGCACAGCGCCCTGTTCGTCCCGGTCGACCTGAAGCAGCGCATCTTTTCGAAGGTGGCAAGGCGGCAGCTGCGCGAGCGCCTGCTCGTTCTCGCGCAGTCCAGCAGCTCCGACGTGACGACCCAGATCGCACGCCAGATGCGCGTCCGCGAGCTCGCCACCGAGGGCGTCCGGACCGCCCAGCTCGTGGTGGACGCGCTCGGCGTCCTGGTCAGCGCGAACGGGGCCGCGCGCAAGCTGTTCGGCATCCCGACGGGCGATATCGGCCGGCCGCTGCGGGACCTCGAGCTCTCTTACAGACCCGTCGATCTGCGCACCCCGATCGATCGTGCCTACCGGGAGCGCAGGGCGGTCGCGCTGCCAGCCGTGGAGTTCGAGACCGAGTCCGGCCCGCGCCTCTACGAGGCATATGTGGCGCCGCTGCTGGACGAGGACGGATCGGTCGTCGGCACCAGCGCCTCCTTCACCGACGTCACGCAGCTGGCCGAGCTGCGCACCGACCTCGAGCGGTCGAAGCAGGACGTCGAAACCGCGTACGAGGAGCTGCAGTCGAGCAACGAGGAGCTGGAGACGACCAACGAGGAGCTCCAGTCCACCGTGGAGGAGCTGGAGACGACCAACGAGGAGCTCCAGTCGAGCAACGAGGAGCTCGAGACGATGAACGAGGAGCTCGAGTCCACCAACGCCGAGCTCCAGAGCATCAACACCGACCTGCGGCTCCGGACCGACGAGGTCAACCAGCTGAACGCGTTCCTGCGGGCGATCACGGGAAACATCGAGCTCGGCGCGATCGTGATCGATGCGGCGATGCGGGTTCAGGTCTGGAACGAGCGCGCGGCCGACCTCTGGGGGCTGCGGTCGGACGAGGTGATCGGAAAGCCGCTGTTCGAGCTCGACATCGGCCTGCCCCTCGACAAGCTCTCCCAGCTCGTCGCCCCTCTGGTCACCTCCACGGCGCGGCACGAGACGGTCGACGTGGACGCCATCACCCGTCGGGGGCGGCAGATCCGGTGCCGCGTCGTCATGCACTCGCTGGGGGGCGGCTCCAGGGGGTCGGGCGGGGCGGTGATCATGATGGAGGAGCTGAGTACGACGTCCGGCAAGAGCTAGCCGGAACTCCACGCGTTTTACGCCAAAGGAGCCAAAACCGGCGCCAATTGCGCGCATCTGGCGCCGAACGCGCCGAATCCGCCTACATATTTCGT
>CAZLJC010000061.1:0-10167 GCA_964559855.1 uncultured Actinomycetes bacterium
ACTTGGCTACGACGTGACGCTAAGGGAGGCTGGAGCGTGAGATTTTCGGGTTAAGCCGCCACCCAGTGACGCAGCTCCAGCACCCGCCGGCGCAGCGCATCCTCGGCCTCCAGCGGCGAATCGATCTCCCGCCGCTCGCGATGCCACCGCTCCATCGCCAGGTCCAGCTGCGCGGTCTGCAGCCGCGCCATCCGAAAATAAGCGGGCAGCCCCGCGCGGTTGAACGCCTGCACCCGCTGCCGGAACCGCCGCCACGGATGGGCCAGCACCTCCACCTCCTCGGGCAGGATGGCGCCCGACCCGCTCGCCGCCTCGCGACCCATCTGCCGCACGAGGTTCATGCCCTCATACCGGATGCCGAACAGCAGCAGCGCGATCAGCGCCGCGGTGAACGGCCCGGTCATGACCAGCGTGCGCAGGTGGATCTCGACGAGCCCGAACAACGTGTTCTGGATGGGAAAGAACTGGGCCCACGCGTCCCACGAGAAATGGCCCGCGATGGCGATCAGGAACCCGCTGACGGCGGCGAGGATCTTCTGTCGCGGACGCGGCAGCTGGCGCGCGATGCCGAGCCCGGCTCCGATGAAGGCGGTGTACGTCGCGTGCCCGAAGAACAGCCCGAGCACCTGGCGTCCATACCACTGCACGCCGGCCGCCGTCGATCCGAAACCCTCGGGCGCGAAGATCGAATAGAGGTTGGTCATGTAGTCGACCGACTCCATGAAGTTGAACCCCAGCCCGACCGCCGCGCCGTATACGATGCCGTCCACCACGTCGTCGAACTCGTTGCGCATCACGAGGAAAAGCAGCACCAGGGCCAGCCCCTTGGCGAGCTCTTCGATGATCCCGGCCATGAACGCGAGCGATGCATCCAGGCCCGGTCCCGGCACGAGAGTGCGTTGCGCCGAGATCTCCCACACCGTCTCCGCCCACACGACCAGGCTGGTGGCGACGATCGCGCCCCACGCCGCGGCCACCAGCACGAGGCGCCACGGTTCCTTTTCGTTGCGGTCGATCCGGCGCACGACGAAAAGCCCGAACGCGGTCGTGGGCAGGCACGCGAGCGCGCACAGCAGCGCCACCGCCGGGCCGGCCGACTGGGTGTACAGGAACAGGTCGATGATCAGAAGCCACAGCAGCACGCCCAGGCCGATCAGCACGCCGGCGCGAATCAGGTGCTTGCGCCGCATCGCGCGGTCGCGGTCGTAAGCGCGGACCAGGATGTACGTCCCCAGCGAGATCAGCGCGACGGCCAGCAACCCGTAGAGCGAGACGCGGCCCGGGATGGTGTCGAGGTAGACGTAGTTGAGGATCGAGCTGCCGATCAGCGCGATCACGACGACCACGACGATCGCGATCGCCAGGCCGTAGCGGCTCGGACGCAGCCTGGTGTGCGGATTGGCCGCCGGCGGCGTGGTGGCGTGGATCAACGGTCGACCACGACGAACCGCCGGCCCAGCACCTCGACCGGCATGCCATCCTCCAGTCGCTCGACCACGAACGTGTACCGCCCCGGCAGGACGTAGCGGTAGCCCGGCGGCACCAGGACGGGGACGACACTGTGCCCGGCCAGCTGCGACGGGTGCGCCGGCCCGGCGCTGCCGCGCAGCGACCCGAAGACGTCGTACCAGCGCGCGTCCACGGTCAGCGTGTCCGGGATCGACGACCAGTCCACGACCGCGGCGAACTCGCCCGACCTCGGAAACTGGGTCTGGTCTCCCCCGACCACCTGCCGCGCCTGGCTGTCGTATCGGTACACGCCCACGATGTGCGCCTTGGCGCCGCTCGTCTCCCCGGGCGGCTCGAAGTACACGAACTCGACCAGCCCAATGCCCAGGACCAGCATCGCGACCGTGGCGAAGACCAGCAGCGTGCGGTAGAGCACGCGCAGCTGGTCGTAGGTGGTCGGGTTCAAGGCTCGCTCAGTCGAATGGATTTGCCGGCGCGTTGTCAAGGAAGAACCAAAGGAGGCGATGCAACATGCCACGACGTGCCTGGAGCGCGAAGCGCGAGCGACAGTACGAGCACATCAAGGAAGGCCTGCTCGAACGGGGCAGTGGCGAGGACAAGGCGGAAGAGATCGCCGCTCGAACGGTGAACAAGGAGCGGGCCCAGCACGGTGAGACGAGGGAGGCCAGCCGCACCTCGATCGAGGACATCTCGGCCGGCCGGCGGGGCGGCCTGCGCTCACACCGCGGGTCGGGCGGACGGACGTACGACCAGCTGCGCAACGAGGCGAAGGAGCGCGGCATCCGGGGTCGTTCCCGGATGAGCAAGGCCGAGCTCGAGAACGTCCTCAGCCGCTAGCCCGCTCAGCCGATCCGAAACTCGTTGTCGTGGAGGACGGGCACCCATCCTCCACCGGGCTCCTTGCCGTCGATCCGCACCTCGGGTCCGCCGACCATGAAGTCCGTGTGGATCGACGATTTGTTGAGCCCCGCAGCCCGGTCCGCCTCGTCGGTCACGCAGTAGTCGAAACCGTCGCCGTAGGCGATGTGGCAGGTGGCGTTCTCGTCGAAGAGCGTGTCGTAGAAGGTCAGGCCGAGCCGCCCCACGGCTGACGAGCCGTCGACCAGCGAGACCTCGCCGAGCCGGCTCGCGGTCTCGTCGCTCGCGAGCTCCGCCCTCACGACGTCGGCTCCGTTCGTCGCGTCCACCTTCACGATGCGTCCATCGCGAAGCTCGAACTGCAGGTCCGTGATCGTCACGCCTCCCATCTGCAGCGGACGCGTGGAGCGGAGCCGCCCCTCGGCCCTGCGGCAGTCCGGGGTGGTGAAGACTTCCTCGGTGGGCATGTTGGCGACGTGCCTGATCCCGGCGGTCGTCACGTTGTCGCCCGCGTGCCAGGTGGAGCTCGGCAGGAGGCCGACCGTGAAGTCCGTGTCCGGGCCCATGTAGCGCAGCGCTTCGAAACGCCGGTCGTTCAGCGCCTGCGTGATGCCTTCAAGCCGGGCGATGTGCGTCCGCCACGCGGCGACCGGGTCCGGAGTGTCGAGCCGGATCGCCTGCTCCACCGCGTCCCACAGCGCGTCGACGTCGGGCTTGCCGAAGACCTGCGCCGCCCAGCCCGGCGTCACGGCGGGCACGATCGTCCAGTTGACGCTCTGCCGCCCGACGGTCTCGCCCCAGGCCTTGCGGAATTCGAGCGGCTGCGCCCGGCCGACGAGGGTGCCGTCCAGGTCGGCCAGCAGCTCGGGCTCGGTCTCGCCGTGAATGACGATGAACGAGCCGTGCTCCGCGTCGAGCGTCCGGACCAGCGTCATCAGCCACGGCGCGGTGTCGCTCAGGGTCTCCTGGGGACCGAGCTCGACCTGGGCTCGAGTGAGGTGGCGGTCGTTGTACATGACGTCCACGTGCGCGGCTCCGGCCCGGTAGGCCGCGCGCACAATTTCGCGCGCCAGCGGAGCGTTGCCGATGAGGGAGGAGACCACCACGCGCTGCCCGGGCTGGACGTTGGCCCCGACCCGCACCGTGAGCTCCGCGAGCCTGGCCAGCCGGTCGGCGTGATCCATGGCCGAAAGGCTAGCGGGGGAGGGGCTCTACCGACACGGAGGCTGGTGCGGCGGAGAGGAGTTGAACCTCCACGTCCTTGCGGACACTAGCTCCTGAAACTAGCGCGTCTGCCATTCCGCCACCGCCGCTCGCGAGGCGAAAAGTGAGTATACCCACGCCCGGCGCGCCGCCCGCCCACCACGCCGCGCCGGCACGCCCGGCGCGCGCCGGCCAGCCACGCGAACGGCGCCCAACCCGCGCGCGCGCCAAACGCGCGTCTGGCGCAAAAGGCGCGCTTCAGGCGCCGCGAGGCGCGCGCTTGGCGCAAAAGGCGCGGAATCCGGAACGCGCAAACGCGCGGAATCCGAAAAAATGGAAGGAACCGCCCGAAGAGCTCAGCTCGCGACGAACAGCGTGTTCCAGGCGGCTTCGACCAGCTCCGGCGTGAGCTGCGGCCGCACCCCGCGCGCCGACGACACGTCGACCAGCCGCTCCAGCAGGTCCCGCGGGTGGTTGCCCCGCAGGGGCCGCCCTCCATACAGCGACTGGATCATCTCCAGCGCCTTCGACTCGGGCGGAATCGTCAGCCGCTCCCGCTCGTGCTCGAAGATCCGGCACCACATCTCCCACGTCGGATCCGGCATCAGCACCTTGTACGAGAGGCGGCGCAGGTACGCCTCGTCCAGCAGCTCGGCCGGCTTCAGGTTCGTCGACAGGGCGAGCTGCGCCCGGAACGGGATCTCCACCTTGCGCCCGCTGGCCGTGAGGTTGAGGAAGTCGGTGTCCTGCTCCAGCGGCACCAGCAGACGGTCGAGGATCTGCTTCGGCGACACCCGCTGCCGCCCGAGGTCGTCGATCAGCATCACGCCGCCGTTTGCCTTGACCTGCAGCGGCGCGGCGTACGTGCGGCTTCCTTCCTCCCACGTGGGGTCGAACATCTCGAGCTGAAACTCGCCGCCGACCTGGACCAGCGGCCGCGCGACACGCCGCCAGCGGCGGTCCGCCGGCTGGTTCGCCTCCAGGCGGTGCACCGCCCCGTCGAAGACGGTCATCACGTCGCCGCCGCCCACGTCGAGCGCGAATGGGATCAGCACCGGGCCTCCGAGCAGGCTCGCGAGGCGCCGGGCCAGCGTCGTCTTGCCGTTGCCCGGCGCGCCGTAGATGAAGATCGAGGAGCGCGAGTTGACCGCCGCGCGCACAGCCTCCATCACGCCCGGTGCGAGCTCGATGCCGCTCAGCGCCAGGCCCACCTTCACCAGGTCGAGCGTCGCCGGCTTGGCGGCCTCGGCGAGCACCGCCTTGTACTCCGCCATCGACACCGGCGCGGGACCGAGGTAGCGCGTGCCCGCGTCTGAGATCTGGTCGCTGCGCGACCGTCCCTGCTTGGTGATGGCGTAGGCCATCCGCTCCGGCAGCGGACGCCCGAGCCACGGGCCGTGCTCCTGGGCCAGGCCGAGCGCGTCCAGGAAGTTCGTGCCGGTGAGCGCCTTCAGGATCGGCTCGATGGCGTTGAACGGCAGCGCCAGCGCCTCGGCGACCTCGAACCCGGTGAGCCGGGTCGCCGTGGCGGCGAGGCGCAGGACCAGCCCCTCGATCAGGGTGCGGTTGATCTCGGGCGGCGGCGGCTCCATCTGCCGGCTGTTCGTCGCCGGCACCGCCGACGGCACCGGGCGCGGCGAGTCGACGTGCTCGAGGATGGCGGCGAAGAGCTTCTTGCCGAACCGCGCCCGGTCGGCGTGGTCGGGCGGCTCGCCCTCGCGCCGGCGGCTGATCCAGTCCGGCACCTCCTTGAACACCACGGTGTTTCCGATCAGGAGCTGCACCACGTCCGGCTCGTCGGCCGCGACGCGGACGGCGATCCGGATCAGGTACCCCTGGCTCTTGAGCGCCGCCCAGCTGCGCTCCCACGCCACGTCGTTGCGGCCGCTCCAGGTCTGGCGGACGGTCCGGTCGCGCGCGATCGTCACGTCCTTGCGGTTCTGGTAGCGGCGGCGCACCAGCTCGGTCACGTCCTTGTCCACGTCCTCGGCGACCAGCGCCGCCAGGGGCAGCGCCCGGTCGTCGACCGCCGGCCGGTTCTTGATCTCGAAGATCGTGTTCGCGGTCGGGGCCAGCGCGCGGATGACGCTGGCGTGGCGTGGGCAGAACGGGGTCCGCTCGATGAACTGGATGTGGCGCCGGCACCACCAGCTGCCGCACTTGCGTCCGACCATGTCGGTGTACGCGCAGGCCCAACCCCGGCGCTCGTTGCAGTCGCTGTACGTGCACACGCCGGCCGGCTTCTGTCCGTCGGTCTTGGTCGGCAGCGGATGAGGCTCCTCCACCTCCTCCTCGACCGCCATCTCTGAGGAGATCGCCTCGGCCGGCGGGTGGGCGATCGCCGCCTTGGGCATGTAGTGGAAAGCGCCCGCGAACTCCTCGCACGACTGGAAGCGCTGCGTGCGGTCCTTGGCCGTGGCCTTCCAGATGATCTCCATGATCGGCGAGGGGATGGCCGTGGAGGCGCGCGGCTTGTCGAACACCTGCGAGTGCAGCACGGCCGGCAGCGGACCGGTGAACGGCGGCTCCCCGTGGAGCAGCTCGTACAGGATCATGCCCAGCGAGTAGATGTCCGCGGTCTCGTCGACCGGCTCGCCCTTGACCTGCTCCGGCGCCATGTACGCGGGCGTCCCGACCATGCTCCCGGTCGCGGTCAGCCGGTGCTTGTCGTCGATCAGCTTCGAGATGCCGAAGTCGAGGATCTTGGTCTTGCCCCGGTTCGAGATCAGGATGTTGTCCGGCTTCAGGTCGCGGTGGACGATGGAGTAGTCGTGCGCGACGCCGACCGCCGACAGCAGCTGCTGGATCAGGTCGACCGACACGTCGACGCTGAACCGCCCGTACTCGTCGAGCCAGGATCGCATCGAGCGGCCGTCCACCCACTCCATGACGATGAACAGGACGGGCCCGTCCTCGTCGAAGTCGTAGACCCGGACGATTCCGGGGTGGTTGAGCGCCGCCACGGTCGCCGCCTCGCGGTGGAAGCGCTGGCGGAAGTTGGGGTCGCTCGAGTACTGCTCGGCCAGCACCTTGATGGCGACCGGGATCTCGAGCCGGGGGTGCGTGGAGCGGTACACGACGCCCATGGCGCCACGCCCAAGCTCGGCCTCGATCGGGTACTTCCCTAGCTGTGTCGTGCTCAATTTCGCTTCTATGGGTTTGTCAGTATGCCCGACAGACCCGTTCATTCCAGCGGATTGCACGTTCAAAGGCGCCCCGGCCCTCGCGGCGGGCAGGGGAGGGAAAAGGCGGCTAGCTGAAGACGCTCAGCGGCAGGTAGAAGGACACGCCCCAGTTCGGCTGGTCGACGATCTGGCTGATCCTCAGGTCGCCGGCCAGGCTGCAGAGGATGTAGGCGTCCTCGCGGCTCAGGCCGTGGTCCTTGACGAGCCACTCGATGGTGTAGCGCACGGCGTTGCGCGCGTCCTCCATCAGGTCCGGCCCCAGGGCGCAGACCGAGTGGTAGCCGGCCGCGTCGCTGCGCGGCTGGAGCGGGGCGGCCGGGGTTACGAAGTGATAGCTCCACGGTCGCGGCGCGCCGCCCTTGACCACTCCAAAGCGGAGTGAGAACGTCATCGGGCATTCGATCCCCGTAACGCAGACTTCGCCGTCTCCCTGCGCGGCGTGGCAATCGCCGGCCGAGAACAGGGCGCCGGGGACGAAGACGGGGAGGTACAGCTTCGTGCCGGCGGTCAGGTGGCGGGTGTCGACGTTGCCCGCGCCCTTGGTCGGCGGCAGCACGTCCACCGGCCCCTCCACGTCGGTGGCCACCCCCATCGTACCGCAGAAGGGCGCGATGGGGATGTGCACGTCGTGGCGCAGTTCGGCCGCCGTCCGGTCGCCGAGGTCGAAGTAGCGGACGTAGGGGTCCGGAAAGTCCGACGCGAGCAGCCCGAGCCCGGGCAGGAGCGCCGCCCAGCCCCACGAGCCAGGCTTGAGCTCCAGGATCTCGACCTCCAGCGCGTCTCCCGGCTCGGCGCCCCGCACGTACACGGGCCCGCCCAGCGGGTAGAGGCGGTTGAAGTCGAGGGTGGCCAGGCGCGAGGCGGGGTCGCCCTGCTTCAGCTGGCCGGCCGTGACCTCCTCGGTGTCGAAGTGGACCACGTCTCCGGGGTCGATCTCGACCGCCGGGTCGAGCGAGCGGTCCCACTTGAAGTGAAAGCGGTCGCGGCCGATGCGGTGCTCGCGGACGCCCGCGCGCGCGCTCACTGCGGCACCACGTCGCCCGCCCGGGCCGGCTCGGCGGACTCGTGGATCGGCTCGGCGCCCGCGCGCAGCACCTTCTTGTCGAACTTGCCGACCGACGTCTTGGGCACCTCGTCGATGAAGCGCACCTCGTTCGGCAGCCACCACTTCGCCACCTTGTCCTTCAGGAAGTCGTTGACCTCCTCCTGGGTGACCTTGCCCTTGAACTCCGGCCGCGGCACGGCGTATACGACCGGCCGCTCGCCCCACTTCGGGTGCGGCAGGCCGATCACCGCCGCCTCGACGATCTTGGGGTGGGCCATCACCGCGTTCTCCAGCTCGACCGAGGAGATCCATTCGCCCCCGGACTTGATGACGTCCTTGGTCCGGTCGACGATCTGGATGTAGCCCTCAGGCGTGATCTTCGCCACGTCGCCCGTGCGGAACCACCCGTCCTCGGTCAGCCTGTCCGGGTCGTACCCGTTGAAGTAGCTGCGCGCGATCCACGGGCCGCGCACCTGGATCTCGCCGAACGCGACTCCGTCCCAGGGCAGCTCCTCGCCGCTCGCCGGGTCGCTGATCCGGATCTCGACGCCCGGCGCCACCCGGCCCTGGGTCAGCCGGAGCTTCAGCTCCTGCTCCTCACCGAGGCCGGAGGGAACCCGCGCCACGCTGCCCAGCGGCGAGGTCTCGGTCATGCCCCAGGCGTGGAGGATCCGCAGGCCGAGCGAGTCCATCGCCTCCATCAGCGAGCGCGGCACCGCCGCGCCGCCGCAGACGACGGTCCTGACCGTGGGCAGCCGCTCGCCGGATTCCTTCAGATAGCCGGCCAGGGCGATCCACACCGTCGGCACGCCGGCGAGGAAGGTGACCCCCTCGCCCTGCGAGAGCTCGACCAGCGACTTCGGGTCGGCCGAGAAGCGGCCGGGGAAGACGACCTTCGCCCCGGACATCCCGGCGGCGTAGGGCAGGCCCCAGCTGTTGGCGTGGAACATGGGCACCACGGGCAGCAGCACGTCGTCCTCGGCCAGACCGAGGTTGTCCCTCTGCAGCACGCCCATGGTGTGGATGTACTGCGAGCGGTGCGAGTACACGACGCCCTTCGGGTTGCCGGTGGTGCCGGACGTGTAGCACATGGCCGCGGCCATGCGTTCCGAGAGCTTCGGCCAGGGATAGCTCTCGCTTTCGGACTCGATCAGCGTCTCGTAGTCGAGCGCGCCCTCGAGCCCGGCGGCCGCGCCGGCCTCGGCGCCCTGCCTCGTGTCGCTCATCACCACGAAGGTCTTGACGCTCGGGATCCGGCCCAGCAGCGGCTTCAGTAGAGGAAGTACGGCCTGATCAGCAAATAAAACCTTGTCTTGAGCGTCATTGACGATGAACTCGAGATGCTGAGCCAGCAGGCGGAGATTGAGCGTGTGGAGCACCGCGCCCATGCACGGGATCGCGTAATACAGCTCCAGGTGGCGGCTGTTGTTGAAGGCCAGCGTGGCGACGGGGTCTCCCGGTTTGACGCCGATCCGCTTCAGCGCGCCGGCCAGCTTGTTCACGCGGGCAACCAGCTCGCCGTTCGTTTCGCGGTGAAGGCCATCGTCGCGCTTGGTCACCAGCTCCTTGTGCTGGTGCAGTCGCTGGAGCCGCCAGAGCACGTGCTGGATGGTGAGCTCGTAGTCCTGCATCAAGCCTTCCACGGCCGACACCTCCACCTTTCTCTATCGACGCAGGTTGTAAGGGGTTGATCGTAGACCCGGCCGGGGTAGGATGCACGTCCATGGCTGCGCGGGGCAGGGCGGACCTGCACATGCACACGACCGCCTCCGACGGCTGGCCGTCGCCGCTCGAGCTGGTGCGCCACGCCTCCGCGAGGCGCCTCGACGTGATCGCCGTGACGGACCACGACACGATCGAGGGCGCGCTTCGCGCCCGCGACCACGCGGCGGGCCGGGCGCGCCTCGAGGTCGTGATCGGCGAGGAGGTCTCGAGCCGCAACGGCCACATCGTCGGACTGTTCCTGGAGAAGCGCGTGCGCCCCGGCATGTCCGCGGCCGCCACCGTGGCCGCGATCCACGACCAGGGCGGGCTCGCGATCGCGGTGCATCCGTTCTGGCGGACCCGCCGGCGCAACCCGGCGCACACGGTGCACGGGGTCGGCTGGCTCGCGGCCGAGATCGGCTTCGACGCGATCGAGGTCGAGAACGCGACGCCGGGCTTTTACGTCTTCAACCAGATGGCGCGCCGGCTGTGCGCGAGCCTCGGCGCCGCCGAGATCGGGAGCTCCGACGCGCACATCCTCGACGCCGTCGGCCGCGCCTTCACCGAGTTTCCCGGGCGGACGCCACTGGCGCTGCGCAAAGCGATCGTCGCGGGCAAGACGGTCGCCGGCCGCGAGCGCTATCGCGCGCTCGGCCTGATGCGCTACGCGGCCTGGGGCCTCAACCACGAGCGATACGTCGC
>CAZLJC010000062.1:0-10105 GCA_964559855.1 uncultured Actinomycetes bacterium
GCGCAAAACGCGCGGAATTCCTGGCGGGAAGGGCGCCATTGGCGCAAAACGCGCGGAATTCGGGCGCGGGTGGCGGCGGGCGCGGGTGGCGGCGGCGGGTGGTGGCGGGCGCGGGTGGCTGAAACGCGCCGAATAAGATGAAAGCTCCCATGGAAGCAGCACGTCCCGCGACCGACATGCCCAAGGCGTTCGACCCCCAGGCCGTCGAGGCCCGGTGGTACGCGCGCTGGGAGTCCGCGGGCCTGTTCGTCGCCGACGCGAGCAGCGACAAGCCCAAGTTCACCATGTGCTTCCCGCCCCCGAACATCACCGGCGAGCTGCACATGGGGCACGCTCTGCAGACCGCGATCTACGACCTGCTGGCGCGCTACAAGCGCATGACCGGCCACGAGGTCCTCTTCCTGCCCGGCTACGACCACGCCGCGATCGCGACCCAAAACGTGATCGAGAAGCAGCTCGCGCGCGAGGGCACCTCCAAGGAGGAGCTCGGGCGCGAGGCCTTCAACGCGCGCGTGGAGGAGTGGTACGCACAGGTGGGCGCGACGATCATCAACCAGCTCCGCCTGCTCGGCGCCTCGATGGACTGGACGCGCCTGCGCTTCACGATGGACTCGCGCTACGTGCGCGCGGTGATGACCGCCTTCGTGGGCTTTTACGAGCGCGGCTGGATCTACCGCGCACCCCGCATCGTCAACTGGTGCCCGCGCGACCGCTCCGCCATCTCGGATCTCGAGGTCGAGTGGCAGGAGCACCACGACACGCTGTACTTCATCCGCTACCCGATCGAGGGCGGTGGCGACGTCGTGATCGCGACCGTGCGCCCCGAGACGATGTTGGCCGACACCGGCATCGCGGTCAACCCGACCGACCCGCGCTACAGGGACATCGCCGGCAAGACGGCGATCCTGCCCCTGGTCGGCCGCAAGCTTCCGATCGTCGCGGACGAGGCCGTCGAGACCGAGTTCGGCACGGGCGCGCTGAAGGTCACGCCCGGCCACGACCCGCTCGACTACGAGATCGCGCAGCGCCACGGCCTGCCCGTCGTCAACGGCATGCATCTCGACGGCTCGATGGACGTCCCCGGCCTTCCCTACGACGGGCTCCCCGGCCTCGAGGCGCGCCGGCGCGTGGTCGACGACCTGAAGGCGCAGGGCCTGCTCGTGAAGGAGGAGCCGTACACGCACCAGGTCGGGCACTGCGACCGCTGCCACACCGTGATCGAGCCGCTGATCAGCGAGCAGTGGTGGCTGCGGATGGACGTGATGCGCGACAAGGCGGTCGCGGCGTCGGAGGCGGGGAACGTGCGCTGGCACCCGGAGCGCTACGAGCGCACCTACCTCGACTGGCTGCGCGGCCTGCGCGACTGGAACATCGGCCGGCAACTGTGGCTCGGCCACCGCGTGCCGGTGTACCACTGCGACAACGGGCACGACACGGTGGCGGTGGAGCCACCGGAGGTGTGCGCCACGTGCGGCAGCGCGAACCTCACGCAGGACCCCGACGTGCTGGACACGTGGTTCTCATCGGCGCTGTGGCCTTTCGCGACGCTGGGGTGGCCCGAGGAGACCGAAGACCTCCAGGCCTTCTACCCCACGGACATGAACTGCACGGCCCGCGAGATCATCAACCTCTGGGTCAGCCGGATGATCATGACCGGCCTCGAGTTCATGGAGGAGGCGCCCTTCCACGACGTCCTGATCCACTGCGTGGTGCAGGCCGCCGACGGCCGGCGCATGTCGAAGTCGCTCGGCACCGGCGTCGACCCGCGCGAGCTGATCAGCAAGTACGGCGCGGACGCGCTGCGCGCGTGGGCTGCGTCGGTGGCCATGTCGAGCCAGGACGTGCGCTTCGACGAGAGCCGCGTCGAGGGCTACCGCCGCTTCTGCAACAAGCTGTGGAACGCGACGCGCCTCGTGCTCGGCTCGCCGGGCACGCCCTCCACGGAACCTCCCGGCTACCTCGAGGCGAGGGAGCATCTGGAGGATCGGTGGATCCTGTCACGGCTCACCGGCGCGCTCACCGACGTGACCACCGGGATCGAGAACATGACGTTCCAGGACTCGATCAACGCCGCGTACGCGTTCGCGTGGAACGAGCTGTGCGACTGGTACCTGGAGGCGGTCAAGGAGCGCCTGCGGGCCGGCGACCCGGTCGCGCAGGACGTCGCGTTCTTCTGCCTCGACAACCTCTTCCGCCTGCTGCACCCGTTCATGCCGTTCGTGACGGAGGAGCTGTGGTCGCGGCTGCCCGGGCGAAACGATTTCGTGATGCAGGCCTCGTGGCCCGACCTCGAGGACCGCTACGCCGATCCCGGCGCCGAGGAACGGTTCGGTCAGGTGATGTGGATCGTGGAGGAGGTGCGCGGACACCGGCAGGCCGCGGGCAATCCCCGAGGGGGTGACTTTCACCTCGACGGAGTCGATCACGAGGTGGCGACGCTGGCCGCCCGGCTGGCCCAGGTCGAGCTCGTGGACGGGCTCGACGAGGGCACTCCGCTCGCGGTGGCGGCGGGTCGCGTGAAGTTCCCCGCGGCCGGCGGCGACGCGCGGCGCCAGAAGGAGAGGGCACGTTACCAGCAGGACCTCGAGCGCGCGGAGGCGAAGCTGGCGAACGAGCAGTTCCGCGACAAGGCGCCCGCGGACGTGGTCGCGGACCTGGAGGAGCGCGCGAAGGCGCTGCGCGAGGCGATCGCCCGGCTCGACCAGCAGGCCGGCTGACCGATCCACCGCGGGCGGCGCCGTTACGCTAACCGCGCATGCCCTCAGCCGCGGTTCTGTTGCCTGTGGCCCTACCCCTCGCGTCGGCGGCGGTGATCGCGGCGCTCGGCGCCCTTCGCGTCGACGTGGGACGCATCGGCGCCGCCGGAGCGTGGGCCGCGCTGATCGCGCTGTTCGCGCTGTGGGTGCCGGTCAGGTCCACCGAGGAGCTGGTCCTCGGCCAGCTCGGATTCGGGACCGCGTTCGACATGCGGATCGACGCGGTGGCGTTTGCCTTCGGCGTGATGATCGCGGCGCCGGCCGCGCTGCTGCTGACGCTGCAGCGGCGAAGCTGGCAGGAGAGCGCCATCGCGATGCTCGCCCTGGGGTCGAGCCTGGGCGCGGTCGAAGCGGGCGGCATCGTGCTGGCGGCGGCCGCGGGCGGGACGGCGGCGACTCTCGCCGTGATGCTGCTCGACACGGAGGACCCGGGCGGGAACCGGCCGAGCTGGACCGCGCTGCTCGCGGGCTGGCTGGCCCTGACGTGGGTGGGGGTGCTGCTGCAGGTGCGCAGCGGGACGGCGGTGTTCGAAGCGGTGCCCGTGTCCGCCGTGACCCCCGCCATCTTCGCGCTGCTCGCCGGCTCGGCCGTCGTCGTCTCAGGCCTCTTTCCGTGGCGGTCGTGGACGTCGAGCCTTTCGTCGCGGCCCTCGCTCGGCGCCGCCGGGATCGCGCTCGCGACCCTCTATCCGCTGGGCCTCTACCTGCTGGTGCGGGGGTATGAGCTGGGCAATGGACACTATCCGCACCCCGCGTTCAGCATGGTGCTGGGATTGCTCGGCGCCGCGGTCGCGTTCGGGGCGGCGTTTCGCGCCCAGGCCGCCGCGTCCAAGCGCGCGTACCTCGCCGAGGTGGTGCCCGCGCTCGGCGGCTTCGCCCTCATGGCGATCGCCATCGGCACGCCCCTCGGCGTCGTGGCCGGTCTCACCGTGCTGGCCACGGCCTCGGCGCTCATCGCCTGCATCGCGCTGCTGCCCGAGGATTCGCCGGTGGCCTCGCTGCTGGTCCTCGGAGCCGCGGCCGGGCTCCCGCCGGGCGTGGGCTTCGGCGCGCTGGTGCTCGGGATCGAAGCCACCTTCGAAGCGGGCGACTTCACCGGCTTGATCGGACTGGTCGCGATCGCCGCCTGGGCCATCTGGGCGGTCGCGTCGGCCCGCGCCGTGGGGCTCGCTCCGGCGGCCGAGGCGGCGCACCTGACCTCGGCGCGCGTGGCGGCGGTCGTGGCGGCGCTGATCCTGATCGCCGGCCCCGCCCTGGCCGTGCTCGTGGCCGCGCTCGGCAGCCCGATCACGGCGGAGGTGATGCGGACGGCGCCACTGGCCGTCGGGAACCGGTTCACCTCCATCGCGACCACGACCACGGTCCTGCCGGCGCTGGCGCTGTTCCTTCCCCTTCTCCTGATCGCGGCCATCGCCTATCCGGGGCTGGGCGCCACGTACGTCGCTCCCCAGCCGCGGGCGGCCGTGCTGCGCTTCGCGGGCCCGAGCTGGTGGTGGCGCGTGCGCGAGACCGCGCTCGCGGCCCGGGTACCGGACCAGTACCGCTCGCTCCTGAACCTGCGTGAGCTCGAGCTCGCGGCGACCGGCGGCCGTCCGCTGCTCTGGCTGGCGGCGCTCGTGGCCCTCGGGTTCGCCGTCACCCGTTGACCCGTCGGTGATCGCCGGCGTCGCGGCGTTCGCCGCCTGGCTGGGCGTGTCGCTGATCGTGGTGGGCGACGGGCGCCGGGCCCTGGCCGCCGGCCTGGCGGTCACCGCGCTCGCGCTCGCCGTGGTCGCGTGGAGCGCCGGGGCCGCGATCGGAGCGGCCGCCCTCGCAGCCGGCGGCTTGATGGCCGCGACCCTGCGCCTGCGCTCCGGACCCGCCGGCTGGGACGTGCTGCCCGGCGGTTCGACGCCGCGCCTGGTCATGTGCATGGGGGCAGGCTTCGTCGCCCTCTGGATCGCCGCCGCGGTGATGACGGGCGGCGGCGCCGCGCTTCGCTTTGCCGTGCTGTCGACGGTCGGCCTGGCCGGAGGCCGGGTCATGATCGGAGACGAGGTCGCGGCCACCACGACCTCGGTCGCCGCGCTGGTGCTCGGGCTCGCCGTCGCCACCGCCGTGGACGGCGTGAACCCCGGCTTCTGGACGTATGTCGTGGCGGCCGCGGTCGCCGTCGCGGTCAGCTGGTTCCCCAGGACGCGGCTTGAGCCCGGCTGAGCCGATCCTCCTGGTCGCGCTGTGCGCCGCCGCCCTGGCGCTGGCGGTCGGCCTGCTGCCGGCGCGGGCCCAGCAGCGCCGCCTCCTGGTCCGCGGCACGGCGGGCCTGGCCGGCGCGGCGGCGGTCGCGGCGGCGCCGACCTTCGACGTGGTGCTCGCCGTGCTGCTCGTGCTGGCCGTCCTGCATTCGGCCATGGGAGGGCGCCGCGCGTTCGCGGTGCGCATGCGGCCGCTGGTCGCGGCGGTGGCCATCCTCGGGCTGGCTGCGCTGTTCGCCCGGGTCGACGGCCCTGACGCGCTGAAGCGCTTTGCCGCCGTCGGGGTCGCGGCCGGGGTCTCGGGGATCGTGGGGCTGGTGCCCTACATGCACGAGTTCGACCCGGAGGAGCCGCTCACCGCCTCGCCGGTGGCGTGGCTCGCCTTCATCGGCCCCGTCGCGGCGGCCGTGATCCTGCTCCAGGCCCCGCACTTCCTCGACGGCGAGGCCGCGGGACTGCTCGGCGCGATGCTGCTGGGTCTCGGCCTGATCAACATGGTCTGGGGCAGCCTCGCCGCCTGGCGCACCGAGCTGACGGCCGCCGCGTGGCGGTACTCGTTTCTCGCCGACTGGGGCCTGGCGATGTGCGGGTTCGGCATCGCCGTGGTCGACGGGCGGCGGGCTGCGCTGCTCGTCCTCTTCAGCATCGTGCTGTGCCGGCTGCCGCTCTACCTGGCGTCGCGCGAGGCGCTGCGCGAGGGGACCGAGATGCTGCGGCCGATCAACCTCGTGGTCGCGGCGGCGCTGTCCGGCTCGGCCCCGTTCGCCGGCTTTGCCGCGCGAGTCCTCCTGCTGCGCGGAGCCACCGACCTGTACTGGCCGCTGGCCTTGGTGATGGCGGTGGCGATGCTGCTCTGGCTGCCCGGGTCCCTCCGCCTCGGACGCAGCCTGGGCCTGCCCCGAGGCCGTCAGGCCGCCGGCGTCGGGCTCGTGATCGCGCTCAACGTCGCGGCCGGCCTCTATCCGCTGCCCATCCTTTTCGCGGCGGGCCTCTGATGCCCCAGCCCGTGGCTGACGCGCTGCTCCACCTGCTCGCCCTGGCCGGCTACCCCGGGCTGGTGACGGTGATCGCCTTCGGCGCGATCGTGGAGCTGGCCTGGACGCGGGCGGTGGCCGGGTCCGAGGAAATGCCCCGCCGCCGCCCGGGCCTCGCCGTGGTCACGGTGGCGGTCTGCGCCGCCCTCGCCAGCGCGCAGCTGGCGGCGCCGTCCAACCCCGTCCCGGACGAGGAGCGGAGCGTCGTGCTGGCCGCGGCGGGGCTCATGTTCACCGCGTGGGCCGAGCTGGCGCTGAGCGTCGAGTACGCCGCCGAGCCGGGCCTGATGCTCCTGGTCCAGCTCCTGTGGCTCCTCGCCGTGCTCGGGCCCGCGGTGCAGCCCCAGGGCCTGCGGCCTCAGGTCCTGGGCAACGTGCTCGTGCCCGGCCTGCTGCCGGTCAAGCTCGCGAGCGGCCTGCTCTACCTGCTGTGCCTGCCGGCGCTGCTCCGCCTGTGGCCGATGGCGCCGCCGCAGGAGCGCCGGCTGCGGATCCGGATCGACGGGGTGCGCCTCCTCTGCTGGTTCCCCTACTGCGGCCTCTTCACCACGCTGTTCATCACGCCCGCATCGGACGACCTGCCCGGAGCCGTGCGCTTCTTCGGCGTCACGCTGCTGGTCGCGGCGGTGGTGTTCGCGGCGGGCTTCGTCCTCCGGCGTCGCGGCGCGGCGGCCGTGCGCGAGATGTACACGCGCGGGGTGGCGCCCTACGGAGTGCTGGTCCTGATCGGGGTTGCGGCCACTTCGCTCCTGATGCGTTGAGGCTGCGCGGCTCACAGGATAGGTGGGGAATTTCGGCGCGTCTGGCGCCAGACGCGCTCAATTCGCGCAGGATCTGGCTCGCTTGGCGCAAAACGCGTGGAATTCGCGGCCGTTCACTTCAGGCCGGGCGGCGCTGGCCGGACCCGCCCTCTTGGTACAATCACACGCCGTGCCCAAGCCAGATGGTTCGCTGTCGGCTGTCGTCGTCAGCGGCGGAAAGCAGTACCGCGTGGCTCCCGGCGACCGGATCCTGGTCGA
Organism: uncultured Actinomycetes bacterium; assembly: GCA_964559855.1. Lineage (GTDB taxonomy): Bacteria > Chloroflexota > Dormibacteria > Dormibacterales > Dormibacteraceae > 40CM-4-65-16. The sequence goes on from CAZLJC010000062.1 coordinate 7,044, forward strand.
CCGGCTGAGCGCCGAGCCCGGCTCCTCGCTCAAGCTCGGCCGCGTGCTCCTGCTGGCGGACGGCGACGGCGTGAAGGTCGGCAGCCCGGCCGTCGACGGCATCGACGTGGACGTCAAGGTGCTCGCGCACCAGCGCGGCCCCCGCGTCGAGGGAATGCGCTACAAGTCGAAGAAGCGCGTGCGCGTCCATCACGGCGGTCGCGCCCACCTGACGGCCATCGAGATCATCGCCGTCGGCGGCGTCGGGGTCGAAAAGAAGGAAGAGAAAGCGGCGGAGAAGGCGCCCGCGAAGTCCCGCGGCCGGGGCAAGGCGGCGCCGAAGAAGGCCGAGCCGCGGGCCGAGGCGGCTGAACCCGTCAGCACCGAAGCCGAGACCGCGGCCGAGCCGGAGCAGCCGGCCGAGGCTCCGAAGCGGGCGCGGCGCACCAGGAAGGAAGAGAAGTAGAGATGGCGCACAAGAAGGGCGGGGGTTCCTCCCGCAACGGTCGCGACTCCCAGCCGAAGATGCTCGGCGTCAAGGTCTACGGCGGCCAGGTGGTGGGCGCCGGCACGATCCTCGTCCGCCAGCGTGGCACGAAGATCGCCGCGGGCGCCGGAGTCGGGCTGGGCCGTGACGACACGCTGTTCGCCCTGGTCGCGGGCCAGGTCGCGTACGAGCGCGTCGGCAAGGACGGCCGGCGCGTGACGATCAAGCACGCCGAACAGGTCTGACAGCCGCCGGTTCATAGACTCGGCGCGCATCCGCGTGCGCGGCGGCCATGGCGGCCGCGGGTCGACGTCCTTCCGCCACGAGCCGTTCGTGCCCCGGGGCGGTCCTGACGGCGGCGACGGCGGCCGCGGCGGCTCGGTGGTCCTCGAGGCCACCGACGAGATGACGGACCTTTCGCCGTTTCGCAGGCGCTCGACCTGGTATGCGGAGGCCGGTGCCGCCGGCGCGGGCGGGCGTAAGACAGGGCGCAACGGCGCGGACATCGTGCTCCGCGTCCCCGTGGGGACGGTGGCCGTCGACGCGGACGGCGCGGTGCTGGCCGACCTCGACCGGCCCGGCGCGAGGGCCGTGGCGGCGGGCGGCGGGGCCGGCGGGCGGGGCAACGTCCACTTCAAGAGCTCGACCCGGCAGGCGCCGGACTACGCGGAGCCGGGGTTGAGGGGCGAGGAGCGCGAGCTCACGCTGGACCTCAAGCTGATCGCGGACGTGGGCCTGGTGGGTCCGCCCAACGCGGGCAAGTCGTCGCTGCTGGCGGCCCTGACCGCGGCCCGGCCGAAGGTGGGCGACTATCCGTTCACGACGCTGCAGCCCGAGCTCGGGGTCGCGGACACGCCCCGGCAGCGCATCGTCATCGCCGATATCCCGGGCTTGATCGAGGGCGCGGCGCAGGGAGCGGGGCTGGGACAGCGGTTCCTGCGCCACGTTGAGCGCACCCGCGTGCTGGTCTACCTGCTCGACGGCGCGGCCGCGGACCCCTTTGGCGACCTCGAGACGGTGCGCAGGGAGGTGGAGCGGTTCTCCGCCGACCTGGCCAGGCGGCCCCACGTGGTCGCGGTCAACAAGGTGGACCTCGAGCCGGCGCGCCGGCTGCGGGCGCGGACGCGGCGCAAGGGCGTCCTCTTCGTCTCGGCGCGGACGGGCGAGGGCCTGCCCCGGCTCTTGGACGCCGTCCTCGACCTGGTGGTGGCTGCCCCGCCGCCGGTCATCGAGGTGAAGCCTCGGGTGACCCGGCTGCGGGAGCGGGGCCCGGAGCGCGTCTTCGTGGAGCGCAAGCCGTTCGGCTTCCTGGTCGGGGGCGAGGCGGTGGAGCGGCTGCTGGAGCGCACCGACCTCGAGTCCGATACGGGCTTCGCGCGCTTCCAGGCCGCGCTCGACCGCCTCGGCGTGAGCTCCGCGCTGGAAGAGGCGGGGGTCGCGCCGGGGGATACCGTGAGGATGGGCGGCCTCGAGTTCGAGTACCAGCCTTGAGGATCGGGATCCTCGGCGGCACGTTCGACCCGATCCACCTGGGCCACGTCGCGGCGGCGCGGGTCGCGATGGAGTGCGCGAATCTCGACCGCGTGCTGTTCATCCCCAGCGCCCAGCCTCCGCATCGGGCGGCCGCCGCCGCGAGCGCGGAGGACCGGCTGGCCATGGCACGGCTGGCCATCGACGGCCAGGACGGCTTCACCGTCTCCGACCTGGAGATCAGGCGCGGGGGGACGTCGTTCACCGTCGACACGCTGCGCGAGCTGCAGCGCGAGCACCCGGACGACCAGCTGTTCTTGATCCTCGGCTGGGACGCCGCGCGGCTGTTCTCGACGTGGCGCAGCCCCGGCGAGATCCTCAGCACCGCGACGCTCGCCGTCGTGGGGCGGCCCGGCATGCCGCTGCCGGGCGTGGCCGAGGTGAAGGCGGCCGGGCTCGATCCCGCGCGGGTGGTGCTGTGCGGGGATCCGACGCCGGACATCTCCGGCAGCGAGGTCAGGGGCGCGATCCAGGAGCACGAGGCGGTCGCCGACCGCCTGGCCCCCGCCGTCGCCGGGTACATCGCCAAGCATGGGCTTTATGGGGATAATCGAGAAGTTGGCCGCTGAACGTCCCAGGCGACTCACGCCGCTGCAGCTCGCGCGCCTGCTGCGCAGCGCGGCGGCGGAGAAGAAGGCGTGGGACCCGGTGATCCTGGACGTGCGCGAGCAGACCTCGGTCGCGGACTACTTCGTGGTCTGCGAGGGGGAGACGGATCGCCAGGTGCGGGCCATCGCGGACGGGATGGTGGAGGCCGCGAAAGCGCGAGAGCGCAGGCCGCTCGCCGTCGACGGGTACGAGGACGCGGGCTGGATCCTGCTGGATTTCGACTCGGTGCTGGCGCACGTGTTCCTGCCGGGCGAGCGGTCGTACTACGACCTCGAGGCGCTGTGGGCGCCGGCGGCGAAGCGCCGGAAGCGGGCGGCCGCCGGCTGACGGACTAGTCGCGATTTCGGCGCGTTAGGCGCCGAACGCGCGCGATTCCCGCGGAATTTGGCTCGTTTGGCGCAAAACGCGCGAAATTCGGGGGCGCTGTCTATGAGAGGGAACCATCCGGGTTCGCTGT
>CAZLJC010000063.1:0-9677 GCA_964559855.1 uncultured Actinomycetes bacterium
AACCATCCGGGTTCCCGCTCATACTTATGCGCCAAACGCGCTGAATTCCGCGGGCCAGGGGCGCGTTCTGCGCCAAACGCGCTGAATCCACGCGCATGGCCCCCGGGTTCCCGCTCATACCTCGATCCGTGGCAATGCCACATGCGAATCGCCCTTCGCTTTGGCGGATGCACACCATGTGCCGGGGGAAAGGGCTCTGTGAACATCGGTCGAAGCCGCGCACCCGACAGGTCGCGCCGGCCGGACCTTTTCCCAAGGGGAGGAATTTGAGCTGATGTTTCTCGATGGACTCGTGCCGAGCCCGGACTGGCTGAACCCGGGCGACACGGCGTGGCAGCTCACCGCGGCGACACTGGTCGGGCTGCAGAGCATCCCGGGGCTGGCGATCCTCTACGCCGGTCTGATGAAGCGCAAGTGGTCGCTGAACTCGGCCCTGATGGTGCTCTACGCCTTCGCCATGACGCTGCTCATCTGGACGCTGTGGAGCTACAACATGAGCTTCGGCACGTCCGCGCACCTCTTCGGGCAGGACATCGTCGGAGTCCCGTGGCCCGTCAACTTCGCGTCCTCGGAGCTCGCGCAGGCCAACATCCCGCTCGCCGGCGCCGCCCTGCCGCCGCTTCGCTTCCCGCAGTCGGCGATGGTCTACTTCCAGTTCGTCTTCGGGGCGATCACGGTGATCATCCTCGGCGGCGCGCTGCTCGGGCGCATGAACTTCAAGGCCTGGATGCTCTTCGTGCCGCTGTGGATGACGCTCGTCTACCCGGTGGGGGCGTTCCTCATCTGGGGCGGCGGCTGGCTCGCGCAGCAGGGCGCCGTCGACTACTCGGGCGGCTACGTGATCCACGTCGCGGCCGGCATCTCGGGCGTGGTCGCGGCCGCCGTGGTCGGGCCCCGCCTGCTGAAGGACCGGCTCGAGAACAATCCCAGCAACCTCCTGATGGCCATCGCCGGCGGAGGGCTGCTGTGGCTCGGCTGGAACGGATTCAACGGGGGCGACCCCTACACCGCCAACGCCGACGCGGCGGCCGCCGTCCTCAACACCAACCTCGCCACCGCGGCGGCGCTCATCGTGTGGATGCTGCTGGACGTGTTCATGACCGGCAAGAGCAACGTCGCCGGGATGATCAACGGCATGATCGCCGGCCTGGTGGCGATCACCCCGGGCGCCGGCTGGGTCGACGGCTTCGGCGCGATCCTGATCGGCATCGTCGCCGCTGTCATCCCGTGGTTCACCATGCAGTACCTGCCGCGCGTCAACTTCTTCAAGCGGATCGACGACACGCTCGGCATCATGCACACGCACCTGTTTCCGGGCGCGATCGGCGGCCTGATGGTCGGCCTGGTGGCCAACCCCGGCATGGTGGAGTACCTGGGCAGTGGGAAGACCTCTGCCTTCTCAGTCCAGGGCCTCTTCTACGGCAACCCGCACCAGCTGGCGATGCAGGCGCTGGCGCTCGGCGTGATCGTCGCGTACGACGCCGGGGCGACGTTCCTCGTGATGAAGGCGGTCGGCCTGCTGGTGCCGCTGCGCATGTCGGATGCGCACCTCGAGGTCGGCGACGAGATGGTCCACGGCGACGTGTCGCTGGACCTGGGGGTGCCGAGGCTGGGCGTGGAGCCGCCCTCGGTGCCGGTCACGCACTACGAGGGGCCGGGCGCGCCGGCGCCGGCGCCCTCATGAGAGCCAGAGCGGAGGCGCTGCCGTGCGAACCACACGTACTCCACGCCATCAATTTCGTGTTGCCTGGCCGTATTTCACCCTCGAAGCTTGGGAGAAGATTGATCCATGACAGCTCTGTACGTCGTCGGAATCGCTGCCTACTGGGCGGTCCTGGTGCTCGTCGTCAAGCGCCGCAGCCCGGGAGAGGCATAGCGCAGAAGGTGTCGTGTTGCGGCGGGATTCGCCGCCGCGCCGCGCTCGGACGCCCGGCAGGGCGATCGAGCGCGTTTCGTTTGCCCGCGAAGTCAATCGGAGTTCTGGGAGGGTGTCAATGGCGGTAGAGACGAAGTCAACCAGCAAGACAAGCGCGCGCGAGGTCATCGAGCGCGCGAAGGCGGAGGGCGTCCAGGTCGTCGACGTCAGGTTCGTGGACCTGCCGGGAACGTGGCAGCACTTCAGCCTGCCGATCGGCGAGCTCGACGTCGACAGCTTCAAGGACGGGCTCGGCTTCGACGGATCGAGCATCCGCGGGTTCCAGGCGATCAACGAGAGCGACATGCTTCTCATGCCCGACCCCGACTCGGCGACGATCGACCCCGTCCTGTCGCACAAGACGCTCTTCCTGATCTGTGACATCGTCGACCCGATCACCCGCGAGCCGTACACGCGCGACGCGCGCTTCATCGCGAAGAAGGCCGAGGAGCACTTGCGCAAGACCGGCATCGCCGACGTCAGCTACTGGGGCCCGGAGGCCGAGTTCTACCTCTTCAACTCGCTGCGTTTCGACCAGAACGCGCACAGCGGCTACTTCTACATCGACTCCGAGGAAGGCATCTGGAACTCGGGGCGCAACTCGGAGCCGAACATGGCGTTTCGCCCGCGGCACAAGGAGGGCTACTTCCCCGTGCCCCCGACGGACAAGCAGCAGGACCTCCGCTCCGAGATCATGCTCAAGCTGATCGAGGCCGGCGTTCGCGTCGAGGTCCAGCACCACGAGGTCGGAACCGCGGGCCAGGCCGAGATCGACATGCGCTTCGACACGCTGGCCCTGATGGGCGACAAGATGATGGTCTACAAGTACATCATCAAGAACGTCGCGGCGCAGCACGGCTACGTCGCCACCTTCATGCCCAAGCCGCTGTTCCAGGACAACGGGTCCGGGATGCACATTCACCAGAGCTTGTGGAAGGACGGGGCCAACCTGTTCGCCGACGCCAAGGGCTATGCGGGTCTCAGCCAGACCGCGATCTACTACATCGGCGGCCTGCTCAAGCATGCGGCCGCGCTGCTTGCGATCTGCGCCCCCACGACCAACTCGTACCGCCGGCTCGTCCCGGGCTATGAGGCGCCGATCAACCTCGTCTACTCGAAGCGCAACCGCTCGGCGTGCGTTCGCATCCCGATGTACTCCAACAATCCGAAGGCGAAGCGCATCGAGTTCCGGTCGCCCGACCCGGCGGCCAACCCCTACCTTGCGTTCTCGGCGTGCCTGATGGCCGGCCTCGACGGCATCAAGAACAAGATCACGCCGCCCGAGCCGGTGGACAAGGACATCTACGAGCTCGAGGGCGAGGAGAAGGCCCGGATCAAGTCGGTTCCCGGTTCGCTGGCCGAGGCGCTCGATGCGCTCGAGAGCGACCACGCCTTCATGCTGGAGGGCGGCGTCTTCACCCAGGACGTGATCGACACCTGGATCGAATACAAGCGGAAGAAGGAGGTCGACGCGATCGCGCTTCGGCCGCACCCGTGGGAGTTCATGCTCTACTCGGACGTCTGACGCACACCTCTTTCCCAGGGCCGCGGCGTGTATGCCGCGGCCCTTTTTGCTTTCCTTAGAGCCGCATGTTCACTGCGGAGTATCGGGACGAGGTCCGGCGCTGGGTCATGGAGCTGGCCGAAACCGATCACCGGATCGAGTCGGCGGCCGCCGTGGGAGGCAGCGCGCAGGGCGAGCAGGACCGCTGGTCGGACCTGGACCTGACGTTCGGGGTCGCCGGCGCCTCGGTCGACGAGGTGATGCGGGACTGGACCGAGCGGATGCGCACCCGTTTCAGCGCGGTCTGGCTCTTCGACGTCTCGAGCGGCTCCTCCTCCTATCGCGTGTTCCTGCTCCCCGGTTCGCTCCAGGTCGACCTTTCCTTCACGCCCTCCGCCGAGTTCGGCGCGCGGGGGCCACGGTTCAATTTGCTGTTCGGAAGGGCGGTGGAGCGCGAGCCCGCCCCGGCGCCTTCGCCGCGCCACGAGCTCGGCATGGCGGCGCATCATGCGGTGCGCGCTCGCTACTGCATCGAGCGCGGCCGGCTGTGGCAGGCGGAGTACTGGGTCAGCCTCGTGCGCGATCACGCCCTGACGCTGTCCTGCATCCGCCACGGGCTCGAGCCGAGCCTCGGCCGCGGCTTCGACCGCCTCCCTCGCGATATCCGCGAGCTGGCGCAGCACTCCCTGGTCCGCTCGATCGTCGCCGAGGAGGTGTCACGCGCCCTGCGGGCGGCGACGCAGCTCCTGCTTCACGAGGCGCACGGCGTGCACGACGACGAGGAGGCGATCGGAGCGCTGCTCCGCGAGCTGATCCTCTGAGGAGCCGGGCTACATACCCAGCATCGCGCGGGCGCGGAGCGCGATGCTGATGGCGACGCGCGTCTCGGGTTCGTCGAGCTGCAGGCCGGTCAGCGCCTCGATCCGCTCGACGCGATACGTCATCGAGTTGATGTGGATGCCGAGCTGGCGGGCGGCGGCGCGGCGAATCCACCGCGAGGCCGAGAGCGCTTCGAGCGTCTCCAGCAGCGGCGTGTCGCGCGACTGCGCGTAGTTGAGCAGGGGTCCGAGCAGCTCTTCGACGAAGCGGCGAAGGGCATCCGGGCTCTGCACCTCGAGCAGCAGCCGGAACGCCCCGAGCGAGCGATAGGACGCGACCCGTCCCTTGCCCCCCGCCCGGCGCGTGAGGCGGAGGGCCTGCCTCGCCTCCAGGTGCGAGCGCGCCAACTCGCCGGGTCCGTTCGCCACGTTGCCGATGCCGACCGACGCCGAGCCCGGCTTCACCACCGGGGCGGCGGCGGCCAGGATCTGGCCGGCGAGCTTCTCGACCGCCGCCAGGTCGGCCGCGATATCGTCCGGCACGAGAAAGACGGCCGACGCGGAGCGCACCAGGGTGAGGGCGCCGGGCAGGCGCGAGCGCACGAGCGCGCCGAGGGCGGCGTCCAGCCGGTCCTGCTGCGTCCGGGCGCCGAGCGCGGCTTCGGTCCGGTCGTCATCCGGCTCCAGCACGACGACCCACGCGCGCTGGGGCAGCCGGTGGCCGAGCCGCTCGGCCTGCCGGGCCACCCGCTCGGCCTCCTCGGCCTCGAGCCCGCCGGCCAGCACCTCCTCGACCAGGTCGCCGCGCAGGCGCCGCTCGACCTCGGCGGCCGCGCGCTCCTTCGAAAGCTCCAGCGCGAGCACCGTCGAGCCATGCTCGAGGGCACGCCGGCGGCCCTCCGAGTCGGCCGGTCCCTCCACCGCGCCGACGGCGAGCAGCCCCAGAAGCTCGCCTCCGGCCCGCACCGGCACGACGTCGACCTGGCGCGCCGGCCGGCCGGCGACGATCCGGACCTCGCGCGCCGAAGCCTGGCCGAACCCCGCCGGCACGTGAATGCGGGGCGGCATGCCGTCCGCCGGCTCGCCCTGTCCGCGGACGCGGTAGCCGTCGACGGAGTACAGCGCGGCCGGGCCGCCGGCCAGGGCGCTCAGCACCGAAAGGATCGATCCGATCCCGGCGCCCTCGAGCGACAGCCGGGTGAAGCGCTCGTGGATATCGTGCGACAGCTGGATCTCGGCCAGCTGCACCTCGGTGCGGCGCTGCAGCTCGCTGCGCTCGAGGATGCCGGCGACCTGCGCGGCGATCGCCCGCAAGAAGTCGATATCGCCAGAGTCGAACTCGCGCCGCTCCGTGCTCTGCACGTTGATCACGCCCACCAGCCGCGGGCCGGCCTCGATCGGGACCGAGGCCATGGAGTGGAAGCGGTCCTCGTCCAGCCCCGGCACCCACTTCCAGCGCGGGTCCTTGCTCACCTCGGAGACCACCGCGGGGCGGCGCGATTCCGCCACCGAGCCGGTGATGCCCTCGCCCACGTCCATCGTCACCTTGCCGATCATGTTCTCGTTCAGGCCGTTGGTCGCCGTGAGCTGAAGCTCGCGGCCGCCCGAATCCACGAGGTAGAGGGAGCACACGTCCACCCCGATCGCGGAGGTGGTCTCGCGGATGATCAGCTCGAGCAGCTCGTCCGGCCGCTGGGTCGACGCCGCGGCCTGGGCCAGGCGGACGAGGAAGTTGAGCTCGCGGGCCGCCAGGCTCGAGTCGGGGAGGTCGGTCGCGGCAGGCACGCCAGTCACCGTACGTGGCTTCTTCACGGCTTGCCTTGTACCAAGGACACGATCCGCATGGCTCTGCTTAGTGTGCCCCATACAGGCTGGCTTTTTGCCCCGGCGAGGCCGGATGATTAGCCCGGAGCCATGATCCTGAAGGTCATCGTCGAGGTCGTGCTCGCGATCTTCCTGCACCCGATCGCGTTCCTGCTGTGCGTCATCGACATCGTCGGCCGCGCCGACCTGAGCGGCGCGATGAAGGTGCTGTGGATCGTCGTCACCTTCTTCTGGGGCATCGGCCCGATCCTCTACATCCTCGTCGGGCGCGGCGACTTCTGGTAGCCGCGGAGTAGGACAAAGGTCCTACGCCGGGCGCTTCATCAACGCTCATCCACCTTTAACTTGCTTGGGCTACTCTGGGGTGAGGGTGGGAGTCCGACCAGCTGACACTGGCCGTACGGTCGCGGGCGCCGATGAGCGGCGGCCCAAGACGCCCGCGCCGGCGACCGCCGCGCCCCAGCCCGCGATCAAGCTCGTCGGCGTCTCGAAGGCGTACGGCAAGCGCTCGGTCCTGCGCGACGTCAACCTGACGGTGCTTCCGGGCGAGCTCTTCGAGGTGATCGGCCCGAGCGGTTCGGGCAAGACCACCCTGCTCCGCCTGCTCCACGGCCAGCTGCGCCCCAACGCAGGCCAGGTCTGGGTCCGGGGCCGCGGCCTTCATCAGCGCTGGCGGCAGGGTCTCGGCGCCCTCCGTCGCGACGTCGCGTACGTCTTCCAGGAGCAGCGTCTCCTTCCGCGGCTCAACGCCCTCGAGAACGTGATGCTCGCGCTCCAGGTGCGCGAGCCGCAGCTGCCGCACGCCGCGATCAAGGGGCGGGCGGTCACCGCGCTCGAGACGGTCGGGCTCGCCGGCCGCGCGGCCGCCTACCCGCACCAGCTCTCGGCCGGGGAGCGCCAGCGCGTCGCCATCGCGCGGGCGCTGGTCATCCGCCCGAGCGTGCTGCTCGCCGACGAGCCGCTGAACTCGGTCGACGACGCGAACGCGGCGCTCATCACCCAGCTCCTGGTCGAGGCCGCGGCGGCCGGGACGACCGTGATCGTCGCCAGCCACCGGCACACCTTCCCCGCCACTCGGCTGCTCAGGCTGCCGGGCGCGAAGGTGATGCTCAACGGAGCCCACCGCAACGGCCACGCCAGCGGCAAGGCGAACGGCGGCGGGAACGGAAACGGCCACGCTCACGCCGCCAACGGCAAGTCCACCCTCCACGCCCTCGCCGGCGCCAATGGCAACGGCCACGGGGCGGCGCCGGTCCTGGTCCGCGCGCCCATGTGGCGGCTGCTCTTTCCGGCCCGCGAGCGCGACCGCCAGAACGTCAAGCGGACGGCGCAGGCGCCGGGCCTGCCCCTGTGGCGCAAGACGGCCGCCTTCGCCGCCAACAGCCTGCGCCTGGTGCTCTTCGGCGGGCTGCGCAGCTGGAGCCGCGACATTCGGACCAACGCCCCGGTCCTCGGCACGATCGCGCTGCTGCTCGTGCTCTGCGGGACGGTGGGCCTGGTGGGCATCGCCGTCGACCGGGTGGTCGCGAGCCAGGCCTCCCAGGCATCCGTGGTGCGCGTGTACCTCGTGCCCGGGGCGACGCCGCAGCAGGTCGCGGTGCTGAGGAACCGGCTGGCCGAGGACCCACGCGTCGCATCGGTGACCGACATCAGCCCGGCGCAGGCGCTGGCCGAGGCGAGCAGCCGCCCGGGGCTGGACAACCTGGCGAGCCTGAGCTCCACCAACCCCTTCCCGGAGAGCCTCGACGTGCAGGTCAGGTCGGTGACGCAGGTGGCCTCCATCGCCGCGTCGGTGAAGGGCGACCCGCTGGTGGATCCGAGCTATCCGACGTCGTACGACCCCGACGCGTACGCCCGGCTGCGCCACTTCGCCCTGATCGCGGCCGGCATCGCGGGAGGAATCCTCCTCCTGTTCGCGGCGGTCGCCTACGCGGTGGTCGCGAACGCGATGAGAGGGGTCGTGCAGGCGCGCCGCCAGGAGGTCGCCGTCATCCGCCTGCTCGGCGCCCGGGACTGGATGCTTCGCGGACCGTTCGTCGTGGAGGGTTTGACCACGGGGGCGCTGGCCGGCGCGCTGGCGGCGGGCATCGTGGCCGCCGGCTGGCTGGCCGGGGTGCGGTTCGAGGCCGGCCTGTACACCCAGGTCCTTCCCGGCGTGGACGTGACGTCGGTGCGGTACCTGCTCGCGGCGGTCATCGTCGCCGGGGTCCTGCTGGGCGCCGTCACCGCCACCCTCGGGTTCCGGAGGGCGCGGGCGTGAGGCGCGTGCTGGCCGCCCTGGCGGTCGCCGCGGCGATCAGCCTGACGGGCCTCTCGACCGCGTCGGCGACCACCCCCGCTCCCGCGCCGTGTCCCACGCCGACCGCCGCCTCGGGCTCCCGATCCGGTTGCTCCGGCGCGGTGGTCGACCCGGCGCAGGCCGCCTACGACCAGCTCAGAGCGCGGCTCAACGGTGACGTGGCCCGAGCGCTCGACGCGGAGCGGAAGCTTTCCGCGGTGCTCGACGGCTACGCGGTCAGCGAGCAGGCGCTGAACATCGAGATCACGCAGGAGGAGCAGACGATCTCGGCCATCCAGGACGAGATCGCGCGGCTCGACGCGCAGATCGTGGACACCCAGGCCCGGGTCGACCTCGAGAAGGCGCAGCTGGCCGTAATGGCCCGAGCACTCGACCGCCAGCCCAGCTCGCTGTGGCTGATGATCGCGCACACCGGCAACCTCCGCGACGCGCTCATCGCCACGTCGTCGCTGGTCGTCGCCGGCCAGCGGGCTCACGGGATGCAGGTCAAGCTCGAAGCCGACCTCGCCCGGCTGCAGTCCCAGCGCGACGCGCGCCAGGCGGACCTCGACCGGGAGAGCCTGACGCTGGACCTTCTTAACGCCAACCTGAACAGCCTGCAGGACGCGATCAGCCGGCAGACGGACGTCAGCGGCGAGCTCGACGGTCTGATCGCTCAGATCCAGGGGCTGATGGGCCAGCTGTCGGGCGCCGCGCCCGACGTCCAGGCGCAGGTTGCGCAGCTGCTCGAGGCTCAGGAGCAGGACCTGATCCAGCGCTCCTACGATACGGCCTGGCTGGAGGCCCAGGTCGGCGCCGGGCAGGCGCTCGTGTCGGGCGCCCTTCCGCTGGGCAAGCAGATCGACGGCCTCACGCTGTCGTGGCCCATGGCGCATTTCAAGATCACGCAGCCCTTCGGCCCGACGAGCCTGGTGCTGGAGCCGCCGCTCGGCCCCTACCGGCACTTCCACACCGGCATCGACCTTGCGGCGCCGCTCGGGACGCCCGTATCGACTGCGGGGGACGGCCTGGTCGTCGCGGTGGGTCACCTCTCGTTCGGGTACGGGAACTACGTGATCGTCGCCCACGGCGGAGGCATCGCGACGCTCTACGGCCACCTGCTGCAGGCGGCGGTGAAGGAGGGCGACCGCGTGTCCCGCGGCCAGGTCGTGGGCTTCGAAGGCTCGACCGGGTACTCGACCGGGGCGCACCTGCATTTCGAGCTTCGGGTCGACAACCAGGTGGTCGACCCGATGCCGTACCTCCCGGTCCCCGGGACGACCTGGGCGGGCTAGCCACCACCCACCCGGTCCCCAGCGAAACGCGCGTTATGCGCCA
>CAZLJC010000064.1:0-8742 GCA_964559855.1 uncultured Actinomycetes bacterium
CCGGCCTCGGTGCCCAGGCCTTCCCGCTGCATGAAGCCGGCCCGCTCTACGCCGCACGCGTCGTCAAGGAGGTCGGACCCGAGAACTGCGTGTACGGGTCGGACTACGACCAGCTCCAAAATCCACCACCGATCGTGGCCAACCGCTGGATGATCAAGCTGCTCCTCTCCTACGGCTGCACGAAGGACGAGCTGTACAAGGTCTTCCAGGTGTCGCCCGCGGAGCACCTCGGGATCGAGCCGCCGGCGCCGCTGGGCACGCCGGTACATCCCGGCTGGCCCGCCCATTCCGAGTTCCGCACGTACGCCGGTCATCCGCAGGGCGATCCGCAGGCGCGCGACCGCGCGCACTCGCGCTGGCGGCCCCGGCCTGAGCAGCTGCAGGAGCGGTAACCGGACCTTGGAGGTCGCACCGGCGAACGGCCTGCCGGCACCGCGCGGTACCTACTCGCACGCGGTCCGGGTGCCTGCCGGTCGCGACCTCCTCTTCGTATCGGGCCTGACGAGCCGGGACGAGGAGGGCCGGATCGTGGCTCCTGAGGACGCGGCCGGGCAGGCCCGGCAGATCTTTTTCAACCTGCGTTCGCTGCTCGCGCAGAGCGGCGCAACGCTCACCGACGTCGTTCGGGCGACGTACTACGTTGTGCGGATATCAGATCGAGACGCCATCGAGTCCGTTCGCAGAGAGGTGTTCAACCCAGCCGCCCCGCCGGCCGCGACCATGGTAGAGGTGAGCGCTCTCAACGATCCCGCGCTCGTCGTCGAGGTCGAGGTCGTAGCCGCCCTGCCCTGACTCGAAACCCGCCGCGCTTGCCGCGTCCCGACACCAGCGGCATAATTCTCGCCGTATCCAATATCCGCAACTGACTCTCCGCGAGCGCCCTGGCTCACAGCACCTGGGCCCGAAGCGGCGCCAGTTCCCGGGAGGCTCTCCGCGTGTCGAAGATCAAGACCCAAACCCAGGTCACCCACTACGAGATTCAGAAGAAGCGCCGCGCCAGCAAGATCGAGGAGTGGCGGAACTACTGGAAGACCGTGATCACCCCCGACCAGGTCGAGATGGTCTGGTCTCCCCTGCGCCGGGAGAAGCGCGGGGTCTTCGCGAGCGCCGACGGAGGGCGGCCGACCAAGGTGCTGGACGCCATCAAGCACGAGATCGCTCCGGGCACGACCACGACCTCGCACCGCCACTCCTGGGACGCGATCATGTTCGTCGAGTCCGGCTCCGGCTGGACGGAGATCGACGGCGTCCGCATCGAATGGCGGCCGTGGGACACGCTGCACCTTCCCTCGTGGGCCTGGCACCGGCACGGAAACGACGGTCAGGAGCCCGCGGTGTTCCACACCTGGGGTGTCGAGCCGATGTTCGAGAACCTGGGCATGGCGCTGCTCGAGGAGGGCGGCGACACTCCCCACAGCGAACTGCCGCGCCGCCCCGATCAGGCGCGAGATCCGGGTGGCGACGACCCCTACGCCAACCGCCTGCGGCGCCTCAGCTCGCATTGGGAAGCCGGCCAGGGCGCGCGACTGGTCACCTACTGGGATGACGTTGTCGGTCTCGTCACCAAGCGAGGCGCGCGCAGCGCATTCCTGATGGACGAGTCGATCGGCTACCACACATCAGGGCTCTCCGCGGTCATGCACGAGCTGGCGCCTGGCCTCTGGCAGTCCCGGCATCGGCACGGAGGGGAGGCATGGCTCTACTGCGTAAGCGGCGAGGGCTACTCGATCGTCGACGAGGTTCGCCACGACTGGAAGGCCGGCGACCTGATCGTCATCGACCACTGGCAGTGGCATCAGCACTTCAATGCCAGCCGGGAGCGGACGGCGAGGCTCATCCGCGTCCACAATTTCGACTCGCTGTACGACACCATGCGGATTCTGCTCGACCCCATGAACCTGTTCGAGGAGCTGGAGCAGCTGGACGCGCCTGACGTGAGCAACGTGGTCTGGCCGGAGCACCAGGCGGGGCGCCCGTCGAGCTGGCACAGTCACGGCGCGGAGAAGCACTTCCACTAATGCCCAGGCTCCCGCTCCCGCCGGGATCGGAGGCGCTCTTCGACCTCTGGACGCTGCCGGATGAAGGCTGGACCCAGCGCTGGGACCGCATCATCGTGCCCGCGCAGCAGAAGGAGCGCCTTCTCAACTACGCGCTCTTCGCGCTCACCTACCGGCAGCGCCTCTCGACCATCGGCCTTCCCGTTCACGGACTTGTCGTGCTCGCCGGGCCGCCCGGAACCGGCAAGACGACCCTCGCCGGCGGCCTCGCCGATCGGGCGGCGCGGGAGCTGCCGGGCAGCCAGGAGATGCTGTTCGTGCAGGTCGATCCGCACGTGCTCCCGAGCGACATGCTGGGCGAGAGCCAGCGCGCCACCAGCCGGCTCTTCGAGCGGACGATCCCGGACGTCGCCAAGCGTGGCAAGCCCACGATCGTGCTGCTCGACGAGGTCGAGGCGCTCGCCGTCAGCCGTTCGCGCGCGTCGCTGGAGACCAATCCGGTCGACGTTCATCGGGCGACGGACGCCGTTCTCTCGGGCATCGACTTCGTAGCCGCCAACCATCCCAACGTCCTCTTCGTCGCCACCACCAACTATTTGGCGGGCGTCGACGCGGCGTTTCTGTCCCGCGCCGACCTGGTTGAAGACGTCGGCCTGCCGGATACTGCCGCGACCGAGCTCATCTTGCGCGACGCGCTGGCCGAGGTCGGGGCCACGCAGCCGCCTTCGGCGAACGGGCTAACGGCGCTCGCCGCCGAGTGCCAGGGCCTGGATGCGCGCCGGATCCGCAAGCTCGTGCTGGAGGCGATCGTGAGCCGCCGCGAGCTCGCGCTCGATCCCGCCGCCGTCACGACAGAGGACCTGAGGCGGTCGCTCGCGAAGTGAGGCAAGAGTTCTCGCGGACGATCACCGTATCTGCGCTGCCGGCGGAAATCTGGCCGGTGCTGCTCGATTTCCGAACCGTGGCTTCTTGGGTGAGCATCGTCGGCGGGGTCGAGGAGCGGGCGGCCCTCGAACGCTACTCAGCACTTCTCGAGGATCGGCTCGGGCCCTTCAAGCTCCGTGCCGATCTCGATGTGCGAGTCACGGAGCACGAGCCCGGCCGCCGGATCTCGATCGCGGCCGCGGGCGAGGATCGCCAGGTCGCCTCCCGCATCGCGGTGTCGGCCACGGTGCGAACGGAGGCGGCCGCGTCCGGCACGGCCCTCTCGCTAACCGGCCACTATGAAGTGACGGGGCGGGTCGCGACGCTGGGCGCGGGGTCGATCCGAAAGAAGGGCGACAAGATGCTGGACGAATTCTTCGCCGCGGCGGCGCGGCGGCTGGGCGCGAGCGGGTGCTGAAGGAGTTCGAGCTGCACCGCCCCTGCTCGCTCCAGGAGGCGATCGCACTCCGGGTCCAGCTTGGGGAAGAGGCGGTGCTCTATGCGGGTGGTACCGAGCTCTTGCTGGCGATGAAGATGGGCCTCGCCCACTGGCCGCACCTGATCGACGTCAAGCACATCCCCGATCTGCAAGGCATACGGATCGAAGACGGCGTGCTCGTGATCGGAGCCGCGACCACCCACCACATGATCCAGCGGAACCCGAGCGTGCGTGCCGGCTGGCCCGCGCTCGCCGCGCTGGAGGCAGACGTGGCCAACGTTCGCGTTCGCGCCGCAGGCACCTTGGCTGGAAACCTCGCCTTCGGGGAGCCGCACGCCGACCCGCCGGCGCTGCTGGTCGCGCTCGACGCGACCGTCCTGCTGGCGGCATCGGACGGCCGCCGCGAGCTGCGGGTGGAGGACTTTCTGGTCGGGCCCTACGAGACCGCCCTGCAGGCGGACGAGCTGGTGGTCGCGATCCGGGTGCCGCCCATCCCCGAGGACGTGCGGGTCGCCTATCGGAACTTCCGGATTCTCGAGCGCCCGAGCATCGGCGTCGCCGTGCGGGCCAACGTGATCGATGGCCGGTTCACGGGCGCTCCGACCGTCGTCCTGGGAGCAGTCGAGGAAACGCCGAGGCGGCTCGACGTGTCCGAGTTCGGTGATGCCGAGGTGGCTGAGGCCGCCCGAGAGATCGGTGACGCGGCGAGCGCCGCCGTGGCGCCGGTCGACGATCTTGCGGGATCCGCGGACTACAAGGCGCACCTGACCGGAGTCCTGGTTCGGCGCCTGCTCGAGGAGGTGGCATGAGCGCGCGCACGATCCGGGCACGCGTCAACGGCACCGAGCGGGCCTTTGTGATCGAGGACCGCACGCTCCTGATCGACGCGCTCCGGGACAGCGGCCTCACCGGGACCAAGCTCAGCTGCGACATGGAGGTCTGCGGCGCCTGCACCGTCCTCCTGGACGGGCTCCCGCACAGCGCCTGCACTACGCTGGCCGCGGAGGTCGAAGGTCGTGAGCTGACGACGATCGAAGGCCTGGCCCGGGATGGGGAACTGACCGGCGTGCAAGAAGCGTTCATCGCCTGCAGCGCCTTCCAGTGCGGGTTCTGCACCCCGGGCATGATCCTCAGCGCGACCGCCCTTCTCGCGGAGCAGCCTGACCCCGACCGGGAGCAGGTGTTGCACTGGATGGCGGGCAACATCTGCCGTTGCACCGGCTACGCGTCCATCGTCGAAGCCGTGCAGATGGCGGCGGAGCGTCAGGGCAAGGGATGAGCGAGTACCGGATCGCCGGGCAGTCGGTGCCGCGCGCGGACGGCGTCGCCAAGGTCACGGGGAGCGCTCGCTACGCGTCTGATCTGACGCTGCCGGGAATGCTCCACGCGCACGTCGTCCGCTCAAACCGCGCCCACGCGCGCCTTCTTGGGGTGGAGACCGAGGAGGCCGCCGCCAGCCCAGGCGTGGTCCGTGTCATCACTGCCGCCGACCTGGCGGCCCTGGTGCCCTATTACGGCCACGTGGTCCTCGACCATCCGATCCTGGCCATCGACACCGTCCGCTTCATCGGGGAGCCGATCGCTCTCGTCATCGCCGAGACGCCCCACGCCGCCGCCGAGGCAGCCGAGCTCGTGAGAGCCCAGTACGAAGACCTGGAGGCCCTGATCGACGCCGAGGCGGCCCTCGCCCCCGAGGCGCCGGTTCTCCATCCAGTTCGCGGCCAGCGGGTCGGGGACGAGGGGTTTGACTCCGGGGCTCCGGAGCTGACCGGAAACGTCTGCGCGCAGAACGAGCTCGGCTGGGGAGACGTCGAGGAGGCGCTGGCGCGCGCGGACCTGGTGATCGAAGGCGAGTACCGCTACCCCATGCTCTACGGCTACGCGATGGAGCCCTACAACGCGCTCGCCGACTTCCAGCAGGGCGACCTCGTCGTCTACTCGAGCGCCCAGCACCCGTACATGGTTCGCAACGACCTCGCGCGCATCTTCGGCCTGCCGCTGGCGCGAGTCCGGGTGATCGTTCCCTTCGTCGGCGGTGGCTACGGCACCAAGTCGTACACCAAGGTCGAGCCCCTGGCGGCGGTGGGCGCCTGGCTCGTGCAGCGCCCCGTGCGCGTCCAGTTGAGCGTTGAGGAGGCGATCCTCACGACGCGCTCGGACAGCGCAGTGATCAGGATGCGATCGGGCTTCACGAAAGACGGGCGGCTTTTGGCACGCGACGTCGACATGATCCTCAACTCGGGCGCCTACACCGACAACAGCCCGGTCGTCGCGCAAAAGGCGCTCAACCGCTGCTTCGGCCCGTATCGAATGGAGGCTTTACGCGCGCGCGTGCGCGCCGCCTTTACCAACACGGTGCCCGCCAGCTCGCTGCGCGGCTTCGGCGCGCCACAAGGCAACCTGGGCGGCGAGACGCAGATGGACGAGGCCGCGGATCGGTTGGGCATCGATCCGGTCGAGCTGAGGTTGCTCAACCTCGTCCGTCCCGGCGAACAGATACTGCCCGGCAAGCGCGGCCTGGACGCCGACCTGGCGGCCGACCTCGACCTGCTCGCGGAGTCCCTCGGCTGGCCGAACCCAGGCCCTGATCGCCACGCCGGTTTCGGGCTCTCGGCATCGGATGCAGGCGCTTTCCCGGTCTCGACCGCCATGGTCAGGATTCACGCCGACGGATCGGCTTCCGCGCTCACCGGCGCCACCGAGCTGGGTCAGGGCAGCCGCACGGTGCTGGCACAGATCATCGCCGAAGAGCTGGGACTCAACGCCGACCAGGTGACCGTCGTCGCCTCCGATACCGGGGTCACGCCCTATGAGCGAACGACCGGTGCCAGCCGGACGACTACCCTGGCCGGGCGCGCTCTCCAGGACGCCTGCCGCGACGCCCGCCGGCGGATCAGAGAGGCCGCCGCTGAGGTTGAGCAGGTTGCGGTGGCGCAGGTCGAGGATGCGCCCGGGGGCGTTCGCGTCAACGGTCGTTTCGTGGCCTTTGCGGAAGCGATCAAACAGTGGTTTGGGGCCGAGGCCGAGGTGACGGGCAGCGGGCTCGTGCGTCGCGGTGGCGAATTCAAGAAGATGCCCCCCTTCTGGGAGATCGGGTGCAGCGGGGTGGTAGTCGGGATCGATGAGGAGACGGGTGTGGTGAGCGTCGACCGGCTGACCACCGTCGGCGACGTCGGATTCGCCATCAACCCGGCCCTCGTTCATGGCCAGGATGCGGGCGCGGCTATGATGGGACTCGGCGCTGCTCTCTACGAGCAACTCGTCTATGAAGGCGAGATGCTGGTCAATCCGAACGTTGTCGATTACCGTGTGCCACGGTTTCACGACGTGCCGAGGATGATGGAACAACTGCTGGTGGAGCGCCGAGATGGGATTGGACCCTACGGCGCCAAAGGGGCAGGCGAGGGCGCCGGGAATCCAATCGGAGGAGCCGTGGCGTCAGCCGTCGGCCGCGCCGCCGGGCGTTACCCACGGGAGCTGCCGCTGACGCCGGAACGCGTTTGGAGACTGTTCAAGGAGAGCGATGCCGCACAGGGTTGACCGCGGTGGGTCGGAGAGTGGCGCAACCGAGCGCCTTTCTGCGCTTGCCCAAAGAGCCCGTTCACAGTACATGACGATCGGCGACATGGCCTATTCGGTGCTTCGCGAGGCGATACTGGCCGGCGTCCTCGCACCCGGCGAACATCTCCGTCAGGACGCGCTGGCGGACAGCCTCGGGATCTCCCGGATTCCCATCCGCTCCGCACTGTTCCAGCTGGAGTCGGACGGGCTGATCGAGTTTCGCCCACACCGCGGGGCTGTCGTCAGCATGCTCACCGTCGAGCAGATGCGCGAGATCTACGAGCTCCGGATAGTGCTCGAGAGCCATGCGCTTCGAAAAGCGATTCGGAACATGACGCCGCAAAGGCTCAGAAAGCTGGAGTCGCTGGCCAAGACCCTCGACCGTGAGCACGGCGACGCATTCGTCAGAGCCCGCATCGCCTTTTATCGCGAGCTCTATGCGGCGGACGACAATCCACTCCTTGTGAACCTGATCGAGCGGCTTCGCAGCGACGTCGGGCGCTACTGGCTCCGGCGCCGAGTCATAGGTCATGAGGGCGGACACCCCGTGCATGCGGATTTGCTCGAGCTAGCGCGCCGGGGGGATGAGGAAGGCGGGGTCCAGTGGCTCTCGGCCCATCTGGCGAATGTCCGCGACGAGCTGTCGGCCATGCTCGAGCAGGCAAACGCAGCCGAAGGCGAGCTGCCGGCCGAGCCTGTCCAGAACGGAAGCCGCCGGGGTTAGCACGGCTTCTCTCTAGCCAGACGACCGTCTGGTGAATATGATTCCTGTATCCAATATCCGAAGCGTAGTGGGGTTCGCGGGAGCGCGCAATGAAGCAGGAGCCGGTCCACTTCTACAGCTATGGCTGCCGGCTGTCGGGACTCTGGCGCACGCCTGACGAGGTTGACACGCCGCTGCGAGCGGTCGTCCAGGGCCCAGGCTGGCTGGGACTCAAGGACGCCAAGCTGTACGTCCCATACCACGAGGCACTGACCGCCGCCGGTTTCGGCGTGCTGATCTTCGACTACCGCGGATTCGGAGACTCCGAGGGTGACCGCTCCCGGCTGTCACCCCGTATGCAGCTGGAGGACCTGGTCTCCGCGGTCACCTACCTGACCGGGCGGGAGGACGTCCACGCGGACCGGATCGGCGCCTTCGGGAGCGGCGGCACGGGCGGTGGGAACGCAATCCTGCTCGGCGCCACTGACTCGCGCGTAGGTGCGGTGGTGAGCCAGCTGCCCGTCGCCGACGGCCGCGACTGGCTGCACCGGATGCGGAGTGAGGACGACTGGCTGGCCTATCTCCAGATGCTCGACGAGGACCGCCGGCAGCGCGCGTTGACCGGGCAGGGCCGCCTCGTCCATCCCCGGGAAGAGATCATGGTGCCGACGCGCGAGCGCCGCGCGACGGCGGTCAAAGCCGACGTCGATACCCGTATACCCACAGCCATCTCGCTGGGCGCGGCCGACGAGATCCTCGAGTACCGGCCGCTGGCCGCGGCCGAAGGAATGACCACGCCGCTCATGATCGTGGCGGTCGAGGGCGACGCCACCACTCCAACCGATCACGCGGTCGCGCTCTTCGAGGCGGCAAAGGGGCCGAAGGCGCTCGTGATGCAGCGCCACACGACGCATTACGCCGCTTACGACCGCTACGCCCAGGTCGTCACGCCCCGAATCGTCGACTGGTTCGACCGTCACCTGGCGGCCGACAACGTGCTCGTCCGGGAGTCGGATGGGCGGGCCGAGAGCCACACCTGGCTCCACGGCTGATCGAGCAACCGTCTGGAGGAAGCCATGAAGTTTGGACTGCTGCTGCCCCACTTCGGTGAGGAGGCC
>CAZLJC010000065.1:0-8710 GCA_964559855.1 uncultured Actinomycetes bacterium
CGAGGCCCGTGAGTGCGTTCGAGAGCGGCTGTGAGACGTCGCGGTCGACCACGTCGGGGCTGGCTCCGGGCTCGGCGGTGACGATGTAGACCGCGGGAAATTCGATCGACGGCAGCAGCTCCTGGTTGAGCTTGAACATCGAGACCACGCCCGACGCCATCAGGATGAGCGCGAAGAGCAGGACGACAGGACGGTTGGACAGGCAGAAGCGAACGATCGAGCGCATGGTTCTCCTAGACAGCACCGCCACCCCAGAGGCATGTGACGGGCCGCCCGATGTTAGCGGCTAGTGTCCTGGAACAGAGGTTCGTTCGATAAGTCGTGGGAGGCGTCCGCAAGGACGCCGGTCCGGGCGCCGAGGCGAAGGAACGGGTGGCCCTAGGAGGAGCGCACTCGGGGTGCGCGACGACGACGGGCCGGGCTCCCGTGACGCGCGCATCGGCGTCCGGAGCCGCGAATTATCCCACGAACTTCTGAGCCGGGACACCAGTGGGTTAAGGGCGCGTTTAGAGGTCTACGACCGCGTCCAGCAGTTGATGCGCCGCGTCCAGCTGCTCCTTGTCGGTCATTCCGAACCACGGGATGCTCAGGCTGAGCCGGTCGCAATACGGACGCCAGCGCTCGATGGCGGCCGGGAGCTGGTCGAGCAGGGCAACTCCGAGGAGATGCAGGTAGCGGTCCTGGATCAGTGCGGCCGCCTCGGAGCGGCGCCCCTCGCCCGACGTTCGCATCACAGCGTCGGCCACCTCGCCCAGGCCCTCGTGGTCAAGCACCCGCCGGTAGGCGGGAACGGTGTACGCGATCATCTGCTTGGCGGCGTCCTCGAGACGAGGCGCGACCACGATCTGGAGCAGCAGCGGCGGTGCTTCCCTCCCCACCCGGCGCGCACCCTCCGCCAGCGCAGGACCGAGCACCTCCTCGATGTAGCGCTCGGTAATGAACGGATGGGCGGCCAGGCCGTCGGCGCACTCCCCGGCGATCGCGGTCATGAATGGGTTGACGGCGGCGAGGTACACCGGCGGCTCGCTCACCCCCTCGTCGGTGCCCGGCTGCAAGGCCGGCCGCCGGATGGAATAGAAAGGCCCTTCGTGGCGGCCATAGCCGCGAGCGAACGCCTGGAAGCAGTCGCGCACCGCCCCCACGTAGTCACGCATCCGGGGGCCCGGGTGATCGGCATCGATGCCGAAGCGCGCGCTGAGCGTAGGGCCGACCTGGGATCCGAGCCCGAGGACAAACCGGCCGCCCGACCACGCACTCAGATCCCAGGCGGTCGTCGCGGTCACCGTCGGGCTGCGCGCGAAGGCGACGGCCACGTTCGTGCCCACCTGGATCGATTCGGTGGCATCGAGGGCGGCCGCGGCCAGCAGGTAGGGGTCGCGGCGGACGTCGAGCGTCCAGACGGCGTCACAGCCCGCCCGTTCAGCGCGCCGCGCCAGCTCCTTCGCCTCCTGCGGGCGCACGGCGCCGGGGAGCGCTATCCCCGGCCTCCCCGTGATCACGGAACGAGGTTCAGGATCTTGTTCGGAACGTAGATGACCTTGCTCACGCGGCCGCCGGGCAGGTGCTGGCGGACCTTCTCGCTTTGCAAGGCCAGCTCCAGAGCCTCCGCCTCCGGCAGGCCGGCAGGGACCTCGAGCCGGTCACGGACCTTGCCCGCCACCTGCACGACCAGAGTGATCATCGGCTCGGCCGCCTGCGCCGGATCGTATTCGGGCCAGTCGGCGTCCGCGCAGAGGCCCACATGACCCGTCCGCTCCCACAGCTCCTCGGTGATGTGAGGCGCCGTCGGGTGGAGCAGGCGGAGCATCACGTCCACCGCCCGCGCCCAGTCCTCACCCAGCGCGCCGCCCTGCTGGAGGTAGTCCTGCAGGTCGTTGCTGAACTTCATCAGGTGGGCGACCGCGGTGTTGAACTTGAACGCCCGGTAGTCCTCGGTCACGGCGCCGATCGCCTGCTGGGTGCGGCGGCGGAGCACCTCGCTCGAAGCGCCGGATCCCGTCCGCTCGAAGCTCCCTGGCTCGATGACCAGGCGCCAGAGCGTTTGCAGGAAGCGAACCGGACCGGCGATCGCCGCGTCGGACCACTCAGAGTCCTCCTCCGGCGGGCCGATGAACATCTCGTAGACCCGGCCTGCGTCGGCGCCCTCGCGCTGGACCAGGTCGTCGGGCGCTACCCCGTTCCCCGCCGACTTGGACATGACCTGGCCATTGCGCTTGACCATGCCCTGCGTGAAGAGCCTCATGAACGGCTCGGGCGGCTCGACCATGGCGGCGTCATGCAGCACCTTCTCGAAAAAGCGTGAGTAGAGCAGGTGGAGGATCGCGTGCTCGACCCCGCCGGTGTACTGGTCGACGGCCATCCAGCGGTTGGCCAGCTCGGGGTCGAAAGGCTCGCTCTGGTCATGTGCGCACGTGTAGCGCAGGAAGTACCACGAGGAGTCGATGAAAGTGTCCATGGTGTCGGTCTCGCGGCGCGCCGGGCCACCGCAGTTGGGACACGTCGTGGTGAACCATTCCGGCTGGTCGGCCAGCGGCTTGTTCACCTCGGGCAGCTCGACCGGCAGCTGCTCCTTGGGCACCGGGACGACGCCGCAGCGAGGGCAGTGGACGATCGGGATCGGGCAGCCCCAGTAGCGCTGGCGGGAGATCAGCCAGTCGCGCAGCCGGTAGCGAACCGCGCGCTCGCCCACGCCGCACTTCTCGAGCCAGTCGATGATGGCCTCGAAGCCCTGCTTCCACGGCATCCCCGAGAACTGGCCGCTGTTGACGAGCGTGCCCTCCTTGCCGGTGTAGGGCTCCTTCAGCTCGCCCTGTGGACCGCTAGGCGGCGCCACGACCTCGATGATCGGCAGCCCGAACTTCTTGGCGAACTCAAAGTCGCGCTCGTCGTGCCCGGGGACGGCCATGATCGCGCCCGTGCCGTAACCCATCAGCACGTAGTCGGCGATCCAGATCGGGATCTGCTCGCCGTTGACCGGATTGACGGCGAAGCCTCCTGTGAAGACGCCGGTCTTCTCGCGCTCGGTGGACAGCCTCTCGATCTCCGTCTCGTTGCGCGCCTGCTCGCGATAGGCCTCGACCTCCGCCCGGCGCTCAGCCGTTGTCACCTGCTCGACCAGCGGGTGCTCCGGCGCCAGGACCATGAAGGTCGCGCCGAAGAGCGTGTCCGGGCGAGTGGTGAAGACGCGGATCTTATCGTCGGTCCCGACCACCGGGAAGTCGACGTCGGCGCCTTCGGAGCGGCCGATCCAGTTGGCCTGCATCACGCGCACTTTCTCGGGCCACTTGCCCTCCAGCAGCGAGAGGTCGTCGAGCAGCCGCTGCGCGTAGTCGGTGATCTTCAGAAACCACTGCTCCAGGTCCCGCTTCTCCACCGGAGTTTCCGGGTGGCGCCAGCAGCGGCCGTTGATCACCTGCTCGTTGGCCAGGACGGTCTGGTCAACCGGGCACCAGTTGACCGGCGACAGCTTGCGGTAGGCGAGCCCCCGCTCCCAAAAGAGCAGGAACAGCCACTGGGTCCACTTGTAGTAGTCGGGCAGACAGGTCGTGACCTCGCGCGACCAGTCGTAGAGGACGCCCATCATCGCCAGCTGGCGCTTGGCGATGGCGATGTTGTTCGAGGTCTCCGTCCAGGGGTGGATGCCCTTCTTGATGGCGGCGTTCTCGGCCGGCAGGCCGAAGGCGTCCCACCCGAACGGATTGAGCACCTCCATACCGCGCATGCGGTAAAAGCGGCTGACCAGGTCGCCGATCACGTAGTTCCGCATGTGCCCCATGTGGAGCTCCCCGCTGGGGTAGGGGAACATCACGAGGTTGTAGAACTTCGGCTTGGTCGAGCTGTCGTCGGCGCGCATCACGCCACGCTCGGCCCAGATCCGCTGCCACTTGGGCTCGATCTCCTGCGGTACGTAGCGGGCGTGCTTGACGGCGGCCATGGTTGAACTTGAAATTCTACGGTTGGCCGTTCCGGACCCCGTCTACGCCGCCGTTCGCCTCGACGAATGCGATCAGGCCGGCTCGTGATCGGCGCTGAGCCGGCGGTGACGCTGCACGATCAGCAGGGCGCGGACGCCCCAAAGGCCGAGGGACAGGAAGAGCAGGTCGGCTGAAAGGTCGTAGAGGAAGCCATGCGGCTGCGGCTGGCCCGGCGTGGGGCCGCTGATGCTGCCGGTCACAGCGGCGCGGGCGGCGAAGCGGAGCGCGATCGTGCCGATCAGGATCAGCGCAAAGAACGCGCCGCCACGCATCCAGACCTCGCCCGACTCGTGCACCCAGAACGTCATCGTCCGCACGAGCAGGTAGCCGAGCGCGGCCCCGGCCGCGATGAAGACGGGTATCAGGAGCAGGGCGGGCCTGTCTGAGAGGAGGCCCGAGCCGGTCGCCGCCAGGCTTGCACACAAGCTCAAGGCGATCACGACGCCGCTGAACAGGATGCGCGGCGGGCGCACCGGCTGCGGCCGCATGCGTCGCGAGAGGACGAGCCCGAACACCACCACCATGAAGGCGAGCGTGAACAGCTGACTGGTGGCGCGCGGCATACCGGCGCCTATGATGCCGCGCCCGCAGCCTCCGGGGCGCGAGCAGGCGCCAGCTCGTGGCCGATGATCGCTCCCAGCATCAGCGCCGCGCCCACTGCCTGGACCACGCCCAGACGCTGTCCGGCCAGCAGGACCGAAAAGCCCAGCGCCCACGCGGGTTCGGTGGCCAGGACGAGCGCGGTCCGGCTGGCGGAGAGGTGCACCTGGGCCCAGGTCTGCACGAAGAACGCGAGCGCGCTCGCGAAGACCCCGGTGATCACGATCGCCGTCCAGACACCGGACCCGGGCAGCCGGAACTGACCCAAGCTGCCGGTGGAAAACAGGACGGCGGCGGTGACCATCTGGACCATCGCCAGAGGCGCCGTCGGCAGGCCCGGCGACCAGTGCGAGAGCAGCACTATGTGGAGCGCGAAAGCGAGCGCGCAGCCCACCACCAGGAGGTCACCGACGCCGATCCGGGCGCTGCCGCCGCCGGCCAGGAGCGCGGTTCCCGCCAGCGCCGCCGCCACTGCGATATAGGTACGTGACGCGACCGGCCGGCCGGTCAGCCGCTCGAGCAGAGGCGTGAAAACCACGAACAAGCCCGTGATCAACCCCGCGTTTCCGGGAGAGGTGTACTGAAGGCCGATGGTTTGCAGCAGATAGCCGGCGGCCAGCGCGGCTCCGATGGCAGTGCCGCGCACCAGCGTCCTCCGGGTTGGGAGCCCGTGCACGATCACGGCCATCACCAAGGCCGCCAGCGCGAAGCGGACGGCCAGGAAAGGGAGCGTCGGATACTGTGAGATCGCGTCCTTGACGAGGACGAAGGTCCAGCCCCAAACCGCGGTCACCAAGACCAGCAGGAGGACATAGATCATTGGATCGCCTGTACGCGCCCTGGCGCATGGAGTACATCAGCGGACCTGGCGAGACCGGCTGTCTTTTCTGCCGCGTCCGTGACGCCGACCCCAGCGCCGATCGCGGCAACCTGCTGGTCTGGCGCGGCGAGCGGGCGATCGTGGTGATGAACAAGTTCCCGTACAACAACGGGCACGTCATGGTGGCACCAGTCGAGCACGTGGGCACACCTGTCGACCTGTCCGACGCCGACGCCCTCGCGCTGCAAAAGGGCGTGTCGCTGTCGCTGCGCGCGATCTCCGACGCGATGTCGCCGGAGGGCTACAACATCGGGGCCAACCTCGGCCGGGTGGCCGGGGCCGGGATCCCGGACCACGTCCACTACCACGTCGTCCCGCGCTGGAACGGCGACACCAATTTCATGCCGGTGCTCGCGGAAACAAAGGTCGTCAACGAGCACCTGGAGCGCACGTGGGAGAAGCTGACCGCGGCCTTCAGGAAAGTCGCCGCCTGAGAAATACCGGCTCGCCGGCGACGATGGTGGCGTTCACCTGGCCGCCGGCGACGACGGTCAGATCGCACCACATTCCCGGCCGCAGGCGCCCGGTGCGGTCCTCGATACCGGCCGCGTAAGCCGCACCTTGTGTGTAGGCGCGCAGCGCCGCGGCCGGCGTGATCGCCAGCTCCGGGTGCCATCCGGCGCGACGCCGCCAGCCGCTGGCGGCTTCGATGCCGGCCAGGGGATCCGCGGTCTCGACCGGCGCGTCGGAGCCGAAGGCAAGCCGGGCGCCGGCCCGCAGGAGGGCGCCCCAGGCATACGCGTAGCCAGTCCTCACCCCCCACTCCCGGTCGGCCAGCTCGCGGTCGCTCACCGCGTGGATGGGCTGCATGGAGGCGATGGCGCCCGCCCCCTTGAAGCGCGGCATGTCGGAGGGGTGGACGCACTGTGCGTGCTCGATCCGGGGACGCCACAGACGGTGCGCGCCCGCCAGCGGTTCCAGCGCGTCGAGCGCGCGCCGCACGGCCTTGTCGCCAATCGCGTGCCAGACGACGTTGAGTCCGGCCCGCGCACAGCGGCCGGCGAGCTCGACCGCCTCCTTCTGCTCGAGCGTCGGAACGCCCGAGCCGTCGAGCATCTCGGCGGTCCGGCTGCCAAGCGAGCCGTCGAGGAAGGCCTTGACGCCCCAGATGCGCAGCCGGCCGTCGCCCCAACCGGAGCGAATGCCGAGGCGCTCGGCATGGCGAAGGTCGGAGTAGGGCAGGTTGTAGATGACGCGGATCGGGAGCCGGCCGTCGCGGTGCAGGCGCTGCAGCGCGGCGAAGACAGGCGCCCGGTCCATCGTCTGAACGGTGGTGAGCCCGAGGTGCGCCAGGTCACGCAGCGCGCTGAGGAGTCCCTGGTCGAGCGCTGCTTCGGTCGGCTCCGGGATCAAGCGCCGGACCATCTCGATGGCCCCCTCGCGCAAGATGCCGGTCGCCTCGCCGGCGGCGTCACGGTCGATGATGCCGCCCTCCGGGTTGGGCGTGGCGTACGCGATGCCGGCCGCGGCGAGCGCCGCGGACGAAGCCCAGGCCGAGTGGCCGTCTTTGCGAACCATCAGAGCCGGCCGTCCGCCGGTGGCTTCGTCCAGCTCCCACCGATTTGGGAAGGCAGGATTCGACCAGGCGTCGTTGTACCAGCCGCGTCCCTGCACCCACGATCCAGCCGGGAGGCGCTCGGCAAACCGGCGAATACGCCCCAGGACCTCCTCGCGCGAGCGCCCCCCCTCGAGATCGACGCCGAGCTTGCGCTGGGCGAGCCAGCCGAGGTGCAGGTGGGCGTCGTGGAGCCCCGGCAGGACGCGTCCGCGCACCTCGACAACACGCGCGCCGCGGCCAGCCGCCTCGCGCGCACTGGGTCCCGTGTCCAGGATCGTGCCGTCAACGGCGGCAGCCACGTCGAGTGAGCCGCCGGTGATGAGCGTGGTCCGCAGGGTCAGTGGAGGACAGCCCCGAACGCTGGCCGGGTTCCGCTCGCCTGTTCTTGATCGCCCACGTCAGAGACCGTAGGTCTTGGCGATGATCTCCTTCATGATCTCGTCGGTGCCCGCGCCGATCCGGGCCAGGCGCGCGTCGCGCCAGGCGCGCTCAACCGGGAACTCGGCCATGTAGCCGTGACCGCCCAGGATCTGGATCGCTTCGTCAGCGACCTCGACGCCGATCTGGGTTGCCATCAGCTTGGCCTGTGAGATCTCACGCACCGGGTACTCGCCCTCGTCCCAGCGCCGGGCAGTTTCGTACACGAAGGCTCGGACCATCGCGATCTTGGTGCCCATGTCGACGAGCCGGTGCTTGATCACCTGGAACTTCGCGATCGGGCGTCCGAAAGCGGTCCGGTCCTTGGCGTACTGAAGCGCGTACTCGAAGGTCGCCTGCGCGCCCGCCACCTGGCCGCAGGCCGCGATCAACCGCTCGCCCTGGAGCTCCCACATGAGATTGTTCCAGCCCTCGCCCTCGGCTCCCAGACGGTTCTCGACAGGCAGGCGGCAGTCGTCGAAGACGAGCTCTGCGGTGTCGCTGGAGTGCATGCCCAGCTTCTTGAGCGTCCGCGCGACAGAGAAGCCCGGGGTCGACTTCGGGACTATGAAGAGGCTGAAACCCTTGTGGCCGGCGTCGGTGTCGGTCTTTGCCAGCACGAGGCACCAGTCACAGCGCGCGCCGTTGGTGATGAAGATCTTCCGGCCGTTCAGGATGTACTCGTCGCCGTAGCGTTTGGCGACGGTCGTCGTGCTCGCGAGGTCGGACCCCGCATCCGGCTCGGTCATGGCGATGGCGGCGATCGCCTCACCCGAGATCGCCGGCACCAGAAATTTGCGGTGCTGCTCCGGACTGCCGAATTTGAAGACGGGCGGTGTCGCCATCTCGGACTGGACGGCGACTGCCATCCCGAGGCCGCCTGTGTGCGCCCGCGCCATCTCTTCCGAGAGGACGACCGCGGAGAAGTAGTCGCCACCCTGACCGCCGAGTTCGGGCGGGTAGCGCAGCCCCAGGAAGCCGAGCTCACCCATGCGGCGAACGATGGCATCCGGGAACAGCGTCTCCTCCCACTCGTCGAGGTAAGGCACCACCTCTTTCTCGAGGAAGCGCCGGATGTGCAGGCGCAGCTCCTCGTGGGCATCGGTGAAGTACTGGACCGGCATGGGGCGATTGTAGGTTTGCCGCGGAACAGGGCCCGAATTCGGTGCGGTATGATGCGTCCGGCCCTTCTGGGCTGGATTCCCTCAAGCGGGTAATCCACACGTGCACATGGAGATGTCTTGGGTTCGGTAATCAAAAAGCGCCGCAAGAAGATGCGGA
>CAZLJC010000066.1:0-8691 GCA_964559855.1 uncultured Actinomycetes bacterium
CACTAGATGGCGGCGAGGTAGATACCCAGAAGGTCCTCGACGGTGTACTGGCCCGCCAGCTCCTCCGCGGCGCGGCGAAGCTCGCGTTCGCCGATGCCGTAGCCGGCGATGTGCCGTGGCAGCCCCAGAGCTCCGATCAGGTCGTAAACCGCGTCGGGGGAGGGCAGGGGCGGACGAGCGTCCAGGAACCGCATGACGTGGGGAAGCAGCAGGCAAGACGTCACGCCGTGGGGGATTCCGTGCCGCGCCCCGATCTGCTTGCCCATGGTGTGGCTGAGACCGCGCGCCGACTGTCCGGGGAGGGTGAAGGAGAACCACGCCGCGAGCTGGTTCTCAGTGCGCACGCCCACGTCGTTCGGGGTCGATTTGGCTCGGGGCAGGGAATCGAACAGCCGGCGGATCGCCTCCAGCGCCATCACGTCGCTGAAGGGATGCTCGCCCTCGGCCAGGAAGCCTTCGACCGCGTGGTCGAGGGCCCGGATGCCGGTCGACAGCCAGAGCTCGAGCGGCGTCGACAGGGCGAGCTCGGCGTCGTAGATCACGGCGGCCGGCATCATGCGCGGATCGCGCATGCCCGCCTTGTCGCCGGCCTCGCTCGTGTACCCCGCGCCGGCCGCCAGCTCCGCCACCGAGAGCGTGGTCGGGACCGCGACGTGCGGGATCGCGCCGAGGCGCACCGATACGATCTTCGCCGCGTCGATCGGGCTGCCGCCGCCGAAGCTCGCGAGCCCGTCGGCGCCGGCGTCGCGCGCGATCTTCTCCGCCGCGTCGATATCGGCGTGCGGTGCGTGCTGACCGATCACGGCGCAGGCCACGGGCTGGACCGGTAACCGGTCGACCGCCCTGGCGAGCGACCGCGTGGTGATCACCGCGAGCCGCTTCGTCCCGAGGCGGTCCAGCTCCGCCGGGAGCCGTTCGACCGAGCCCGCGCCCCAGTGGATCACGCGTGGATTGGCGTACGTGAAGGTGCCGTTCAACTGCTGGTCATACTAGGTTGCGATGTCGGTCGCGCACGGCAGCCGGGTGCTGCAGGCGGGGGAGAGGCTCGAAAGCGCCCGGGCGGCGATGCTCCTGATCCACGGCCGAGGCGCCACCGCCGAGGACATCATGACCGTGGCCGCCGAGGTCCACCAGCCGGGCTGGGCGTACCTGGCGCCTCAGGCGGCGGGCAACGCCTGGTATCCAAACCCGTTCACGGCGCCGATCGAGAGCAACCAGCCCTACCTCGACGCGGCGCTCGAAATGGTCGCCGCCCTGGTCGGCACCCTGGAGCGGCACGTTCCCGTGAGCCGCATCGCCCTGCTCGGCTTCTCCCAGGGCGCGTGCCTCACGCTCGAGTTCGCCGCTCGCAACGCCCGGCATTACGGCGCCGTCTTCGGCCTCAGCGGCGGCCTGATCGGACCGGACGGGACGC
Source organism: uncultured Actinomycetes bacterium (assembly GCA_964559855.1). GTDB lineage: Bacteria > Chloroflexota > Dormibacteria > Dormibacterales > Dormibacteraceae > 40CM-4-65-16. The sequence continues at coordinate 1,415 of CAZLJC010000066.1, forward strand.
CGCGTGACTATCCGGGCTCCTTCGACGGCATGCCCGCGTTTCTGGGCTGCAGCGACGTCGATCCGCACATCCGGAAGGACCGGGTGGAGGAGGCCGCCGACGTCTACCGGCGGATGGGCGCCCAGGTGACGATGCGGCTGTATCCGAGCATGGGCCACCTCGTCAACGAGGACGAGATCGCGGTCGTGCGAGAGGTGATGGCCTCGATCTAGGCCTTGCGTTCGGCGGGCTGCTTCTCGAACACCGTCACGATCGCAGACATGAACACGTCCTCGGGATCGAGGCCGGCCGCTCTCGCCGCGGTGAGCACCTCCGCCGCCAGGGCGCTCACGCCCGTCAGCATCGTGTTCGCGACGAGCTTGAGCTTCGCGGCGCTCTCGGCGTCGTTGGCGCGCCGCACCTCGCCGAGGCACTCGAGCCCCGGTCGCACTCGCTCCAGCGCCTCGTCGTCGCCGGCCGGGATGAGCATGCCCTTCCCGGAGTCGATCGCGGGAGTGCTGCCCATCACCGGAGATTCGACGCATTTCGCGCCCGCTTCCTCGACCGCCGGCCCGATCTCTCTCACGACGTCGGGCCCGGCGGTGCTCATCTCGACGAAGACCTGGCCCCGCGCGCCCTGCACGGCGCCTTCGGGCCCGAGGTACACGCCGCGCACCGCGGCCGCGTCGGAGAGGATCGATATCACCACGTCCGCCTCGCGCACGGCCTCCGCCGGCGTCGACGCCACCTTGCCCGCACCGACCGCCTCGGCGCGCTCGCGGGTCCGGTTCCACACGGTCACCTCGTGGCCGCACCCCGCCAGCCGCCTGGCCATCGCCGCGCCCATCCTGCCGGTTCCGAGAACGGCTACGCGCATCTCTGCACCTCCGATGCCCCGTGGCGCCAACCGCGGCCGCTATTCCGCTCTCTTCTCGGCTTCCTCGCCTTCTTCGCCGTGCTCGACGATATCGCCCGCTTTGAAGAGCACCGTCTGCAGGACCGCCCGCCATTTCGGCTTGCGGCGGGAGAGGAACTCGAGCGCCATCGCGAAGTGCTTGAACTCCTCTTCCTGCGCATCCTCCATGATGGCGCGCGCCTGGGGATCCTTCTCCAGCGACATCCGCTGCTCGTACCAGCCGATCGCCTCGGCCTCCTCCTGGAGGGATGCCGCCAGTCGGGCGAAGGTCCTGATCTCCTCGCTCAGCTGCTCCGCCGGCTCGTGATACTGATCGGTCGGCACAGCAAGAAAGCTAGCAGGGAAATAGTCGGGGTGCCGTTCGCCTTCTAGTCCTCGATGGACTACGGGCAGCCGCTGCGGTTCGGCGTCTTCATCATCCCCGAGGCCACCGAGAGGCCGCTGGAGCTGGCCGCGACCGCCGACGACCTGGGTTTCGACCTCATCGGCGTGCAGGATCATCCCTACCAGCGGCGCTTGTACGACACCATGACCCTGCTCACCGCGATGGCGATGCGCACCGAGCGGATCCACCTCGCGCCGGACGTCGCCAACATGCAGCTCCACCCGCCGGCGCTGCTGGCGAAGGCCGCGGCGACCATCGACCTCCTGAGCCGCGGCCGCTTCGAGCTTGGGCTTGGCGCGGGAGGATTCTCCCCGGCGGTCCACGCCTACGGGGGGCCGGCGTGGACGCCGGTGCAGGCCGTGTCGGCGCTCGAGGAGGCGATCCAGGTCATCAGGCTGATGTGGAGCGGGCAGCACGGGATCCGGTTCGAAGGCGCGTATCACCACCTGGCGGGCGCGCACTCGGGACCGCTGCCTCCGCATCCCATCGGCATCTGGCTCGGCGCGTACAAGCCGCGGATGCTGTCGCTGGTCGGCCGCCTGGCGGACGGCTGGCTGCCGTCGCTGGGTTACGTGCAGGCCGAGGACATCCGGGCCGGCAACGAGCGAATCGACGAGGCCGCCCGGGGAGCGGGCCGCGATCCGCGCGCGATCCGCCGCCTGGTCAACGCGCCCGGGCTCGAGGCGGCGCAGCTGGTGACGCTGACGGTCGACTTCGGGGTCGACACGTTCCTGCTCACCGACGACCCGGATGAGATGCGGAGGTACAGCCGCGAGGTGATCCCGAGGGTTCGCGAGGAAGTTGAGGCAGTCCGAGCTCGTCGCGCTGATTGAGCAGGGGGTGGGCGAGCGCGGCGGGTCGTGGGCCGACCTGGGCGCGGGCGAAGGCGCGTTCACGCGCGCTCTCGCGGAGCTGCTCGGTCCGCAGGCGCACATCGTGGCGGTGGACCGCGACGCCCGCGCGCTGCGCTCCGTCGGCGCGGGCATCGAACCGCGGGTGGCCGACTTCACGATGCCGCTCGACCTGGGCGACCTCGACGGGGTCGTGATGGCCAACTCCCTCCACTTCGTGCGCGACCGCGCCCCGGTTCTCGCGGCGGTTCGAGCGATGCTCAAGCCGGGGGGCCGCCTCATCGTCGTCGAGTACGGCACCGACCAGGGGAACACATGGGTGCCCTTTCCCTTCACGTTCGAGCGGTGGAAAGGCATGGCGGCCCGGGCGGGCTTCACGGAGACGCGCCTCCTGAAGACCATCCCGAGCCGCTGGCTGGGCTCGATGTACTCGGCCCTGTCCTTGTCCCCTTGATGGGGATGGTCAGAAGACCTGCGACTGGCGCTCGGGGGCCTGTTCGTGGCGGCCGCGATGGCGGCGCATCCAGCGCCGGATCATCACGCTGCGCCGGTCGTCCCCGCGTCCACCTCCGCCTCCGCCGGGGTTGAAGCGCTTGGTGACGCCGTCGAGCTTCGCGCCCCACGTGACGTACTTGCGGAAGCGCTCCTCCGCCTCGCGGGCGATGCCGATGCGCTCGCCGCGCGTCTCCTCCCGGAAGCGGGCGATCCGGCCCGCGGCCGCGCCCTCGCGCTCCTCCGGCGTCGACCCGAGGTTCAGCTCGGGCAGCGTCCCTATGACCACCACCTGGTCGTCCTCCACGGCGACCTCCACCCCCGTGAACCAGCCGTCCGGGAGCCTTCCGGCAAACCAACCGCGAATCGTTGCGAGCTCTCTTTCATCCATGTATTACATAATTACACTGCAAGAGATGAAGTGTCAAGCGCGGTTCCGTAAGCTCACGAAGCAAATATGGGGATGATGCCTCCGGGCGGACACACGCCCGTGATCTGGTGGGGTGGCTGGGGCCGCCGACGAGACAAGACCGAGACCGGCCCGGCCAACAGCGGCCTGACCGGCGACCCCACGCTCGAGCCGCCTCAGCCGCCGCAGGGGCCGAAGGATCTCCGAGGGCGCTGGGAGAGCCTCAAGCAATCGGTCGTAGGAACCACCGCCGCCCTGCCGCAGGTCCTCTCGCTGGTCTGGGAGGCGAGCCGTCCGGTCACGATCGGGCTGTTCCTCACCACGGCCATCGCCGGCATCATCCCGACCATCTCGGTCGGCATCACGCTGATGCTGACCAACGCGGTCGTACGCGGCATCCTGATCAACCACGAGCACCTGGCCGACCAGGTCGTGCTCAACCAGCTCGGCGTGACCTGGCTGCCGCCCCTGGCCTTCACATCGGTCGGCATGGTGGTCTTCCTCGCCGTGCTGCAGTTCGTCGTGTTCGCGGTGACAGCGCTGCTCAACACGCTGCGCAACATCACCCAGCAGCTGCTGCAGAACTCGGTGTCGATGCGGATTCAGCTGATGGTGATGGAGAAGGCGGCGTCGCTGGATCTCAGCTTTTACGAGGATCCCGCCTCCTACGATCTGCTGCGGCGGGCGCAGAACGACTCGATCAACCGGCCGGTGCTGATGATCGCGACGGCTTTCGGCCTGCTCCAGACGATTCTCACCCTGATCACGATGATCGCCTTCCTCTTCGCGGTGAGCTGGCTCCTGGCCATCATCGTGCTGGTGTCGCCGGTGCCGGCCTTCATCGCCGACACGCGGTACGGTTGGCGCGGCTACAACATCGCGCGTTGGGGATCGCGGCTGCTGCGGCGCATGACCTATCTGGTCAACTTGGTGACCACCGACTCGTTCGCGAAAGAGGTCAAGCTCTTCGGGCTGGGCGGCTACTTCATCGAGCGCTACCGGCTGATCGCGAACGCGTTCTACGAGAGCCAGCGATCGCAGGTGGTGCGGCGCTATCTGACCGGCTTCGGCCTCGGGAACATCAGCACGGTCGTCACATCGATCACCTACCTGTACATCGCGCTGCAGGCGATCGCCGGACGGTTGAGCCTGGGCGCCCTGACCGCCTACACGCAGGCGGCCGTCCAGGTTCAGAACTCGATCCAGAGCATCCTCTCGGGCTTTTCGGGCATGTACGAGCACAACCTCTACCTGAACAACCTCGTCGAGCTCATGGCCAGCCGGCCGGCAATGCCGCGTCCGGCGAGCCCGCGACCGGTGCCGCAGCCCCTGCGGGGTGAGATCACGTTCGAGCACGTGACGTTCGCCTATCCGGGCGCCGAGACGAAGGCGCTTGACGACGTGTCGTTCACGGTGAAGGCGGGGGAGACGCTGGCCGTGGTCGGCCGGAACGGCGCCGGGAAGACCACCCTGTTCAAGCTGATCTGCCGCCTCTACGACCCGGCCGAGGGCCGGATCCTGATCGACGGCATCGACCTGCGCGAGTTCGAGCCGGACGAGATCCGGCGCCAGATCGGCGCGATGTTCCAGGACTACGTCGACTACCAGGCGACCGCGGCCGAGAACATCGGCCTCGGTAACGTGCCCGAGATCGAAGAACGCGACGCGGTCGTGAGCGCGAGCAAGCAGGCGGGCTCGGACGACCTGATCTCGAGCCTGCCTTTCGGGTACGACACCGCGCTCGGCAAGTGGTTCGATGCCGGCGTAAACCTGTCCGGAGGCGAGTGGCAGAAGGTCGCGCTGGCCCGCGCGTTCATGCGCGAGGACGCCCGGATCCTCCTGCTCGACGAGCCGACCTCGGCCCTCGACGCGCAGGCGGAGTACGACCTGTTCGAGCGCCTGCGCACCCTGACCCGCGGCCGGACCGCGGTGTACATCTCGCACCGGTTCTCGACGGTGCGGCGCGCCGACCGGATCATCTTCCTCGAGCACGGCCGGGTGGCTGAGGAGGGCACGCACGAGGAGCTGATGCGGCTGAGCGGGCGCTACGCGAGGCTCTTCCGCATGCAGGCCGCCGCGTACACCGGCGAAGATGTCACCGAGCTGATTGGAGACGTGGGCTAGAGATCGGAAGGAGCTGATCGCCGGGATCGTCCTGGGCGTCCTCACCTTCGCGGCCTACATGGCCGGCTCCAACCGCAACTTCGGCTACGACGCGGCGGCCACCTTCACGAACTTCGTCGCCACGAATTCGCTGTGGGACGCCTTCGCGGTGCGCTCCGTGGTGCCGACCATCCCGGTGACTCAGGTCGCGACCAACGACCACGTGCTGCTGTCGCTGATCAGCCACCTGATCTTTTCCCTCAGCGGGACGCGAAGCGAGGTGGTCTACCGCGTGATCCCCGCGCTCGCCGGCGGCGCCACCGTCGGGGTCGCGACGGTGGCCCTGTCCCGCCGCTTCGGCCTGCCGGCCGGGGTCTCCGCCGCGATCTTCATCGCAACCGACCCGCTCTTCGTCGACAACAGCCGCGACCTGCGCGGCTACAGCCTCGCCGCGCTGGGCAGCGTGGTGGCGACGCTGCTGCTGAGCGGAAGGTGGACGATGTGGCGCCTCGCCGCCTACGCGGCGGTGATGGGGCTGGCGATCACGGCGCAGCTGTTCGCGGGCATCGTCCTGGCCTGCCACCTTGCCTGGCTGGCGGTGGAGCGGCGGCCGCGCTCCGAGCTCATCAGGTTCCTGCCGGCCGCCGTCGCGGCCGGGCTGATCGGGGTCGCGGCTTACGCGGATATCTACTTCAACGAGCTGACCAGGCACGGCCTGCCGCCGCCCTTCTTCTATCCGGACTTCCCGCGGGACCTGGTGCTGTTCCTCCTCGGCGCCCCGGTGCTGCTGTCGCTCGGCTTTTGGGTCGCATCCGCCGGCCTCGGGCTGTGGACCTTGAAGGACAGGCCGTTGGTGTGGTCGACGCTGGCGGTCGTCGCCGCGGCGGTCCTGGTGCTGTGGCAAGGGCTGCGGCCCGCCTTCCTCTACCCGCGCTTCTTCATCTTCCTGGTGCCGGCCGTCGCCTTCCTCTTCGCCTCGGCGATCCGGCGCTGGTGGGTGATCGCGCCGGTGGTGCTGGCGGGCGCGATTGCCGCCGTGTACGGGCAGGCGCCGACGTACGCGGTCGATCCGCTGGCCCTGCGGCAGGCGGCCGCCGCGATCGAGCGAATCCACGCCGCCGGCGGCCGGGCCTGCGTGATCCACAGCGACGAGCAGGTTCTGGCGGGCTATACCACCGACTTCGCCGTGGTGACCCGGCCCGATCAGCTGGCGGCGTGCGACGCCGTGGTGGTGGTCAGCTGGGGCGTCGACCTGGAACTCCGTGATCAGGCGGCGCGGGAGTTCCCGCGGCTGACGACGCTGGACGCGTACTACCCGGCGGTGGTTCTCGAGCGGTAGAGGCTTAGTGGGTCGCGCTGCAGGCGTGGATGCCGGTGGGGTTCATCTGGAGGACCCGCACCGCCCGCCCGCGCATCCGGTCGCACCGCCAGCAGAAGACGACAGCGTCGATTCCACCGGGCAGGATTCCCTTCAGCAGCACCTCTCGCTCTCGTTGATGAAGCAGCCAACAGAGGATGAATTGCATCGAGCCGGACGAATGTAGCCCCAAACGCCCCGACAAAACAAAGCAATCGCGGTTAAGAAAGTGTGAAAGGCGCTCAGACGGGCTCGAGCCGGTCGATCTTGGCCGCCAGGATGAAGTCGTTTTCGGTCAGGCCGCCGGCGGCGTGGGTCCACAGGTCCACCCGCAGCGAGCCGTACTCGAGCTGGAGGCCGGGGTGGTGCCCCTCCGCCTCGGAGATCTCGGCGATCCGGTTGACCAGGTCGACGCCGGGCATGAAGCCTTTGAAGTGGAAGGTCCGGGTGAGGACCAGGTGATCCTCCGCCTCCACCACGCTCCAGCCGCCGACCTGCTCGAGGAGGTGGTCGATCTGGCCTGGCTTCAGGGAGGGGGTGCCCGGCTCGCAGGCGACGCAGCGGCGGTCGGCCAGTGACTCAGTCATCGAGATGGATGGTACGGCCTGGGTAGAATTGAACCGCCCACGGGCGGCTAGCTCAGTGGGAGAGCGCTTGCTTCACACGCAAGAGGTCATTGGTTCAAACCCAATGCCGCCCACCAACACGCGCGGCCCCGTCGTCTAGTGGCCTAGGACGCAGCCCTCTCAAGGCTGAGATCGCGGGTTCGAATCCCGCCGGGGCTA
>CAZLJC010000067.1:0-8522 GCA_964559855.1 uncultured Actinomycetes bacterium
GCTCCGAGTTCGTCGAGATGTTCGTCGGCGTCGGCGCGAGCCGCGTCCGCGACCTGTTCGACCAGGCGAAGAAGAACTCCCCGTGCATCGTGTTCGTGGACGAGATCGATGCGGTCGGGCGCCAGCGCGGCGCCGGCCTGGGCGGCGGCCACGACGAGCGCGAGCAGACGCTGAACCAGCTGCTCGTCGAGATGGACGGTTTCGACACCAACACGCACGTGATCGTGATCGCGGCCACCAACCGGCCCGACGTGCTTGACCCGGCGCTGCTGCGCCCCGGCCGCTTCGACCGCCACGTCACGCTCGACCGGCCGGACATCAAGGGCCGCCGCTCGATCCTCGACGTCCACGCCCGGAACAAGCCGCTGGACTCGACCGTCGACCTCGACGTGCTGGCCCGCCAGACGCCGGGATTCTCCGGCGCGGACCTGGCCAACCTGATCAACGAGGCCGCCATCCTCGCCGCCCGCGCCAACAAGAAGGTGATCGGGATGGACGAGCTGGAGGAGGCGATCGCCCGCGTCATCGCCGGGCCCGAGCGCAAGAGCCGGCGGATCTCAGACCACGAGAAGGAGATCATCGCCTACCACGAGACGGGCCACGCCCTGGTGATGAAGGCCCTGCCGCACACGGACCCCGTGCACAAGGTTTCGATCATCTCGCGCGGCATGGCCCTGGGCTGGACGATGAGCTTGCCCGAAGAGGACAAGTACCTGGTCTCGCGCGACGAGCTGATGGACCAGATCGCCGGGATCATGGGCGGGCGGGTGGCCGAGGAGATCGTCTTCGGCGACATCACGTCCGGCGCGGAGAACGATATTCAGCGCGCGACTCAGCTGGCGCGGCGCATGGTGACCCAGTGGGGCATGTCCGAAAAGCTCGGGACCGTGGCGATGGGCCACCGCGAAGAGCTGGTCTTCCTCGGCCGCGACCTGGGCGAGCAGCGGAACTACTCCGAAGAGGTCGCGGCGATCATCGACGAGGAGATCCGCAACATCGTCGACCACGGCTACCAGACCGCCAAGAGCATCCTGACCAAGCAGCGCACCAAGATGGACTCGGTGGTCGACCGGCTGAAGGTCGTCGAGACGATCGACGCCAAGGAGCTCGACCAGATCCTCCAGCAGGAGGAGCCCGGCTCCGGCGCGGCCGCGGGCAGCGCGAGCGCTTCCTGACCCGGATCACGGTCTTCTCCGCATAGACCCCGGGCGGAGCTCCCGGCCAGTCCGGACGGTCCGAATTCGTGCGACGCTCAGCGGATGGCTGAAGAGCTGGTCGTGGCGGGACGCGGCAACGTCGGCCGCAGCCTGGTGCGCGCGTTCAACGCGGCCGGCCACGCCGCCCGGCTCGTGCCGTCGCGCGAGCCGATGCCGAGGGTCGAGGCCATCTTCTTCCTCGCGGTGCCCGACCATGCGGTGCCGCACGTCGCCCGAGAGATGGCCTCCGCGCACCCGATGCCCGCGGCGGCGTTCGTCCACCTCAGCGGCGGTCTCGGCCTCGACGTCCTCGCTCCGCTGAGCGATCACGAGGTCGGATCGTTTCACCCCCTTCGCGCCTTCCCGTTTCCACAGCCGCCCGAAGCGTTCGCAAGCATCACTGTGGCGGTCGACGCCTCGGCGACCGGCCTCGAGCGGCGCCTGGCCCAGCTGGCGCGTGATCTCGGGGCGAGCCCTCGCCACGTCGGCGACGCCGACCGCGCGCTCTACCATGCCGCGGCCGTGCTCGCCTCGAACTACGCCGTGGCACTCATGGGCGAGGCGGTGGAGCTCCTGCGTGCGTCCGGATGGCCCGCGGACGAGGCCGAGCACGCGCTGCTGCCGCTGATCGAGGGCGCCGTGGCGAACATCCGGGCCGTGGGGCTTACCAAGGCGCTGACCGGGCCGGTGCGGCGGGGCGATTCCGAGACGGTCGAGCGGCACCTGGCGGCGCTCTCGAGCCTGCCTCGGGCGAGCGATCTCTACCGTATGCTTGGGCTGGTCGCGCTCGAGATCGCGATCGAGGCGGGGCTCGATCCGGCGGCGGCTCGACGGACCAGGAGGGCGCTGACCCGAGATGTGGCAGCGACCCAAAGGAGAGGTCGCCGATGACGACTGTGCTGGACGTTCAGCGATTCAAGGACGAAGGCCGGCGCTTTGCCGTGCTGACCGCTTATGACTTTCTCTCCGCGCGCATCCTCGACGAGGCCGGGATCCCGATCCTGCTGGTCGGCGACAGCCTCGGCATGGTCATGCTCGGACATCCGACGACCCTGCCCGTGACGATGGAGGACGCGCTGCTGCACGCGAAGGCGGTGTCACGCGGCGCGCGCCAGGCCCTGCTCGTCGGCGATATGCCGTTCATGTCGTACCAGGTGTCGATGGAACAGGCGATCGGGAACGCGGGTCGCTTCCTGAAGGAGGCGGGCATGCACGCAGTCAAGCTGGAGGGCGGCGGCCCCGCGATCGAGATCACGCGACGGCTGACCGAGATCGGCGTCCCGGTGATGGGCCACCTCGGCCTCACGCCCCAGTCGGTCCACGCCATGGGTGGCTTCCGGGTGCAGGGCAAGACGGCGGCGCAGGCGGAGCGGATCGCGGCCGACGCGCGGGCGCTCGAGGCCGCCGGCGCGTTCAGCGTCGTGCTGGAGGGGGTCCCCAGCGAGCTCGCGGCCGGCATCACCGGGGAGCTCCGCATCCCCACGATCGGAATCGGAGCCGGGCCGGCCACGGACGCCCAGGTGCTCGTCTTCCACGACGTCTTCGGCCTGACCACGGGCAGGGCGCCGAAGTTCGTCAAGCGCTATGCCAACCTGGCCGAGGAGATCTCGCGCGCCGCTACACGCTATGCCGAGGATGTCAGGACCGGGGCTTTCCCCGGGCCCGAGCACGAATACTCGGCGAACGGCCGGCAGCCCGCCCGGGAGAAGGACGAAGTTCGGTACGGCGGCTGACGGCGGACCGGTCGTAATCGAAGAGCCGGCGGCGATGCTGGAGGCATCTCGCAGGTGGCGCGCCGGCGGGCGGTCCATCGGCCTTGTGCCCACGATGGGGGCCCTGCACGCCGGGCATCTCAGGCTGGTCGAGCGCGCGCGGCGCGAGAACGACGTGGTGGTCGTGAGCATCTTCGTCAACCCGCTTCAGTTCGGGCCGAACGAGGACCTGTCCCGCTACCCGCGCGACCTGCGCCGGGACTCGGGGCTGCTCGGCGAGGCGGAGGTGGACGCCATCTACCGCCCTCCGACCGAGGCGATGTACCCGCGGGGCGCGACGACGCGGGTCCGGGTCGGAGGGGTGGCAGAGCCTCTCGAGGGGGAGAGGCGCCCCGGCCATTTCGAGGGGGTCGCGACCGTGGTCACCAAGCTGTTCGGGGCGGTCGCTCCGGACCGGGCCTACTTCGGGCAGAAGGATGCGCAGCAGGTCGCGGTCGTGAAGCGGCTCGTCGCCGATCTCGACCTGGGGGTCGACATCCGGGTGGCGCCCACGGTGCGGGAGGCGGACGGCCTGGCCTTGAGCTCGCGGAACGCGTACCTCGGCCCCGACGAGCGGAAGGCCGCCGTCGCCCTCAGCGCGGCCCTCCGCGACGCGTCGGCGGCGTGGGCCGCGGGGGAGCGAGACCCCGGCCGGCTCCGGCAGGTGCTCCGGAACAGGCTCGCCGCCGAGCCGCTGGTCAAGGTCGACTACGCCGAGCTGGTCGATCCCGAGACGTTCACGCCGCCCGGCCGGCTGGCGGTGATTGCGGCGGATGTTGGATCCACGCGCCTGATCGACAATCACGATCTCGCGAGTTCGTTCGATCTGCGGTAAAATTGGCGTCCGTTTTGGCGGAGGCCGTTCTGACGACCAAGACCACACCAATAACTCTTAGGGGGTTCGTATCTTGTCCATTGAATCTGGTGCTGTCCTGACCGAAAACAAGGAGGGGACCGACCAGGAATCATCGGGATCGATGACCATGGAGGACTACCTCCACTTCGAAGAGGAGGCCTTCAAGACTCCCAACCACGGCGACATCGTGGACGGGATCGTCGTAAGGGTCGACCCGGACGAAGTCCTCGTCGACATCGGAGCCAAGGCTGAAGGCGTGATCTCGAGCAAGGAGCTCGGGCTGCGCGGCGATATCGACAACGGCGCCCTCGAGCCTGGAGACCAGATCAAGGTCTACGTGCTCCAGCCGGAGAACGAAGAGGGCAACGTCGTCCTGAGCCTTCGCCGCGCCCGGGCCGAGACGACATGGCTCGTCGCCGCCGAGAAGCAGACGGACGGCACGGTGATCGACGCCGACGTCCGCGAGCAAAACAAGGGCGGGCTGATCATCAACATCCTGGGCCTGCGCGGCTTCCTGCCGTCGAGCCAGGTCGCTCGCGCCCACGCCGGCAACCTCGAGTCGCTGGTCGGCAAGCGCATCCCGGTCAAGATCCTGGAGGTCAACCGCAAGCGCAACCGGCTGATCGTCAGCCAGAAGGCGGCGGAGGACGAGGACCGCGCGCGCAAGCGTGAGGAGCTGTTCAGCCGCCTCGCCACGGGCACGATCGTCAAGGGCACCGTGTCCGGCATCACCAGCTATGGAGCGTTCGTCGACATCGGCGGCGCCGATGGCCTGATCCACATCTCGGAGCTCTCGTGGGACCGGGTCTCGAAGGTCACGGACGTGCTGCAGCTGGGCGACGAGGTCACGGTCAAGGTGATCAAGCTCGACCCGGACCAGACCCGCATCTCGCTCTCGCTCCGGCAGCTCCAGCAGGACCCATGGGACCGCCTGGTGCAGTCGATGCCGGTCGGGACGATCATCGAGGGCCAGGTCACCAAGACCAAGAAGTACGGAGCCTTCCTGCAGATCATGCCGGGCATCGAGGGCCTGCTCCACATCTCGGAGCTCTCGTGGGACCACGTCGAGCGGACCGAGGACGTGCTGAAGGTCGGCGAGACGGTCCAGGTCAAGGTCATCGGGATCGACACGGCGCGGCGCCGGATCTCGCTGAGCCTGAAGCAGCTGTCGACGCCTCCCGCCGCCCTGGCGGGAGCCCGGACGGAGCGCCACGACTACCCGCAGGAACCGGACCAGGAAGACGAGAGCTAAGGCCTAGCGCCGCAGGCCGTCCAGCCGCTGCTGGGCGGGCGTGTAGTACGGGTCGATGCGCAGCGCGGCGGAGTAATCGAGCTCCGCGCGCGCCCGGTCGCCCTGCTGCAGCTCTCGGTCTCCCAGCTCGACGTAAAGCGCGGGTTCGCTCTCGCCCAGGTCGGCCGCCTCCCTGAGCTCGGCGACTCCCTCCGGCAGGCGGCCGGATGCGATCAGGCCCTGGCCGAGGGCCCAGTGGTACTGCGCCTGGAACGGATCCGCCCGCACCGCGAGCTCCGCGTGGCCGAGCTCGTACCAGGCGTCGGCCAGCACGGGCAGGACCCCGAGCACCACGCCGGCCAGGGCCAGCCCCACGGCGGCGAGCGATTGCCAGGTGGGCTTCGCCGTCGACGCCCTCGCCGGCGGGTGGGGGGAGCGCGTGGACCAGAGGAGGCCGGCCAGCAGCCAGAACGCCCCCGTGGCCGGCGCCCAGTCGAAGTTGAACAGCACCCAAACCGAGTAGCCGGCGAGCGCCCCCGCGAGACCCGCCACGTCCGGCTGGAGCCGGGCGCGCCAGGCGTGGACGCCGAGCACGAGGAGGATCGAGCCGAGGGCCACCAGCCCGAGGATCCCCTGGGTCGCCGCGATGTCGAGCGGCCCGGAATGGATGCGGTCGAACGTCACCAGGGTCGCGTAGTCCTGGCTGAGGAAGCGCCCGAACCCCAACCCCGTGGCGTCCTCGCCCCACCCCGTGAGCGGCCGCGCCGCGATCATGTGGAGCCCGTCGCGCCACAGGCCGATGCGGAGAGACGCGGGGTCGTCGTTGAGGGAGCGAAACGGCCCGATCAGGAAGTAGGCGAGGGCGCCGGCCATGAGCAATCCGCTCCCGGCCCCCGCCACCACGGCGAGCCGCCGCGGCCGGAGGCTCAGCACGCCGACCGTCAGCACTCCCGCGAGCACGCCGAGCATGCCGCTGCGCGACGTGGTCACCACCAGTCCGAAGGCCAGGGCGAGCACGGCGGCCCACCACGCGAACACGAACCACCCGCCCCGCAGGCCTCGGTCGACGGCCAAGGGGATGGCCATGGCGATGAGGGCGGCCAGGAGGTTGGCGTTTCCGAGATTGCCGTCGGGCCGGAACGACGCGTGGCCCGCCCACTGCTGCACGGCCTCGAGCGCCGCCACGGCGGTGCCGAAGACCAATGCCGCCATGGCCGAGTCGCGCTGCCTCGGAGTCCGGCAGAGCCAGGCCGTTCCCACGAGCAGCCCCAAGTACGCAAGGCGCATCGGAAACGACTCGTATCTTGTGTACGACCCGACGAAGCTGAGCGGCCGCCACGCCGAGAACACGAAGGCCAGCGCCGCGGCGGCCGCGGCCGCGGCCAGAGGCCACCGAAGGGCCCCCAGCGTGGGCCGTTGGGGGAGCAGCAGCGCCAACCCCAGCCCGATGCAGGCCCCCGTTATGACGATCGCCGCTCGGGGAAGGATGTAGGAGTCGCTGTCGGCGGTCAGGAAAAAGGTCGGAAGGAGCACCGCGACGACGCTGGGGAAGTAGCCGCCGTAGCGCTCGAGGGCCCCGCTCACCGCCCAACTGTTACCGAAATGGACCGTCCGAGTTGAGCGTTATATTTGGTGCGGAGGTGCCGCGGGGGTACCATCGCAAACGTCAAGGAGGTGCTGGCCCCACCTAGCAGGTAGACCGGAAAGGAGTCCAGGAGGATAGGGACCTTGTATCCGTTTGAAAGATTTACTGAGCGGGCCAAGAAGGTTCTGACGCTCGCCCAGGAAGAAGCAGAACGATCGCACCACAGCTACATCGGAACAGAGCACCTGCTCCTCGGACTGCTGCGTGAGGGGGAAGGCCTGGCCGCCAAGGTCCTGAACAACCTCGGCGTCGAGATCGGCAAGGTCCGGCAGACGATCGAATCGGTCCTCGGCCGGAACGAGCGGATCATCATCCAGCAGATCATCCCGACCTCGCGCGTGAAGAAGGTGATCGAGATCTCCTTCGAAGAGGCGCGGCGGATGGGCCACAACTACGTCGGCACCGAGCACCTTCTGCTCGGCCTGCTGATCGAAGGCGAGGGCATCGCCGCCCACGTGCTCGAGGACCTGGGGGCGAACCTCGAGAAGGTCCGCGGCGAGATCGAGCGTCTGCTGCACGACTCCAGCGCGGAGACCGAGGCGGAGCCCGCGCCCAAGAAGCCGTCCAAGACCCCGCTGCTCGACCAGTTCGGCCGCGACCTCACCGAGCTCGCGCGGCGCAACCAGCTCGACCCGGTGATCGGGCGCGAGACGGAGATCGAGCGGGTGATCCAGATCCTCAGCCGGCGCACCAAGAACAACCCGGCATTGATCGGTGAGCCAGGTGTGGGCAAGACCGCCATCGCCGAAGGCCTCGCCCAGCAGATCAACCTCGGAAACGTCCCCGAGTCGCTGCAGCACAAGCGCGTGCTGACCCTCGACATGGGCGCGCTGGTGGCGGGCACGAAGTACCGCGGCGAGTTCGAGGAGCGCCTGAAGAAGATCCTCGACGAGATCCGCTCCAGCCGGGAGGTCGTGCTGTTCATCGACGAGCTGCACACGCTCGTCGGAGCCGGCGCGGCCGAGGGCGCGATCGACGCGGCCAACATCCTCAAGCCGGCGCTGGCCCGGGGCGAGATCCAGTGCATCGGCGCGACGACTCTGAACGAGTACCGCAAGTACATCGAGAAGGACGCGGCCCTCGAGCGCCGGTTCCAGCCGGTGTTCGTCGACCAGCCATCGCTCACCGAGACGATCGACATCCTCAACGGGGTCAAGTCGCTGTACGAGAAGCACCACCGCGTGACCATCACCGACGCGGCCGTGCGTTCGGCCGCGGTGCTCAGCGACCGCTACGTCAGCGACCGGGCGCTCCCCGACAAGGCGATCGACCTGATCGACGAGGCCTCGGCGCGCGTGCGGATGAAGCTCACGACCACGCCGGAGGACCTGAAGGAGCTGCAGAAGGAGATCCGCAAGCAGCGCACCGAGCAGGACGATTCCGTGAACAAGCAGGACTTCGAGGCCGCGGCCGCGGTGCGCGACCGGGTGAAGAAGCTGCAGGACAAGCTGGCGCTGAAGGAAGCCGCCTGGCGTGACAAGCTGGGCGAGACGGTGCCGGATGTCGGCGAGGAGGACATCGCCCAGATCGTCGCCGCGTGGACGGGCGTGCCCGTCTCGCGACTGGTCGAAGAGGAGAGCGCACGACTTCTGCGCATGGAAGAGGAGCTGCACCGGCGGCTCGTGGGACAGGACGACGCCATCGTCACCGTCTCGCAGGCGGTGCGGCGCGCTCGCGCGGGCCTCAAGGACCCGCGCCGCCCGATCGGCTCGTTCATCTTCCTCGGTCCGACCGGCATCGGCAAGACCGAGCTGGCGCGGGCTTTGGCCGAGTACCTGTTCGACTCGGAGGACGCGCTGATCAAGCTCGACATGTCGGAGTTCATGGAGCGGCACACCACCGC
>CAZLJC010000068.1:0-8389 GCA_964559855.1 uncultured Actinomycetes bacterium
CGATACCCCTCCAACCACATCTGGAACGCGAACAGCGTCCACAGCTGCTTCCGGTTGTCCCTCCTCCCCGCCAGATGCTCCTCCACCAACCCCCTCACCACCCCGGGATCGAAAAACCCCTCCCTCCGCACCCTCCCCACCGAAAGCACCTCCAGCAGCTGCTCCCGCACCGGCCCCCGAAACCACTCCGCCACCGGAATCCCGAACCCCTTCTTCGGCCTCCTCAAGATCCGCTCCGGCAACACCCCGCGCAGTGCCCGCTTGAGCAGGAACTTCGACCTCCACCCCCTCAACTTCAACCCCAGCGGCAGCGCCAGCGCATAAGCCACGAAATCGTTGTTCAGCAGCGGCACCCGCCCCTCCAGCGACGCCATCATCGACGCCCGATCCAGCTTCACCAGGATGTCGTTCTCCAGGTACAGCCGCAGATCGATCATCAAAGCCTGGGCCACCGGATCCAGCCCCCCAAACCCCGCGCCCAACCCTCGCCCGAACTCGCCCGCAAACTCCTCCCCCAGCTCCCCCTCCAGCCCGTCCGAGCCCGACCCCCGCGCCCACACCTCCTCCCGCACCTCCGGCGCCAGCACCGACGCCCGCTCCTCCCCCGCGAACGACCCCATCCACCGCCGGTGCCGCTCCGCCACCCCATGCTCCGCCCCGCTCACGAACCGCTTCGCCCGGAAATCGAAGCTCAGGTTGCGCCGCGACACCGGCAGCCTCCGCACCACCGGCTCGACCAGCCCGCGCCGCACGACCCCCGGCGCCCGCATGTACAGCTCCGCCAGCCGGTGCGCCCGCAGCGTCGGATAACCCGCGAACAGCTCGTCCCCTCCATCCCCCCCGAGCGCCACCTTCACCCGCTCCCGCGCAAACGCCGACAGCAGGTACGTCGGGATGATCGACGCGTCGCCCAGCGGCTCGTCCAGCAGGCTCGACAGCCGCGGGATCAACCCCAGCAGCATCGACGGCTCGAGCGTCAGCTCGTGATGCTCCGTGCCCAGATGCCGGGCGACCAGGCGCGCATGCGGCGCCTCGTCGAACGACCGCTCGGCGAAGCCCACCGAGAAGCTCTTCACCTCCGCGCCGCTCCGCCTCATCATGGCCGCGACCGCGCTCGAGTCGACCCCGCCCGAGAGGAACACCCCGAGCGGCACGTCGCTCACCAGCTCCTTGCGCACCGACTCCTGAAGCACCGCGCGCAGCTCCTCGCACTCCTCGTCCAGCGACCGCCCATCAAGCCCCGCCGAACCCGCCGAAGAACCCTCCACGTTCAACCTCGGCGTCCAGTACCTCCGCACGCGCACCACCGCGTGCTCCGCCACCGACCACGTCAGCGTGTGCCCGGGCCGCAGCTTCGCCACCCCGCGCACGATGCTCCGCGGCGACGGCACGAACTCATGCGCCAGGTAAAGGTCAAGCGCCACCGGGTCCACCCCCCGGCGCAGCGCCGGATCCCGCAACAGCGCCTTCAACTCCGAGGCGAACACCAGCCGCTCGCGATCGATCGCGTAGTGCAGGGGCTTGATCCCCATCCGGTCGCGCCCCAAGAACAGGTGACCCCGCACCCGGTCCAGCACCGCGAACGCGAACATCCCGTTCAGCCGCTCGACCACGTCCTCCCCCCACTGCTCGTACCCGTGCACCAGCACCTCCGTATCCGAAGCGGTGGCGAACACGTGCCCGGCGGCCGCGAGCTCCTCGCGCAGCTCCCGATAGTTGTAGACCTCCCCGTTCTGCACCACCCACACCGTCGACGTCTCGTTGTGCATCGGCTGCCGGCCCCCCTCCACGTCGATGATGGAAAGGCGGCGGATGCCGAGCGTCACGCCGTCGCGGTGCACGACGCCTCCGTCGTCCGGCCCGCGGTGAAGCATCGACGCGCACATCCGGTCGACCAGCTCACGTCCGTGCGCGGGATACCCGCCCGCCATGCCGCAGATGCCGCACATCTCAGCTGTCCGCCGCGACGACCGCTACGGCCGGAGCGCGGTCCTCCCGTCCGGCGCGGCGTGTCGCGAGCCCTCGACGACCTCCCTCACCACGTAGGTCGGCTTCATCTGCGACTCGTGATACGTCCTGATCGCGAGCTCCGCGAGCAGCCCCATGAGGATGAACTGCACCCCCACGATCAACAGGACGACGGAGAGCAGCAGCAGCGGGTTGTCGTGCACGTACACGTACGGCGGCAGCAACCTCTGCAGCGCGACGATCAGGGCGAGGATCACGGCCACTCCCCAGAGGCCGAACGCCGCGAAGCCGAAGAAGTACATCGGCTTGGTCGAGTACTCCCCGAGCAGCTTGACCGTGATCAGGTCGAGCATCACTCGCGACGTGCGCGACAGCGAGTACTTCGACTTGCCGTACGAGCGCGGCCGGTGGTTGACGGGGATCTCGGCGATCCGCGCGCCGACCATGTCCGCGTACACGGGGATGAAGCGATGCATCTCGCCGTACAGCTTCACGTCGCGGATCACCTCGCGGCGATACGCCTTCAGCGTGCAGCCGAAGTCGTGCAGGTCCACGCCGGTGGTGTGGCTGATGATCCAGTTCGCGATCCGCGACGGCAGCACGCGCGTCACCGAGTCCCGCCGGTTGTGGCGCCAGCCGCTGACCACGTCGTAGCCCTCGTCCATCTTCTCGAGCAGGCGCGGGATATCGTGCGGGTCGTTCTGCATGTCCCCGTCCAGGAAGACCAGCACCTCGCCGCGGCTGTGGTCGATTCCCGCCTGGACCGCCGCCGTCTGCCCGAAGTTGCGGCGGAAGCTGACCACGCGGACGTGCCGGTCGTGGGCCGCGAGCCGCCCCAGCTGCTCCGTGCTCCCGTCGCTGCTGCCGTCGTCGACGTACACGATCTCGTAGCTGCGCTCGAGCGACTTCACCACCCCCATCAGCTCGCGATGCAGGGGCTCGACGCTGTCGACCTCGTTGTAGACGAGGACGATGAACGACACCTCGGGAGGCTCGGTGGCTACCGGGCGGGTGCGGGTGGCCATGCCCCCGGATTATCCCGCCAGGACCGCTTGATATTCTCGGGCGCGGACGTGGCACTCGAGGCTTCACAACTCCGATCCCGGCCGGTGGACCGCGCCGGCGGCGAAGCGTGGTGGATGTTCCCCACCGTCCCGCTCGTGGCGGCCGCCGTGGCCTTCGCCTGGATCCTCCATGGCGAGCTCCAGCGCCTATACGGGATGACGTCGACGGCGTGGGACCTGGCCTACGACCAGCAGGTGATCTGGAACCTCGCCCAGGGCCAGGGCTTCTACTCGAGCTTCGCCCGCGCGAACTTCCTGGGCATCCACCTCGAGCTGATCTTCGTCGTGCTGGCCGCCGTGGAGAAGCTGTGGCCGGATCCCGCCGTGCTCCTGATCTTCTCCTCGGCGGGCCTGGCCGCCACCGCGCCCGCCGCATATCTCTTCTTCCGCGCCCTGCTCCCGGCCGGCCGCGCGGAGTCCCCCTGGCTGGCCGTCGCGCTGTCCGTGCCCATGCCCTTCTGGGCGGCGATCCAGGAGACGGCGCGCGACTTCTTCCATCCCGAGAACATGGCGCTCGCCCTCGCCCTGCTCGCGGCGTGGGCCGGCCTGCGCGGCCATCGCGTCGCGATGTGGGTGCTGTGCGTGCTCACGCTCAGCTGCAAGGAGGACCAGGTCTACACGATCGCCGTGGTCGCGCTGCTCGTGCGCTCGTATGGGGCGCCGGACGTCAAGCGGCACTGGCGCTTCATCCTCTACCTCGCGGGCGCGTGGTTCCTGATCGGCACCGGGATCGTGCAGCAGCACCTGCGCAACGGCGGCTACACCGACTTCGTCTACTACCGGTGGCTGATCGGCCTCGACCTGTCGCAGCCCGTAAACGCGACGACCATCCTCGAAGCGCTCTTCCGCTTCCAGGCGCTGCTCATGGTGGCCGGGGTCGTGGCCTCGATGTTCGCGCTCCCGGTGCTCGCGCCACGCTGGCTGCTGCTCGCGCTCCCGCCGTACCTGGCGGACGTGCTAAGCGGGCACGATCCGCAGAACATCCTGGACCTGCACTACGTGATGCTCCTGCTCTTCCCGCTCGTGGCCGCCGGCGGCGTGGGCGCCCGCCGGCTGCTCGAGCGGCGCACCGTGCATCCCGCGCTGGCGGTCGCCGCGATGCTGGCCGCGTTCCTCATCGCTTGGGGGGCGGGCAGGTTTCCGCCCGCGCTGGGCGCGGAGGACAGCCTGTACGCGAAGCCGAACACCGTGCCCGAGCTGATGACGGCCGCCGCCGTGATCCCGCCGGACGCGCCGGTCGACGCGGACGACGGCATCGCCGTGTGGCTCGCCAACCGCCACACCATCAACGACTTCCCGGACAAGCTGGACGCCACCAGCTATGTCGTGATCGACCGCGAGGTCTACATCAGCGGCCCAACGCGGTGGAACCAGCGCCAGGCGGCGGTGAGCGCTCTGACGGCGAGCGGACGGCGCCTCCTGTTCGACGACGGGCGGTTCGAGGTCTGGAGCCCGGTCGGAGACTGACCCGCGGAGCAAGGACCCGGCGCGCGCCGGGGCCGCCGCCCGTTCGGCGCGTTTGGCGCAAAGCGCGCGAAATCGCGCGGGAATTCGGCGCGTTTGGCGCAAAGGGCGCGAAATGGGCCGCCGCCGCGTAACCGGACAAGCGGCGAAGGCGCCGGAAGGGGACGTACGCTTAACCGTCACCGTGGCGCCGACCACCTCAGTCCGAGACCGCCTGCACGACCTCTTCCGCCGCCGGATCGTGATCCTCGACGGCTCGATGGGCGTGATGCTCCAGCACAAGGGCCTGAGCGACGCCGACTTTCGCGGCGAGCGCTTCCGCGACCATCCCAAGCCGCTGCGCAACAACAGCGACGTGCTCTGCCTCACGCAGCCGGACCTGGTGACGCAGGTCCACCGCGGCTACCTCGAGGCGGGCGCGGACATAGTCACGACCAACACCTTCACCGCGACGCGCGTCTCGCAGGCCGACTACGGCCTCGAGGACCTCGCCTACGAGATGAACCTCGAGGGCGCACGCCTCGCGCGCAAGGCCGCGGACGAGTTCGAGAACCGCTTCGTGGCCGGCTCCCTCGGCCCGACCAACGTCACGCTCTCGCTGTCGCCCAGGGTCGACGACCCCTCGTATCGCGACGTCACCTTCGACGAGCTGCGCAGCGGCTACGCGGAGGCGGCCCGAGGGCTCAAGGAAGGCGGCGCCGACATCCTCCTGATCGAAACCGTCTTCGACACGCTCAACGCCAAGGCGGCGATCGCCGCCGTCAAGCAGGTCGCGCCCGACCTGCCGCTCTTCATCTCCGTGACCATCGTCGACCGCAGCGGCCGCAACCTCTCCGGCCAGACGGTCGAGGCCTTCTGGAACTCCGTCCAGCATGCCGAGCCGTTCGCCGCGGGGATCAACTGCTCGCTCGGCGCGAGCGAGATGCGGCCCTACATCGCCGAGCTCTCGCGCGTCTCGCCCGTCTACACCCTGTGCTACCCCAACGCGGGCCTGCCCAACGCCTTCGGCGGATACGACGAGCAGCCACCCACCACCAGCAGCCTGCTGAAGGAGTTCGCCGAGTCCGGCTACCTCAACGCGGCGGGCGGATGCTGCGGCACGGGGCCGGAGCACATCCGCATGATTCACGACGCGCTGGGCGACGTCTCGGCGCGCACCCTGCCCCGCATCGAGCCGAGGCCGCGCTTCTCCGGCCTCGAACCGTTCGAGATCGGCCCCGACTCGGGCTTCGCCGTGATCGGCGAACGCACCAACGTCACGGGCTCCAGCCGTTTCCGCCGCCTGATCGAAGGCAACGACTTCACCGGCGCGGCCGGCGTCGCGCTCGATCAGGTCCGCGGCGGCGCCAACATGATCGACGTCAACATGGACGCCGACCTCCTCGACTCGGAGGCGGCGATGACGCGCTTCCTCAACCTCGTCGCGACCGAGCCCGAGGTGGCTCGCGTGCCGGTCATGGTCGACAGCTCCAAGTGGTCCGTGCTCGAGGCCGGGCTCAAATGCCTCCAGGGACGCGGCGTCTGCAACTCGATCAGCCTCAAGGAGGGCGACGACGTCTTCCTCGAGCACGCCCGCAAGGCACGGGAGTACGGCGCGGCGGTGGTCGTGATGGCCTTCGACGAGCGCGGCCAGGCCGACACCGTGGCGCGCAAGGTGGAGATCTGCGCGCGCGCCTACGCGCTGCTCACCGAGCAGGCCGGATTCCGGGCGGAAGACATCATCTTCGATCCCGCGGTGCTGGCCATCGCGACCGGGATGGAGGAGCACGCCACCTACGCGAAGGACTTCATCGAGGCGACGCGCCAGATCAAGGCCCGCTTCCCCGGAGTGCGCGTGTCGGGCGGCATCTCCAACCTCTCCTTCTCCTTCCGCGGCAACGACCGCGTGCGCGAGGCGATCCACTCCGTCTTCCTCTATCACGCGATCCGCGCCGGCCTCGACATGGGCATCGTCAACGCGGGGCAGCTCGCCGTGTACGAGGACATCCCCAAAGACCTGCTCGAGATGGTCGAGGACGTGGTGCTCGACCGCCGGCCGGACGCCACCGAGCGGCTGGTCGAGTTCGCGAGGTCCGTCACCGGCGCGGGCGCCAAGCGCGAGGTCGACCTGTCGTGGCGCGACGGCTCGGTCGAGGAGCGCCTGAAGCACGCCGTGCTGCACGGCGAGGTCGAGTACATAGAGAAGGACGCGGAGGAGGCGCGGGTCAAGTACGGCAAGCCCCTAGCGGTGATCGAAGGCCCGCTGATGGACGGCATGCAGGTCGTGGGCGACCTCTTCGGCGCCGGCAAGATGTTCCTGCCGCAGGTCGTCAAGAGCGCGCGCGCGATGAAGCGCGCCGTCGCCTATCTCGAGCCCTTCATGCAGGCGGAGAAGGAGGCGTCGGGCGACCACCGCGTGCGCGGCAAGCTCGTGCTGGCCACCGTCAAGGGCGACGTGCACGATATCGGCAAGAACATCGTCGGCGTGGTGCTCGCGTGCAACAACTACGAGGTCGTCGACCTCGGCGTGATGGTGCCCGCGGAGAAGATCCTCGACACCGCGACCGAGATCGGCGCGGATGTGGTCGGCCTGTCCGGCCTCATCACCCCGTCGCTCGACGAGATGGTCGTCGTCGCCAAGGAGATGACGCGGCGCGACTTCCGCATCCCGCTGCTGATCGGTGGCGCCACGACCTCCAAGCAGCACACCGCCGTGCGCATCGCGCCCGCGTACGACGGCACGACGGTTCATGTGCTCGACGCGTCGCGCGTCATCGGCGTGGTGTCCGACCTGCTGGACGGCGGGCGCCGTGAAGGCTTCGAGCGCGACAACGCCGCGCTCCAGGACAGGCTGCGCGCCCAGCACTCCCAGTCGCGCCGGCCGCTGCTGACGCTGCCCGAGGCCCGGGACCGCAGGCTGCAGCTCACGTTCGACGACCTGCCGAAGGCGCCGTTCACCGGGGCCAGGACGGTCGAGCCGTCGATCGCGATGCTGCGCGACTACATCGACTGGACCTTCTTCTTCCACGCGTGGGAGCTGAAGGGCAAGTACCCCGCGATCCTCGAGAGCCCCTCTTACGGCGCCGCCGCGCGCGAGCTCTTCGAGCACGCCGGCGAGCTGCTGGACGAGATCGAGCGCCACGGCTGGATCCGCGCGAAGGGCGTGTACGGCTTCTGGCCGGCGCACGCCGAGGGCGACGATATCGTGCTCGACGACGGGGTGCGCTTCCCCATGCTGCGCCAGCAGGTCGACCACGGCGATGACAAGCCCTACCTCTCCCTGGCCGACTTCATCGCGCCCGGGGGGGACCACATCGGCGCCTTCGCGGTCACCGCCGGCCTGGGCGTCGACGAGCTCGCGGCGCGGTTCAGCGCGGAGCACGACGACTACCGCGCGATCATGGTCAAAGCCCTGGCCGACCGGCTCGCCGAGGCGTTCGCGGAGTATCTACACGAGGTCGCGCGCCGCGAGTGGTACGAGACCGGGCCGAAGCAGGCCAACGCGGAGCTGATCGAGGAGAAGTACCGCGGCATCCGCCCCGCTTTCGGCTACCCGGCATGCCCCGACCACTCGGAGAAGTTCAAGCTCTTCGACCTCCTCGACGCGCGCTCGATCGGCATGGACCTGACAGAGTCCGGCGCCATGACGCCCACCGCCGCCGTCTCGGGCCTGTACTTCGCGCACCCGCGCTCGCGCTACTTCATGGTCGGAAAGGTGGGGCGCGACCAGGTGCACGACTACGCGCGCCGCAAGCAGGTCGACGTGGCCGGCGCCGAGCGCTGGCTGCGCCCCAACCTCGGTTACGAAGCGCCGTAACGCCCCGGCCAACCGTTTCAAGCGCCAGGCCGAATTCCACGCCTTTTGCGCCAAACGAGCCGAATCCGGCGCGAATGGCGCGCGTTTGGCGCAAAAC
>CAZLJC010000069.1:0-8191 GCA_964559855.1 uncultured Actinomycetes bacterium
AACGCGCGAAATTCGGGGGCGCTGTCTATGAGAGGGAACCATCCGGGTTCGCTGTCATATGAGCTGCGCGTATTTGTCGAAGATCTCGCGCAGCTCGGCCGGAGGGTCGACCCGGTGCTTCTTCATCACGTCGAACAGGCTCAGGATGTGCCGCACCCCCGCCAGCGTCACGCCCTTCTCGCGCGTGAGGTGCTGGATCACCTGCACCTTGCTGATATCGCGCTGCGAGTAGCGCCGGCGGTTGGTGCTCGTGCGGTGCGGCTCGACCAGGCGCGCGTCCTCGTAGAGCATCAGAGTGCGCGGGTGCGTCTCCAGGATCTCGGCCGCGACGCTGATCGTGTACAGCGGCTTGTCGAGATCGCTGAATGAAGCACGCTGAACACGCGGTCCGCGATGGTCCACGATCATCACCGGAACGACTTCAAAACCTGGACGATGGCTGGGCCGAGCAAGACGATCCAGAGTACGGGGAAGATGCATCCGACCATCGGGAACACCATCCGCGAGGAGGCCTGGGCAGCACGCTCCTGAGCGCCCTGGCGCTGGCGGCGGCGCATCTCGGTGGCCTGCACGCGCAGCAGGCGCGCGATGGGCACACCCATCTGGTCGGACTGGACGATCGACTCGACGAGGTGATGGAGGTCGGGCACGCCCGCGTTGTCGGCCATGCTCTCGAGCGCGGCCATGCGCGGCCGGCCGAGGCGGATCTCCCGCAGCACCTTCCCGATCTCGTCCCCGAGCGCGTTGTGGAACCGCTCGGTGATGCTCAACATGCCCTCGTCAAGGCTCATGCCGGACTCGACGACCAGGGTCAGCAGGTCGGTGGCCTCGGCGAGCGAGCGCTGGATCTGCTGGCGGCGCTGGCGGATGCGCTGCTCGAGCCAGATGTTGGGCAGCAGGTAGCCGAACGCGGCGAGCACGGCGCCCGTGCCCGGCACGGCGAGGATCCCCGGGATGCCGAGGGGGAGGATCAGGCCGAGGGCCAGCCCGACGACCGCCAGCAGGGCGGCCAGGCTGTAGCGCAGGGCCTGGAAGCCGGCCGGCGTCAGGCCGCCGGGGTCGCCCGCCTGGTTCAGCCGGTGCCGCAGCTGGATCGCGGTCCCGGCCGGCAGGCGCGAGACCGGGCGCAGGAGCGTTTCAAGCTGCTTGAGAAGGGTCGGCCGCGGGCCACTCGCCAGCACGCCGCCGTTCGCCGCGGCGGCCCGGAACTGGTCGATGGCGATGAAATAGGCGATGACGATGACCGCGCAGATGATCCCGGCGGTCAGGGCGAGCGAGAACACGGCTCAGGCCTCCAGCGCGGTCATGCGCTGGATGAGCAGGTTGCCGATCAGGATGAGGAAGGCGGCGAGGCCCAGCATGGCGTAGCCGATCCAGCTGCTCGTCATGGGCGCGTAATAGCCGGGCACGAAGACGTACAGGCCGAGCGCGAGCAGGATCGGAAGGCCGGTGATGATGCTGGCCGAAGCCCGCGACTGCGCCGTCAGCACGCTCATGTCGCGCTTGGTCTGAAGCCGGTCGCGCAGCGTGTCCGAGATATTGTCCAGGACCTCGGCCAGGTTGCCGCCGACCCGCACGTGCAGCAGGATCGCGGTCACGATGAACTCCAGGTCCGGGCTGTTGATGCGCAGGAGCAGCGCGCTGAGCGCATCCTCCACCGACGTGCCGAGCGTGATCTCGGTGGCGACCCGCTCGAATTCGGTCGAGGTCGGGGGCTGCGACTTGGCGGCCACCGTCTCGAGCGCGCGGTCGATCGAGTAGCCCGTCTTCAGGGAGTTCGAGAGGAGCTGCAGCATGCTGCCCAGCTGGTCGTTGAACTGCTGCTGGCGCCGCCGCTGCAGGTAGGCCACGGCCAGCGGCGGGAGGATGTAGCCCACCACCCCCAGGATCACCGGGCCGAGCGAGAACCCGAACCGAAACAGGCCGATCAGCGCCCCCAGGGCCACGGCTCCGATGCGCATCAGCAGGTACTCGGGGCCGGTGATGCGGAGTCCGGCTCGCGCGAGGTCCTCCGCCAGGGTGGGCTTGCCCTCCGAGCGGCGGCGCTGGCTCAGGTTCTCGGCCGCCGGCTTGAGCAGGCGCTCGACCAGCTCACGCGGCGTGGCCCGGGGCGGCATCGCCTCCGTCGGCCGGGACGCCCGCTCGCGGCGCAGCTTGTCGAGGGACCAGAAGAACACCACGATCGCGGCCGCCATGGGCAACGCGACGATCCACTGATCGGGCAGCTTCATCGCGCCTTAGAAGAGCGTCGGGTAGGCGGACTGAATCGCCGGGAGGGTGACTCCTTTGGCCGCCTGGACCGACGGGCAGGCGGGGTCGGGCGACTGCTGGCCCGGCTGGTAGTCGGTGTAGGCCTCGAGCGTGTACTTGAGCGACGCGTAGGTGAGAAACCACGTCAGGACCTCGGCCTGGCACTGGGTGACGACGACCGTGAGGCTGCTCGGCGCGCCCGTGCCGCCCGGCATGCCGACGCGGATGACGTGCAGGTTGGTGAAGATCGTCTTGTCGGACACCTTGCCGGCGACGGAGACGGTCGCGATGACGGAGATGTAGTCGCCCGGCTGGATGTTGAAGGCGACGCCCTGCTGCTCGCTGGTCGGGATCGTGAGGGCCACGAAGCCCGAGGGGATGGGCAGGTACTCGGACTGGGAGCCGAGGGCCTGGCTCGACCTCGCCACCTCGTTCGAGGTGATCGCCTCCTGCTTGGAGATCTGGACCAGCGGCACCATGCCGACGAGCTGGCTCGGCTGGCTGAAGTAGATCTTGGGATAGGAGTTCGGGACCGGGATGCTGGTCGTCGTCAGGTCCTGCGGGGTGATGGCGACCCGGGGCTTCAGGTCGGCCGCCGCCACGACCACGGTCAGGGTGGGGCTGCCGCCCGAGTTGCTGGCGTTGAGGGCGACCAGGACGAAAGCCACGATCACCAGGAGGGCCAGAAGAATTCCAAGCAGGGTGAAGGGGCGGCGTGAAGTAATCCCGCTAAGGGTCCTCAAGGCCGCCACATCATAGGCAAGATATCCGGGTGCCGAGCCCCACTAAGCCCACCCGAAACACCGCTTTTGGGGCGCGCCGGCGGGCCCAGTCGGGCCAATCCCTGGTCGAGTTCGCCGTCTCGTCGGTCGTGCTCCTCCTCCTCGTCGGAGGCCTGGTCGACATCGGCCGCTCGATCTTCATCCAGGAGACGCTCTCGAACGCGGTGCGCGAGGGCGCGCGGCACGGCGCCTGGTACGACGCCCCGACGCTCTCCCACCCCTACCTGGACGACGTCCAGATCAAGGCGGCGGTCGACGCGGAGCTGGCCTCGATCTCGCTCCCGGCCTCGGTCCTGAAGACCCCAGGCTGCCCCACGCCGAGCGACGGCAACACCCTGCACAACCCGCCCTACGGCTCGTCCTACTACCCGCCCGCGGCCAACCAGCCGTGGCTCTACATCTGCTACAACAACTCGCCCGGCGCCGACTACCAGTCGAGCCCGCCCTCCGGCTCGGTCGGAGGCTGGGACCTCGACGTCATCGTGCTGTACTCCTACGCGCCGCTGACGCCCGTCGTCCGGACGCAGCTCGGCATCTTCGCGGTCGCGGCGAACGAGCACATGACCGTGCAGGGCACCTGATGCCCTTCTTCAGCCAGAGGTCGCAGGCCCTGATCGAGTTCTCGCTGGTGTCCCCGGTGCTGCTCCTGCTGCTGTTCGGGATCGTGGACCTCGGGCGCGGGATCTTCTACTACGACACGCTCAACCACGCCGCCCGCGAGGGCGCGCGGACCGCGATCCGCGCCTCCAGCCAGCTGCCGACGAACGCGGACGTCCTGAGCACGGTGCAGGCGCAGATGCTGGGCGCGCCCGTCAGCGAACCGTGCCCCCAGGGGCCGGTCACGAACGCCACGCCACCCGCCAACTCGGCCTGGCTGTACGTGACCGAGACCAACCCTCCCTCCACCGTGGAGAGCAGCCCGCCGCCGAACGCGCCGGGCGGCGAGTACCCGGCCGCGGCGAGCGGCCCCTGCAGCGCGGTCAACCCGGCCGGCGGCAACGCGCAGCTGCAGGTGACTCTGCGCTTCAACCTCGTGCTGATCACCCCGATCGTCTCCCAGGCCACCGCCGACCACGTCGTGCTGGTGGCCGCGGCGGTCTTTCGCACCGAGTACTGATGCCGCGGGCGCGCGCGCAGCGGGGGCAGGCGATCGCGCTGATCGCCCTGATGATCACGGTGCTGATCGGCATGGTCGCGCTCGCCGTGGACGGCGCGCGGGGCTATGCGATGCGCCGGGACCTCCAGGCCGCGGTCGACGCGGCCGCGCTGGCGGCCAGCGACAGCCTGCAGCAGAGCGGAAGCTACCCCGCGGCCGAGCAGAGCGCGACCACCGTCTTCGCGGCCAACCTGAAGCTCTATTCGACGCCCGGCTGCTCGCCCGGCTACCTGGCGCCGGGCCCGGACGGCCTGACCGTGACCTGCACCTATCCCGACCACACCGTGCTGACCCAGGTCGTCACCAACCTCGGCCCTGGCGGAGCCGTTTTCCGGCTCAACGCCACGCGCTCCCTGCAGCTCGACTTCGCCGGCCTGCTGACCAACGGCGTCTCGCCTCGGGTCGCGGTGAGCTCGGGCGGCTCGGTGAACAGCCTCCTGTACGCGCCGGCGGTCGCGGCCCTGGGCCAGGCGGGCTGCGGGGGCACTTCCGGGAGCGCGCTGACGGTCAACGGCACCGGCACCTTGAGCGTGACCGGAGACGTGGTCGCCGACGGCGCCGTCGCCATCCCGGCGGGCGCCCTGGCGGTCGCCGGCGACACGTTCGCGCGGTGCCAGGCGACGCTCCCCGCCGGCGCGGCCAGCGGCTGCTATCCGAGCGGCGCGGCGGCCCCCTGCACGTGGCCCGACGTCGCCGGCACGGTCCGCTCCGGTTTCCGCCTCGGCGATCCCGGCTACCCGGCTCCGGCGATCCCCGGCCAGAGCCAGGCGACGCCCGCAAGCGGCGTGGTCATCCAGCCTGGCAGCTACGCGTCGAACCCGCTGATCGCGGCCGGGCGCTGCTACTTCCTCAGCGCCGGCGTGTATGCCTGGCGCGCGGGCTACAAGGCGAACGGCGGGTTCGTCAGCAACGAGCTGAAGCCGCCGGACGAGCCGGACCCGACGAACAACCAGGCCGTGTCGGCCCACCAGTTCTGGAACACGAACAACGTGAACTGCGCCGGCTCCTTCAAGGTGACCACGTCCAGCGGCTCCGGCTGGTCGGTCGGCACATTCGGCTTCGAGCTGACATCGCTGCGCGCCGACGTGTACCAGGGCACCACCTACCAGCGGGAGAGCGCGCCGTCGCGCTGCGTCTCGGTCACGGTGCAGGCGATCCAGACCGTCACGCTCCAGGTCAGCAACGTGCCCGGCGCGACCTCTTACAACATCTACATGTCGTCGAACGGCTGCTCAGGGCCGTTCGGCCTCGTGTACACGCTGGCGGTCAGCGGCATCCCCGAGAACGACAACCTCAGCCCCTGCCCGTGGAACGCAGGCTGCAGCCTCCTCCAGGAGAGCATCTCCGCCCCGACCTTCACCCTCCCGGCGCTTCCCGGGCCGAATCCCGCGGCCGCGCCGGGCACGCCCGGAGCCTACCCGCCGCAGGCCGAGTCCGCGCCGGTGCGCTCGGGCCTGCCGAACCAGAACGCGCCGCGCGGGACGCCGCCCGCGGGCGGCCGGGGCAACGAGAACGAATGCGATACCACCGGGGGCGCCCTCACCACGTGTCCGGCCGGGGTGACGCCCGGTGCGGTGGTGTTCTACCTGCCCGCAGGCGCCTGCCTCAGCCTGACCGGAAGCAGCGACACGTACATCTTCAGCGGGTACCAGTACGACTGGATCTCGGTGTACGAGCCCGGCGCCGGCAACCCGCCGGCCAACACGTGCGCCAACGTGATCGGCGCAGCCGCCAACTCGGCCCTGGTCGGTCTGGTCTACGCGCCGGCCGCGAGCATCGCGGTGCAGAGCGGAGCGACGTTCCTGAGCGCGGGGACCGGCGGCCTGATGGGCGATACGGTGAGCTTCACGGGTACGCTGCCGTCCATCGTGTACAGCGTGAACTACGCTCCAACGCCTCCCGCGAGCAGGTTGACCTATTGATCCCAGGCCGTCCGCCTCGCCGCGCCGAGCGCGGACAGGCGATCGTCTTGATCGCGCTCATGCTCGCGGTCCTCATCGGAATGGTCGCGCTGGCGATCGACGGCGCGCGCGGCTACGCGCTGCGCCGCGATATGCAGGCGGCGATCGACGCGGCGGCCCTGGCGGCCGGTGACAACCTTCAGCGGGGCGGAAGCTACTCGACGGCGGAGCAGGCGGCGGTCACCGTCTTCGCGAGCAACCTGCGGCTGTACCCGGCGCCGTCGTGCTCGGCGTTCGGTTCGCCGGCCGGGTCGCCGGTCACGGTCACCTGCACCTTCGCCGACGGCACGGTGCTGGCGCAGACCGTCTCCGACCTCGGGCCCCAGGGTTCCGCCTTCAGCCTGCGCGCGAGCCGGCAGCTGCGCCTCGAGTTCGCCCGGGTGCTGACCAACGGATCGACGCCGACGCTTTTCGCGGCCGGTTCCGGGTCGGTGGACAACCTCGCGTACGCGCCGGCGGTCGCGGCGCTCGCGCAGTCGGGCTGCGCCGGGGCGGGCGGGACCGCGCTGACGGTGAACGGCGGCGGCACGCTGAACGTGACAGGCGATGTGGTCTCCGACGGAGCCGTGTCGGTGGCGAGCGGCGCGCTGCGCGTGGCGGGTGACCTGTACGCGCGCTGCCAGTCGAGCATCGCCGGAGCGTCGACCGCGTGCTACCCGAGCGGCGCCTCGTCCCCGTGCTCGTACCCGGACGTCGCGGGCGCGGTCCGCACGGGGTTCAGGCTGGCCGACGCGGGGTACCCGGCGCCGACTCAGCTGGGGGGCAGCCAGGGCGTGCCCGGCGGAGAGGTGGTTCTGCCGCCCGGCATCTATTCCTCGCTGCTGAGCCTCAACAACACGCGCTGCTGGTTCCTCGCGGGCGGCGTCTACGACCTCCCCGCCGGATACTCGAACCTCGGCGACCTGGTGAGCAACGAGCTGAAGCCGCCCGACGAGGCGTCGACGTCGAACAACGCCACCCGGGCCACTGACCAGTTCTGGAACGCGGGCGGCGTCAACTGCGCCGGCTCCTTCCAGCTGACCAGGCAGGTGGGCGGCTCGGGGAGCATACCGACGGGGAACTGGGCGATCGTGGTCACGTCGACCCGGGCCGACGTCTACGGCGGGGTGGCCTTCAACCGGGAGAGCGCGCCCTCGATGTGCCAGGTGGTCAACCTCAACCCGCACTTCAACGACGTGCAGCTCGCGATCAGTAACGTGCCGGGCGCGACCGCCTACAACGTGTACGCGGCACCGCCGAACAGCGGATGCGCCGGGCCCTTCGGGCTGGCCATGAGCGTGCCGGTGTCCGGCTCGGTGCTCAACACCAACACGATGCCGTGCCCGGCCTTCACCGGCAGCGGCTGCTCGCTCGGGCACGAGACCGTCGACCTGGGCCCCGCTCTTCAGCCGCCGTTCGCCCCCAACGCGGCAGCCGCACCGGGCACGAGCGGCGCCTATCCGCCGGACCCGCAGAGGCCGCCGCTCGCGGCCGGCCTGCCGAACCAGAACGCGGCGCGCGGAGACGGCGTGACGGGCGACCGGGCCAACGAGAATCGGTGCGCGACCGCGGGCGGGGCGGGCGCCTCATGCCCGGGCGCCGTCACTCCGGGCGCGGTCGAGCTGTACGTGCCCGCGGGCGGATGCGTCACGACGTCCGGCCCCGGCAACACTTACGTGTTCAGCGGCGCGCAGTACGACTGGATCTCGGTGTACGAGCCGCCCGCCAACACCTGCATCGACGTGCTGGGCGCGGGCGCGAACGGCGCCTATATCGGGCTCTTCTACGCGCCGGGCGGAACGATCGGCGTCACCTCGCAGCACGCGTTCGACAGCGCTGGAACCGCCGGCGTGATGGGGAACAAGGTCACCTTCTCAGGGACGCTGCCGTCCATCACGTACGACGCCGGGTATGCGCCCTCGCCGCCGGCCACGCGGCTCGCCGCCTAGCGCCGTCGATTTTGGGCGCGTCTGGCGCCAAACGCGGGCCATTTGCGCGGGATCTGGCTCGTTTGGCGCAAAACCATCGGATGCCGGCCGCGAGCCGCCACCAGGACCGATGAA
>CAZLJC010000070.1:0-8138 GCA_964559855.1 uncultured Actinomycetes bacterium
ACCTCGAGCCCGCGCTCCTGCCGCAGCTTGCGCACGGCCAGGAACTCGATGATCCGGTCCTTCACGTCGGCCAGGCCGGTGTGGTCCTGGTCCAGGATCTCGCGCGCCTTCTTCAGGTCGTAGTTGTCCTCGGAGCGCACGTTCCAGGGGATGTCGAGCATCCAGTCGAGGTAGGTGCGGATCCAGCCGTACTCCGGGTTCTGCTCGCTCGTCCGCTCCAGGCGGTCGAGCTCGCGGTTGACCTCGGTCAGCACTGCCTCGGGCATGCCCGCCTTCGCGATGCGCTCGCGGTAGGACGAGACGACGTCCGTCTGGCCCTCGTTCAGCTGCTTCCTGATCGCCTCGAGCTGCTGGCGCAGCAGGAACTCGCGCTGCGTCTTCTCCATGCCCTCGGCGACCTCGCTGCGGATCTTCTCCTTGAGCGACGCGTCGGCCAGGACGGCCTTGGTCCAGTCGATCAAAGTGCTCAGCCGCTCCTCGAGGTCTTCGGTTTCGAGGATCTGCTGCTTCTGCTCGAGCGACAGGTCGGGCGAGTAGCCGGCCAGGTCGGCGAGGTGGCCGGGCGTGCGCGCGGCGCGCAGGAACTGCACGACCTGCGGGACGCCGCGGGACTCGACCAGGTTCTCGAGCAGGGCGCGGTACTCGCGCGCCAGCTCGACCGCCTTCTCAGACGGGGGTTCGGGATCGTTGATGGGGTCCGCCTTGACCCACAGCGCGCCGCCGATATCGGCCTGGCCGCTGCCCAGGCGGGCGCGGTACTCGCCGCGGATCATGAAGGCCTCGGCGCCGGTCGGCAGCTCGGCGGAGTCGCCCAGGCGGGCGACGGTGCCGACACGGCCGAACTTGCCGTCGAGTCGGGGGACCAGGAGGATCAGGCGGTTGCCCTGCCGGGCGGCCTCGATCGCCGCCTTCTGGGTGTCGCCCTCGACCGCCAGGGTCACGCTCATGTGGGGGAGGACGACGACGTCGTCCATGGGTAGGACGGGGAGCAGCTCGGACTTTGGTGTTGCCATTTCTACCGAGAACGTTTACCCCACCAGGGCCATTCCCAATCCTCCGCCCGGCCGCCGCGCTAGACCCTCGTCACGCTCCCGGTCGCCGCGCTAGACCCTGGTCACGCTCCCGGTCGCCGCGCCGCGGCGGGAGATGGCGTCGATGGTCACCGCGGCCAGCAGCACGAGCCCGGTGATGATGAACTCCCACTGGACCTCGAGCCCGAGCAGGAACGTCCCGTTGTAGATCCCGCCGATCACCAGGCCGCCCAGGACCCCGTGCAGCGGCTTGCCCCGGCCCCCGAACAGGCTCGTCCCGCCGATCACCGCCGCCGCCACCGCGTACAGCACGTACTCGTTCCCGCGGAAGTTGTTGTTCATGCCGTTCAGCAGCGACGCATAGAGGAGGATCGCGACGCCCGCGGTCAGCGAGCACAGGGCGAAGCCGGTGGTCCGGATCAGGGCCAGGTTGATGCCGGCCCGGCGCGCCGCCTCGGGGTTGCCGCCGATCGCGTAGAGGTAGCGGCCGTACCTCGTCCGCTGGAAGACGACGGTCCAGACCCCGAGCACCGCCATCACGATCGGGATCGCCCAGGGCACGCCGTCGAGCGTCCCGAGGTTGGCCCGGTTGACGTTGCAGATCATCACCACGACCACGGCCACGGCGGCGATCAGCGCGATCTTGATGATCGTCAGGCTCGGCGGCGGCGCCACCAGGCCGCTGGTCCGGCGCCGGTGGTCGCCCAGCCATATGAACCCGCCCAGCGCGGCCACCACGACGGCGGCCAGGATCCACGAGGTGATCGGGTCGATGTTGCCCCACATCAGCTCGTACAGGATCTTCAGGTTGTCGCTGTTCCCGGCCAGGCTCAGATAGCCGGAGAAGAGGTGCTCGTTGAACAGCAGGATGGTCAGGAAGAGCCCGTTGGCGACCAGCAGGCCGGCCAGGGTGACGATGAAGGAGGGCAGCCGCAGCTGCGTGATCAGGATGCCCTGCACGGCCCCGAACGCGGCGCAGAACGCCAGGCCGGCGAGGATCCCGGCCCACCACGGCCAGTTCGTGGTCAGGGGCTGGGTCAGCTGGACGGTGATCGCCGCGCCGCACCCG
Organism: uncultured Actinomycetes bacterium; assembly: GCA_964559855.1. Classification (GTDB taxonomy): domain Bacteria; phylum Chloroflexota; class Dormibacteria; order Dormibacterales; family Dormibacteraceae; genus 40CM-4-65-16. The sequence goes on from CAZLJC010000070.1 coordinate 2,101, forward strand.
CCGACGAACCCGACCGAGAGGTCGATCTCGCCCAGCACCAGCGCGAAGGCCTCGGCCATGGCGAGGACCATGAACACCGCGCTCTGCTGGAAGAGGTTGACCAGGTTCCCGGGGGAGAGGAACTTCGGCTGCAGGATCTCGAACACCACGGCGATCGCCACCATGGCGACCACGACCGGGAGGACGCCGCTCTCGCCGGCGCGGATTCGCGCCCCCCAGCCCCTGACGTACTCGCCCAGCGTCTGGGCGACGAGCTCTGGCGGGACCTCCGCGACGACCTGCGGGACGGCCGTCAGGTCGGCCGCCTGGGCCGGGCGCCCGGTCGCGTCCGCGCCTTCCTCAGCTTGCTTCGGTTCTGCCACCGGCCCTGCTCGAGCCTCCTGTCGTCATGTAATCGACCACGCTCTGGCGGTCGAACCGGGAAGCGCTGTCCTGCACGACGAGCCGGCCGAGGTACATCACTGCGATGCGGTCGGCCACCTCGAACACGTCGTTCAGGTTGTGCGAGATCACCATCACGGCGAGCCCGCGGTCGCGCAGGCGCTTGATCAGGTCGAGCACCTGCTTGGTCTGCACCACGCCGAGCGCTGCGGTCGGCTCGTCCATGATCACGAGCTTCGAGTTCCACATCACCGCCTTGGCGACGGCGACGGACTGGCGCTGGCCGCCGGAGAGCGAGGCCACCGGCTGCCGGATCGAGCGGACCGTGGTCACGCGCAGGCTGGCCAGCGTCTCCTTGGCGGCGCGCTCCATGCTGTCCTCGTCGAGCAGCCCGGTGCGCAGGCGCTCGCGTCCCAGGAACATGTTCTGCACGATGTCGAGGTTGTCGGCGAGCGCCAGGTCCTGGTACACGGTCTCGATGCCGAGCCGCGACGCGTCGCGCGCGCTGCGCACGTGGACCGGCCTGCCTTCCCAGTAGACCTGCCCGTGGTCGGGCTGGTAGATGCCGGAGACCGTCTTGGTGAGGACCGTCTTGCCGGCGCCGTTGTCGCCGACGAGCGCGGTGACCTGGCCGGCGGGGAGGTCGAGGTCGACGTGATACAGCGCCTGGACGGGTCCGAAATGCTTGTCCAGCTCGCGGATCTTGAGCAACGGCTCACTCGCTGCGCGCCCATCGGCGACCGCGGCCGTCATACCAGGCTCATTATCTCCAGTCGCGCTTCAAAAAAGAGAGACGCCGCGGCGCGTTGCCGCGGCGTCTTGAGAGGTCGGCGTTACGAGATGCCGGCGGCCGTGCACGCGGCGGCGCCCGCCTTGCTGCACAGCGTGCCCTTGTCGACGAAGTTGTCCTTGATGACGGTGTCCTTCATGTTGCTGACGTTGACCCAGACCGGGGTCAGCAGCGAAGCCGGCTGCTGGTTGCCCGCGACTCCCTGCGGAGGGGTGGTCTGGCCGTTGACGAGGGCGGTCGGCGGGGTTGCGCCCGCGCGAAGCACGGTGGCCAGCGCCACCGCGTCCTGCGCCTCGAGGTAGACGGCCTTGTAGACCGAGCCGCACTGGTAGCCGGTGAGGACGTTGACCATGCCGTCGAGCGTCGCGTCCTGGCCGGTGGTCGGGATCTTCTTGGCCGGGACGTTCTTGCTCTTCAGCACGGTGACCACCGCGCCGGCGAGGCCGTCGTTGGCCTCGATGGTCGCGTTGATCTCAGGGTGAGCGGTGAAGTTCTGCTGGAAGATCTGCTGTCCGACGTCGTTCTTCCAGTCGGTCGCGACCTGGTCGCCCACGAGGGACCAGCCCGAGCTGTTCGTCTTGCCGGCCTGCTCCTGCGGGACGGTGTCGCCCCACACGACGGAGTTGTAGCCCTTGGCGAAGTCGATGGCGTTCGGGTCCGAGTTCTCGCCGCCGTTCAGCGTGAAGATCTTCGGGTTGGAGACGTTCCACGCCGTGATGCAGTCCTTGAAGCCCTGGCCGATGAGCTTGCCGACCTGCACGTTGTCGAAGCTCACGTAGTAGGTGTTGGTGCCCGTGAACGTCGCGCGGTCGTAGCTGATGACCTTGACGCCGTGGGACTGCGCGTACTGCTGGATCTGCGAGCCGACCGTGCTGTTGAGCGGGTCCATGATCAGGACCGTCGCGCCGTTGGTGATGTCAGCCTGCGCGATCGAGAGCTCCTTGGCCTGGTCGCCCTGCGCGTTCTGGATGTTGTACTGCGACGACTGGTAGCCGGCCTGCGTGAACGCCTTGGTCAGGTACGGCTGGTCGAACGCGACGTAGCGCGCCGACGAGGTCGTGTCGGGCAGGATCACGCCGACGCTGCCGTGGCCTGACGAGACCAGGCCCTGCAGCTTGGGCATGTACGTGAAGTTCGCGTCGAACGACGTGACGCTCAGGTCCGACGGGACCGACGCGCTCGGGCTGCTCGACGACGACGAGCTGTTGCCGCCACATGCCACGACGGAGAGCCCCAGGGCCACCATCGCGGGAACGATCCGGATCAGCTTCATGCGCCTTACCTCTCAGATTCATCGGTCCTGCAGCCTTCTTCCCGAACCTCGGGGCGAGAGTGCGCCGGCGGCAGGTGATACTCAACGGCCTTGTGGCCAGCGAGAGCATCGCGCAAGCCCGGGGGTTTGTCAAGTAATCGGCCGGTCCTTCGAGTTTTTGCGTTCGGGCTCTTGACAAACGTCGCCGGTTGAGCATGCTTTCGAATTCGGCGATGGGGAAGGAAGGCGACGGGACTCTGGCGTGGCTCAGGCACCGCAACCGCGACCGCGTGGTCGACGTGCTGCGCAGCCGCGGGCAGCTGAGCCAGGCCGAGATCGCGCGCGCCACGGGGCTGTCGCGCACCACCGTGTCGACCCTGGTGGCCGAGCTGCGGGACGGCGGCCTGGTCGCGAGCGTCAACCTCAAGACGACGCACGAGCGCGGCGGCCGGCCGGGCGTGCGCCTGGTTCTCAGCGATCCCAAGCAGTTCGTGGCCGGCATCGACTTCGGCCACAGCCATGTCAACGTGGCGGTCGCGGACGTCGCGCGGAACGTGCTGGGCGAGCGGCACCAGGAGCTCGACGTCAACCACCGCGCGGCGGAGGCGCTCGACACGTCGGCCCGGCTGCTCGACGAGCTGCTCGACGAGCTGGGGCTCGAGCGCAAGCAGGTCGTCGCCGTGGGCATGGGAATCCCCGGGCCGGTCGACCGGGCCCGCGGCAGCGCCGGCTCGGCCACGATCCTGCCGGACTGGGTCGGCCTGCGCATCGCCGCGGAGATGAGGGAGCGCCTGGGCGTGCCGGTCGAGATCGAGAACGACGCCAACCTCGGCGCCCTCGCGGAGCTCACGTGGGGCGCCGGGCGCGGCTGCGCCAACTTCGTCTACGTCAAGGCCGCGACGGGCATCGGCGCCGGCATCGTGGTCGACGGCCGCCTCCTGCGCGGCGCCACCGGGACCGCCGGGGAGATCGGCCATACGACGCTCGACGGCGAGGGGCCGCTGTGCTACTGCGGCAACCGGGGCTGCCTCGAGACCGTCGCGTCCGGCCCGGCGATCGAGGCGCTCGTCGGCCGCGTGGAGGGCGAAAGGCTCACACTTCAACGGATCGTCGAGCTGGCCCGTGAAGGCGACCCCCGCTGCCGCCGCGCCGTCTCGGACGCGGGGCGCGAGATCGGGATCGCCGTGGCGGGGCTGTGCAACCTGGTCAACCCCGAGCGCGTGATCGTCGGCGGCCTGCTGTGCCGCGCCGGCGACGTGCTGCTCGACCCGCTGCGAGAGTCGATTCGCCGCCACGCCGTGCAGGCGGCGGCCCAGAGCGTGACCGTGACGCTCCCCTTCTTCCTCGACCGCGCCGAGCTCTACGGGTCGTTGGCCCTGGCGCTGCCCTACGTGCGGGCCCAGGCCGCGGCCGTCTGAGCGGACGATGCGCATCGCCGCGGCCCTGGTCGGAGTCGTGGTCGTCGGGGTGGTGCTGCGCGACTCGTTCGAGACGATCATCCTGCCCCGCCGCGTCTCCGGCGTCCGGCTGTCGAAGGTCTTCTACCGCCTGACCTGGATCCCCTGGCGCGCGGTGGCGCGCCGCATGGCGCTCGGCGATCGCAGGGAGACCTTTCTCAGCGTGTACGGACCGCTCTCCCTGCTCGTGCTGCTGGTGCTGTGGGGCACGATCCTGATCTCGGGCTTCGCCCTGATCATGTGGGCGGCGAACTTCGACCAGTCGATGTCGGGGCTGCAGAACCTGTACGTGAGCGGCACGACGTTCACGACGCTGGGCATCGGCGACTTCGTCCCGCACACCGATGTGGCGCGGGTCGTGACGGTGGTGGAGGCGGGCGTGGGCTTCGGCTTCCTCGCCGTGCTCATCTCGTACCTGCCGATCCTGTACCAGAGCTTCGCCCGCCGCGAGACCGCGATCTCGATGCTGGACGAGTGGGCCGGCTCGCCCCCCAGCGCGGGCGACCTCTATCGGCGGGCGATGCGCGCGCAGGCCGGGGACGAGCTGCGCCCGCTGCTCCTGCGCTGGGAGGAGTGGACCGCCGAGCTGCTCGAGAGCCACCTCTCGTACCAGGTGCTGTGCTACTTCCGCTCCCAGCACGAGAACCAGTCGTGGCTCGGCGCGCTGACCGCGGTGATGGATCTCGCGTCGGCGTGGCAGGCGGCCAACCCCGAGGGCAGGAAGTGGGCGGCGCAGCGCCTGTACGCGATCGGCCGGCACGCCCTCGGCGACCTCAGCCAGGTGCTGCAGGCCCCGCCCCGGTTCGACGTCCCCGACCGGCTGAGCGAGGACGAGGCCCGGGTGATCCACCAGACGCTGGCCTCGACCGGGCTGACGTCAGACTTCGCGTCGTTCGCGGAACGGCTCGGCAAGCTGCGCCGCGGCTATGAGCCCTACGCGTTCGCGCTGGCCGCCGAGCTCCTGATGGACCTTCCTCCCTGGCTCCCGCAGGACGGGCGCAAGGACAACTGGGAAACTACGGCGTGGGAGGGATCGGCTCCGGGCGAGTCGCTGCACTAGAAGAGGAAGGGAAGGGTTGGCCACCGGGATCACGGAAGCGACACGGAGCTTCGAGCGCTGGCTCGGCGAGCACGTGCGCCTGCGCCGCGACGACCTCGACTTCAAGCACCAGCAGATGGCGGCGGACACGTTCAGCTTCCTCCGCGCGACCTTCTATCGCTGGTCGGAGCTGTGGGCGGAGGAGCTCGCCGAGCTGACGGACGCCCCGCGCGTGCTGGCGGTCGGCGACCTGCACGTCGAGAACTACGGCACCTGGCGCGACGTCGAGGGCCGGCTCGTGTGGGGCGTCAACGACTTCGACGAGGCGGCGCACCTGCCGTACACGTTCGACCTGGTGCGCCTGGCGACGAGCGCCGGCCTAGCGGCGGCCGAGGGCCACCTCGCCATCAACCTGAAGGAGGCGTGCGCGGCGGTGCTGAGCGGGTACACGTCGTCGCTGCGCGGCGGGGGCAAGCCGTTCGTGCTGGCGGAGACCGACCGCTGGCTGCGCAAGCTCGGGACCGGCCGCGTCCGCGACCCGGTCGTGTTCTGGTCGGGGATGGCGAAGCTGCCCACCGCGCGCCGGCCGCTGCCCGCCCGGGCGGAGGAGCTGCTGGTCGAGCGCCTTCCCGGCGACGTGACGGAGCTGCGCCTAGCGCGCCGCCGCGCCGGGATGGGCAGCCTGGGCCTCGAGCGGGTGGTCGCGCTCGCCCGCTGGCATGGCGCGGCGGTGGCGCACGAGGCGAAGGCGCTGGCGCCGTCGGCGTGGGAGTGGGCGCACCCGGCGCACGCGTCCGGCCGGACTCACTACCTCGAGGCGATGACGCAGGCCGTCCGCTGCCCCGACCCGATGGTGGACGCGGCCGACGGCTGGCTGATCCGGCGCCTGGCGCCGGACTGCGACCGGGTCGAGCTGGCCGCGCTCCCCCGGCGCCGGGACGAGGCCCGGCTGCTCAAGGCGATGGGGTGGGAGGCGGCGAACATCCATCTCGGGACCAGGGGCGTGGGCCGGGCGATCGCGGCGGACCTGGGACGGCGCAAGCAGGGTTGGCTGCGGGAGGCGGCGACGCGGATGGCGCGCCGGCTGCGCGCGGACTGGAAGGACTGGCGCACGGCCCA
>CAZLJC010000071.1:0-7738 GCA_964559855.1 uncultured Actinomycetes bacterium
GCCGTGCGCAAGCTGCGGCAGGAGCGCGGGCTCGAGGTCCTGAGCGGCCGCGGATCCGGCGCGATCATCACGCTGGTCGGCCCTCCGGGCGTCGGCAAGACGTCCCTCGGCGAGTCGGTCGCGCGCGCGCTGGGCCGGAAGTTCACCCGCGTGTCGCTCGGCGGCATCCGCGACGAGGCCGAGATCCGCGGCCACCGCCGCACGTACGTCGGCGCGCTGCCGGGCCGGATCGTCCGCGCCCTCAAGGACGCCGGCACCAAGAACCCGGTGATCATGCTCGACGAGATCGACAAGGTCGGCAGCGACTGGCGGGGCGACCCGTCCGCGGCGCTGCTCGAGGTCCTCGACCCGGCGCAGAACCACACGTTCCGCGACCACTACCTCGAGGTGGACCTGGACCTGTCCGAGGTGCTGTTCATCCCGACGGCCAACGTCTCCGAGACGATCCCCGCGCCGCTGCTGGACCGCATGGAGCTGATCCGCCTCGACGGCTACACCGAAGAGGAGAAGGTCGCCATCGCGCGCGACCACCTGCTCCCGCGCCAGATCAACCAGGCGGGGCTGAAGCCCGAAGAGGTCACGATGGACGGCGCCGCGTTCATGAGGGTGATCACGGAGCACACCCGTGAGGCGGGAGTCCGCAACCTCGAGCGAGAGCTCGGAAAGATCACGCGCAAGGTGGCGACGAAGGTGGCGACGAGCCAGCTCACGCCGCCGGTGGAGATCACCCCCGAGCGCGTGCGCGAGTTCCTCGGCAAGGCGAAGTTCGACAACGAGGTCGCGGCCCGCACGGCGGTGCCCGGCGTGGCGACGGGCCTGGCCGTCACCGGGGTCGGCGGCGACGTGCTGTTCGTCGAGGCCACGGCGACCGAGTCGGGCAACGGGCACGGCGGGGCTCTGACCCTGACCGGGCAGCTGGGCGACGTGATGAAGGAGTCGGCGCAGATCGCCCTGTCCTACGTGCGGTCGCACGCGAGCGAGCTCGGCATCACGGCCGAGGACGTCCAGAAGTCGTTCCACATCCACGTTCCGGAAGGGGCCGTGCCCAAGGACGGGCCGTCGGCCGGCGTCACCATGACGACGGCGATCGTGAGCCTGCTCACGGCGCGGCCGGTGCGCAACACGGTCGGCATGACGGGCGAGGTCACGCTCCAGGGCCTGGTGCTGCCGATCGGCGGCGTCAAGCAGAAGGTGCTCGCGGCGCACCGCATGGGGCTGACCGAGGTCATCCTGCCCAAGCGCAACGAGAAGGACCTCGACGACGTGCCCGAGAGCGTGCGCGAGGCCATGACGTTCCACCTGGCGGAGCGCGTCGAGGACGTGCTGGGCCACGCGCTCGAGCCGGCCTCGGCCTCGAACATCCAGGCCGCCTGACCATCAGGTGGCCGGCCGGCGGCGCGCGACCCGCGCCGCCGGCACACCGCCTTCACTCCAAACCGGCGCTCGCTCATTTCATGCGCGCGTTATGCGCCAAACGCGTCGAAAATCTCGCGCCAGGCGCGCGTTATGCGCCAAACGCGTCGAAAATCCGCGCGCCGAAAACGCGGCGGCGGGCAGAGGCGCGCCAAACGCGCCGAAAACGAGCGGAGGAATACGGATGCGCCGCCGCGGCGTTTACGTGTTGCGATGAGCCGGAGCTCGCATGAGATCCTGGAGCAGGCGACGACGATCGCCGTCGTCGGGGCGTCCCGGGACCCGGCCAAGGCCGCGGGCTCGGTCCCGGGCGGCCTGCAGCGGCGCGGGTTCCGCATCATCCCGGTGAACCCTTACGCCGACATGCTGTTCGGCGAGCGCGTCTACCGCTCCCTGCTCGACGTGCCGGACCGGATCGACGTGGTCGACGTGTTCCGTCCCGCGGCGGACGCGCCGGAGATCGCGCGGCAGGCGGCGGCGATCGGAGCCGGGGCGCTGTGGCTGCAGCTCGACATCGTGTCCGACGAGGCGCGGGCCATCGCGGAAGCCGCGGGCATGGATTACGTCGAGGACGAATGCACCGCGGTGGTCAGCGCGCTGTACCGGATCAACCGGAAGAACGTCGCCTGACGACCGGTTAGCCTGTCTGGGTGGGCCGCACCCCCGACGCTCGATCGAGGTTTCACGTGCCGCGCGATCGCAGCATCGAGTCCGAGATCAAGTTTCGGGTCTCGGGTCCCGGTGACCACGCCAAGCTGCGCGCGATGCTTCGCCGGCGCGGCGCCAAGCTCGTGGGCAGCTACAAGGAGGACAACTTCCGCTTCAACGGCCCAGGCAAGTCCACGCGCAACACCACGCTGCGGCTCCGCGTGCTGGACGGCGGGCCGCGCGGCGTCCTCACCGCGAAAGGGCCCGCCACCTTCGACGGCGGGGTGAAGAGCCGCGAGGAGACCGAGGTCGAGGTCGCCGACGTGCACGCCACGATGGACCTGCTTCAGCAGCTCGGCTTTCGGGTCGGATGGTCGTACCCGAAGCAGCGCTCGATGTGGCGCCTCGACGACGTGGTGGTGACGCTCGACACGCTCGAGTACGGCTGGTTCGTCGAGCTGGAGGGTCCCGCCACGGTGCTGCCCTCGCTGGCCCAGAGCCTCGGACTCGACATGCGCGCCGCTCTGCGCGACAGCTACTCGGTGATGGCGAAGAAATACCTGAAGACCAGGAACCCGGACCGCCTCGCGCGCGTCACGGCGGTCACGCTTGCACCCGACTCCTCGCTTCAGCAGGCGAGCGCGAGCACGTAGCTCTCAGCCGGAAAGTCTCCGGCGCCGCCCTCCGGCCGCCAGCCGAGCGGCCCGACGTGCGTGAACCCCAGCTTGTCCGCCACCCGCCGGCTCGCGGCGTTGTCGCGGCCTGCCCACAGCGTCAGGCGCTCGAGACCCAGCACGTCGCGCGCCCACGCGATCAACGCGCGGCCGGCCTCGGTGGCCAGCCCGCGGCCCGCGCGATCCGACCGGATCCAGTAGTGCAGCTCGGCGGTCCGGTCCGCCTCGCGGTTCAATCCCGCGACTCCAAGGATCGAGCCGTCCGCGCGGTCGACGAGCGCGAAGTTGAAGACCTGATCCGCCGCCCACTCGCGCACGTCTCGCCGCGTCATCTCCGTCGTGCCCTGGAGGGATGGTTCGCGCGCCCACGGCATCCACGGCAGGAGCTCGGCGCGCGAGGCGGCCACCGCGTCGTGGATGCCCGGCGCGTGCCTCGGCTCGACCGGTTCGAGGACGAGCCGCTCGCTGCCGAGCGGCGTGCGCGGGGGGCTTACTCCGCCCGTGGCGGCGGCGCGGACGGGGCCTGGACGGCCGGCCCGATCCAGACCGTCTGGATGTTGGTGAACTCCTTGATCCCCGCGTCCGAGAGCTCGCGTCCATAGCCCGACCGCTTCACGCCGCCGAAGGGCAGGCGGGCGTCCGAGGCCACCATCCCGTTGATGAACACCATCCCCGCCTCGATCCTCGTCGCCAGGTCCTTGGCGCGCTCTATGTCGCGCGTCCAGACGTCCGAGCCCAGCCCGAACACCGTATCGTTGGCCACGCGGAGCGCGTCGTCGGCGTCCTTGACGCGGATCACCGCGGCGACCGGCCCGAACGTCTCCTCGTGGTACGCGGGCATGCCCGGCCGCACGTTGGTCAGCACGGTGGGCTCGAAGTAGTAGCCGTCGCCCGGAACCCGCTTGCCGCCCACGACCGCGCGCGCGCCCAGCTTGACGGACTCCCTCACCTGCCGCTCGAGGTCGTCGACCAGGTCCGCGCGGGCCAGGGGACCGACCTGGCTGGCGCGGTCGGTGGGGTCGCCGACCTTCAGCGCGGCCACGGCGGCGGCGAACTTCCGCTCGAACTCGTCGGCCACCGCCTCCTCGACGATGAAGCGCTTGGCCGCGATGCAGCTCTGGCCGTTGTTCTGGTTGCGGGCGCGGCACGCCACGGCGGCCGCCGCGTCGATATCGGCGTCCGCAAGCACGATGAAGGGGTCCGACCCGCCGAGCTCGAGCACGGTCTTCTTCAGCGCCTTGCCCGCCGCGGCCGCGACCAGCGACCCGGCCTTGTCCGAGCCGGTCAGCGTGACGCCGGCGACGCGGTCGTCGGCGACGATCCGCTCGACCGCCGCGGAGCCGATGAGCAGGGTCTGGAACACGCCGTCGGGGAAGCCTGCCTCGCGGAACACCTCCTCGATGGCGAGCGCCGACTGCGGGACGTTGGACGAGTGCTTGAGCAGCATCACGTTGCCGGCGGCCAGCGCGGGCAGCGCGGCGCGGAAGGCCTGCCAGAAGGGGAAGTTCCACGGCATCACGGCCAGCACCAGTCCGAGCGGCTGGTAGCGGACGTAGCTCTCTGTGGCGGTGCTCTCGATCCGCTGGTCCGCGAGCAGCCGGGCCGCGTTGTCTGCGATCCAGGCGGCGGTCCAGGCGCACTTCTCGATCTCGGCCTCGGCCTCGACGATCGGCTTGCCCATCTCGGCCGTGAGCAGGGCGGCGTAACGCGCCCTGTCCGCCCGCAGCACGCCCGCGGCGTGGCGCAGCAGGCTGGTCCGCATCTCGATCCCGGCGTCGCGCCAGGCGCTGCGCACCGCCCACGCCTTGCCCAGCGCGGACTCGATCCCGGCCTCGTCGAGCTCGGGGAAGCTCGCCAGCTCCCGGCCGTTGGCCGGATCGATGGATCTCAGCATGCCCTCGAATCATGGCACGATTGGTCTGTGGCCCGAGCGACGGTGAAGCGAGGTTCGCAGCGCCCGTCCCGAACATCCGCTCCGCCGCCCAAGGTCGTGGCCGAGGGACGCAGGCGGGTCGTCTTCGAAGCCGTGACGCCCGAGGTCGACGGCGGCCGCTTCCCGGCCAAGCGCTCCGTGGGAGAGCTGGTGACGGTGGAGGCGGACATCTTCGCCGACGGCCACGACGCGCTGAGCGCCGTGCTCCGCCACCGCCACGAATCCTCGAGCGAGTGGATCGAATCGCCGATGCTGCCGCGGCCCAACGACCGCTGGCGCGGAGAGTTTCCGGTGACGGCGCTGGGACGCTACCGCTTCACGCTGGTGGCCTGGGTCGACCACTTCGAGACGTGGAGCCGCGCGCTGGCCAAGCGCGTGCAGGCGGGACAGGACGTCACGGCGGAGCTCGAGGCCGGCGCGCGGATGGTCGAATCCGCCGCGGAAAGGGCCGGCGGGAACGCCGCCGACGCGGCCCGGCTCCGGGCGCTCGCCGCCACGCTCCGCAAGGCGAGCCCGACGACCAGCACCGCGACGGCGACCTCCCCCGCGGCGGCGTCACCGGTGGACGCCGAGCTCTCCGCCCTGATGGCCCGCTACGGGGACCGCGCCTCCGCCGTGACCTACGAGCGCGAGCTCGAGGTCCTCGCCGACCCCGTCAAGGCCCGCTTCTCGACCTGGTACGAGCTGTTCCCGCGCTCCGCCGGCGTGGCGGGCAGGCACGGCACCCTCAAGGACGTGGAGCGCATGCTGCCCGATATCGCGCGGATGGGCTTCGACGTGCTGTACCTCCCGCCCATCCACCCCATCGGCACGCGGCACCGCAAGGGCGCCAACAACCGGCCGGCCGCCGCGGGGGAGCCGGGCAGCCCGTGGGCCATCGGCTCGGCGGAGGGCGGGCACAAGGCGATCCACCCCGACCTCGGCACGCTCGACGACTTCAAGTCCCTGGTCGCCGCCGCCGCGAAGCTCGGGATCGACGTGGCGCTCGACATCGCGTTCCAGACCGCGCCCGACCATCCCTACACGAGCGAGCACCCGGAGTGGTTCAGGCACCGCCCGGACGGGTCCATCCAGTACGCGGAGAACCCGCCCAAGAAGTACGAGGACATCTACCCCTTCGACTTCGAGACCGAGGCCTGGCGCGAGCTGTGGGCGGAGCTGCTGTCGGTGGTCGATCACTGGATCGCGCAGGGCGTGCGCGTCTTCCGCGTCGACAACCCACACACCAAGCCGTTCGCGTTCTGGGAATGGCTGATCGGCGACGTCAAGCGCCGGCATCCCGACGTGATCTTCCTGTCGGAGGCGTTCACGCGGCCGAAGGTGATGTACCGGCTCGCCAAGCTCGGGTTCACCCAGTCCTACACCTACTTCTCATGGCGCAACGCGGCGTGGGAGCTGTACCAGTACTTCACCGAGCTGTCGCAGCCCGAGCTCCGCGAGTTCTTCCGGCCGAACCTGTGGCCGAACACGCCCGATATCCTCACCGACTACCTGCAGCACGGCGGCCGCGCCGCCTTCCAGGTCCGGCTGCTGCTCGCGGCCACGCTGGGCGCCAGCTACGGGATCTACGGCCCGGCGTTCGAGCTGATGGAGAACCGCGCCCGCGAGCAGGGCTCAGAGGAGTACCTCGACTCGGAGAAGTACCAGCTCCGCGCGTGGAACCGCGAGGACCCGCAGAGCCTGCGTGAGCTGATCACGATCATCAACCAGATCCGGCGCGAGAACCCCGCCCTGCAGTCGGACCGCGGCCTGCGCTTCCATCTCACCGAGAACGACCAGCTGCTGGCCTACTCGAAGAGCACTCCCGGGCGGGACAACGTCATCCTCGTCGTCGCCAACTGCGACCCGTACCACGTGCAGCGCGGCATGGTGACGCTGCCGCTGGAGGAGCTCGGCATCGAGGCCGACCGCTCCTACCAGGCGCACGAATTGCTGAGCGGCGCCCGCTACCAGTGGAACGGGCCGCGCAACTACGTCGAGATCAACCCGTTCTCCATGCCCGCGCAGATCTTTCGCTTCCGCCACCGGGTGAGAAGCGAGCACGATTTCGAGTACTTCCTGTGATCACAGGAGATCCTCAGCGCGCGCTGAGCGCGCAGCGCCGGCGCCGCGCCGAGGCGGTGTTCCAGCTCGACGACGACCCGCTCTGGTACAAGGACGCGCTGATCTACGAGGTCCACGTGCGGGCCTTCTACGACAGCGACGCCGACGGGAGCGGCGACTTCCGCGGCCTTCTGGAAAAGCTGCCCTACCTGCAGGACCTGGGGGTCAGCGCGCTGTGGCTGCTTCCGTTCTATCCGTCACCGCTGCGGGACGACGGCTACGACATCGCCGACTACACCGCCGTCAATCCCATGTACGGAAACCTCACGGACGTCCAGCACTTCGTGCGCGAGGCGCACCGGCGCGGCATACGCGTGATCACCGAGCTGGTGGCGAACCACACGTCGGACCAGCACCCGTGGTTCCAGCGCGCGCGGCGCGCCAAGCCGGGGAGCGCGTACCGCGACTTTTACGTGTGGAGCGAGACGAACCAGCGCTACCTGGACGCGCGCATCATCTTCAAGGACTTCGAGACCTCGAACTGGACGTGGGACCACGTCGCCAACGCCTACTACTGGCACCGCTTCTACTCGCACCAGCCCGACCTGAACTTCGAGAACCCGCGCGTCAAGGAAGGGCTGCTCAAGGCGATGGACTTCTGGCTCGACATGGGCATCGACGGGCTGCGCCTCGACGCCATCCCGTACCTGTACGAGCGCGAGGGCACGAACGGCGAGAACCTGCCTGAGACGCACGCTGTGCTGCGCGACTTCCGGAGCCACATCGACGCCAACTTCAAGAACCGGATGCTGCTTGCCGAGGCCAACCAGTGGCCTGAGGACGCCGTGTCGTATTTCGGCAACGGCGACGAATGCAACATGGCGTTCCACTTCCCGCTCATGCCGCGCCTATTCATGTCGATCCGGATGGAGGACCGCTTCCCGATCGTCGACATCCTGGCGCAGACGCCGTCCATCCCCGACAACTCGCAGTGGGCCCTGTTCCTGCGCAACCACGACGAGCTCAC
>CAZLJC010000072.1:0-7306 GCA_964559855.1 uncultured Actinomycetes bacterium
CTCGAGGCGCGGGACCGGCTCCGGGTGACGCTGGTCTTCACGCTCTTCGAGGTGCTCATGCCGGTCGCGGGCGTCCTGATCGGCACGGCGGCGGCGCGGCCCCTGGGCCGCTGGGCAGACTACGGCGCGATCGGGTTCCTCGTCCTCGCGGGCCTCATGCTGCTGTGGCCCGGACGTGACGAGGAAGGCGAGGGGCGCCGGCTCGCCCTGCTGGCGCGGGCTCGGGGACCGGCGGTGCTCTACCTCGGCGCCAGCGTCAGCCTGGACGAGCTGACGATCGGGCTGAGCGCCGGCCTGCTGGGCCTGTCGCTGGCCCTGGTCGTGGTCTGGATCGCGGTGCAGGCCTTCGCGGCCGGCCAGCTGGGCGTCCGCCTCGGCTCGCGGCTGAGCGAGGAGCTCCGCGAGCGCTCCGAGCAGCTGGCCGGCGTGGCGCTGCTCGCGGTCGCGGTGGTGCTGCTGATCGATCGCATGGTCTGAGGGCGATCCGCCTTAGCTCCGCGGTCGCCCGAATTCCGCGCGTTTTGCGCCACACGAGCCGAATCCCGCGCGAATTGCACGCGTCTTGCGCCAAACGCGCCCGAAAGCGCGCCAACAGAAGATCTTGTGAGCCTCAGGGCGCGAAGATCCGGCAGAGGCTCGCGGCCAGCGACTCGGCGTCCACGCCGGGGTGCGTGAGGAAGTATCCCACCGCATCGCTCACGGCGCCGACCACCGCCCGGCCGAACACGGCGGGATCCTTGTCCTCGTAAAAGACGTCGTGCGCCATGGCATGGCGCACCTCCTCGGCGACCGCGTCCGCAAAGGTCGCCTGGAGGTCGTGCCTCACCCGCTCGACGTCCTGGCTCAGGCCCACCGACTCGACGATCAGGAGGCGCGCGACGTCGGAGCGTTCGAAGCACGAGGTAACGAAGCGCGTGATGCCCAGCCGCAGCCGCTCGTGGTGGTTGCGGCCGGTCGCGGCCGCCTCGAGCACGGCCTGGATGATGGCGCCGCCCTCCCCGGCCAGGATCTCGCGGAAGCAGTCCTCCTTGGATTCGAAGAACTCGTAAAACGCCGACTTCGAGACGCGGGCGCGGGTGACGATCTCGTCGACCGACGTGACGGTGTAGCCCCGGCCCGCGAACAGCGCCAGCGCGGACTCTTCGATCCTGCGCCGGCGGCGCTGGACCCGCGCGTCACGGCGCTGCTGGGCGTCCGCGCTCCGCGCGACTGCCATCCCGGCCGTCTAGTTTGCGGCCAGGGCCCGGGAGATGACCAGACGCTGGATCTCGCTGGTCCCCTCGAACAGGGTGTAGATCTTGGCGTCGCGGTGCCACTTCTCGACTGGGAAGTCGCGGATGTAGCCGTATCCGCCACAGATCTGGATCGCCTGCTCGGTCACCTTGACCGCGACCTCTCCGGCCTTGAGCTTGGCCATCGAGCCCTCGGCGTGCTTGAACTCGCCGCCGTTGCGGCCTTCCCACAGGGCCCGCCAGATCAAGGCGCGCGTGGCCTCGATCTCGGTCGCCATATCGGCCAGCATGAAGGCGATCGCCTGGTTCTCGATCAGCGGCCGCCCGAACTGCTTGCGCTCCTTGGCGTACTCGAGCGCGAACTCGAACGCGGCGCGCGCGATGCCCAGCGCCTGGGCGCCGACGATGGGGCGGGACAGCTCGAAGGTCTTGAGCGCGACCGAGGAGCGCGAGCTCTTGCCCTCACGCGCCCGGGCGAGCTTGGCCGCCAGCTTCTCGGTTCCACCGAGCACGTTCTCGGCCGGGATGATCACGTCCTCGAGCAGCACCTCGGCGGTGTGCGAGGCCCGGATGCCCATCTTCTTCTCCTTCTTGCCCATGCGCAGGCCCTTCGTGCCCGGCGGCACGACGAAGCTGGCCTGGCCGCGCGTGCCGAGCTCCGGCTCGACCGCGGCGACGACCACGTGCACGTCGGCGATGCCGCCGTTGGTGATGAAGACCTTCTGGCCGTTGATCACCCAGTCGCCGTTCCTGCGGACGGCGCGCGTCTTCATGGCCGAGACGTCAGATCCGGCATCCGGCTCGGTCACGCAGAACGCGCCCAGCGCCGGCTTGTCCGGCGTCCCGTAGCACGCGGGAATCCAGGTCGAGATCTGGTCGGGGGTGCCCTGGGAGAAGATCGCCGCCACCGGGAGCCCGGTGCCCTGGATGGCCAGCGCGATGCCGGCACAGCCCCAGGTCAGCTCCTCCGCCACCAGCGCGGGCATGATGCCGGTGCCGTCGCCGTAGGTCTGCTGGAGGAAGTCGACGCCGTACAGCCCGACCTCCGCGGCCTTCTTCACGATCGGCCACGGGAACTCCTCGGACTCGTCGTACTGGTGCGCGACCGGCCGGATCTCCTTCTCGGCGAAGCTGTGGACCCAGTCCCGGATCTCGCGCTGTTCGTCACTCAGTTCGAAAGAAACCATTCCTTGCCCTTTCCGCTCCTTGCGGTTACAACGCCCCAGTACTCGTACGTACCGTTTCCGGCGAGAGCAACCCTACGCCGCGCCGCGTCACCGCGTCAATCGGCTTAGCCCGGATTTACGAAGCCAGCAGCTTGACCACCGCCGCGAGGCCGCCCACCACGATCACCCCACGCAGGACGCCGGCCGGCAGCACGCGGCCGAGCGCCGCGCCTGCCTGTCCCCCGAGCAGGCTCGAGGCGGCGAGCAGCAGCGCCGCCGGCCAGGCGATGTGGGCGAACACGGCGAAGAACACCGCGGCCACCCCGTTGTTCACGCCGGCGAGCAGGTTGCGCAGGCCGTTCAGGCGCTGCAGCGGCTCGTCGAGAAGCAGGCCCAGCAGGCCGATGAGCATCACGCCCTGGCCCGCCCCGAAGTAGCCGCCGTACACGCCGGTGAGATACACGCCGGCGAGCAGCGCCCACGCGCCGGCGCGATGCTCCCGGTGGCGGGCCAGCGCGGCCGAAAGCCGCGGCTGGACGATGACCAGCACCACGCCGAAGAGCACCAGCGCCGGGACCACGCGGTGAAAGACGCCGGCCGGCAGGGCCAGGAGGAGCACCGCGCCCGTGAGCGAGCCCAGGGCGGCCGGGACGCCGAGCTGCACCATGCGGGGACCCTGGCCGGCCAGCTCGCGGCGGTACCCGACCACCCCGCTGACGTTCCCCACCGCCAGGCCGACCGTGTTGCTCACGTTGGCCACCAGCGGGGAGAAGCCCGTCGCCAGCAGCACGGGGAAGGTGAGCAGCGTCCCGGAGCCCACGACGGCGTTGATCAGGCCGGCGAAAAAGCCCGCGCCGAGGATCAGCGCGACCTGCGCGGCGCTCATCGCTGGAAGCGGAGGCTACTCGCCCGTCCAGACAGGCTTGCGCTTGGACAGGAAGGCGTCCACCCCTTCGTGGAAGTCGTGCGACGTGTAGACCTTCAGGATGATGTCCCGGTCCGCGCCCTCCGGGATCAGCCGGTCGCGCACCCGGCGGAGCGCCTCCTTGGTCGCCCACAGGGTCAGCGGCGCGCCTTCGGCGATCTCCTCGGCCAGCTCCTGGGCCCGCCTGGGCAGCGACTCCTCGTCGGGCACCACCTCCGAGACGAGGCCGCAGGCCAGCATCTCCTGGGCGTCCATCAGGCGGGCGCGCATCAGGATGTCCTTGAGCTTGGGAATGCCCAGGATCGCGGCGGCCGTCGCGTAGTTCGCGATCGAGAGGCAGTTGCCCAGCGTGCGCGCGATCGGGAATCCGTAGCGCGCCGACGGTGAGGCGATGCGCAGGTCGGAATAGGCCGCGAGCGCGGCCCCCGCGCCGGTGCACGCTCCCGCGATGGCCGCGATGACCGGCACGCGCACCGACTCGAGCGTGCGCATGACAGCGCTGCCGCGCGCCTCGTATTCCAGCGCGTCCTCCTCGGTCTTGAAGTCCCGGAACTGCGAGATGTCGGTGCCGGCCACGAACGCCTTGCCGCCGGCGCCCGTGAGCACCATCGCGCGCACGTCCTTTTCCTCGTTGACCGCTTCACAGACCTCGACCAGGCGGCGGTACATGTTCCACGTCATCGCGTTGCGGGCCTGGGGGCGGTTGAAGACGACCCAGCGGACGGGGCCCCGGCGCTCGGTGAGGAGCTCGTCCCGCTCGCTTGCCGGTTCGCTCATGCCCGCGCCTCCTGGGCCGCCACCACGACGCCCTCGGCGGCGAGCTGCTCGCGCTGAGCGGCCGTGTAGCCCAGCTGGGCCAGGACGGCGGCCGTGTCCTCGCCCAATCGAGGCGCAGCGTTGTCGCGCCGCACCGCCGAGCGGGAAAACCGCATGGGCGAGCCGAGCTGCCGCACCGCGCCGAGGGTGGGGTGCGTCCCGTCCCAGAAGAATCCACGCCGCTCGAGCGCCTGGTCGGTGAAGACCTGCCCCATGTTCTGGATCGGCGCACACGGCACCCCGGCCCGGTCGAGCAGCTCGACCCAGTGGGCCACGGGCGCCGTCCCGATCACAGCCTCGATCTCCGGGATCAGCGAAGGCCGGTGGGCCTGGCGCTGGTTGGCGTCGCCGTAACGGGGGTCGTCCAGCAGCCGCTCGAGTCCCGTCGCGAGACAGAACGCCTTCCAGTTCGGCGGGGTCGTCGCGCCGATCGTGAGCCAGCCGTCCGCCGCGCGGAACGCCTGGTACGGCGCGCTGGCCTGGTGCGCCGAGCCCTGCGGCCCCGGGATCTCCCCGGTGGCGAAGAACGTACCGGCCTCCCAGACCTCCAGCGCCACGCCGGACTCGAAGAGCGAGACGTCGATGAACTGCCCGGGGCCGTCGTCACCTCGTGCGCGCAGCGCGGCGACGGCGGCGAGCGCGCCGTACAGCCCGCACACGAGGTCGCACACCGGGACGCCGACCTTCACCGGGTCGCCTCCGGGCAGTCCGGTGATGCTCATGAGGCCCGAGCGCGCCTGGGCCATGATGTCCAGCCCCGGGAGGTCCTTGAGCGGGCCGTCCTGGCCCCAGCCGGAGGCGGCCACGTAGACCAGGCGGGGGTTGAGCAGGCTGAGCGACCCGTAGTCGAGGCCCAGGTCCTTCATCGTTCCCGGCCTCAGGTTCTCGACGACGACGTCGGCGGTCATGACGAGCCGGCGGAAGATCTCCTTGCCCTCAGTGGACTTCAGGTCGACCGCGACCGAGCGTTTGTTGCGGTTGATCCGGAGGAAGGCCGAGCCCTCTCCGTCGAGCAGCGGCGCGACGTGCCGGACCGTGTCGCCGCCCTGTGGGTGCTCGACCTTGATCACCTCCGCCCCGAGATCGGCGAGCTGCATGGCGCAGAACGGCGCGGCGATGTAGTTGCCGACCTCCACCACGCGCACGCCCGCCAGAGGGCCGGTGGGTTCAGTCACGGCGCTCGCCGATCCACTCGCGCAGCACCTCGTCGGTGTGCTGGCCGAGGCGCGGCGGCGGGCGCCGGATGGGCAGCGAGCCGCCATCGATCTTCCAGGGCGGACCGACCTGGACGATCCGGCCCGCTGTGGCATGCTCGACCTCGACGCGCATGTCGCGGCTCGCCGCGAGCGGGCTCGAGAACGCCTCGGCCAGGTCGAGGATCGGGCCTGCCGGGATGCCGGCGCGCTCGAAGATGCCGAGCCACTGCGCCCGCGTCCGCGACCTGAGCCGGGCCTCGATCAGGCCGGTGAGCTCGTCTCTCGCCGCCCGGCGCAGCGCGTTGGTGGCGAAGCGCGGCTCGCGCGCGAGCTCCGGCGCGCCGATCGCGGCGGAGAAGCGCGCGAACTGGTCGTCGCTCCCGACCGCGATGTTCATGTATCCGTCCGCGGCGGCGAAGCTGCCGTAGGGCGCGATCGTGGCGTGGAAGTTGCCGTCGCTCTTGGGCGCCTCGCCTGTGGCGAAGAGCCGGCCCGCCTGGTACGTCATGAGGGCGAGCAACGAATCGTTGAGGGCCACGTCGATGTGGCGCCCCTGACCCGTGCGCTCGCGGTCGAACAGCGAGGCGAGGATCGCGTGGGCCGCGAACATCCCGGACGAGATGTCGCCGATGGGGATGCCGACCTTGGTCGGTCCGGCGCCGGGCGGCGCGTTGACGTCCATCATGCCCGAGGTGCCCTGCGCGATCTGGTCGTAGCCCGCCAGCGTCGGCTGATTCTGTCCGTACCCGCTGATCGACGCGTAGACCAGCTCCGGCTTCATCTCGCGCAATCGCTTGGCGTCAAGCCCGAGCCTCGCCACGGTCCCGGGCTTGAAGTTCTCGACCACGACGTCACCGGCCAGCGCGAGAGCGCGCGCGTCGGCCAGCCCGCGCTCGGACTTCAGGTCGAGCACGATGCTGCGCTTGTTGCGGTTGACGGAGAGGAAGTACGACGCCTCGCCGTTGATGAACGGCGGGCCCCACGCCCGCGTCTGGTCGCCGCCGGGCGGCTCGATCTTCGCGACGTCGGCGCCCAGATCCGCGAGCAGCATCGTGCAGTAAGGCCCGGCCAGCGCGTGGCTGAAGTCGAGGACACGCACGCCGGCGAGAGGTTGCGCGGACCCGCTGGGCACATCAGGACGATAGCCTGACCGCGATGACGAGTGCGTCACCCCGCCGCTACCTCGCGATCGGCGGCATGTCCGGCCTGGCAGGTGGGCTGCTGGGCGTCGGCGGCGGCTTCGTCATGGTGCCACTGCAGATCCTGTGGGCCGGTGTTCCGTCGCGCCGGGCGAGCGGCAACTCGCTGGCGGCGATCGTCCCGATCGCGGTCGTGGGCGCGCTCATCTACTACTTCGGCTCGAGCGGCTCGCCCCAGCTCGACCTGCAGGTCGCGGTGTGGGTGATGGCCGGCGCCTCGGTCGGCTCGTTCGTGGGCTCGGAGCTGGCGCTGTCCGCGCCGGACCGCGTCCTCAGGTGGCTGCTGGTGATCCTCCTGCTGCTCGGGTCCGGCAGGGAGCTGTACGATGCGGCGCTGGGCGGAGGCGGAGTCCAGGGCGGCGCCCCGACGCACTTCACCCTTCTCGGCTACGCCCTGATCACGCTTGCCGGCTTCGTGATCGGAAGCCTGAGCGGGCTGACCGGGGTGGGCGGCGGAATCCTGCTCGTGCCTGCCCTGGTCGTGGGCTTCGGCGTCGGACAGCGAGTCGCCCAGGGCACCTCGCTCGTGGCCATCCTGCCCACCGCGGCGATCGCGGCCGCCATCCACTGGCGCCATGGCGACCTTCACACCCGGGAGGCGATCCCGCTCGCCGTCGGGGGCGTTTCGGCCTCCCTGGTCGGGGCGGCACTGGCGCTGTGGCTCCCTCAGCGCGTGCTGGCGGGCCTCTTCGGCGTGCTGCTCCTGGTCATGGCCGCGCGGATGTGGCGGTCGAGCGCTCCCGAAACGGCGGCGGGGAGCTCCTGAGCTAGA
>CAZLJC010000073.1:0-7246 GCA_964559855.1 uncultured Actinomycetes bacterium
GCGCCAATTGCGCGCATCTGGCGCCGAACGCGCCGAATCCGCCTACATATTTCGTGGGCCGTTCAAGCTAGGAGCGCACCAGGCTCCGGCGTAGCGACCGCCTCCACTCGCTCATCAGGCCGTCCATCACCTCGAGGTCCGGCGCGACGGCGCCGCCGCCCGGCCCCGCGGCCGTCCGCCTCATGCTCACGCCCAGCTCGTGCCCGAGGTTGATGAGCGAGGCGTAGGCCGCCGGCCAGTAGTCGGGGTGCTCGGGAGCCCCGATCCTCAGCAGGGTGGCGTGATAGTGCTTCACCTCCCGCTCCGACTCGTCGCGCAGGCGCTCGACCCGCTGCCGCAGGTCTTCGGAGTCGCGCCGCCTGGCCTGCCGCTGGGCGGACCTGAGGAGCAGGCGCTTGGTCTGGAGGATGAGCAGCCGCGAGGTGATGATGTGCTCCCGGTCCCAGGGAATCACTCAGGCACTCGCTTCGTGATGGTCGCGCCCGATCGCCCCCGCGATGCCGTAGCCGCGGTTGCGCTCCACTGTGATGACGTGCTCGAGGCCGATATCGCGCAGCCGCTTGCGCAGCCGCATGATGTAGGTCCGCACCTGGGCGTCCGAGAGGCGCGCGTTCTGCCACGCCAGGGTGGCCAGCTGCCTGCTGGTGAACGGCCGCCGGGGGTGGCGGAGCAGGAAATCGAGCAGGTCGGCCTCGCGCCGCGTCAGGCGCAGGCTGTTTCCGCCGTACACCAGAGTGTGCCGCTCGCGATCGATCAGAACGCCCGCCAGCTCCGCGTGGCGTTCGCGCCAGGCGGCGAGCCGGCCCTCGACCGCCGCCAGGTCCTGTCGCAGCTCGCCGGAGTTCGGCGCCTCGTCGCCGGCCCGCGCGAGAACCGAACGCAGGACCGCGGCCATCTCTTCGTAGATGGCGATCCAGCCCCCCACCTCGGGCAGAGCAGCCGTGGTCAGGTCCTCACCGGGAAGCCGGCTGAACTCAACCGTTCGCACGATCACCGCCCCGTTGATCACTCCAATTAAATAACGCGCGGCTCGATCGTGCGCATCGGATTTTGACCGGGATTGTTGCGGAGGCCGCCATACCGTGAGGGCGTGGCTGCTCAGCGCAGCTGGGAGCTCGGTTCACCGGGGGGCGCGGCGAGGCAGGGGGTCAGTCACCGGAGGGAGGTGCTGGCTCCCTCGCCCCGCCGTGATCGCCCGATCAGGGTGGTGATCGTCGACCGGCACCTGGTGGTCGCGGAGAGCCTCCGCGCCGTCCTCTCGCAGCAGGCCGATCTCGCCGTGGTGGCCACCGCCGGATCCCTCGCCGAGGCGGCCGCGCTGCCGCCGGAGCTGGCGCCTGACGTGGCCGTGATGGACGTCGAGCTCGACGACGGGAACGGGGCGGACGTCGCCCAGGCCCTGCGCGCGATCTACCCGCGCGTCACGCTCGTCATTCTCAGCCGCGAGCAGGGGGACGACGCCAAGCTCGCGGCGGTGGAGGCGGGCGCCGCCGCCTTCCTGCACAAGTCGGTGACCGGGGACGAGGTGCTGGACGCGATCCGGCACGTGGCGGACGGCGGCACGCTGATCACCCCTCAGGTTTTCGCGACGCTGATCAGCCACGGCCGCGAGCGGAGTGAGATCCGGCACAGTCTCAGCCCGCGCGAGCTCGAGGTTCTGGGGCTGATCGCCCACGGCATGCACATGCGCGACATCGCGGCGGACCTTGGCATCAGCTACACCACGGTGCGGACCCACGTCCGCGCGATCAACTCGAAGCTCGGCGCGACCTCCATGCTGCAGGCGGTCGTGATCGCCCGCGAGCTCTCGCTGGTGCACTAGGCCTCTTCCGCGCGGGATTCCGGCGACGCGCTCGACGATGTCGACGAGCTGAGCGCGCCGCCGGGTCGAAACGTCCAGCAAGATCTCGCGGCTAGCGCCGGGCCGGCACCTGCTCGAGGATCTTCAGCGACTCCCGGATGAACGCCGGGATATCGGACGGCTGCCGCGACGTCACGAGATTGCGGTCCACGACGACCTCCTGGTCGGCCACGTTCGCGCCGGCCTTCTTCAGGTCGTCCTGGATGGTCTTCCACGCGGTCATGCGGTGGTTCCTGTACTCGTCCGCCGCCAGGAGCAGCTGCGGGCCGTGGCAGATCGCCAGCACAGGCTTGTCCGCCCGCATGAAGGCCTTCACGAAGCTCACCGCCTCAGGGTGGGCGCGCAGCTTGTCGGGGCTGCCTCCGCCGGGGATGAAGAGGGCGTCGAAATCGTCAGGCTTCACGTCCCGGAACGACTTTTCGACCTTCGCCTTCACCTTGCCCTTGTCGCCCTCGAGCTCGGCGCCCGACTCGAGTCCGACGATCACGACCGAGTGTCCGGCCTGCTTCAGGGCCTCGTAGGGCTCCTTGAACTCGGAGTCTTCGAACTTGGGGCCGAGCGTGCACGCGATTCTCATGGTCATCACGTTCCTCCTTGAAATTCGCCTCTGTCAGATCCGACACCTCCACCTTACGAGCCCATGAAACGGCCCCTGAAACCTGTTTGCGCGCGGGCGCGTTGGGGTAAACCGATAGGGCATGCAACTCCAGTCCAGCGCTTCAGCGTGGTTTGACGAAGGCGACGCGGACGACCGCGCCGCTCAGATCGAAGATCGCGGCGTGCTCGCCGAGGCCCTGACGGACCTCGAGGAGCAGCGCCCGGCTCCCCAGCCCGAGGGCGGCTCCACCGAGGCCGACGACTCGCTCGGCGCCTACCTCCGCGAGATCGGGCGCGGCACCCTGCTCAACAAGGAGCAGGAGATCGAGCTGGCCAAGCAGATCGAGGCCGGGTCGGACCCCGCCCGGCGGCGGATGACCGAGGCCAACCTCCGCCTGGTGGTCTCGATCGCCAAGAAGTACCAGGGCCGCGGCCTGCCTCTCCTGGACCTGATCCAGGAGGGCAACGTCGGCCTCATGCGCGCGGTCGCCAAGTTCGACTACCGCCGCGGCTTCAAGTTCTCGACCTACGCCACGTGGTGGATCCGCCAGGCCGTCCTGCGCGCCATCGGCGACCAGGCGCGGACGATCCGGCTGCCCATCCACATCGGCGACCAGACGAACAAGCTGCTCCGCGTCACCGACCGCCTGCGCGACTCGCTCGGCCGGGCGGCCTCCGACGAGGAGATCGCCGAGGAGCTCGGCCTCACCGTGCTCGAGGTGGAGGGGCTGCGGGCGGCCTCCCGCGATACGGTCTCGCTGGAGACGCCGATCGGCGAGGAGGGCGACACCGAGCTCGGCCACCTGCTCGAGGACGCGACCGCCGAATCGCCGGCCAACGCGGCGCTGGAATCGGACCTGAAGGACCAGGTGCACGACGCGCTGCGGATGCTGGGCGCCCGCGAGCGCCGCGTGATCCAGCTCCGCTTCGGGCTCATCGACGGCCACCAGCGGGCGCTGGACGAGGTGGCGCGCCGCATGGGCACGAGCCGCGAGACCGTCCGCCAGCTCGAGCGCCACGCGCTCGACAAGCTGCGCCGGAACGGCCGGGCCAGCGCGCTGCGGTCGTACTCCACGAGCTAGCTCCCGAATTCCACGCGTTCTGCGCCAAACGCGCCACATCCCGCGCGAATTGCGCGCGTCTGGCGCCAGACGCGCCGAAAATCGCCTCTACCGGCGCTCCCCGTAGCCGCCGAGCCCACGCTCGAGGGCGGCGTACGCCCGCCGGATCGCCGTCCGGGTGGCCGCCACCAGCTCCGGGCCGCGCGTGCCGCCGAGCGCCAGCTCACGGGTGTGGGCCACGACCACGCGGTGCGCTCCGATCAGGGCTGAGGCGACCGCCTGCGCCTGCACGTCCCCCGGCTGCAAGCCGGCCTCCCCGGCGATGAGCTCGGCGAGCCGGCGCGTGTAGCGCTCGACGATCTCGCGCTCGCGAGCCGCCAGCGAGGGGCTGCCCGAGATCATCCTCGCCGCCCCCGCGATGGCCAGGCTCCGCTCCGGGTCCGCCAGCCCGGCGGTGCTGTCGATCAGCTTTCGCCGCAGGGCCTCCAGCGGCGTCCGGCCGCGGAAGCGGTCTCGCACCGCCTCGAGCAACTGCTCTTCGAAGAACTGCATCCCGCCGTAGAAGAGGTCCTCCTTGGAGGGGAAGTAGTTGAAGACGGTGACCTCGGAGACGTCGGCTGCGCGCGCGACCTCCGAGACCGTCACGCGGTCGAACCCGCGCTCGGCGAAGAGCCTTTGGGCCGCATCGAAGATCTGCTGGCGCGTCTGCGCCTTTTTCCGCTCCCTGAGGCCGGCTCCCACTGCCACGTGGAATAGCTTAATCCGCCATGAACTTATAGTGACTAAAGAGTTGACATAGCCTGGGCTGATCGCGTTGCTCGGGGAATCACGGGAGGAGAGCGGATGAACGCTTATTCGATCGCGCTGTTCGTCGAGGCCGCCGCGCGGGAGGTGAAGAGCGGATGAGCGCCGCCCCAGCCCTCGCTCGAACCACACAGGCGAAGCCCGCGCCCGACCCGCGCCGGTGGGTCGCGCTCGGCTTCATCGCCGTCGCCCAGCTGATGATCGCGCTCGACGCGACCATCGTCAGCATCGCCCTGCCCTCGGCGCAGCGCGCGCTGGGCGCGTCCGACGCCGACCGGCAGTGGGTCGTGACCGCGTACACGCTCGCCTTCGCGGGGCTGCTGCTGCTCGGCGGACGCATCGCGGACCACCTCGGCCGCAAGCGCGCGTTTGTCGCCGGGCTCGCCGGCTTTGCGCTCGCCTCCGTCCTGGGCGGCGCGGCCCCGAACTTCGGGGTGCTGATCGGAGCGCGCGCGCTGCAGGGCGCGTTCGCCGCGCTGCTCGCTCCGACCGCGCTCTCGCTGGTCGCCGTCACCTTCACCGAGGCGCGCGAGCGCGCGACCGCCTTCGTCGTCTACGGGTCGATCGCCGGCACCGGCGCCGCTGCCGGCCTGCTGCTGGGCGGCGTGCTCACGCAGTACCTCGAGTGGCGCTGGTGCCTTTACGTCAACGCGCCGATCGCGATCGCCGCCGCAGCCGGCGCGGCGTGGGTCCTCCCGCGCGCGCAGCGGATGGGGAGCGCGCCGGCGCTCGACATCGCGGGCGCCGTGCTGGCGACGGCCGGCCTGGTGGCGCTGGTGTACGCCGGCACCGAGGTCGCGCGTTCCGGCCGTCTGTCCGCACCGGCCGTCCTCCTCCTGGCCGCGAGCGCCGCGCTGTTGGTGTTGTTCGTGCTCCGCCAGGCGCGGACGTCGAGCCCTCTGCTGCCCCTGCGCCTGCTGCTGGACCGCAACCGCGGCGGTGCGTTCGCCACCGTGACCCTAGTCATGGCGGGCATGTTCGGCGCGTACCTGTTCCTCACCTACTACCTCCAGGCGGTGCTGCACTACACCCCGCTGAAGGCCGGGATCGCGTTCCTGCCGATCACGGTCGCCTCGCAGAGCGCCGCGTGGCTGATCGCGCGCCGGCTCATGCCGCACGTCGCGCCCCGCGCCCTGATCGCGCCCGGCGTGCTGGTGGCGGCGGCGGGCATGGCCCTGCTCACCCAGCTTCACGTCGACAGCTCCTACTGGCTGCTCGTGCTGCCCGCCGAGCTGCTGCTCGGCATGGGCCTGTCGACGGCCATGTCTTCGGCGTTCAGCATGGCCACGCGCAACGTGGACCAGCGCGAGGCCGGCATCGCCTCGGCCGCGGTCAACGCGGGCGGGCAGGTCGGCGCCTCGCTCGGGACGGCGCTGCTGAACACGATCGCGACCACCGCCACCGCGGCTCATGGCGGCGCCCACGGAACGGCGCTGGTGCACGGGTTCGCGGTGGCGACGGGATGGGGCGCGGCCATCATGGTGGCGGGCGCGGTGGTGGCCGCCGGGTTGATCGACGCCGGACGTCCCGCGGGGGCCAGGGCGCCAGGGGCTTGACAGGAGGCTGCCCGGCGCCGTATTCTTCCGTCCAGTTAATTAGCTGGATAGAAAAATACAATGGCAACCGATCACCTGAGCGTCACGTTCGCAGCCCTCGCCGATCCCACCCGGCGAGCGATCCTGGCTCGTCTCGCACAGGGCGAGGCCCCGGTCACGGAGCTGGCCAAGCCGTTCGACCTGAGCCTCCCCGGCATCTCGAAACACCTGAAGGTGCTGCAGCGCGCCGGCCTGATCACGCAGAGCCGCAACGCGCAGTGGAGACCGTGCCGCCTCGAGGGCGCGCGCCTGCGCGAGGCGGCGGAGTGGGTGGGGGACTACAGGCGCTTCTGGGACGAGAGCTTCCAGCGCCTCGACGAAGTTCTGCAGGATCTCATGAAGAAGGAGAGTTTTGAAGATGGCGACCAAGGGAGAGAAGACGATGCCGAAAGTTGAGTACACGATCGAACCCGGGCGGCAGGACATCATCTCGACCGTCGTGCTCGACGCCCCGCGCGAGCTCGTCTACCGGGCGTACACGGACCCGAAGCTGTTCGCGCGGTGGTGGGGTCCCCGGCAGTACGAGAACCACATCGAGAAGTTCGACATCTCCCGTGGCGGGGAATGGCGCGTGGTGCAGCGCGGCGCCGACGGCGGAGAGCACCCGTTCCGCGGCGTCACGCACGAGGCGGTCACGCCGGAGCGCATCTGCCAGACGTTCGAGTACGAGCCGATGGCCGGCCACGTGGCGCTGCAGACGGCGACGTTCGAGGACCTGGGCGGCCGCACCAAGGTGACCGCGCAGATCGTGTTCCAGTCGCTGATGGACCGCGACGGCATGGTCGCGTCGGGCATGCAGTCCGGCGCCGACGAGTCGATGGAGCGGCTGTCCGAGCTGCTCGAAACCCTGAAGAAGTAGTGAAGAACGAGGTCGACGCTTACATCGCGGCTGCGCCCCCTGCGGCGCAGCCGCACCTGCGCAAGCTGCGGGAGATCATCCGCGCCGAGGCGCCGGCGGCCGAGGAGGGCATCAGCTATCGAATGCCCTACTACCGCTACCACGGGCACCTGATGTACTTCGCGGCGTTCAAGAAGCACGTCGGCCTCTTTCCGGTCGGCAACGCCGACAAGCACCTCGGCATGAAGGACTACATGACGGGCAAGGGGACGTATCGCTTCCCGCTCGACCAGCCCCTGCCCGTCACCGAGATCCGCCGCCTGGTGCGCACCCGCGTCAAGGAGAACGAGCAGGCCGCGGCGGCCGCGCCCCCGGCTGCCCCCCGAGCGCGCCCTTTGCGCCAAACGCGCTGAACTCGGCGCCCCAGGCGCGCCCCAGCCGCGCCCCCGAACGCGCGCTTTGCGCCAAACGCGCCGAATTCCACGCCCCA
>CAZLJC010000074.1:0-7220 GCA_964559855.1 uncultured Actinomycetes bacterium
TGCTGCGGCGGGTCCAGATGGCGGCTGCCCAGGACCGGCGGCCTCACGAGCTTTCGGGCGGCATGCGCCAGCGGGTAGCGCTGGCTCGGGCCCTGGTACAGGAGCCGGACGTGCTGCTCATGGACGAGCCGTTCGGCGCCCTCGATGCCATCACCCGTGACCTCCTCCATGACGAGCTGGAGACGATCTGGCGCGACAGCGGCCTCAGCATCCTGTTCGTGACCCACGACGCCCACGAGGCCGTCAGGCTGGCCGACCGCGTGCTGGTGATGAGCTCCCGTCCAGGCCGCATCGCGGCCGAGCTGCGGATCGACCTTCCGCGACCACGGCGAGCGGACAGTGCCGAGGTGGCGGCGGCCGTTGGCCGCGTGCTCGACCGGCTGCGCCGGGAGGCGGTCGATGCAGCTTGAACTGAGCCCGGCGGCGGTGGCGGCCCCGGCCGCTCCGCGAATCACGACCGCCGCCGTGTGGCGCGCGGCCTGGCCGCGGCTGCTGGCGGTCGTCCTCGGTCTGGGCGCCTGGCAGGCGATCGTCTCCACACAGCTGTGGCCGGACTATGTTCTGCCGGGCCCGGTCCCGGTTCTCGCGCGGCTGGTGGCCGATGCGAGTACCGGTGTGTTCTGGCTCGGAGCCGCCCAGACCTTCGAGCGGGCCGCCTTCGGGTACGCGATCGCCCTCGTGATCGGGGTTGCGCTCGGGCTCGCCGTGGTGCGGATCCGGCCGGTTCGGGCAGCCTTCGGGTCCCTGCTGAGCGCGATCCAATCGATGCCCTCGATCGCCTGGTTCCCCTTCGCGATCCTGCTCTTCAAGCTGAGCGAGACGGCGATCCTCTTCGTCGTCGTACTCGGCGCGGCGCCGTCGATCGCAAACGGGCTGATCGGCGGCGTCGACCACGTGCCGCCGCTGCTCATCCGCAGCGGCCGTTCGATCGGCGCCCGCGGCCTGGCCCTCTACCGGCACGTCATCCTGCCTGCCGCTCTACCCGGCTTTCTGGCCGGTCTCCGCCAGGCCTGGGCCTTCGCTTGGCGCAGCCTGATGGCGGGCGAGCTCCTGGTGCAGGTGGCCGGCCACCCCGCGCTGGGTGTCCGCCTCCACTACGCCTGGGATCTCGCCGACGCGGAGGGCCTGCTCGCGACCATGCTCGTCATCCTCATCATCGGCGTCCTCGTCGATGCCGTGTTCTCGCTCGCCGACGGGTCGATCCGGCGCCGTCGCGGGCTCTCGGAGGCTTCATGAAAGGTTTTGTCGTCTGGTTCACCGGGCTCTCCGGGGCCGGAAAGTCGACGCTGGCAAGCATGCTGGCCGACGAGATCGCGCGGCGGGGACGGCGGGCGGAGATCCTCGACGGCGACGAGGTGCGGACGCACCTGTCGAAGGGCCTCGGCTTTTCGAAGGAGGACCGCGACACGAACATCCGGCGGATCGGATATGTGGCTCGCGTCGTCGCCCGCAGCGGCGGGATCGCGATCACCGCCGCCATCTCTCCCTACCGACAGGTGCGAGATGAGATTCGGGCCCAGACGCCGAACTTCGTCGAGGTTTATGTGCGCTGCTCGATCGACGAACTGGCGCGGCGGGACGTCAAAGGCCTGTATGCAAAAGCGCTCGCCGGCGAGATCTCGAACTTCACCGGTGTCAGTGATCCCTACGAACCGCCGCTCAACCCCGAGGTGGTGGTGGACAGCGAGCGCCAGACGCCCGCCGAGTCACTGCGCGACATCCTGCGCACGCTTGCGCGGCTGGGACTGATCGCCGGTGATGTGGGCGAGCGGCTGCTCGAGGGTGAGGAGCTGCTCGAGGGCGAGGCGCGTGCTCGCACACTGCCCCGCCTCGATGTCGGCCCTCGGGAAGCGGCGGACGCGTTGATGCTGGGATCGGGTGCGCTGAGCCCGCTCAGCGGCTTCAGTTCCGCGGCCGACTACGCCTCCGTGATCGAGACGGGCAGGCTGGTCAGCGGATCGCCCTTTCCTATTCCCGTCGTGCTCCGAGTCGACGCATCAGCCAGCCTGCGGCAGGGGGAAGTTGCGCTCTGGCACCGGGGCCGGCCGGTCGCCATCGTCGACGTCGTCGAAAGCTTCGCGATCGACGTTGAACGCGAGGCTGCAGCGGTGTTCGGTACCACCGAGGAAGCGCACCCCGGCGTTCGCGCCATCAGGGCCTCTGGACGCACTGGGCTGGCCGGAGAGGTGGTGGCGCTCGGCCGCCAGGGGGGCCGCTTCGCCGAGTACGAGCTGACGCCGGCCGAGGTGCGGAAGGTGCGGGACGAGCGGGGCTGGCGGACGATGGTCGGCTTCCAGACTCGTAACCCCGTCCATCGCGCCCACGAGTACCTGCAGAAGGTCGCGCTCGAGATCGTCGACGGTCTGCTGCTGCACCCGCTGGTGGGCGAGACCAAGAACGACGACATTCCGGCAGATGTCCGGATGCGCTGCTACGAGGAGCTGCTGGCCGGCTACTATCCCGCCGACCGCACACTACTCGCGGTCAACCCGGCATGGATGCGCTATGCGGGGCCGCGCGAGGCGGTGTTTCACGCGATCATCCGCCGCAACTACGGCTGCACTCACTTCATCGTCGGCCGCGATCACGCGGGCGTCGGCAGCTACTACGACACCTATGCGGCGCACCGGATCTTCGACGAGTACACGCCTGCCGAGCTCGGGATCGAGATCATGCGTTTCGAGCACACCTTCTGGTGCACCGTTTGCGGCGGCATGGCCTCGACCCGGACATGCCCGCACCCACCCGAGGCGCGCATCGCGCTGAGCGGCACCCGCGTTCGCGAGCTTCTCGCGCAGGGCGCCTCGCTGCCGGCCGAGTTCACCCGGCCGGAGGTGGCCGCCGTTCTGGTCGAGGCGGCACGCGAGGAGCAGCCGGCATGAAGAAGTACTACCCGGTCTTCCTCGACCTCGAGAACGAGCGGGCGGTCGTCATCGGTGAGGGTCACCTCGCCGAGGAGAAGGCGTCCGCGCTTCGCGCCTCGGGCGCGGAGGTGGACTTGTTCCCGGCTTCCGCCTATGAGCCGGAGCGGCTGGGTGGCGCGCGGATCGTCATCGACACGTCCGGCGATGACGAGCTCGGCGCGCGCGTATTCCGGGACGCCGAGGAGCGTGGGATCCTGGTCAACGTCCTCGACCGGCCGCACCGGTGCCGCTTCATCGCGCCCGCCGTGGTCGACCGCCACCCGCTCCAGATCGCGATCTCGACGGCAGGCGAGAGCCCATATCTGGCCGCCGCCCTGCGACGCCGGCTGGAGTCGCTGTTCGGCGGTGAGTGGAGCGCTTTCGTTGCGCTGGTCGGGCGCGTCCGCCGTGACCTGCGCCGCCGCGGAACACCCCTCGAGGAGCAGGCCGATACCTACACGCGTCTTCTCCGCTCTCCCGTTCGCCACCTGCTCCGAGACGGTAAGGCGGTCGAGGCAGAGGCCGCGGCGGAAGCGATCGCGGCCGGCACCGGGCGCCGGCGGCCGGGCCACGTCACCCTGATCGGCGCTGGCCCCGGCGATCCTGGACTGCTGACGCTGGCTGGAGCCGACGCTCTTGCCGAGGCCGACCTCGTCCTCTATGACGCGCTCGTCTCTCCAGCCGTGCTCGGCTTCGTGTCTCCGTCAGCCGAGCTGCACGAGGTGGGCAAGCGCGGTGGCAGGACAAGCACCAGACAAGAGGACATCAACCAGCGGCTTGTCGAGGCTGCCGCCGCCGGCCGCCAGGTCGTGCGGCTCAAGGGCGGCGACCCGTTCGTGTTCGGCCGTGGGGGCGAGGAGCTGCGGGCCCTGCTCGACGCGCAGCTGCCCGTGACCGTGATTCCCGGCGTCAGTGCGGCGGTTTCGGCTCCCGCGGTGGCCGGTATCCCTCTGACGATGCGGGGCGTGGCCTCCTCGGTTGCCTTCGTAACCGCGACCACCGACGGGCGCCAGCCGGTCCGGGGCCTGCGCGAGCTGGCGGCCGCGGTCGACACGCTCGTGGTCCTGATGCCCCTGGCCTCGCTCGATTCGCTGGCCGCCGAGCTGACCGAGGTGCTGGGCGCCTCGCGTCCGGCGGCGATCGTCGCCCGCGCGACGCTTCCCGACCAGGTGGTCGTGCGCGGACGGCTCGGCGAGCTGAGCTCGCTGGCGCGTGCCAATGCGATCGAGGCGCCCGCCACAGTCGTGATCGGTGACGTGATCTCGGCGGTCCATGAGGGTCTGGGGATGACCGAAGAGCTGCACCGCCATTTCGTGCACGCTTAACGATTCGTTTGTCCTCCAGGCAAGAACATGATGGCCTTGTGAAGCGCTGTATCGCCCTCATCGCGCACGACGGAAAGAAGCCGGACATGGTGGCCTTCGCCATGTACAACAGGTCGACGCTGGCGACCTGGGATCTCCTGGCGACCAACAGCACCGGGCAGCTGCTGGAACGGAAGGTCGGCCTGCGAGTCGAAAAGGTGCTTTCCGGCGTCGAGGGGGGCGACCTGCAGGTCGCCTCGCGGGTGGCGCAGGGCGAGGTGGAGGCAGTGATCTTTCTGGTCGACCCATTCGACCGCCACGCCCATGAACCTGACATCCAGGGACTGCAGCGTGTGTGCCAGGTACATGACATTCCGCTGGCTACCAACGTCGCCACGGCGAACCTGATCCTCGCCGCGCTAGGTACTCGGGACGAAGCGACCGTAGCCTGACGCTGGGGCGGCGTGCGCCCGTCCCGCCGCTATGGTTAGGTCGACGATGGCCGTCTCTGATCGGATCGACCTTGAGCGTCCGATCGCGCTCGCGGGCTTCATGGGCGCCGGCAAGACCACCGTGGGCCGCTTGCTCGCCGATCGCCTCCAGCGGCCCTTCTACGACACGGACAGCTACCTCGAGGCGACGAGCGGCCGCACCGTCGACGACTTCTTCCTCAAGCAGGAGGAACCGGAGTTCAGGAGGCTCGAGGCGGCGGCTGTCGCCGAACTGCTCACGCGGGGTCCGGCGGTGATCGCCCTTGGCGGTGGAGCGCTGCTCGACCCACAATCGCGGGACGTGCTTCGTGAGCGCGCGCTGCTAGTGCACCTGGACGTGCCCTGGGAGGACCTGAGCGACCGCCTCTCCACTCTCGTCGATACGCGCCCGCTGCTCCGCGGAAAGACCCTGGCCGAGATCCATCGCCTCTATACGGAAAGGAGGCCAACCTACGCGTCGGCGGCGGTGCACATCCGCGGCGGCGGCCTGAGCCCTGATCGGCTCGCCGATGAGGTTCTGAGGGCGCTCCAGGACCGCGCCGGCTCGTATTCCGGACCGCACGCCTTCGGCTCCGGCTAAGCCGATGAGTCCGGCGATCGAGCGGTGGGCGGTTTGGGCAATAGCCCTTCTCGGCCCGCTGGGTCTGACGGCCGTGCTGGCCCAGGTCGGGGGCAGCCAGAAGCGCGACTACATCTTCGGCTACCTCGCGCTGGTCGCGGTGGTCGGGGTTCGCCGCGGCTTCGGCCCAGCGGTGGTGTCGGCCGCAATCAGCTTCCTGCTGGTCGACTACTTCTTCGTGCCGCCCTACTACACGCTGACCATCGCGGACGAGCAAGACCTCGTCAACCTGGCCGCCTTCGTGGTCACCGCGACCGTCGTCGGGCTGCTGGCGTCACGGCACCGGGGCGCGCTCATGCAAGCGGAGGCACTGGCTGCTCAGCTCCGCGCCGCCAACACCGAGCTGGTGCGCCTCAACAAAGAGCAGGCGCAGACGGCGCAGGCCGCCCTCCGCCTCGCTCGCAGCGAGCAGGAGATCCGGGCGCTCAAGGAGACGGAGCGGATGCGCCGGGAGCTCTTCGCCAACGTTTCGCATGAGCTGCGGACGCCGCTGGGCACCATCCTCAGCGAGAGCACCGATGCGTCGCGTGCCAACAGCCTTGTCGAAGCGCGCGAACGGCTGGACACGATCGCAGGTGAGTCCCGCCGCCTCAATGCGCTGGTGACCGACATGCTGGACATGGCACGGATCGAGGGGGGCGCACTCGAGCTGGACCTGGAGCCGATCCTGGTTGGTGACGCGGTTGCGGCCGCGGTCGACCGCCTGCATGTGACCTCGCCCGAGCGGAGCGTGACCTGGGACGCCGACGCAGTAGGCATGACCGAGGTACTCGCCGACTGGGACCGGCTGGGCCAGGTCTTCGACAACCTGCTGGCGAACGCCGACCGTTTCTCGCCACCCGGGGCTGCGATCGAGATCTCGGTGGCGCGCGAGCAGCCCGGGCTGGTCACGGTCCGCGTCGCCGACCACGGCCCCGGCATCGATCCGGAGGTGAGACCACACCTGTTCGAACGTTTCGTCCACGGTCGCGTGCCGGGCGGGACGGGATTGGGTCTCGCCATCGTAAAGGGCCTGGTCGAGGCGCACGCCGGCACCGTCGCGCTGGAGGAAACTGGGAAGAGCAGCGGTGCGGTCTTCCGCTTCACCCTGCCAATTCCTCATGACGCATGAGCACGGCGGTTCCGCGGGTTCTGATCGTCGAGGATGATCCTGGGCTCAGGGCATCGATCCAGGCCACGCTCGAGCGCGCATCGTATTCCGTGACCGTGGCCAGAGACGGCCAGGCGGGCGCTCGCGAACTGGCCGGCGGGACATATGACGTGGTGCTGCTCGACATCGGACTGCCCTTCATCGACGGTTGGGAGATCCTTCACCGGCTGGAGGGGAAGCGCACGCCGCCCGTCATCGTCATCAGCGCTCGCGGCGAAGAACGGGACAAGGTGCGCGCCCTCGACATGGGCGCTGACGATTACCTCGCCAAGCCATTCGGCGCCGAGGAGCTGACCGCGCGTATTCGGGCTGTGCTCCGGCGAGCCCAGCCACCGACCTCCAGGGGCCCGACGGTCAGCGTCGGGGATGTGGTGATCGACCTTTCCTCCCATACCGTGACCAAAGCGGATGTCGAGGTGCGCCTGTCACCCACCGAGTACGGACTGCTCGCGCAGCTGGCACGACACGAGGGCCAGGTGATGGATCACCGGACGCTGCTCCGCGAGGTCTGGGGCGCGTCCTATACGAGCGAGCGGGGCTACTTGAGGACGTTCATCCAGCGCCTGCGAACCAAGCTCGAGGACGACCCGCGGGCGCCCGAACTGATCGTTACCGCAGGGACCCGCGGCTACCGGCTCGGGCCGCCGCGGGGGTAGGGTTCGAGACTCCCCTCAGACCCCTCCGTCACCGCTTGCGGTGACACCTCCCCGTCGAGCGGGGAGGGGGCACGCAGCCTCGGCTGCGCCGAGGCGC
>CAZLJC010000075.1:0-6944 GCA_964559855.1 uncultured Actinomycetes bacterium
GGGTGCGCGGTCCCAGGGCGCGCAGCGGCGCGAAGGTGTCGTTGGTGACCTCGCCCGACCACACCAGGTCCCACAGCGCGTCGAGCATCACCTCTTCGTCCCCGCCCCCGCACGCGTTGTACAGATCGCGGAAGAAGGTCGCCCCCCGCGTGCCGAGGTGCTCGCGGAGCTTCTCGTGCAGCTCCGAGCGCGGCCCGGTCGAGGCCGCCGGCACGACCAGCCGCGGCGCGTCACCGCGCAGGTAGAGCGCGACCCGGCCGTCGCTGGTGCCGAGCGCGCCCCGTCCGGCCCACACCACCTCGCCCATCGACACCAGCTCGTCGAGCAGGCGCGGCGTGTAGCCGGAGACGCGGGCCGCGATCACGTCGCGCTCGATCACGCTGGCCGGAAGGGCGAGTCCCTGGAGCTGGAACACGACCTCGAGCAGGCGGTCGATCCCGCTCGCGCGGACGCCGACGCCGTGCCACGCGGGCAGGAACCGCGCGACCGCCTCGGGCGGCACCGACTCGACCTCGCGGCGCAGGGCCGCGAGCGAGCGGCGGCGCAGCACGCGCAGCACCTCGGGATGGCAGTACTCGCGGCCCTCGGCCGCGCGCCGGAACTCCCCGGCCAGGACGTCGCCCCGGCTCGCGAGCTGGTTCAGGGCGTGCTCGACGGCCTGCGCGCCGACCGCCCAGCGGCGCGCCGGGTCGGCGGTCACGAACGGCGCGTGCGTGCGCGCGAAGCGCTTGAGCAGCGACTCGAGCGGAGCCGCCCCTGGGTCGAGGAACGCTTCGGGCAGCCCGATGGGCAGGCTCGCGCCCAGGGCGCCGCGATAGCGGCCGGCGTCCTCGGCCGCGATCCACCGCTCCTCGCCCGCGATCCGGATGGAAGCCGCGCGCCTCTCGGTTTGAAGTGCGCGGAGCCACTCGAGCGTCACCCCCCGCGCCTCGGCCTCGCCCTCGCTGAGGTCTCCGAGGCGGACCAGCAGGTCGTGGGCCTCGTCCGCGTCCCGCGGGAAGCGCTCAGGGAGCAGGCCCTGGAGCTCGAGCTCGACCGCCGCGACAGCGTCCGGATCGAGCAGCTCGCGCAGGTCCTCGCTGCCGAGCAGCTCGGCCAGCAGCTCGCGGTCCAGCGTGAGCGCCTGGGCCCGCCGCTCCGCCAGCGGCTGGTCGCCCTCGTACATGAACTCGGCGACATAGGAGAAGAGAAGGGACGAAGCAAACGGCGAGGCGCGCTCGGTGTCCACCGCCACCACGCGGATCTCGCGCGCGCGGATGGAGCGCAGGAGCGCGGCCAGCGCCGGCATGTCGAAGTAGTCGGTCATCACCTCGCGCCACGTCTCGGCGAGGATCGGGAAGTCGGCATGGCGGCCGGCGACCTGGAGCAGGTTCGCGCTGCGCATGCGCTGCTGCCAGAGCGGAGTGCGCTGGCCGGGCCTGCGCCGGGGCAGGAGCAGCGAGCGCGCCGCGTTCTCGCGGAAGCGCGCCGCGAAGAGCGCCGAGGCGGGGAGCTGGGCCGAGACCAGCGCGTCGACCTGTTCCGGCTCCAGGATGAGCTGGTCGAGCGAGGGCGGCGACTCGACCTCGGGCAGGTGCATCGCGATCCCGTCGTCGGTCCAGAGGGCGCGCGCGTCGACGCCGAGCGTCTCCTGCAGCCGCGCCTCCAGCGCCAGCGCGAGGGGCGCGTGGACGCGGCCGCCGAACGGCGAGTGCAGGCACACGCGCCAGTCGCCGATCTCGTCGCGGAACCGCTCGACCACGACGGTCCGGTCGTCGGGCACCGCGCCGGTCGCGGACGCCTGGTCCTCGAGATACGCCAGGAGATTCCTGACCGCCCGCTCGTCGAAGCCCGCGCGCTCGCGCAGACGCCGCGCGGCCGGCTCCGGGTCGAGCGACCGCAGCTCGCGCACCATCCGCCCCAGCGCCCGACCGAGCTCGACCGGCCGGCTCGGCGTATCGGCCTTCCAGAAGGCGATCTTTCCCGGCTCGCCCGGCGCGGGCGTGACCATGACCTGGGAGGGCGTGATCTCGACGATCCGCCACGTGGAGGCGCCGAGCACGAACGTCTCGCCCACGCGCGTCTCGTAGACCATCTCCTCGTCCAGCTCGCCGACGCGGCGCCCGTCCTCGACGAGGTTGACGGAGTAGAGGCCGCGGTCGGGGATGGTCCCGGGATTGGTCACCGCCAGGCGCTGCGCGCCGGCGCGGCCGCGCAGCTTTCCGGAGACGCGATCCCAGACGAGCCGGGGCCTGAGCTCGGCGAAATCGTCGGAGGGATAGCGCCCGCTCAGCATGTCGAGGACGGATTCGAGCGCGCGCGGGCCGAGGTCGCTGTACGGGTACGCGCGGCGCACGAGCTTTGCCAGGTCGTCCACGTTCCACTCGTCCAGCGCGCACATCGCGACGATCTGCTGCGCCAGCACGTCGAGCGGCTTGCGCGGCACCACGGTCGATTCGATGCGGCCTTCGAGCATCCCCTCGACGACCGCGGCCGACTCGAGCAGGTCCCCGCGAAACTTCGGGATCACCACGCCGCGCGACACCTCGCCCACGGAGTGGCCGGCCCGGCCGACGCGCTGGATGCCCGCCGCGACGCTGGGCGGAGCCTCGATCTGCAGCACGAGGTCGACCGCGCCCATGTCGATGCCCAGCTCGAGCGTGGACGTGGCGACGAGCCCGCGCAGGCGGCCCGACTTCAGCTCGTCCTCGATCAGCAGCCGCTGCTCCCGCGCGATCGACCCGTGGTGGGCGCGCACCAGGTCCTCCTCCGCCAGCTCGTTGACGCGCGCCGCGATGCGCTCCGCCAGCCGGCGCGAGTTGACGAACACGATGGTCGAGCGATGGGCGCGGATCAGCTCCAGCAGGCGCGGGTAGATGGCGGGCCAGATACTGCTTTGACCTGAAAATGCGCCCTGCGCGCGCCCGGCGCCCCGCGCGCCGTCCTCGTCCTCGGCCGTGAGCCGCGTCATGTCCTCGACCGGGACCTCGACGGTGACCTCCATGGTCTTGAGCCGGCCCGCGTCCACGATCGACACCTCGCGGTCCGCGCCGCCGAGGAAGCGACCCACCTCCTCCAGAGGGCGCTGCGTGGCCGACAGCCCGATGCGCAGCGGCTCGGCGCCGGTCAGCGCGCACAGGCGCTCCAGGCTCAGCGCGAGATGGCTTCCGCGCTTGGTGGAGGCGACGGAGTGGATCTCGTCGACGATGAGCCACCGGACCGAGGCCAGGATCCGCCGCGCGGCGCTGGTGAGCAGGAGGTACAGCGACTCCGGCGTCGTGATCAGGATGTCCGGCGGGTGCCGCTCCATGGAGCGCCGCGTCTCGGGCGGGGTGTCGCCGGTCCGGAGCGCGACCGAGATATCGGGCGCCGCCAGGCCCTGCGCCTCGAACTGCCGGCGGATCCCGACCAGCGGAGAGCGCAGGTTGCGGTCCACGTCGTGCGCCAGCGCCTTCAAAGGCGAGACGTACAGCACGCGGCACCGCTCGCCGTCCGCGGGCATGGGCTCCGTGGCCAGGCGGTCCAGGCACCACAGGAACGCGGCGAGCGTCTTGCCGCTGCCGGTCGGGGCAGCCATGAGGACGTGCCGGCCCGCCGCCACCTCCCGCCACCCGCGCTCCTGCACGGCCGTGGGCGCGGGGAAGCTGGAGCGAAACCACTCCCGCGCCGGCGCCGAGAAGAGGTCGAGCACGTCCCCCACGACGAGTGAGTTATACCGGCTCCCCGGCGCACAAACAAGTGTTCTTTACAGGGTGGGGAGCAAACTTGTCGGGCGCCGTTGATCGACCCTCAGCGCTTCCGCGACATCATGTCCAGCTTCCCGAGCGGAGTCGTCGTGCTGACCGCGTTCGGCGAGGACGGCCGGCCCCGCGGCCTCACGGTCAGCGCCTTCTCAGCCGTGTCGCTCCAGCCGCCCCTCGCGCTGGTCTGCATCGACAAGACGTCGAACACCCTGCCCGCGGTGCAGCACACCGGCGGGTTCACGGCGAACATCCTGGCCGCCGGGCGCGAATGGCTCGCCCGGCGCATGGCGACCAAGCTCACCGACAAGTTCGACGGCTGCCCCTGGAAGCGCCCGGCGTCCGCGCTGGGAGGGCCGATCCTCGAGAGCGACACCGCGGCCCACGCCGTGTGCGCCCTGCGGGACACGATCGAGGCCGGCGACCACTGGATCCTGATCGGCCAGGTGACCGAGGGCGAGCACCACGAGGACGTCGAGCCCCTGGTCTTCCACCGCCGGAGGTTCAGCTGACCGGCGGCCTCAGAGCGAGGGCGACGGCCAGGAGGGGACGAGCTGCGTGATGCCGGCGGCGAGGATGGTGAGCCGGTCGGTGAGCAGCAGCACGCCCATCACGACCAGGACCGCCGCCGAGGCGAGGTCGATGGCGCGGCGGTGGCGGTTCACGTACGCGATCAGCGGCCGCGCGCCCTCGAAGGCGAAGGCGAGGGCGAGGAACGGGACTGCCAGCCCGAGGCAGTAGGCGAGCATCAGGCTCAGGCCCTGCGCGGTCGTGCCCAGCGTCGCCGCGGAGCTGAGCACGGCGCCGAGCGTCACGCCGATGCACGGCGTCCAGCCGCCGGCGAAGCCCATGCCGAGCAGGAATCCGCCGGCCGCGCCACCGGTGCGCGGCGCCTGCTTCATCACGCGGTACTCGTAGGACATGAACGGGAGGTGGATCAGGCCGGCGATGTGGAGCGCCATGACGATGACGAGCACGCCGGCCACCACGGGCACGTAGGCGCGGACCGGCTGGACCGCCAGCGTGAACACATAGAAGAAGAGGATGAAGACGAGGGAAAGGCCCACCACGAAGCCCGCGCCGGCCAGGGCGATCGAGGTCGACCCTGGAGCA
Organism: uncultured Actinomycetes bacterium; assembly: GCA_964559855.1. Lineage (GTDB taxonomy): Bacteria > Chloroflexota > Dormibacteria > Dormibacterales > Dormibacteraceae > 40CM-4-65-16. Next base: position 4,833 of record CAZLJC010000075.1, read on the forward strand.
GGATGGCCCGGATGGTCCGGACCGACCGGCGCCGCCGAGGCTCGAACACCCGGATGGTCCGGGCCGACCGGGATCGGGGCGGACGCCGTCGCCCGCGAGCCCAGGTAGGCCAGGTAGGCCGGCACCAGGGGCAGCACGCATGGCGACACGAAGGACGCCAGCCCGGCGGCGAAGGCGATCGCCGGGTTGAGCCCGTTCAGCACCGCGGGGCTCGCCGCGCCGGCTCGAGCAGCATCACGAGCGCACACCCGAGCTCGTTCGCCGTGGCGCGTGACACGGCCCCCATGCTACTAATCGGCGGTGGCCGCTCCACTTCCGCCGCGCTCCGCCGTCGACCGGCGCCACACGTGGAACGCGGAGGCGGTCTTCCCCGATCCGGCGGGGTGGGACGAGGCCGTGGCCACGATCCTGGCCGCGCTGCCCGACCTGGCCGAGTTCAAAGGCCGCCTGGGCGACTCGCCGGACACCCTGGCCGACTGGCTCGACGCGTCGGAGCGCCTGGACCGCCTGCTGGACAGGGTCCGGATCTACGCCACGATGGGCTACTCCTGCGACGTGGGCGACCAGGACTTCGCCGCCCGCGTCGACCGCGCGAGGTCGGTCGCGGGCGAGCTGAACGGCGCGGAATCGTTCGCGCTGCCGGAGCTGCTGGCGATCGGCTTTCCCCGGCTGCGCGAATGGGTCGCCACGTCGCCGCGGCTCTCCCACCTCGGACACCACCTCGAGCGGCTGGAGCGGCTGAGCGCGCACGTCCGCAGCCCCGACGTGGAGCGCGTGCTCGCGCAGGTATCCGACCCGATGAACACCGCGCTCCAGGCGCACAGCGTGCTCGCCAACACGGACCTGCGGTTCGTCCCCGCCACCGGCTCGGACGGCGCGGAGCACCCGGTCGCGCAGGGCACCATCGCGGCCCTGCTCACGGACGGCGACCGCGAGGTCCGGCGCACGGCGTTCGAGAGCTACGCCGACGCGCACCTGGCGGTGCGCAACGCGATGGCGGCGAGCCTGGCGGGAGGCGTCAAGCGAGACATCTTCTTCATGCGCGCCCGCGGATTCGGCTCATCGCTCGAGGCCTCGCTCACGCCGAGCCACATCCCGGTCGAGATCTTTCACAACGTGCTGAAGGTGTTCCAGGAGAACATCGGCACGTGGCAGCGCTACTGGCGCGTGAGCGCGGGGGCGCTCGGCCTCGACGTGCTGAAGCCGCACGACACGCGCGCGCAGCTGAGCCGGCAGAGGCTCGAGGTGCCGTACGAGCGGGCGGTGGAGTGGATCGCGGAAGGCGTAGCTCCGCTGGGGGAGGACTACGTGGCGGTGCTGCGCAGGGGCGCGACCGAGGATCGGTGGGTCGACGTCTACCCCAACCAGGGCAAGCGGATGGGCGCGTTCTCGAGCGGCTCGAAGGACACGCCGCCGTTCATCTTCATGAGCTACAACGACGATATCTACTCGGTCAGCACGCTGGCCCACGAGCTCGGCCATTCGATGCACTCGTACATGTGCCGCGGCATGCAGCCGTACGTGTACTCGAACTACGGGTTGTTCCAGGCCGAGGTAGCGTCGAACATGCACCAGGCGCTGACCCGCCGCCACCTGCTCGCGACGCAGCCCGACCCGGCGTTTCAGATGGCGGTGATCGACGAGGCGATGTCGAACTTCTACCGCTACTTCTTCATCATGCCGTCGCTGGCGCGCCTCGAGCTCGCGATCCACGAGCGGGTCGAGCGGGGCGGCGCGCTCACCGCGGATTATCTGGACAGCTTGATGGCGGACCTGATGACCGAGGTCTACGGCTCGTCGGTCGAGGTCGACGAGCGCGACCGCGAGCGCATCGGCTCGACGTGGGCGCAGTTCCACACCCACCTGTACAGCAACTTCTACGTCTACCAGTACGCCACGGGCATCGCGGCGGCCGACCATCTCTCCCGGCGCATCGCGGAAGGTGACCCGAAGGCGGTCGATTCGTACCTCGCATTCCTGAAGAGCGGCGGTTCGATGTTCCCGCTCGACGGCCTGCGCATGGCGGGCGTGGACATGGCGTCGGCCGAGCCGGTCGAGGCGGCGTTCGCGACGCTGGCGTCGATGGTCGACCGGCTGGACGAGCTCACCGCT
>CAZLJC010000076.1:0-4366 GCA_964559855.1 uncultured Actinomycetes bacterium
CCATCCCCGACAACTCGCAGTGGGCCCTGTTCCTGCGCAACCACGACGAGCTCACCCTCGAGATGGTCACGGACGAGGAGCGCGACTACATGTACCGCGCGTACACGCAGGACCGGCTCGCGCGCCTGAACCTCGGCATCCGCCGCCGCCTCGGCCCGCTGCTGGGCAACGACCGGCGGCGCATCGAGCTGATGAACGGCCTGCTCTTCTCCCTCCCCGGCACGCCGGTCCTCTACTACGGCGACGAGATCGGGATGGGCGACAACATCTTCCTCGGCGACCGCAACGGCGTGCGCACGCCGATGCAGTGGAGCGCGGACCGCAACGCCGGCTTCTCGCGCGCCAACCGGCAGCGCCTCTACCTGCCGGTGATCACCGACCCCGAATACCACTACGAGACGGTCAACGTCGAGGCGCAGCAGGGCAACCCGCACTCGATCTACTCGTGGATGAAGCGCCTGATCGCGCTGCGCAAGCGCCACCGCGCCTTCGGCCGGGGCACGCTCGAGCTGCTGCGGCCCGAGAACCGCAAGGTGCTGGCGTACGTGCGCCGCCACGAGTCGGAGCAGATCCTGTGCATCGCCAACCTGTCGCGCTTCCTGCAGGCGGTGGAGCTCGACCTCAGCCGGTGGAAGGGCCTGGTGCCGGTCGAGCTGTTCAGCAGCAACGAGATGCCCGTGATCACGGACGCGCCGTACTTCCTCACCATGGGACCGCACTCGTTCTACTGGTTCTCGATGCAGCCGCGGACCGTGCCGCAGGTGCAGACGGATGGGCGGGCGGCCGCCTCGACGCTGGCCGAGATCCGGGTCAGCGCGGGCTGGGAGTCGGCGCTGATCGGAGCGGGCAAGGAGCGGCTGGAGGCGGTGCTGCTGGGCTACATCCCGCAGCGGCGCTGGTTCGCCGGCAAGGCGCGCCGCATCAAGTCGGCGGTCATCTCCGACGTCGTCGGCGTGCCCGGCGCGGAGGGCTACTCGTACCTGACCTCGGTCACCGTCAGCTACGCGGAGGGCGACCCGGACACGTACATGCTGCCCATCGCCTACGCCAGCGCCGCCGAGGCGCCGCACGTGCTGGAGCGGTGGCCGCAGTCGGCCATCTGCTGGGTGGTCAACCAGAGCGAGTCCAACGGCGGGGAGCCGTCGCGCGGGCTGCTCTACGACGCGCTGAGCACCCCGAACTTCGCCGAGGCGATGCTGGGCGCGATCGCGCGCCGCCGCCGGGCGAGCGGGGGCGCCGGAACCCTGGTCGGCGCGACCACGCGGGCCTTCGCGCGCCTGCGCGGGCCGGAGACGGTGCGCCTGGAGGCCCAGCTCTCCGTGGCGGAGCAGAGCAACAACTCGGTGATCTTCGGCGAGCGCCTGATGCTCAAGGTGTTCCGCCGGCTCGAGGAGGGCGTGAACCCTGAGCTCGAGGTCGGGCGCTTCCTCACCGAGAAGACCGGCTTCACCGAGATCGCGCCGCTGGCCGGTAGCCTGGAGTACCGCCGCGGCAAGGGCGAGCCGGTGACGATCGCGATCCTGCAGGGCTACGTGCCCAACCAGGGCGACGCGTGGCAGTACACGCTGAACACGCTCGCCCACTTCCTGACCGCTCCCGAGCTGGTCGGCGTGCAGACGCCGGCGCCCTCGCGCGACCTGCTCGAGGCGAGCCGGCACGATCCGCCGGAGATCGCGGTCAGGTCGATCGGGGGCTACCTCGACTCGGCCAGGCTTCTGGGACGGCGCACCGCCGAGCTGCACATGGCGCTCTCGTCGGACCCCGACGAGCCCGGGTTCGCGCCCGAGAAGATCTCCCCTCTCGACCAGCGCTCGATCTACCAGTCCATCAGCGGGCTGACCATCCGCGCCACCGACCTGCTGCGCTCGCAGCTCGAGCGCCTGCCGGAGGACGCGGCGGCGGAGGGCAGGCGCGTGCTGGAGCTGCAGCCGAAGATGAGCCAGATCCTGCGCAGCTTCCTGAACCGCAAGGTGGACACGGCGCGGATCCGCGTGCACGGCGACTACCACCTCGGCCAGGTGCTGTACACGGGCCACGACTTCGTGATCATCGACTTCGAGGGCGAGCCCACGCGGTCGCTCTACGAGCGCCGGCTCAAGCGGCTGGCGATGCGGGACGTGGCCGGCATGCTCCGCTCCTTCTCCTACGCCGGCCAGGCGGCCCTTCGCTCACAGCGGGCCGAGGCGCCCGAGCAGGTGCTCGCGCTGGAGGCGTGGGCCCGCTTCTGGTCCGAGTGCGTGTCGGCGGCGTTCCTGAAGAGCTACCTCGCCACGGCGGGGCGGCAGCCGTGGATCCCCGAGTCGCCGGAGGACCTGCGCCTGCAGCTCACGACCATGCTCCTGGAGAAGGCGCTTTACGAGCTCCGCTACGAGCTCAACCTGCGCCCGGACTGGGTTCGCATTCCCCTCCGTGGGATCCTTGACCTGGTGGGAGCCGAATGAGCAGCATCACCGCGCGTTCCCTGCTGAGCCCGTTCGACCTGCACCTCTTCAACGAGGGCACGCACAGCCATCTGTTCGAGAAGCTGGGCGCGCACCCGATGCAGAGCCCGGAGGGGACGTACTTCGCGGTCTGGGCCCCGAACGCCGACGCGGTCAGCGTGATCGGCGACTTCAACGGCTGGGACAAGAACGCGAACGGGCTGTATCCGCGCGAGACGTCCGGCATCTGGGAGGGGTTCATCCCCACCGTCAAGAGCGGCGCGCTGTACAAGTACTACGTCCACTCCCGGGTCACGAACCGCGGCGTGGACAAGGCCGACCCGTTCGCCACCTACTCCGAGGCGCCGCCCCGCCAAGCGTCGGTGGTGTGGGACCTGGACTATGACTGGGGCGACCAGGACTGGATGGAGAACCGGCGCAACACCAACGGACGGAGCTCGCCGTGGGCGGTGTACGAGATGCACCTCGGTTCCTGGATGCGGGTGCCCGAGGAGGGCAACCGCTGGCTGACGTACCGGGAGCTGGCGCCGCGGCTCGCCGACTATCTGAGCCGCACCGGCTTCACGCACGTCGAGCTCATGCCGGTGATGGAGCATCCCCTGTACGAGTCGTGGGGCTACCAGGTGACGGGCTACTTCGCGCCGACGAGCCGCTACGGGACGCCGCAGGACTTCATGTTCCTGGTGGACTACCTGCACCAGAACGGGATCGGGGTGATCCTCGACTGGGTGCCGTCGCACTTCCCCTCGGACGAGTTCGGGCTGCAGAACTTCGACGGCACGCATCTCTACGAGCACGCGGACCCGCGCATGGGCGTGCATCCCGACTGGGGCAGCTCGATCTTCAACTACGGACGCAACGAGGTGCGCGGCTTCCTGCTGAGCAGCGCGCTGTGCTGGCTCGACCGGTATCACGCCGACGGGCTGCGCGTGGACGCCGTGGCGTCGATGCTGTATCTCGACTACTCGCGCAAGGCCGGGGAGTGGATCCCGAACAAGTTCGGCGGCAACGAGAACCTGGACGCGGTGGACTTCCTGCGCCGCTTCAACATCGAGGTCTACAAGGAGCAGCCGGACGTGCAGACCGTGGCGGAGGAGTCGACGGCCTGGCCGCTGGTCTCCCGCCCCACGTACGTGGGCGGCCTCGGCTTCGGGATGAAGTGGGACATGGGCTGGATGCACGACACGCTCCACTACATGGACCGCGAGCCTGTCCACCGCAAGTTCCACCACCAGAACCTGACGTTCCGCATGCTGTACGCCTTCGGGGAGAACTTCATGCTGCCGCTGTCGCATGACGAGGTCGTGCACGGCAAGGGGTCGCTGCTGGCCAACATGCCGGGCGACGACTGGCAGAAGTTCGCGAACCTGCGCCTGCTGTACGGCTGGATGTACGCGCAGCCGGGCAAGAAGCTGCTGTTCATGGGCGGGGAGTTCGGGCAGTGGCACGAGTGGGACGTGGAGCACAGCCTGGACTGGCACCTGCTCGAGTACCCGATGCACGGCGGGATGCGGCTGTGGGTGGGCGATCTCAACCGGACGCTGCGCGAGGAGAAGGCGATGCACGAGCTGGACTTCGATCCCGCGGGGTTCTCGTGGATCGACGTCACGGATGCGGAGCAGAGCGTGGTCAGCCTGATCCGGCGCGGCCGGGCGCCGGACGACCTGGTCGTGGCGGTGTTCAACTTCACGCCGGTGCCCCGGCAGAACTATCAGATCGGGGTGCCGCGGGCGGGGCGGTGGAAGGAGCTGCTGAACAGCGATGCGCCGCTGTACGGGGGGAGCGGGCAGGGGAACCTGGGAGGCGTCGACGCGACGCCGGTGAGCGTGCACGGGCATCCGCACAGCCTCACCCTGACGCTGCCGCCGCTCGGGGCCCTGTTCCTGAAACCGGAGGCTGCACCGCCCGCGCCCGCCCCCGCCTGA
>CAZLJC010000076.1:4466-6654 GCA_964559855.1 uncultured Actinomycetes bacterium
CGCGCGTTTGGCGCATAACGCGCCAAATTTTTCGGGCGAGGCGCGCGTTTGGCGGATAACGCGCCGAATTTCATGCTTGGGGTCAATGAGGGCGGCGCGCCGCGGGCCAGACGCGCGTTTGGCGCATAAGGCGCCGAATTTCTCGGGCGAGGCGCGCGTTTGGCGCATAACGCGCCGAATTCCGGGGGGTCCGGCGGGGGTCAGGCGCTGGGCGACGGCCGGCCCGTGAGGGACGCGCGGGTGCGGGCGAAGACGTCGTCCGGCGAGCCCGTGCCGTCGATATCGTGGACCGGCACCCCCCGGCCCCGGTAGTGATCCAGCACCGCGGCGGTGAGGCGCTCGTACTCCTGCATCCGCTCCTCGATCGCCTGCCGGTTGTCGTCCTGCCGCCCCTCCACCTGCGCCCGCTTCAGCAGCCGCTCGACCAGCTCCGGCTCCGGCACGCGGAGGGCGATCACGAAATCGACCCTGTGGCCCTCGCCGTCCAGCATCGCGTCGAGCGCCTTCGCCTGCTCCACCGTGCGCGGAAACCCGTCCAGCAGGACCCCCGGCCCCTCCTCCACCGCGGGCAGCAGCCCGCGCACGATGTGCACGATCAGCGCGTCGGGCACCAGGTCGCCCGCCGCCATGATGCTCCCCACCCGCCGCCCGACCGGCGTATCGCGCGCCACCTCCTGGCGCAGGATCGCGCCCGTCGACAGGTGGTTGATGAGCAGCTCCTCCTGGAGCCGCGCCGCCTGCGTCCCCTTGCCGCTCCCGGGCGGCCCGAAGATGATGCCGATCACGTTTCGCCGAGCTCGATTCTGCGCCGCGTCCGCCACCAGCGGCGCGCGTTCTCGCGCAGCAGGCTCTCGATCGCGGGGTCGGGGCCGGAGGGCGCCCCCTCCTTCGCCGCGGCCAGCCAGCGGCGCGTGATCTCGACGTAGACGTCGGCCTCCGTCCAGCCGTGGAGCTGCTCCAGCACCCGGTGCTTGCGGATCGCCTCGGCGACCGGCCGGTACACGCGGTCGTACCAGCTCGCCGCCGCCTCCTGCAGCGGCACCGAGCGCTTCTGCTCGAGGGACATGAAGTAGCCGTGGCCGACAATGTGCTTCAGGATCTCGTCGTACCGCCCGAGCCGGCTGCATTCGAGCCGCGCCTCCGGCCGCGTGCGGTGCAGCTGCGTCGTCTCCAGGAAGGCCGCGTATTCGGCGGCGCGCAGCAGCTGCTCGGCCTCGGCGCCGTCGGAGAGCGGAGAGCGCGTCCGCACGTCGACCACGCGCGCGTTGATCGTCGGCCGCCCCAGCTTCTTGGCGACCGACACGCGGTGATGGCCGTCGATCACGTAGTACCGCCCGTCGACGTTGTAGACGTCGATCGGCGGAAGCTCCTCGCCCTCGACCATCTCGCGATAGATCCGCGTCCACCGGTCGCGCTGGCGGCGGTGGACGGGCAGGAACATGGGATCGAAGTCGGTGGTCTTGGCGTCGGGCGCGACGGAGCCCACGATCCGGTCGACCGGGATCTCCTTCACGCCGCCGAAGGCGCGCCCCTCCAGGCCGGCCGCCCGGAGCATGGGCTCGATCGAACGCATCCGCCGGGCCTTGCCGGTGAGGATCCGCCCGATCGCGTGCCGGAAGGCCCGCGCCCGCGCGGCATCGAAATCCTCGAGCGCCCGAACCTGCTCGATCCCCAAGCAGGCCCAGCCTAGTCGAACGAGGCTAAGGCTTAGAAAAAGGCCTTCTCGGTCTCGGCGTCGAAGAAGTGCATGCCGCGCAGGTCGAGCCCGAGGCGGGCCTTGTCGCCCGGAGCGACGGCCATGCGCGGATCCACGCGCGCCGTGACCTGGTCTCCGCCCACCATCCCGTACAGGAACTGGTCGGAGCCGAGCCGCTCCACCACGTCGACCTTCATCTCGAGCACCGGCGCACCGTCGGGGATGCGGTCCGTGATCGCCTCGGGACGGAACCCGATCGTGCCCTTCTCGCTGTTCACCGGCTTGGGCAGCTTGACCTCGAAACCCGAAGCCTTGGCGGTTCCGTCGGACACCGTGGCGGGGACGAAGTTCATGGTCGGCGTCCCGATGAAGCCGGCGACGAACAGGTTGGCCGGGTGATCGTAGATATCGCCCGGCGTGCCGACCTGCTGCAGGATGCCCGCGTTCATGACCGCGATCCGGTCGCCCATGGTCATCGCCTCGACCTGGTCG
>CAZLJC010000077.1:0-6475 GCA_964559855.1 uncultured Actinomycetes bacterium
TCGCCCGGGCCGAAAGCTCCCCCGCCGACCTCTGCGCGGCCGGAGCGGCACCCCAGGCACCGGGCGCGGGCTGGGCCGGCGCGGCGGCCGGCGGTGCTCCCCAGGCCGGTGACGGGTTGGATGGAGCCGGCGTGCCCCAGCCGGCGGCGGGGGCGGCGGGCGGTGCGCCCCACGAAGGGGCGGGCGAGGACGACGGCGTCGGAGCGGCCACGGCCGGAGAGGCCGGCGCGCCCCACCCGCCGGACGGCGCCTTCGGCGGCGTGGAGGCGCCCCAGCCCGCAGAGGGCGGCGCGACCATGGTCGGCGCGACGGCCGGCCGGGCGGGGGCCGGAGGTGCCCACGTCGCCGCGACCCCGGCGGTCTGGTTCGCGGGGGCGGCCGGGCGAACCGGAGGTGCTTGCTTCTTCTTGCGGCGGCGGCGAGTCCGGAGGTAGAGCAGGGCGGTCAGCAGCGCGGCCACCGCCAGGATGATCACCGAATATTCAACGGGCATTGCGGTGAGGAGCCTCCCTTCTCGCCTGATGCGGGCTTGTTGAGATGACGTTAAGTCGGTCGCGTAGTGCTGAAGTATGCCATTCGTGTCTCGGCCTTAATCCAGCGTTGCGCGGGATGCTCGGCGTCGAATTCAGGCTACGGGCTCGGAGCCGTTCTCGATGACGAGGCGACCGGAGGCGATGCCCGGCACGTCGATATCGGCCTCGAGCGAATGCGCGCCGCCGCCCACCGGGCGTCCGGTGACCACGTGCACCACCGTCCGGCGTCCCAGGGGCATCTCGAGGCGCTTGGGCAGCGGAGCCAGCCCGGCGTTGGTCTCGATCTGGAGCCTGTGGCCGGTGAGATGCACGCCGTCCAGGCGGAGGCCGTCAACGCCCACCAGGACCGCCGGCCGTGTCCGGTTCTCGAGGGCGAAGCTCACGCCCTCGGGCTCGGGGCGCAGGCTCGCGAGATCGGCGATCCGCTCCGCCAGGTAGCGCGGGATCTCCGGCCGCGCGCGCGCCGGCGCCGTGGTCGAAGCGACCAGGAACTCGAGCTCAGTGCGGTCCACCGTCTTCCCGTCGACGATCAACGCCGCTTCGATCCGGTAGATGCCTTCCGCCGCGAGCGGAAGGCTGAGGGTGGTCGCGCTGACCGCCGGCTCATAGGCGGTGGGAACCAGGACCTCCACCACTCCCGAGTAGGACTTCTTCTGCACCGCGTCGCGCACGCGGTCGAACCCGCGGGCGCCAGCCGCCCGCTGGCGCTCGACCGACCACCGAACCGTCCCCTGCCCCGCGACCGCGGGATCGTCGTTGACGACCGCGAGCCGCGCCGCGAACGGCACGCGCGGGTTCTGCAGGAAGGCGAACGGCCGTCCGGGCTCGAAGGCGAGCGGCTCCACGATCACGCGCGTCGGCTTGAAGGCTTCCGTGAGCGCCTCGAGCGCCAGCTTGGGGTGCCGCGCGCTGTCCAGCAGGCCGAACCCGGCGGCCGGAAACGGATCGACGAGGTGGTAGGCGAAGGCTCCCCAGCACGACTCGAACTTGCGCGTGCGCAGGTGCTCGGCGGCGAAGCGGACGAGCCGCGCCTGGTATTCCTGCGACGCCTCGACGTATGACTCGAGGCTCCGGTGGGCCGAGGGCAGGCCGCACCCACGTTCCGCCCAGTTGACCGGCTGGAAGCCGGCATGGCGCCAGGCCGGGTCGTCGTCCGCCACCGGCCACCGCTGTCCCAGCTCCTTCCAAACCGGAGAGCCGATGGTCGGAAGCGACTGGGCTCCGAACTCGGTCACCATCATCGGCTCCACCTTGCCGACGTCGCCCCACGAGCCGTGACGCCAGCCCAGCATCAGGTGGAGATCGATATCGCCCGACGCGGCCAGCGCCGGGCGAGTGCGGTCGAGCCGCTCGAACGCCGCCCTAAGGTCCTGGTCGATGGAGTGGTTCTGCCGCACCGCGTGCACATCGCCGAGGTCGTAGTTGGTGGCCAGCCACGGGGGGTCGTCGTGTGCCGTCCAGAGCGCGATCGACGGGTGGTTGTAGAGCATCGCCACCATCTCGGCCTGCTGCTGGCGCGCCGAGCTCTCGAAGAACTTCGCCTCCTCGGGACGCGCGTGATACACGTACGTACCGGTTAGAGGAAGGTCCTGAAAGACGAGCATGCCCGCGGCGTCGGCCGCGCGGTAGAAGTCGGCGGGCAGCACGTTGGCGAGGACGCGCAGCGCGTCGAGGTTGGCCTCTTTGGCGATGGCGATATCGCGCTCGAACAGCTCGCGGCTCATCTCGTCCATGCGGTAGGCCGGCGCGTAGCACGCGCCGCGCAGGAACATCGGCTTGCCGTTGACGGCGAAGCTCCACCGCCGCGGCCCGATGTCCCACGTGAGCTCGCGAAACGCGAATGCATCTTCCACACGCGAAGACTCGCCGTCCGCGGTGCGGGCGACCACCTCTGCGCGATACAGGGGCTGCTCCCCGAATCGCCAGGGCTGCCAGCGCCGAGCGCCCGGAAACGCCAGGCGCATGGTCACGGTCTGCTCGGTGCCGCCGCCGAGATGGATCTCGCGGCGCAGCCGCAGCGCGTCGCGGCCCTCCACCGGCACGGCAAGCTCCACCTCGCCATCCATCAGCCTTCCGTCGAGGTTGCGCAGCCGCGCCTCGACCTCGAGCCGGCCGTCCCCGCCTTCAAACGTCGGATGGATGCGCAGCCAGTCCACCGTGATCGGACCGAGATACTCGAGCTCCACCTTCTGCCAGAGCCCGAGCGGGACCTCGAGGTGATATGGCTCCGGCAGGCTCGCGTAGGCCGACGCCGGATAGGGCTTCAGGTCCCCGTCGTTGTAGAAGCCCATGATGTGGCGCTTCTTCTCGGGCTCGGTCTCCACCAGCGACTCGCAGCAGACGACCAGCAGGTTCTCGGCCTTGAGGTAAGGCGTGAGGTCGAACCCGAACGGCGAGAAGTACCCGTAGTGGGCGCCGATCATGCGGCCGTTGAGCCAGACGTTGGTGGCCAGAAACGCTCCCCCGATGCGCAGCACGACCCTGCCCGCGTGGTCGGGACGGGGAAACTCGGTCCGGTACCAGATCGACTGGCGTCCTTCGGTCGCGGCGAGCTGGCGCGGCACCTCCACCGGCTTCCACCCCGAGCCGAGGCCGGCGGTCAGCCGCTCGGCCTCTCCCTCCCCAAGCGACATCCACACGGCCTCCCACCCGCCGAGCTCACGCCTGCCGGCGGCGCGCTGGGTGAGCGGCATGAAGAGCGAGTCGCTCATGCGCGCACGTACGCCCCGTCCGCGGTCGAACACACCAGCACCGGCCGCTCCATGGCCGCCACGAACTCTCCGGCCAGCTCACGGTCGACCAGGGCGAGGACGCTCCCGCCGAAACCTGCGCCCATGATTCGCGCACCCCGGCAGCCGGCGTTGCCGCTCGCCCGCTCGACCAGTGCGTCAACCGCTGGGGTGGACACCTCGAAATCGTCGCGCAGGCTCTGGTGTGACCGCAGCAGGAGCCGGCCCATGCGCTCGAAATCCCCCGCCCTCATGGCGGTCGCGAATTCGTGGACGCGCGCGATCTCCGAGTCGACGTGGCGCCTCCGCTTCGGAACGCCCGACTCGGCCTCGCGCTTGCGCTGGTTGTAAGGCGTGTCGGCGAGCGAGCGGTGCTCGCCCGAGTCGATCACGGCGATGACGAGCTCCTCCGGAAACGGGACGGGCTCGTATTCCAGCGTCCCGCAGTCCAGGAGCAGCGCATATCCGCGACGTCCGAGCGCGGCCGCGAACTGGTCCATCACCCCGACCTGCACGCCGGTCGTGCGCTGCTCCGCCCGGCGGCAGGCGAGCGCGGCCTCCCTGCCGCCGAGATCGGGCGCGAGGCCGGCCGCCACCGCGACGAGCAGGGCCGCCGACGAGCTGATCCCGGCGCCGGGCGGGACCTGGGATCTGACGTCCACTGCCTGGGGCGGAGCGCCCAGCTCCTCGCCGGCGGAGCGCACGTAGGCAAGGCCGCCGGGGACATCGCTCTCGACCGACCACTCGCTCGCCGGGCGGCCCCACACCTCGGTGAACCGGTCGATGGCCGCCGGCAGCACGACGCCGCCCAGGTAATCGACGTGCTCGCCGATCAGGTTCACGCGGCCCGGAGCCCTCCCCCGCCACGCCTGGGAACCGCGCGGATCAGAGGGCACGCAGCTCCGCCGCCGTGTCTTCGGCCCGGGCGTCGATGAGGAACGCCCCCGCCCCCAGCTCGGAGCCGGCGAGGTACTTCAACTTGTCCCGGGTGCGGTTGGGCGGGTAGAACTCGATGTGGAAATGGTGATGCCGGGCCCCGCGTCGCGGCGGGCGCTGGTGCATCGCCATCACGTACGGCAGCGGCCGCTCGAAGAGCCGGTCGTACTTCGTGAGCAGCTCCTTTAGGGAAGAGGCCAGCGACCGGTCGTCCGCCTCGTCGAGGTCGAGCAGACCGCCGCGGTGCGCCAGCGGCGCCAGGTGAACCTCGTAAGGCCACCGCGCGAAGGCGGGCACGAACGCGATCCACCGCTCGTCCCGAAGCACGACCCTGTCCCCCGCCTTCTCGCCCTCGATCACGTCGCAGTAGAGGCAGCGTCCGGTCTTGCGCATGTGCCTCGCCTCGGCCGCGAGCTCGCGCGCCATGACCGGCGGGACGAACGGATAGGCGTAGATCTGGCCGTGCGGATGGCTCAGCGTGACGCCGATCTCCTCGCCGCGGTTCTCGAAGACGTAGACGTACTCGACGAACGGCAGGCGTCCCAGCTCGCGTGTGCGGTCTCGCCAGACTTCGACCAGGTCCTGGATGTGATCGACGGTCTGCTGCCCCAGCGAGGAATCGTGCTCCGGCGTGTAGCAGACGACCTCGCACCTTCCCTGGTCGCCGCTGTACGCGGGGAAGCGGTTCTCGAACACCGCGATGTGATAGTCGGGCTCCGGGATCTCGGTCTCCGGCCGTCCGGGACGCGTCGGACACAGGGGGCAGTGCTCAGCCGGCGGGTGATAGGTGCGATCCTGCCGCCACGGCGAGACGGTGACCCACTCCTCCAGCAGAGGATGCCAGCGCAGCTCCGACAACTAGGAAGCCACCTTCCGCGCCGCGGCCGGCTTCTCGTAGTAGATCAGGTAGCGGCCGTCCGGCTTGGCCACGACTCGCCTCCGGAGCCTTGGCCTGGCTGCGGCCCGGCGCCTGGCGGGCGGCCGCCCCTCAATTTGCGAGGGCACGTTCCACCGCCTCGGCGGGCGTGCGTACGGCGTCGAGACCTTCCACGTCCCAGCTGTCGAGCGCCAGCACCGCCCGCCCGAGCCGGCGCGCGAGGGCGATCTCGCTGAGCGTGCCCCAGCCCCGGCCGATCGCGATCACGCTGTCCGCCGCGGTGACGATCAGCAGGTTGCGCGCCTGGCCCAGACCGGTGGGCAGCGAGACGGTCAGGTGCTCGTTGGCGTCGCTTCGATCGCCGGCCGAAAGGATCCCCACCACGGTGCCCCCTTCGCCCGCGGCACCCTCGCTGACCGCTTCCATCACGCCGCCGTACCCACCGTTGACGACCACGGCTCCCGAGCGCGCGAGCAGCCGCCCGACCTCCCGTGCGGCGTCGAGCTGTGAGGGGGTCGCGTCCGAGGCGCCGCACACAGCCACATACCTCGCCCGGGGCATCGAGCGAAGAGTGTATCGAGGCCCGATGTCGTAAAATTCCGCCTCGAAGTTCAACGCCCGTGGGGCAAAGGAGGTGAGGCGGAGCTTTGGATAAACCGAGTCGTGGTGCCAGCCGCCTCGTTTGCCAGCCGGGAGCTCGGGAGGAAGGCAGCTTCTAGCCTCTAGAGCTTCCACGTTCCGTGACCGGCTCCTGGAGTCGGAGGCGGATGCACTGCGAACGACACGACGAGAGCCCGGAGCGGTCCGGGCTCTCAATTTTTCCTCCGACTACGATTTCAGATCGTGAGCCGCGATTACTCGGCGACCTTGCAGCAGAGCCCCGAGGGCTGGCTCAAGGCGATGGGGATCGAGGTCACCCTCGCCACCGACACCGAGGTCCGCGCCGAGATGACCACGGGGGCCGAGCACATGCAGGGTTACGGCATCGTGCACGGCGGCGTGCACTGCGGAATGATCGAGTCGCTCGCGTCGATCGGCGCGGCGATCTTCGCGGTCCCGAATCGGCAGCACGTCGTCGGACTCGAGAACAACACGAGCTTCATCCGCGCGGTGCGCGCCGGCGTGCGCCTGCGCGCGGTCGCGACGCCTGTGACGCGCGGCCGGAGGACCCAGGTCTGGGAGGCGCGCGTCGTCGACGAGCAGGACCGCCTCGTCGCCACGGGGCGCGTCCGCCTGCTGTGTATCGACGAGGACCAGGCGCTCGCGGGCGAGCAGGTCCGCGGGGCGCTCCACACGGAGAAGGGTTAGCTTCAACGGCTCACCAGATCTGGAGGCGATTCGGCGCGTTTGGCGGCGAACGCGTGCGATTCGCGCGGATTCTGGCTCGTTTGGCGCAAAAC
>CAZLJC010000078.1:0-6412 GCA_964559855.1 uncultured Actinomycetes bacterium
TGATCGCCGAGGTCTGGCGCAGCATCTCGATCGTGATGGTCGTGATCATGTCCGGGATCCAGTCCATTCCAGAAGAGCTGAACGAAGCCGCTTCGCTCATGGGCGCCACCGGCTGGCAGCGCTTCACGAAGGTGACGCTCCCGCTGCTCAAGCCCAGCATCCAGGTCGCGCTGATCCTGAGGACGACCGCCGCCTTCCAGGTCTTCGCGATGGTCCTGGCGCTGGCGGGCGCCGCCTACCCGGTGCTCGCGATCAAGACGGAGCAGTGGGTCTACGACTACCAGAACTACCAGCTGGCGGGCAGCTACGCAGCGCTCATCCTCCTCCTTTCCTCGCTGGGCACGATCGCCTACCTGATCCTGCTGCGGAGCCCGCGCCAGGTGTTCCAGAGATGACGAGGTCGCGCGGACCGACGCCGGAGCGGATGCTCGCCTACGGGGTCGCGATCCTGCTCACGCTGTTCATGCTCACGCCCCTCTACCTGATCGCGGTCGCCGCGTTCGCGCCGCGCTCGGCGGTCTTCGACTATCCGCGACCGCTGCTTCCCTCGCAGGTCTCTACGGACAGCGTCTCCTTCTTCCTCTCCACGCACGGCATCCTGCCCGCTCTCGAGCGCAGCCTGCTGGTCGGCGCGATCACGGTCGCGCTTTCGCTGGTCCTTGGTTGTCCGGCCGGTTACGCGATCGCGCGCTACCCGTTCAAAGGCCGTGACCTGGCCCAGCTGCTGCTGCTCTCGGTCCGCATGTTCCCGACGCTCGTCCTGGCCATACCGCTCGCCGTCACCTTCATCGAATGGCACCTGTTCGACACCGTGTGGGGCGTCGCCTTTCTGCACACGGCAATGTCGCTTCCGTTCACCGTCCTGCTCTCGGCCAGCGTCTTCATTCGGGTCTCAGGTGAGCTCGAGGAGGCGGCGATGATCATGGGCGCCAGCCGGGCCGGCGCCGTGCTCCGCGTCGTCCTGCCGCTCAGCGTTCCGGGCCTGGCGGCCGCCGCCCTCTTCGCCTTCGTCCTCTCCTGGAACGAGGTCTTCGGCGCCCTCATCCTCACGCGGCAGAGCGCCACGCTTCCGGCGCAGGTCGTGCAGTCGCTGAGCGTCTCGCCGCTGCCCTTCCGGTTCGCCGGCGGGTTTGCGCTGACCGCGCCGGCACTCGTCTTCATCTACTTCATGCGCCCGTACCTGTTCAGCGCGTTCCGCGGCGTCACCGCGCACTAGGAGGCTCGAGTTGGCCGAGATCAGGATCGAGAGCGTCACCAAGACCTATCCGGGCGGGGTGACGGCGCTCAACGACGTCTCCCTGACCATCGCCGACGGTGAGTTCATGGTCCTCCTCGGCCCCAGCGGGTGCGGAAAGACGACGCTGCTGCGGATGATCGCTGGCTTCGAGCAGCCGGACTCGGGAAGGATCTTCATCGGAGACCGCGACGTCACCGAGGAGCCGCCGAGGCGGCGCGGCCTGGCCATGGTCTTTCAGAGCTACGCGCTTTTTCCGCATCTGAAGGTGTTCGACAACATCGCCTTCGGGCTGCGGATGCACCGTCTGCCCAAGAGCCAGATTCCCGATCGCGTCGCCAAGGCGGCCGAGCTGATGGAGATCTCCAAGCTGCTCGATCGCTATCCAAGCCAGCTCAGCGGCGGCCAGCGCCAGCGGGTGGCGGTTGCGCGGGCGCTCGCCACCGAGTCCGAGGTGATCCTGATGGACGAGCCGCTGAGCAATCTTGACGCGCTGCTTCGGCTCCAGATGCGCGGCGAGTTGAAGCACCTCCTGCAGGACGTCCACGCCACGACCGTTTACGTCACGCACGACCAGGTGGAGGCGCTCAGCATGGGCGACCGGACCGCGGTGATGCGGACTGGCGAGATCCTGCAGGTCGACACCCCGATGTCGGTTTACGACCGGCCCCGCGACGCCTTTGTGGCCGGGTTCATCGGCAGCCCCCCGATGAACCTGTTGAACGCCGAGGTGTCAGCGGACGGGGTTTCGGTCGAGGGACATCCACTCGAACTGAACGAGCGCGACGGCCTGCGTGCGGGCGATCGGGTGCTGGTCGGAGTGCGCGCGGAGAACCTGGAGGTTCTCAAATCCAGCCGTTCCGGGGCGCTCCCCGGTCACGTTCGTGTCGTCGAACCGCTGGGCTCGCACCTGCTGGTCACGATCACCGTCGGGAGCCAGCAGCTGAAGGCCACAGCACCCGTGGACTTCTCTCTGAGCGGCGACGAAGACGTCTGGCTTGCGGTCAAGCCGGGCAGCTTGCGCTTACTCCGAGCCTCGACCTAAGGCGTCGAGAGTACACGGACCCCTCCGTCGCCGCTGCGCGGCGACACCTCCCCATCGAGTGGGGAGGAGGCACGCGGCCTCGGCTCTGCCGAGGCGCTAGCGATCGAGCAGGCCGTTCTCGTAGGCCAGGATCACGGCCTGGACGCGGTCACGCAGCTCGAGCTTGTCGAGAACGTGCGCCACGTGCGTCTTGACCGTCGTCTCGGCGACATGCAGCCGGGCTGCGATCTCGGCGTTGGTGAATCCCCGGGCGACCTCGCGGAGGACGTCCAGCTCGCGCTCGGTCAGCAAGCCGAGATCCGGATTCGCGCGACCGGAGCGGGCAGGCCGGGTCGCGAACTCCTGGATCAGGCGCCGCGTCACCGATGGGGCGAGCAGGGCGTCGCCGGCGGCGACCTCGCGGATCCCCCGGACCAGGTCCTCAGGCGGCGACGCCTTGAGGAGAAAGCCCGAAGCCCCCGCGCCGAGGGCGTCGAAGACGTACTCGTCGGCCTCGTAAGTGGTCAGGATCAGTACTCGCACGCGCGGCTCGCCGGCCGCCGCTGTGATGCGGCGCGTGGCTTCGATTCCGTCCAACACCGGCATCCGGATGTCCATGAGCACCACGTCGGGCCGCGTGCGGCGCGCGACCTCTATGGCGGCCCCGCCGTCGGCCGCTTCGCCGACCACCTCGAGGTCGGGCTGCGACTCGACGATCATCCGGAGCCCGGTCCGGACGATCTCCTGGTCGTCGGCCAATACGACGCGAATCGACGACGTCATCGCGTGAGGGGCAGCCGTGCCCGAACCCGGAATCCGCCGCCTTGTGGCGCCAACGTGTCGAGCTCCCCGCCGAAGATCGCCACGCGTTCCCGCATCCCGACGAGACCGTGGCCGGTCGCCGCCGCGATCTGCTCAGCGCTTGCGCCGGCTCCGTTGTCGCTGACCGTGATCAGCACCGCCTCCGGCCGGTAGTCGATGTGGACGTCGATCCGGGAAGCATGCGCATGTCGCACGGCGTTGGTCACGGCCTCCTGGATCACGCGGTAGGCGGAGAGGTCGAGCGCGACCGGCAGCGGGCGCGGCTCTCCTGTCACTCGCAGGTGGGCCTCGAGCCCGGCGCCGCGGGCGACTGTGAGCAGCCCTTCGACGGCGGCGAGGCCCGGCTGGGGCGCCAGCAGCGCCTCTTCCGAGGGCTTGCGCAGGACGCCGAGCAGCCGGTTGAGCTCGGCCAGCGTATCGCGGGCCGTCGTCTCGATGGTCGTCAGCACCTCCGGCTTTCCATCGCCGCCGCCGATGCGCGCGGCACCCGCTTGGAGTGCGATCGCGCTCACGTTGTGCGCCACGACGTCGTGCAGCTCGCGGGCTATCCGAAGCCGCTCCTCCTGGGCCGCCTCCCGCCTCGACTCCACCATCATTTCGCTGAACTGGCGGCGCCGCGTGTGGAAGTAGTCGCCGATGACCCAGGCGACGAGCGATGTCGCCCCGATCTCGGTCAGGTTGCCGGCGCGTTCGGGGAGGCCGAACGGGACCATGGGGATGGCGCCGGAACGTGCGAGGAGGCCTGTGGCGACCACGGCGATGGCGCCGGCGGCGACCCAGCCGCGCTCCGGGGAGCGTCCATAAACCGACGCGGCATAGGCGGCGAAGACGATGGCTCCCCGAGAGAGATTGACGGACGTACCGAGCGCCTGCTCGATCAGGACGGCCGCCAAAACGATCCCGAGGACCAGGATCGGTCGCCGTCGCCGCCACCAGAGTGGCAGCGCCTGGAGCAACACCAGGATGACGCCGGCGACCAGAATCGGCAGCCGTAGCCGGCGGTAGTCAGCAACGAGCCCGGCGACGCCCCCCACGAGTACGAACGTCACCAGCAGGCCGTCGACGAGGCGCGGCCGGCCCGTGATCCAGGACCAGGGCCGGCCGCGCAGAACGTTCGAAGTCACGCTTTCCGTCTCGTTTATGGATTTCTCCGGCCTATCCGACATCCCTCCGAGCCATCATCGCCATCGTCGCTCCGATGAAGGCGACCGCGTACAGCGCCAGCACCAGGACCGCCTGTGTGGATCCGATCGGCGGCGCCGGCGGGTGGGCGGCGGGCGAGAAGGACTGCAGAAGCGATGACGCGTTCTGGCCGTCGAAGGCATTGATCAGGTTCTGATAGGTGTCCTTGCCGATCGCGATCAGGAAGCGCACGAGGAGGCCCTGCACGATCACGATGTAGATCAGCCCGACACCGACAGCGGCGGCGGGCTGCCGCAGCAGAGTGCCCAGCGCGATGCCCAGGGAGCCGTAGCAGGCGAGCACCAGCCAGACGGCGCCCAGACCCTTGACGAGGTCGATGACGGGTGGCGACGCAAGCGAGTGGCCGTCGGCGAGCGCGATGATCGTGCTTGACGCGGCGCCGGCCGCGAACAGAATCACGGTCAGGATGGCCATCCAGGCCTGGAAGGTGAACAACCGCCCGGCCAGGACGGCGATGCGCCCCGGCCGCTGAGTCAACGCAGTCTTGAGCGTGCCCCAGGCGAAGTCGGACCCGGCGGAAACCGCGCCCAGCACGATCGCCAGTGCCGCTCCCAGCGGGAAGGCCGCGCCGACCAGGTAGTTGACCATTTGGTCGGGATAGAGGATGGAGCGGTCAGCCGCGGCTCGGGCCACACGCGCCGCCGGGTGCAGAGCCTCGTAGTAGCCGGCGCCGTAGGCGACGACGGCGACGACCGCCACGCCGACGGCCGCGATTAGAAAGGCCGGCCGCCGCCAGTTCTTCCGCCATTCCGATTTGATGCTTGCGATCATGATCCCTGCTTTTCTCCAGTGAGCTGGAAGAAGACTTCCTCCAGCGATTTCTCCTCGGGGCGCAGCTCGCTCACGCCGACGCCGGCCGCCATCAGGTAGCGGTTGATCTCGAGACTCCGGCCCGGTTCGGTCGCCAGGTGGAGGGCGCCGTCCTGGCGCGTCACGAAATCGGCGCCGAGCCACTTGGCGAGCAGTTGGTGCGCCTGCTCCACCGGCTGGGCCCGGACCAGTACTCCGGGCTTGCCCATCAGCTCTGGAACCGTGGACTCGGCGACGAGACGGCCGTCCCTGATCACCCCAACCCGGTCGCAGATCTGCTCGACCTCGGTCAGGATGTGGCTCGAGAGCAGGACGGTGCGGTCGCCCTGTCCGATGCTCCGGATGAGCGTGCGCATCTCCGCCATGCCCTGCGGGTCGAGGCCATTGCTCGGTTCGTCCAGGATCAGAAGCTCCGGGTCCTTGAGCAGGGCCGCGGCGACGCCGAGGCGCTGCTTCATGCCGGTCGAGTAGGTGCCGAACTTGCGGGACGCCCGCTCGGCGAGGTCGACGATCTCGAGGACCTCATCAACGCGGGCCGGCGGGGCTCCGGCCAGGTCGGCCACAACCCTCAGGTTGTCGCGCCCCGATAGGAAGGGATAGAACCCAGGCGCCTCGATCAGTGCGCCCAGCCGGGCCAGGCCGGCCGGGTCGCCGGGCGAATGTCCGGCCACCCGCGCGGTTCCGGACGTCGGCCGGCTCAGCCCCAGCAGCATGCGCAGCGTTGTCGTCTTGCCGGCGCCGTTCGGGCCCAGGAACCCGTAGACCTCCCCGCGCCTGACGTGCATGTCGACCGAATCGACCGCAAGCACGCCGTTCGCGAATCGCTTGGTGAGACCCGAGGTCTCGATGACCATGTCTTGCATGACTGAGACGCTATGGACGGCGGCCTCGCCCGTCGTCATCAGCCGGGACGATTCTTGACCTCGTCCCTAAGGAGGAGGCGGCAGCGAAGGGGTTACCGAGTGGCCAAGGAGACGTGAAATGGGAAAGGCAGAGGTGATGATCGAGCCTGGCCGGCAGGAGGTCGTGATGACGCGCGTGTTGGAGGCACCTCGCGAGCTCGTGTTCAAGACCTACACGGATCCCAACCTGATTCCCAGGTGGTGGGGACCGGCGAGGCTGACGACCACCGTAGAGGTTATGGAGGTGAAGTGGGGTGGCCGCTGGCGGATCCTTCAGCGTGACGCCGAAGGGAATCTGCACGCCTTTCGGGGGACCTACCACGAGGTATCACCATCGGCGCGTCTTGTCAGCACCTTCGAGTACGAGGGGGCGCCCGGCCACGTGGTTCTCGAGACCGCATCCCTGGAGGAAGTGGA
>CAZLJC010000079.1:0-6369 GCA_964559855.1 uncultured Actinomycetes bacterium
CCAGCCCCACCGGCCAGGTGAGGCGCTCCATCCTGGCTTGGGCCACAAGAACTTGTGGCAGACTGGCGCGGCAAGTTCAGATGGCACGCCCCGACAACTGGCCGCGCACGATCCTCCACGTCGACCTGGACGCGTTCTACACGTCCGTCCACCAGCGCGACGACGCCGCCCTGCGCGGCCTGCCCGTCGCCGTCGCCGGGCGCTCCCGGCGCGCGGTCGTGATGGGCGCGTCCTACGAGGCCCGCGCGTACGGGGTGCGCTCCGCGATGCCGCTACACGAGGCGCTACAGCTGTGCCCGCAGCTCACGGTCGTGCAGCCGGACGGGGCGCGCTACCGAGAGGCGAGCCGGCTCGTGCACCAGATCTTCCGCCGCTTCACCTCGCCCGAGCTGGTCGAGGGCATCGCGCTTGACGAGGCGTATCTCGACGTCACGGCGCGCACGCGACACGGCACCACCACGCCCGAGGACGTGGCGCGGCGCATCAAGTTCCAGGTCCACACGGAGGTGGGCCTGACGGCGTCGGTCGGCGCGGCCACCTCGAAGCTCGTGGCCAAGGTCGCGAGCGGGACGCGCAAGCCGGACGGCCTGGTCCTGGTGCCGCCGGGCACTGAGGCCGACTTCCTCGCTCCCCTGCCGGTGGGCGCCATCCCCGGCCTGGGACCGAAGACGGAGGAACGCCTGCACGCCATGGGCCTGCGCACGGTGGGAGCGCTCGCCGCGTACGAGACGCAGCGCCTCGTCCAGGCCCTCGGCACCAACGGTGCGGTGCTGCAGCGCCTGGCGCAGGGCCGCGACCGCTCGCCGGTCGACGGCAGCAGGCCGGCCAAGACCATCTCCGCGGAGACGACCTTCGACGACGACGTCAGCGACCGGGATGCGCTCGAGCGCGCGCTCCGCGAGCTGACCGATCGCGTGACCGAGCGGCTCAAGACCGACGGGGTCCGCGCGCGCACCGTCTACGTGAAGCTGAAGCTGCCCGACTTCCGGCTCGTCAGCCGCCAGGTGAGCCGGACGAGCCCGACCGACGACGTCGAGACGATCTTCCGCGCCGCGCGCTCGGCGCTGGAGAAGTCGCACGTGGAGTCCCGACCGGTTCGGCTGATCGGGGTGGGACTGTCGGGGCTGGAGCACCCCGAGCCCGACCTCCAGCTGACCCTCTTCGATTAGCGGCGGTCCGGTCGACCACCGGCCGCGGCAGCGCCGCCAGCACCTCGCCGACGCTCCGCCAGCCGAGCTGCCGCTTGGCCCGCGCGATGAGCGCGCGAAACACCATCGCCGTCGCCCTCGCGTCGTCGAGCGCGGCGTGCGCCGGCGTGACGTCCAGGCTCAGCTCCTCGACCAGGCGGGCCAGCCCCGGCGTCTGGCCCTTGGGCAGGTCGAGGACCATGCGCGCGAGCGCGGTCGTGTCGATGATCGGATGCTCCAGCGGGCTCTCGAGGCCCCGACCCACGAGCCACGTGTCGAACGCGTCGTGACTGTGCTCGACAAGCACGGCGCCATGCGCGAACCGCAGGAAGGCGCGCCGTACGTCCTTGAACTCCGGCGCCCCGATCAGCATCGACCGGTCGATGTGGTGGCGCTTGCGCGCGTAGGGGTTGATGGGGGCGCGGCAGTCCACCAGCGTGTCGAAGAAGGACAGCGTCCGCTCGAGCGTGAACCGCTCGGCGCCGAGCTCGAGGACCAGGAAGGGCGCGTTGCCCGTCGTCTCGACGTCGAGCGCCACGAACTGCGCTTCGTCGAGCAGCGTGTCCGGGCGCAGCTCGGGGGAGTCGACCGCGATCTCCTCCCACGGCACCGGCGCGCCGGCTCCGCGCGGCTTCAGGAACAGGGGCCCTCGCGCGCTCATCGCGCCACGACCATCGCGCGCCGGGCCCAGCGGATCTCGTCGGCGTCGACCGCGCGCAGGATCAGCACCGCCGCCCCATAGACCACGGCCCCGACCGCGATCGGGATGAGCACCGCGTACCCGTGCAGCGTGGAAAGCGGGTAGATGGCCCCGCCCATGAGGAGGCCGGCCACGATGACGCGCCAGCTCAGGGCGATCACCGGCACGCGCGCCACGTGGCGGGTCGTGAGGATCCAGCCCGCGATGCCCAGGACGAGCTCGGTCCCGACGGTGGCCCAGCTCGCGCCGTAGAAGCTGAACGGCGGGATCAGCGCGAGGTTGAGCGCGACGTTCGCCAGCACGCTCCAGCCGGCCGCCCACGTGAAGGAGGCCTGCCGGTCCGAGGCGTTGAGCGCGCCGATGAAGGTGTTGTTGACGAAGGCAATGCCGAGCGCGATCGCCAGCACGCGCAGGGCCGACTCGGAGGGCTGGAACCCCGGACCGAGGAGCAGGGGGCCCAGCGGATGCGCCAGCACGAAGATGCCCACGCTCGCGGGCCAACCCATCAGGAGCAGTCCCTTGTAGAAGCGGCTGACCGCGTCGAGCATGTCCGCCCGGCGCTCGCGGTGATAGACGGAAAGCACGGGAAAGACCACCGAGAGAAAGGTGATGGGGATGAAGAGCAGCGCCTCGATCGGCTTGTACGCGGCCGCGTAGTAAGACGAGTCGACCCTTCCGTGAAACACGTACACGAGGGGCTGGTCGATCCGGAAATAGATGATCGTGAGGACGAACGTCAATGCGAACGGCAATCCCTTCCACATCCACTGGCGCAGCAGCGGCCATTCGAACCGCCAGCCGACGACGGCGATCCGCTTGTACGCGAGGACGGCCGAGAAGTAGACGCAGGTGAAGAGGTTCTGCGCGGCGTAGGACCAGAGGTAGTAGCCGACGCCCTGGTTCGTGCGGCCTCCGTAGAGGATCAGCGCGAGCAGCACCACGCTCTCCAGGACGACTCCGACCGCTTCGAAACCAAGCTGCTGCACGGCGTACAGGCCGTTGCGCAGCAGGGTCCCGTACGAGGTCAGGACCATCAGGACGAAGGCCGGAAACAGCAGGCCGCCGAGGCCGAGCGGCACGACCAGCGCCGCCAGCAGCACGAACGCAAACACCGACATCAGGAGCCGGATCGACATCACGTTGCGCAGGTAGCGCTGGATCTCGGTGTGGTGGCGCGCGCCCTCGCGCACGAACAGGACGTTGAACCCCAGGTCGAGAACCACGCTGACGATGGCGCTGAGGTTGATCAGCACGGTGAACACGCCGTAGTGCATCGGCCCGAGCTTGCGGATCATGTAAAGGACGGTGACCAGCGCGATCAAGCGTCCGACGACCTTCGCCGCGAGCACGACGACGCTGTTGCGGAGGGCCCGGGAGCCCAGGCCGAGCGTGGCGGCCGGCCGCACCGGTGCTGGATCGTTGTTCTGCAACTGGATCAAATCGTAAACGCCGGAGACCGTCTGCCTATGTTCCCGGAGAGGCTCTGGTTATATTCGACGGGCGATGGCGACCGAGCGGATGAGGATCCTGAGCGGCATGCGGCCCACCGGCCGCTTCCACCTGGGCAACTACCTCGGGGCGGCCCGCAACTGGGTCGAGCTGCAGAAGGACTACGAGTGCTTCTACTTCGTGGCCGATTACCACGCGCTCACCACCGAGCCCGACGGGCACAAGGTCGAGGACAAGGTCTACGACCTGACCGCCGACCTGATCGCGGTCGGCATCGACCCCAAGCGCAGCCTCCTCTACCAGCAGTCGAAGGTGCCGGAGACGGCCGAGCTGACGCTGCTCCTCGCCATGGTCTCGCCCCTCAGCTGGGTGCTGCGCACCCCCACGTTCAAGGAGATGGCCAGGAAGCATCCCGACAACGTGAACCTCGGACTGCTCTCCTACCCGGTGCTCCAGGGCGCGGACATCGCGATCGTGAAGGGCGAAGGCGTTCCGGTGGGCAAGGACCAGCTGGCTCACCTCGAGCTGATCCGCGAGGTCGTGCGCAAGTTCAACCGCACCTACGCGCCCGTGCTCCCCGAGCCGAAGGCGCTGCTGACCGAGACGCCGCTCGTCAAGGGCACGGATGGAGTTCAGCGCATGTCGAAGACCGTGGGCAACATCATCGGAGTGACCGAGGAGCCCGAGGTCGTGCGCAAGCAGGTGCTGAGCATGGTCACCGACACCAAGCGCCCGCGCAAGACCGACCCCGGCCATCCGAGGACCTGCAACGTGTGCGCCTACTACAAGTACTTCTTCGACGACTGGCAGCACTACTGGGACCTCTGCCGCCGCTCCGAGATCGGGTGCTTCGACAAGAAGAAGCTGCTCGCCGAGCGGATGATCGAGGCCTTCCGGCCGTTTCGCGAGGTGCGCGCGGAGCTGACTCCGGAGATCGTGACCCGGATCCTGGACGAGGGCAGCGAGCGCGCCCGGGACGTGGCCCGGAGCGTGATGGTCGAGGTCCGGAACGCCGTCGGCCTGCCGCCCTACCTGCCCTGATCCCGCCCGTGGCCGGTCGTTAAGATTTGAGCCGGATGGCAGACGCTGCGGCGCCGAGACAGTTCACGCGGCGGACCTTTCTCGGATGGTGGATGGCAGCCCTCATGACCGCCACGGTGGTCACGGGCCTGGCCCCGATCCTGGTCTACTTCTGGCCCGCGCCGCCGAAGGGCCAGTCGAAAGGTCCGATCACGGTGTCGCTCGACACGCCGCTCGACCAGATCGAGGACGGCTCGGCGGTCAAGATCGTGGCCCCGACCAATCCGAACTCGGCCTTCGTGATGGCCAACGGCGGCGGGGACAACGCCCCGGGCGACCTGGCCTTCGGCGGCTACGTGGTGAAGGCCGGCGGCAAGCTCGCCGTCCTCGCCCAGAACTGCTCGCACCTCGGCTGCTCGGTCAACTTCAACCAGGGCGAGAAGACGTTCGACTGCCCCTGCCACGGCTCCCGCTTCCACATCGACGGCACCGTGCTGCACGGCCCGGCCGCGTACCCCCTGTCCAACCTGACCTGGAAGCAGTCGGACACGCCGAACAAGATCCAGGTCGACGGCATCGTGCTCGGGTTCTGAGGAAGAGTTACATGGCGATCCCCCACCCGCGAGACGTCCAGGTGGCGGTGGTCGACTGGCTCGACCAGCGCTATCCGTTCACGAAGGCGGTCGACGAGGCGCTGTATCAGCGCGTCCCCAACTTCGCGAACGCCTTCTACTACTGCTTCGGCGGGATGGTCTTCATCCTCATCGTCTTCCAGCTCCTCACGGGGGTGCTGCTGGCGCTGTACTACGTGCCCGACGCGACCAGCGTCAACGGAGGCGCCGCGCCCGCGTACAACAGCGTGAACTTCATCCAGAACACCGTCTACCTCGGATGGCTCATCCGCGGCGTGCATTTCTGGAGCGCGAACATCCTGATCGTCATGGTCCTGATCCACATGTCCCGCGTGTACTGGACCGGCTCGTATCGCGCGCCGCGCGAGCTGAACTGGATGGTCGGCGTGGTGATGCTCCTGTGCATCATCTTCCTGTCCCTGACCGGGTACCTCCTGCCGTGGGACACCAAGGCGTACTTCGCGACCGAGGTCACGATCAAGATCGCCGGCTCGGCGCCGCCCCAGCAGCTCGGCACCTTCATCAAGGAGGTGCTGCAGGGCGGACCGGTCGTGGGGCCGCCGACGCTCCAGCGCTTCTTCACCCTGCACGTGTTCGTGCTGCCCGCGCTGATCACGCTGCTGATGTACGTGCACTTCCGCCTGATCCGGGCGCACGGCATCTCGGAGCCGCTGTGACGGCGGACAGGCGAGACATCCGGAGCGAGGGCCCGGGGGCCGCGATCGCCGACACCAAAGAGGTGAAGGAGGTCCAGATCGTCGAGCTGGACGGGCACACCGGCCACACGCTCGAGCCGTCGTGGAAGCGGCTGCCCATCGGCCCCGACCACATCCTCTATCCCGTGCTGGTCGGGCTGGCCCTCTTCCCCATTCTCATGGGCGACGCCGGCCATCACCTGGCCGACGATATGCCGGACGACGAGACGCACCCGTTCTTCCCGGACCACTTCTGGCCCTATCCGATCATCGCGGTGCTGATGCTGGTCACGGTCGGCCTGCTCGCCGCGTTCGTGCAGAAGAACCTGCAGCTCGAGGCCTCGGCCGATCCGCGCGCGGTCACGATCCCGCGCCCTGACTGGTACTTCCTCTTCCTCTTCCAGTTCCTGAAGCTCGGACCCGAGCTGATCATGTCGCTGGTCATCCCGCCGATCGCCGTGGGCGTGCTGCTGCTGTGGCCGTTCATCGACGGGATCGCGGGGACGCGCGTGGCGCGGCGCATGGGCTGGCCCCGCTGGCCGGTGCCGGGCCGGAACATCATCACCGGCACGGTGTGGATCCTCTCGCTGGCCCTGATCGCCTGGTTGACGCTCTGGGCGCTGCTGGGACCGGGGTTCTGCCTGCCCTACTTCACGGGCCCCGTCTGCGGGGCCTGACGGATCCCG
>CAZLJC010000080.1:0-6076 GCA_964559855.1 uncultured Actinomycetes bacterium
GCCACCGCTTCGGCGTCGCCCAGCTCGCGAGCCTTGGCGAGCAGTTCGAGAGAGATCGCACCGGGCTTGCCGTCGCGCAGTTCGGCGTAGACGAAGATCCTGCCCATCTCTAGAGCACCTTCGCCGCCTGGAGGACGGCCACGATCTTCTCGACTCCGACAGTCCCGTCGTCCTCGATGATTTCCCCCGCTTTCCGCGCCTCTGCGTCGGCCACCGAGAGCACAGTCTCAGCGGGTTCGCCCTTGTCGACACCGAGGTCGGCCAGCGTGAGCTGCTTAACCTCCTTCGAGCGGGCGGCCATGATGCCTTTCAGGGACGCGTAACGCGGCTCGGCAATGCCGGCGGTCACCGTCACCAGCACCGGGCTCTCGGCTTCGACGACCTGGTAGCCGTCTTCCGTCTGCCGGTGGATCGTGACCTTGGAGCCCGACACCTCGACCGCTTTGGCGAATGTCAGCTGCGGAAAGCCGAGCAGCTCGGCCAGCAAGGGCGGGACCATCCCGGTCGAGCCGTCGGTGCTCTCGGTGGCGCAGATGACCATGTCCGGCGCCTCGTCCTTGATCGCCGACGCCAGTGCCTTCGCGGTCAGGAATGCGTCAGCGCCCGCCAGCTGCTCGTCGGTTATCAGGATCCCGCGGTCGGCCCCCATCGACAGGCCCTTGCGGATCGCGTCGCGGGCGCGCTCGGGACCCATCGAGACGAGGACCACCTCGCCCCCGTGGGCCTCCTTCAGCTGCAAGCCCTCCTCGACGCCGTACTCGTCACCGGGGTCGAGTACGACCTCTTTGTCGCGCGCGATGCTGTTGTCGGGTTCCAGGCCCTGCGCGCTGTTTGGATCCGGGACCTGCTTAACCGTCACCACGATCTTCAAATGCCGCCTCCATGACCGTCGGGCACCACGAACCCGATTCGTTTACATACTCAAATGTACCGATTTAACGCATTGCGTCGAGGAAGTCCCGGTACGCCGCCGGAGTGTTCAAGCTGCGCAGCTCGTCAGGTTCTACGTCCTCGATCCAGGCGACGTCGAGCTCGTCGAAGACGTCGCGCGCCCGCAGCCGGCCCTCGACGAGTGCGGCCGCGATGGGGCCGGCGGCCGAGCCGGCGTAGGCCGCACAGACGGGTTCGGGGCGGCCGTCGAGCACTGGCACGGCCGCGTCATGGCCCTGACAGGCGACGACCAGCCGCCGGACCAGTGCCGGACTGACGTATGGCATGTCGCAGGCGACGGCCATCAACACGGGCTGGCTGGCCGCTGCCAGGCCGGCCTCGATCCCGGCCAGCGGACCGGCGCCGCGGTGCAGGTCGGGGACGATTCTGGCCATCGCCGCCAAGCCGGCAGGCACCTGCCCCGGCTCGTTGGCGCTGATCAGCAGCTCGGCGAATTCGGGCTCCAGCCGTCCGGCCACGAACTCGACCAGCGTCGTCCCGGCGACCTGTAGCAGGCCCTTGGGCCGTCCCATGCGCCGGCTCTCACCGCCGGCGAGCACCAGCAGCGAGGCCTGGAGCCGCTCCGCCATGGACAGATCATGGATCAGCCAGGAGATGCGTAGCCGGGCGTCAGCCGGGCGCTGGCCGTCGCTCGGACGGAAACGCCGCCGCGGGGTGCGAACACGGCCAGCTGGAGCCTGACGAGCTCGTGGGCGCTGATGGTCACCTGGTTGGACGAAACCAGCGCGCTGTCGAGCACGGCTCGGGGGTCAGCGCTCAAGAGTGCGCCGGCGGCAGCCCGGCGGGCGGCGACGGCGTCGAGAGCCCAGCCGGTGCCGGATCGCAGCGCGTTGGTGTCAAGGGCGAGCGCGGCGGCGGTGGCGGCCAGGGCGGTCCCTTCGCTGAGCTTCGCCTGGCGCTCGGCCACCAGCGCCGTCTCCGCGGCCAGCGCCGCAACCGGCAGGAGTACGGCCGGCAGGACGATGGCGAAGAAGACGAGCGCCTGAGCGCGCTTCACCGCGTCCTCCAGGTTTCAACCGGCGCCACCGCCAGCGACCGAATCAGCAGGCGGCGAGGCAGCCCGGGCACGGGAGCGAAAGAGAGGTCGACCAGGGCCTGTCCGGCGGCCGCAACCGAACCCGAGCGCAAGAAGCCAGCGGTCGTCAGCGTCACTGAGCCGTCCTGGAGTGAGTAGCCGGCGAGCGCCGACCGGAAGGCGGCGATTCCGGCGATCTGAGCCTGCGCCTCGGTGGGAGCGCGAGCGGCTGCGCTCGCCGCCGCGGCGGTGGCGCCGTCGAGGCCGGCCACCGCGTCGGCCAGACGGGCGAGGACGACTACCCCGAGCGCGAGCAGAAGCATCAAGGGCAGGACGAGAGCCGCCTCCACCAGGGCTTGACCTCGTCTCGACGGCTTCACTGAAACCTCTCGTACGGGAGCACGGCATCAGCGTGGACCGGAAGGCCGCGGCGGCCGGGCACGAGTGGAACCAGAGCTCCGAGGCTGCCTCCGATCAGCACCTCGAAGCCGGCCGCGGTGCTCCTGGCACAGACCCAGACGCCAGTCGGGGGCGAGCCGCCCGGGCACCACTGCGTGATCGTGGTTGCGGGCATCGCCGCCCCGAGCACCGAACGTGCCACCGCGAAGGCCGCGTCCGGCGACCCTGCCGTTCCAGCCCCGACCCGCGCGGCGGCCAGTGCGGCCGAACGGGTGGCGAAACCGGCCGCCGACCAGAGCCCGACCTGGACCGCGGCGAGGATGGTCAGGAGAACCAGCGGCCAGACCACGGCGAATTCGGTGAGGGCGCTACCGCGCTGGCGTCTCATCTCAAGCTGACGGCCAGCGTGGTCACCGCCGGGTAGAGAAGGATCGCCATGAAGGGCATCAGCACACCCACTGCGGCCGGGACCAGTATCCGTGTCAGGGCGCTCCGGCTGGCGGCGATCAGCTCCCGGCGCTGGGCCCGCCGGAGGTCGCGAGCGATCGCCCGCAGGCCGTGCATCACGCCCGAGCCGTAGTCGCGACTGGTGGCGAGCACGGCTGCCACCGAGGTCAGCGGTCCGAGGTCGAGCCGCTCGCCCAGCCGGCGAAGCTGGGCGTCGAGCGATTGGGCCGAAGCAAGCGCCGATCCGGCAAGGATCAGCCTGAGCTCACGCGAGAGCTCGCCGCCCGTTCGCCGGGTAACGGCCACCAGCGCACTCGCCGGACTGCTGCCGGCGCCCAATTCGAGGCAGGCCAGCTCCAGGGTGGGAGCCAGCTCGGCCAGCAGCCGCCGCCGGCGCGCGGCTCCGGCCGAGATCAGGAACTGAATCGAAAGGCCGGCGCCGAGAAACGATCCGAGCCCTGCGAGCACCAAGCTTGAGGCGGCGTCGCCAAGCGAACCGGCGACGGCGCCGCCGGCCCCGAGGGCCAGGGCGGCCAAGCCGGCCAGCGCCGTAAACCGCTCGGGCGTCTCCGCCCAACCGGCGCGGTCGAGCCGAACCGCAAGCCAGGCTTGGGCACCGGCGGGCAGCCTCGGCAGGGGCGCCGAGATCGGACCTCCGCTGGCTCGACGATGTCGCCGGTTCAGCCA
This sequence comes from uncultured Actinomycetes bacterium, assembly GCA_964559855.1. GTDB lineage: Bacteria > Chloroflexota > Dormibacteria > Dormibacterales > Dormibacteraceae > 40CM-4-65-16. Next base: position 3,500 of record CAZLJC010000080.1, read on the forward strand.
GCGCGCCGCCTCGCCCACGGTCTGCGGCCGGGTTGATTGGAGCACTGCAAGTGCGAAGCAGATCCCGACCACCAGCGCCGCGAGCACCTGCAGTCGATCAAGCATCGGCCACCTCGAGTCTCGGCTCGGTCGGAAGTCGCAGCCAGCGCAGCACCCAGGTGTAGCTGGCCCCGATGACCGCGAGCATGGTGGCGAGGAAGGCCGAGCCGGTGGGCGTGTGGTAGGCGTCGAGATACGGCGACCTGAGAACCGAAAGCACGAACAGGAACGCCAGCGGCAGAACGACGACGAGAGCGGCGGCAGAGCGTGCCTGCACCTGGAGCGCCTGCGCCTCGCGCGTCACCTCGTGAATGCTCGCCACCGACTCCTCGAGGTCGGCGAACAGGGGCGCGAGCGCGCCGCCTGCCGGTCGCTGCACGAATATCGCTGCGCACAGCATGTCGAAGAGCGGATCGGCGACCCGAGCGCGAGCCGCTTTCCAGGCCTGCGGCTGACGGCCTGAGGCGCCTGCGGCAACGATCATCGCGAACTCCGAACGCAGGCTCAGCGGTCCGCGGTCGGCCAGCACGGCCAGGGCCTGCTGCACGCCGACACCGCCCGACTCGAGGAGCCCGCGCAGCATCCGGACCGATTCGAGAACCGCGTCCTGGCGAGAGCGCAGGTTGCTCGAGGCCCGGATCCGGAGGGCCATGCGAACTCCGGCCGCGGCCGCCAGGCCGGTCGCGGCGGCGACGACCAGGAGACCGGTGATGACCCACGCCCCGGCAAAGACGGCGGTGCCGGCGGCCAGCTGGAGACCGGTGAGCAGGCGCCAGTCGGTTCCGGGCACCGCGGCGGCCGCGAGTGCCGCCTCCGAGCGGACAACACGCGTGACAAGCCCGGGCACCGCGGATGGCGCGACTGGCGCTGAAGTAGCTGCAAGAACGCCGACGGCGACGAGGACACCGGCCACGATGGCGAGGGCGGTGCCCGCGTCAGGCATCGATTCCCTCCAGGAGCCGGTCGAGGTCGGCGACCTCCCTGAGCTTCGCCTGCACGCGTTCGGGGAGCGCCGCGACTCCGGACTGCCGGCGCCAGGCGCCGGCGCCGTTGACACTCACCAGCTCGTCCACCACCGGCTGCCCGGCCTCGACCCCCGCCACGTAACCGATCGAGCCCACGCGCCGCCGGCGCACGCCGCCGATCGTTCGCGCCTCCAGCTGGAGGACGAGGTCGACGGTCCGCGCGATCTCTGTCACCACCGCTTCCGGACGCGGCGCGTGCGGGTTGCGGAGGGCGAGACGGGCCAGCCTCGGCAGCGTTTCTCGCGGGCTCTCGGAGTGGAGTGTGCAAATCGAGCCGGGGTGGCCTGTGTTCATGGCATCGAGCAGGTCGAGCGCCTCCCCGCCGCGGACCTCGCCGATCACGATCCGATCGGGACTCATCCGCAGAGCCTCGTGGACGAGCATCTGGATGCTGATCGCGCCCCGGCCTTCAGCGTTGGCCGGGCGCCCCTCGAGTGACACGCAGTCGGCGAGCTCCCGCCACAGGTGCAGCTCGGCCTGGTCCTCGATGGTCACCACCCGCTCGTCTTCGGGGATCAGACGGCACAGGCAGCGCATGAAGGTCGTCTTGCCGGTTCCGGTCCCGCCTGCGACCAGGACGTTGAGGCGTCCGCGCACGGCGGCCACGAGCAGGGGTTCGAGAGCGCTCGGCATGAACCCGGTCGCCGCCAGGTCGGCCAGCGAGCGAAAGCGGCTGGGCGGATGGCGCCGGATCGTGATGCTGAGCGGGCGCGCCGGCGGCGAGAGGGCGGCGTGCAGGCGACTCCCGTCCGGCAGGGTGATCGTGACCATTGGGCTGGCTCGGTCGAGCCGGGCACTGCCGGTCCCGTCGGTGTACCACTGCACGAGGTCGATCAGCCCCTGTTCCGTCGGAAAGGGCGGATCGACCTTCTCGCGGCGCCCGTCGCGAACGATGTAGCAGGCGCCGGTGCCGTTGATTCGCAGCTCCTCGACCAGCGGGTCCGCCAGGTGCTCGGCCAGGGGGCCGAGCGGAGTCAAGGCTCCGAAAACGCGTCGCCAGAGCAGCTGCGCGGCCTCGCGGTCAAGCCCGGGCGACATCTGTTGCGCTTCGACCACGGCTCGGCCGACCAGTTGGTAGAGCCACTCCTGGTCCTCGAGGACGAGCCGGGGCACCTCGCGGGCGGCGAGCACGGCGGCCAGCTCGGCCTCGACGCGAGCCCGCACGCGCGCCTCGGCGTCTTCGAGTCCGATCACGGCCACGACCCTCGACGGGGACTCGCGAGGTCCGGATGAAGAGCGTGCGCCAGGTCGTCGAAGCCGGCCCGAAACCGACGCTGGCGGTGCCACGGGCGGGCGGCCGTGCAGCGGGATGCCGCACGCCGGTCCTCGCGGATGGTCGCCATGACCGGCATCTCGTGCCGGCGGCAGAGCTCACGGTCGGCTCCCTTCAGGGTATGGGCGCCCAGCCGGTTTAGCACGAGCCCGGCGCTGGCGCCGCGGACGGCTGACGCGGACAGGGCGCGGTCGGCTCGGTCAAGTCCTACCCGATCCGGTTCCACTACCCACAGCAGCC
>CAZLJC010000081.1:0-6028 GCA_964559855.1 uncultured Actinomycetes bacterium
GGTTGCCCCAGGTCGCGACCAGCTCGTCGTTGTTGCGGCGCACGAACTCGGCCCAGGTGAAGTCGGTGTCCTGCGTCTCCGGCCCGGCCACTGTCAGGTAGTACCTGAGCGCGTCGGGGTCGTAGCGCGAGAGAAAGTCGCGTACGTAGATCACCACGTGGCGCGAGGATGAGAACTTCCGGCCCTCCATGGTCAGGAACTCGGTCGCCACCACCTCGTAGGGCAGGTTGAGGCCGCCCACGCCGAGCAGGATGGCGGGCCAGAGCACGGTGTGGAAGGTGATGTTGTCCTTGCCCATGAAGTAGTAGCCGAGGGCTTCGGGGTTCTGCCACCAGGCCTTCCAGGCATCCGGCTCGCCCTGCAGCTTGGCCCACTCGATCGCCGCCGACAGGTAGCCGATGACCGCGTCGAACCAGACGTAGATCCGCTTGTCCGGGCGGTCGCGCCAGCCCTCGAGCGGGATGGGCACGCCCCAGTCGAGATCGCGCGTGATCGCCCTCGGTTTGAGCTGCGCGATGTAGTTCTCGCTGAACCGGCGAACGTTGGGCCGCCAGTGCTCCTGCTTCTCGATCCACTCCTTCAGCTGCTCCGCGAAGGCGGGCAGGTCGAAGAAGAAGTGCTCGGTCTCCACGAAGAGCGGCGTCTCGCCGTTGATCCGGGAACGCGGGTTGATCAGGTCCGCCGGATCGAGCTGGTTGCCGCAGTTGTCGCACTGGTCGCCCCGAGCCTCTGGATAGCCGCAGATCGGGCAGGTGCCTTCGATGTAGCGATCGGGCAGCGTGCGACCGGTGCTCGGCGAGATCGCCCCCAGCTGCGTCTTCTTGACGATGTAACCCTTCTCGTAGAGCTTGAGGAAGAGGTCCTGCACCACCTCGTAGTGGTTGGCCGTGGCGGTGCGCGTGAAGAGGTCGTAGCTGAGCCCGAGGTCGCGAAGGTCGTCGACGATGACGGCGTTGTAGCGGTCGGAGAACTGGCGGGGAGTGATGCCCTCGGCGTCGGCGCCATAGGTGATCGGGGTGCCGTGGTCGTCCGTCCCGCTGACCATGAGCACGCGGTTGCCGCGCAGCCTGTGGTAGCGCGCAAAGACATCGCTGGGCACGCCGAAGCCGGCCACGTGACCGATGTGCCGGGGGCCGTTGGAGTAGGGCCAGGCGACGGCGACCAGGATGTGCTGGGGCATTTGAACTCCGATCGTATCTAGGAGTGGTCGATGACGATCACGAACTCGCCGCGCGGGTTGACCGTCTCCGACACCTCGGCCGCGGTTCCGCGCACGATCTGCTCGTGCACCTTGGTCAGTTCCCGGCACACGACCAGGCGCCGCTCGGGCAGGACCTCGGCCAGGGCCGTCAGCGACTTGAGCACTCGATGCGGCGACTCGAACACCACTGTCATCCGCTCCGCCTCCGCCAAAGAACCGAGGAACCGCCGCAGTTCGCCCGGTTTCCGGGGCAGGTAGCCGGCGAAGACGAAGCCCGAGCCCCCGAAGCCGCTCACCGATACCGCGGCCGCGACCGCGCTCGCCCCGGGAATCGGCACGACCTCGTGACCGGCGTCAACCGCGGCCGCCACGAGAGGCGGACCCGGATCTGACACGGAGGGCGTGCCGGCGTCGCTGACCAGGGCCACGTCCCCCTCCGCGAGGGCGTCGAGAACGCGTTTCAGGGTCCTCTGCTCGACCGGCGCCCGGTAGCTGATCATCGGCTTGCGGATCGCGTAGCGTGCCAGCAGCCGCCCCGTCACTCGTGTGTCCTCGGCCGCGATCGCCGACACCTCGCCGAGCACGCGGAGCGCCCGCTGGGAAACGTCTTCCAGGTTGCCGATCGGGGTCGCGACGACGTACAGCGTGCTCAATCCGGCCGGCCGGCCGCCAGCCACTCCTCGACCTTCTGGCCCACCTTCACAACCTGCCCCCGGAACTCGGACGCCCTTGGCAGCACGTCCAGGAAGGCGCGCCCGTACTCACGCGTCGAGATCCGGCTGTCCAGGATCACAACCGCGCCCCGATCGGTGCTGCGGCGGATCAGCCGGCCGAAGCCCTGCTTCAAGCGGAGCGCCGCCAGCGGCAGCGCATAGTGCGTAAAGGAGTCGCGCACGCGTTCGGCGCGGGCGGCGAAAACGGGCTCCGTCGGTACCGGAAACGGCAGGCGCACGACGATCACACAGGAAAGCCGGTCACCCGGGACGTCGATGCCCTCCCAGAAGCTGGAGGTTCCGAGAAGAAGCGCGCGCTCGCTTTCGACGAAGGCGCGCAGCACCTGGCGGCGCTGGCCGTCGATGCCCTGCCCGAGGAGGAGAACCTCGTCCAGGTCGTGCCGATGGCGGAGGGCCGTGTAGACGTCCCGCAGCTGCTGATGGGAGGTGAAAAGGACGAGTGTTCGGCCGCCGATGCGGCGAGCCACATCGGCCACGACCTCCACCAGCAGCGTCTCGAACTCGGGGTCCTGAGGCTCGGCGAGGTCGGCCGGCAGGCAGATCAGCGCCTGCTTCAGGTAATCGAATGGCGAAGGCAGCGCGAGCGCCTCGATCTCCTCGGGATGCAGCCCGGCGCGCGAGCAGAAGTAGTCGAAGGAGCCGGCGACCGCGAGTGAGGCGGAGGTGAACGTGACCGAACGGCGCTCGGCGTACACCTGCTCGCGGAGGAGGCCGCCGACGTCGACCGGCGCCGAGCGGAGGACGACGCCGTTGGTGCGCGCGGGCATCGAGAGCCAGTAGACGAAGTTGGGGTCGGGATCGACGAGCGCGGTGCGCACCACCTCGGCGCTCTCGGCGACCCGGCCCCGGATGATCTCCAGCTCGCGCAGGTCCGGGTCCGGATCTTCACTCGCGAGCCAGTCGCGCCCGGCCGTCGCCGCCCGCCGCAGATGCACGTCGAGAGCGGCGAGCACCGTCGCCGCGTCGCCGCCCAGGGCGCTCACCTGCGCCCAGCCGGCGCTCTCCCTGATGGCGGCGGTGAGGCGCAGGTTTTCGTCGCGCCGGTCGAGCTCCGCAAACTGCACCCGCGCCCAGTCGCCGGCTGCCTCGAAGAGCGCTTTCACGCGCTCATGGGCCCGGAGCACCAGCGGCCAGGACTCCTCGAGGGCCTTCTCCACCCCGGCCTCACCGAAACGGGGCTGGAGGAGGATCTCGGGTATCAGACCGATTCGCTTCGAGTCCTGCTCGGAACCGAGGCGCGTGAGCAGCGCCAGCAGGCCGCTGCCGTCGACCTCCTGGCGCAGCCCCTGTGTGGCCGCGTCCTCGAGGTGATGCGCCTCGTCGACGACGAGGTGGTCGAAGGGCGGCAAAATGCCGCCCTGGGTATTGGCGTCGGCCAGCAGGAGGGCGTGGTTGACCACGACGACGTCTGCCTTTTCGGCTTCGGCTCGCGCCCGGTGGACGAAGCAATCCTCTTCTGAGCAGTGGAGGCCGACGCAGTCGAGGGGATCGGAGGCGATGCGCGCCCAGAAGACCTCCTCGCGACCCTGGAGTCGCAGCTCCGAGCGGTCGCCGGTCTCGGTCTGGTGGAGCCAGACCATGACCTTGAGCTTGAAACGCAGCTCCTCTTCGTCCTGGCAGCGCTCCCCCAGGTAACGCCGCCAGCGGCGCAGGGACACGTAGTTCGGCCGGCCCTTGAGGAGGCAGGCCTCGAAGTCCCAGGGCAGCCATTCCCGAAGCGCCGGCAGGTCTTTTGTAATCAGCTGCTCCTGGAGCGTGTGGGTGTGCGTCGAGACCACCACGCGCTCGCCCCGGCGCACGGCTCGCGCCACGGCGGGCACCAGGTAGGCCAGGCTCTTTCCGGTCCCGGTACCCGCCTCGGCGACCAGGCGCCCGCCCCTTCCCATGACCTGCGCCACCGCGAGCAGCATCTGCTGCTGTGCCTCCCGGTGCTCGTACTCCGGCAGAGCGCTCGCGAGCGGCCCATCCGGCCCGAGGAGCGCGGCCAGGAAGGCTGGATCATCCTCCGCCGTTCGCCTTCGGGGGCCTCCGCGAACGGTCCCCGACTTCGTGATCGGGCGCTCCGCAGCCCGGGGATCGGCGGCGGCCAGCGCTTCCGCGAAAAAGGAGGCGACCGGCCAGCCGTAGGGCGCCACCAGGGCGAGCATCGTCTCCTTCAGCGCCTCGTCGAGGGCCGCCGCCTCCTCGCGGAGGCGAAGGAAGAGCTGGCGAGTGGCGTCGGCGTCGTCGAGCGCGCGGTGCGGCCTCGGTTGGTCCAGGCCGAGCTCCAGCGCCAGCATGGGCAGGCTGTGGCTGGGAGCGTTGGGGAGCAGGATGCGGGCGATGTGCAGGGTGTCGATCAACCCGCGGCCCGGCTCCCACGCCTCGGCGGCGGTCAGGAAGTCGATGTCCAGCAGCGCGCCGTGTCCAACCGCCTGGCGCCCGGCGCAAAAGCGCACCAGCTCAGCCAGGACCACGTCTGAGGGCGGCGCCGCGCGCAGGTCTTCGGCCCGGATCCCGGTCAGCCGGCTCACCGGCTCGGGCAGGCGGCGGCCGGGATTGGCGAAGCGCTCCAGCCTCTCGGTCACAGCGGACTGGTCGAACGCGACAGCGCCCACCTCGATGACCCCATCTCGCTGGGGATCGAGCCCGGTGGTCTCGAGGTCGAAGGCGACGTACTCCACCGCGGCGGATTCTAGGAGCCGGAAAGCTTCCTCCCTCGCAACCCTACGAACTTGTAGGCGATAGGGGTCGGGTTCGCCCGTCCAACTTGTATAGTTCCACCCCGCGTGAAGTCAGGAACGATTGCCGCGCCTGCAAAACTCGAGGACACCGGGCTTCGAAAGGACCTGGTGGCCAGCCTCCTCCTCCGGACCATCGCCTACGCCGATCAACTGAGCGGGGCGGCACTGGAGGCACGGATCGGCCTGCCTTTCGAAGTCATCCAGCCGCTGATCGAGGAATACCAGCGGACCCAGATGATGGACACGGTCGGCTTCGCCAACGAAGCCGGGCTCGACGGCCGGCCGATCCCTGTTCGCATGATGTACACGGTCAGCTCGGCCGGCCGCCAGCGGGCGGCCGAGATGTCGGCCGTCCAGACGCGTTACATGGGTCCCTGCCCCATCCGCTACGAGGACTACCTGGACCTCGTCCGCTCGCAGGTTGCGGCCAAGGCCCACATCACCGACGCCATGCTCAAGAAGGCGCTGGGCGAGCTCCAGCTCGAGCAGCACATCATCGACCAGATCGGCGGCGCGATGATCTCCCGCTCCTCCCTGTTCATCTTCGGGGCGCCGGGCAACGGCAAGTCGACGATCACCGAGCGCATGGCGCTGCTGATGGGCAACCCGATCGAGGTCCCCCACGCGGTCGCAGTCGGGGACGAGATCATCCGCCTGATCGACCCCGTCTATCACCGCATCGCCGAGGGCGAGCAGCCCACGGATCGCCGTTTGGTCAAGATCGAACGGCCCGTAGTCACGGTCGGCGGCGAACTGAAGCTGAACCAGCTCGACCTCACGTACGACGCTTCCAACCGGTATTACGAGGCGCCGCTGCACTGGAAGGCCAACGCGGGCGTGTTCGTGATCGATGACTTCGGCCGTCAGGAGGTGCCGCCGATGCGCCTCCTCAACCGGTTCATCGTCCCGATGGAGAAGAAGATCGACTATCTCGACCTCTCGGCCTCCGGCCGGAAGATCGAGCTGCCCTTCCTCTGCCAGGTCGTCTTCTCGACCAACCTATCGCCGTCCTCGCTGGTCGACGAAGCGTTCTTGCGCCGCATGGCCTACAAGATCGGCGTCTCCAACCCGTCGCCGGAGGCCTACACCAAGATCCTGCAGTACGAGTGCGGCAGGAACAACGTGGCCTGGGTGCCGCAGGCCGTCCCCTACCTGCTCTCCCTCTACAACAAGGACAAGCGCCCGCTGCGCGGCTCGCACCCGCGTGCGATCATCAGCCGCCTGGTCGACTTCGCCGCCTACCGCGAGCAGCAGCCGGCGCTGACGCCGCAGACGCTCCAGGAGGCCTACGAGGCCTGCTTCCACGCCGCTTTGGGCGGGGTCACCGAAGAGGACTGGGCGCAGCCGCCGGCGCACAGTTAGCCACTCGG
>CAZLJC010000082.1:0-5998 GCA_964559855.1 uncultured Actinomycetes bacterium
CTGTTCAACTGCTACGAGGCCTTCATCCACATCGTCGACTCGATGTTCAACCAGCACGCCAAATGGCTGAAGGTGACCAGGGACATCCCGTGGAGGCGGCCCATCGCGTCGCTGAACTACCTGCTGTCATCCCATGTCTGGAGGCAGGACCACAACGGCTTCTCTCACCAGGACCCCGGCTTCATCGACCACGTCATGAACAAGAAGCCGGAGGTGATCAGGGTCTACCTGGCGCCGGACGCCAACTGCCTGCTGTCGGTGGGCGATCACTGCCTGCGCAGCCGCAACTACGTCAACGTGATCGTCGCGGGCAAGCAGCCGGCCCTGAACTACCTGTCGATGGACGACGCCATCGCGCACTGCACGCGCGGACTGGGCATCTGGGACTGGGCGAGCACCGACCAGGGCAAGGAGCCGGACGTCGTGATCGCCTGCGCCGGGGACGTGCCCACGCTGGAGGCCCTGGCGGCCGCCGACCTGGTCCGCCAGCACCTGCCGCAGCTCGCCGTGCGGTTCGTCAACGTCGTCGACCTCATGCGCCTGCAGCCGCCGGGTGAGCATCCTCACGGCCTGAGCGACGCCGAGTTCGACGAGGTGTTCACGAGGGACCGGCCGGTGATCTTCGCCTACCACGGCTACCCGTGGCTGATCCACCGGCTGACGTACCGGCGGACGAATCACTCCAACATCCACGTGCGCGGCTACAAGGAGGAAGGTACGACGACCACGCCCTTCGACATGGTCATGCTCAACGACCTCGACCGCTTCCACCTCGTGATGGACGTGATCGACCGCGTGCCGTCGCTCGGGTCGACCGCAGCGCACGTCCGGCAGAAGATGGTCGACGAACGGCTGCGCCACCGCCAGTACACGCGTGACCACGGCCAGGACTCGCCCGACGTCCTGAGCTGGACCTGGCCGCACTGAGGGGTGCGGGTCCTAGTCCTCAACGCCGGCTCCAGCTCGGTCAAGCTGAGCGTCGTCGAGGACGATCGCGTGGCGCGGGAGCGCGAGTTCGAGGCCTCCGAGGGCCGGCTCGACGAGTCGCAGCTCGCCTCCGCGATCCGCTCGATGGGAGGCGTGGACGCCGTGGGGCACCGCGTGGTCCACGGGGGACCGCGTTACTCCAGCTCCGTGCGGATCGATCCCGAGGTCGTGCGCTACCTGGTCGGGATCAGCGACCTGGCGCCGCTCCATCTGCCCGCTGCGCTGGCGGGCATCGCGGCCGCGCGGGAGGTCCTGCCCCGCGTCCCCGGCGTGGCGTGCTTCGACACCGCGTTCCACTCCCGGATGCCGGCCGCCGCCTCGACGTACGCGGTCCCGGCCGAGTGGCGCGAGCGCCACGGCGTCCGGCGCTACGGCTTTCACGGGTTCTCCCATTCGTACGCGGCGCGGCGCGCCGCGGAGATGCTCGGCCGCCCTCCCCGGGACCTGCGCGTGGTCACGTGCCACCTCGGGGCGGGCGCGTCGCTGGCCGCCGTCCGGGGCGGCCGCTCGGTGGACACGACGATGGGCTTCACGCCGCTCGAAGGCCTGGTCATGGCGACGCGGTCGGGCACGGTCGACCCCGGCATCCTCCTCTATCTCGAGCGCCACGCGGGCCTGACGGAGAGCCGGCTGACCGAGGCCCTCGACCGCCGGGGCGGGCTGATGGCCCTGGCCGGAACGGGCGATATGCGGCAGATCCTGGAACGGATCGCCGGCGGGGACGACGACGCCGAGCTGGCCCTCGACGTGTACGTCCACCGCCTGCGCGGGCTGATCGCATCGATGGCGGCCGCCATGGGCGGCCTCGACGCCCTCGTCTTCACCGGCGGCGTGGGGGAGAACGCCGCCCCGGTGCGCGCAGCGACCGTCGACGGCCTGCGGTTTCTCGGCGTCGAGATCGGCCGGACGCTGAACACGACGCTGGCTCCGGATTGCGATGTCAGCGCGCCCGGCGCCGCCGTGCCGACGCTCGTGATCAAGGCGCAGGAGGCGATCGAGGTCGCGCGCGACGTCAGTCGGGTGGTGGGCTAGCGCGAACGGCTCACAAAACCTGCAGGAGGTTTCGGCGCACGTGGCGCCGGACGCGCGCAATTCGCGCGGGATTTGGCTCGTTTGGCGCAAAACGCGTGGAATTCGGACCGGTCCTTGTTGCGTTCCAGGCCTTCAGTATCCTGCGATCAATAACCGGGAGGTGACGTGAATGGCTGCGATCAGTCGAGCGGACGCGATCTGGGAAGGGGACCTGACGAGCGGCGAGGGCCGGGTCAGGGTGGCGAGCGGCACCTTCGGCGAGTTTCCTGTCACCTGGGGCGCAAGGTCCGACCGCACGCATGGCGGGACGAGCCCCGAAGAGCTGATCGCCGCCGCGCACGCCGCGTGCTACTCGATGGCGTTCTCCAACGGCCTCGCGAAGGCGGGCCATTCTCCTGAGCGGCTCAACACGTCGGCCGAGGTCGAGTTCGTGCCGGGAACCGGGATCACGTCGATCACGCTGACGGTCAGGGGCCACATCCACGGCATCGACGAGGCGGAGTTCCGCAAGCTCGCGGAGGCGGCGAAGGAAGGCTGCCCGGTGTCGAAGGCCTTGAAGAACAACGTGAAGATCAGCCTCAACGCGGAGCTCGACCACACGCACTGAGGGCGCTTTCGCGCCTCAGCGGACGGCCGCGGTCACTCCGGGGAATTCGACCATGCCCTGCATCCGCAGCTCGCGGAGCCGTCCGCCGAGCCAGCGGCGCGGATCCTTGATCGGCCGGCCGCCGTCCAGGCAGTTCCAGCAGCCGCCGCCGACGTCGCGGGCGACGAAGAGCAGGCAGCGAGGCTGGGCGGCGCGCTGCCAGGCCTTGACCACGAAGGGGAGCGAGAACGGGCGGGCGGGCGACCTCTCGGGGAGCGTGACCTCACCGGCGTACAGGTCGTCCCCGCTCTGCACGATGAGGGCGCCGGCGGCGAGGGTTCCGCCGAGGTTCTCCACCTGGACCTGGATCGACTGGCCGGGGGCCGTGAAGGCCGTGAACGTGAGGTGGGGGACGGGCCGGGTGCTCGCCTCCCAGCGCGCGTCCGCCTGCTTGAGGGCGCGCCGCGACGCGCGGTCCGCGCGCGTGGCGAAGACGGCCGCCCACAGCGCCGCCGCGGTGGTCAGGGCCGAGAAGGCGACGAGGAGCTGGGGCGAGTTCACTGCTCCCACCGCATGACGCGGCCGGAGCCGGGTTCCGGCGCGGCGGCGTGATCGATTCGTCACCGAACTGGGTAAAGATGCAGGCGACTAACGTGGAGGTGAACATGGAGAAGGCGACTTTTGCGGGCGGCTGCTTCTGGGGCGTCGAGCACCTTTTCAACGAGATCCCGGGTGTGACCGAGGCGGTCTCCGGCTACGCGGGCGGGCATGTCGACCACCCGACGTACGAGCAGGTCTGCGGAGGCCGGACCGGCCACGCGGAGGCGGTCGAGGTGACGTACGACCCGGCCAGGGTCAGCTACGAGCAGCTGCTGAACGCGTTCTGGAACATGCACGACCCGACGACGCTCAACCGGCAGGGCCCGGACATGGGCCACCAGTACCGCTCGGCGATCTTCTTCCATGGCCCGGAGCAGGAGGCGGCGGCACGGAAGTCGAAGGACGAGGCGCAGCAGCACTTCGAGCGCAAGATCGTCACGGAGATCGTCCCCGCGGCGACGTTCTGGCGTGCGGAGGAGTACCACCAGCGCTACTTCGACACGCACCAGGGGCACTACTCGTGCCACTTCATGCGGGGCTGGGTGCCGGCGCCGGAGGAAAGCGCTAAGCAGGCATAAAGCAGCGGACCGGCCTCTATCCTTTACGGCCCAAACGGATTCCGGGCCCAGGAGGACAGGCCGGTGCGGTGCGACCACTGCTCACACGACGTCCCTGACGGCGCGTTCTGCACGCGCTGCGGCGCACACCAGGGTGCGGCGGACGCGGCCGCCAACCCCCGGACGCGGACCAATCGCTACGCGGCGCATCCGGGCGAGCACGTCATCCAGCCGTCGCTCTTCACCACGCTGTTCCCGCACCTGGGGGCGCGCAAGATCCACGAGTTCCGCTGGGCGTTCGCGGCCGGTCTGGCGGGCCTACTCATCCTCTATGTCACCGGACTGATCACCGCCGCCATCCTGCTCGCGATCTTCCTGGTCCCGGTGCTGTACCTGATCTACCTCTACGAGACGCAGGTCTACCGCGACGAGCCGGCCACCATCCTCGGCTTCACCATCGGCGGCGGCGTAGTGCTCGGGATCATCGTCACCCTGGTCGAGCAGCGCCTGTACAACCCCTACCAGGACATCGGCAATCCGCTGCGCGGCGCGGGCGTCAACGTCGGGACGCTGCTCCTCCTCGGGCTGATCGTGCCGGTGGTCCAGGAGGCGGTGAAGCCGCTGCCGGCGCTCTTCCTGCCCAACCGGAAGAGCTTCCCCGAGACGGTCGACGGGCTCGTGTTCGGCATCGCCGCCGGGCTCGGGTTCGGGCTTGCCGAATCGCTGGTCGGCTTTTCCAGCGCGCTGACCAGCCTGCCGGTGCGCGCGACGCCGGGCAACTGGATCTTCGACCTCGCCACGCTTGCGATCTTCCTCCCCGTGCTGCAGGGCAGCGCGACCGGCATGATCGCGGCCACCGTCTGGCGGCTCCGGCGTGGGCGCCTCGACAACCGTGAGATCGGCGGCGTGGCGGTGGCGGTGGTCGCTCACGTGGCGTTCTCCGCCGGCACGCAGCTGCTCAAGGACGCCTCGGTCAACCAGCTGTTCGTGCTGGTCTGGCAGGCCGCGGTGGACGGGGCGGTCCTGATCTACGTCCGCTTCCTGCTCCACCACGCGCTGCTGGAGGAGGCCGCGCACATGGGGTTCGCCGAGACGGTGTGTGCCAACTGCCACATGCACGTGGTCGCGTCCGGCTTCTGCCCCAACTGCGGCATGGCGCTGACGGCGGCGCCGGCGGCCGTGAAGCGGGCGCGCAAGCCGCGCAAGGACGCGGCCGGCGCGTCCGGGAGGGCCTAGATGGCGCTCGCCTGCGCTCGGTGCGGCACCCAAAACCCGGACGGCAACCTGTACTGCCAGGCGTGCGGCAGCCCGCTCGCGGCTCCGCCTCCGCACGGCGTCGCCACGGCGGTGGCGCCAGGCGCCATCCCCGGTCCTCCGCCCGGTCCTCCCCCGGGATTCGCGGCGCCGGCGTACGGCGGCGCCGCCGGCTACCAGAGCCCGTACTACACGCCGGCCGGCCCGCCGGTGCCGATGCACCGCACGCCCTGGACCCTGATCGTCGCCGGCGTCGTCGCGCTCGTCCTGGTCATGGCCGGGGCCGGCACGGTCCTCGCCTTGCTGGGCAGCCGCAACAACGGCGGCGGAAACCCGTCCGGCGGCACGGCGACCACGATCGGGATCGGCGCGGGGCTGGCCAGCCCCTCGCCGGGCGTCACGCCAAGCCCGGTCGCCTCCCCCGTCTCGACCACCGGCACGACCGAGTCGAACGACGGTGTCAGCGTGGCGGTGCCCGCCGGCTGGACGGTCCAGTCGAAGGACAGCGAAACCATCGTCCTCCTGGACCCGAATACGACCGGAACGGTGACCGTGGCAAGCGGGTCTTCGGTCCCGGCGGCCACGTCCCAGGACAACAAGACCCAGATCGACAGCTACTTCAAGCAGAACTACCCCGACGCCGCGCCCTGCGCGGGCACGTCGGCTTCGACCACCACGTTTCACGGCGTCGGCGGTATCGCGTGGCAGCTGTGCTTCACCGTCACGTCGGGCGGCAACTCGGTGCGCGGCGAGGCGAGCCTGTTCGTGGGCGCGAACCAGAGCGGCTCGGTCTATTACCTGCTGATGCTCGTGTCGCGCCAGGACAACATGGGGACCTTCATCAAGACTGCCGCTCCCGTGATGGCCGGCATCCAGTGGAAGCTGAGCTGAGAATGCAGGTGGCTGGTAGCCGGCTTGAACGGCTCACAAGCTCTGTAGGTGATTCGGCGCGTTCTGCGCCAAACGCGCGTGATTCGCGCGG
>CAZLJC010000083.1:0-5662 GCA_964559855.1 uncultured Actinomycetes bacterium
GGTAGGTGGGGATACCTGCCTCCCGGGTTCGAATCCCGGCCCTTCCGCCAGTTAATGCAACCGCCGCCCCGTCTCAGAGGCCGGCTGTCAGGCGACGGCGGAGCCCCGGGTCGGCCACACGGCCATTCTTGACCTCGACTCCCTCGGCCCCCAACAGGCGAGCCTGTTGTTCGCCCTTGGCGATCGCGCCGCCGGCGCGCACGACACGCCACCAGGGCACCCGCCCGTGGGTGCGGGAGAGGATGTTCCCCACCGCCCGCGCCGCGCCCGGCCGTCCGGCTCGCGATGCAATCTCACCGTAGGTCGCAATGTCGCCCGGCTCGAGGGCCCCGATCGCCGCCAGCACCGCCTCCTCAAACGACACGCGCGCGCAGTCTAGTGGGCTGCGGGCCACTATGTTCCTGTTGTTGCCGTGATCGAAGAGCGCCTGCGAAAGATAGAAGAGCTGGAGACGCACATCCACGCGTTCGCCTGGCTTGACGTGCAGCGGGCGCGCGAAGCGGCCGCGGAGGGTCGCCAGGGCGCCCTGAGCGGGCAGCTGGTCGGGATCAAAGACATCATCGACACGGCGGGTATTCCGACCGAGCACGGCTCCCGGCTGTTCGCGGGCCGTGTGCCGCCGCGATCGGCGACCGTGGTCCAGAGGATCGAGGCGGCGGGCGGGATCGTCGCCGGGAAGACGGTGACGGCCGAGATGGCCTACTTCACGCCCGGTCCGACCCGCAATCCGTGGGACTACGCGAGGACGCCGGGCGGCTCCTCGATGGGCTCCGCCGCCGCGGTGGCGGCGGGCATGCTCGACCTCGCTGTCGGCACCCAGACGAACGGCTCGATCATCCGGCCGGCCGCCTTTTCCGGGACCACCGGCTACAAACCGAGCTTCGGCATGGTGCCCCGAGACGGCGTGATGACCTTCAGCGAGTCACTGGACACGGTCGGCGGATTCGGGCCCACGGTCGCCCACGCTGCCCGGCTGGTCGCGGTAATGGCCAACCGCGATCTGACCCCACGGCCGCTCGTTCAGCCTCGTCTCGCAGTCGCCATGACGCCTGAGTGGTCCGAATGCGAACCGGGAGTCACCGAGCAATTCGATGCCTGGGTGGCCGAGCTCGAGTCCCGAGGCGCGTTGGTCGAGCGTCCGCAGCTGCCAACGGGGCTCCGCGACGCGATCCCGGTGCACCGTGTGATCATGGCGGTCGAGGCCGATCGCAGTCTCGGCCCCCAGGTCGCGCGCAACCCGGGGGCGGTGAGCGCCCACCTTCATGAGTTGCTAGACGAGGGCGCGTCCGTCGCCCCAGAGTGGTACCGGGAAGCAATCGCCGAACGCGACCGGCTGGTGGACGAGTTCACCCGCTGGTCGCGGCCCTACGACGCCCTGCTCACGCTCCCCGCCCTCGGCGAAGCGCCACCGGCCGCGACCACCGGCGACCCGCGCCTCTGCACTCGCTGGACGCTGGTCGGAGCGCCGGCGGTCTCCATTCCCGCCGGCCGTGGCCCACGCGGTCTCCCGCTCGGACTGCAGCTTGTGGGCGTACCGCAGACCGACGAGCTGCTGCTGGGTGTGGCAGCGTGGGTGGAGGCGGCGCTCACGCAGGGCTAGTTTGGCTTGGGCCCCCCGAGTACGTGCTCGTATTGGGTACGTTGACAGCGCTCTCCGGGCCGCGGTACTTCGTGCATATGGCGCAGGAGCGGCTGGACGCCGGCCGGACCCTCGAGCGGATGGCGGAGGCGATGGCTTCCAACTGTGAGAAGGCCCTCGACGGCGGCGGTCCGCTCCTACCCTCGCTGATGGTCTGGTACGAGGGCGAGGATCTCGGACGCCCCGGCGCGGTGATCGTCTTCGAGCCACCCGGCGAAGGAACCGGCCGCCCGGGGGACGCGCTGCGCATGGCACGGGAGCGGCTCGCCAGTTTCACGCGCGAAGCGGTCGGATGGGCACTCGCATACGAGGGGTTGGTCAGCGGCAATGGAGACAGTTCGGCGGCCGTCATGATCGAGGTGGAGCTCCGGCGCCCTGCGGCCCAGGCCACGCTGGTCCGGCGCTACCGCCCACGCTCGGCCTCGGCGGGCTTCGCCTGGACAGGCGAGGTGACCAGGCTCTAGCAGGCCGTGGCCGACGACCGATTCATGGCAGCGTCTTTACAGGCTTCGAAAATTCCAGGCATTTGATGGGCGCATAAATGCCTACCGGCAAACGTTGTAGCTAGCAGGAGACAGAAATGCTGCCCAATGCCAAGCAGGTCGTCAGACGGAAGCCGAGGTCGAACAGCCCGCGCGAGGACTTAATCCTGGACCTTCATTCACAGCTCGAAGAGCTGCTCAACGAGGTCTGGCGATGCGAGGCCGAGTGGCGATTCGACGACCGTCTCGACCTGGCCCGTCAGCAGACTCGCTAAGCCACTGCTTCTGCGGCCCGGGCGAAGGTCAGTCGCCCGTCCAGGGCGCCGACCTCAACGGTGTCCCCGTCCTTGAAGTCCCCCTGGAGGATCCGCATGGCGAGTTCGTCCTGGACCAGCTTCTGGATCATCCGCTTCAACGGACGCGCTCCGTAGACGGGATCCCAGCCCCGCTCCGCGATCAGCTCCTGGGCGGCGGCCGTCACCCTGAGGCCGATCCGCCGCTCGGCAAGCCGAGCCTTGAGCCGGGCGAGCTGAATATCCACGATCGCCTTGAGCTCATCCCGGCTCAGCTGCTGGAACACGATCACCTCGTCGACACGGTTCAGGAACTCGGGCCGGAAGTTCTGCTGGAGGACTCCCATGACCGCTTCCCGAACGTCCGCGAACGGCCGGTTCGCCATGTCCATGATGAGCTGGCTGCCGAGGTTCGACGTCATGATCAGCACGGCGTTGCGGAAGTCGACCGTGCGGCCCTGACCGTCGGTCAGGCGCCCGTCGTCAAGGATCTGCAGGAAGACATTGAAGACGTCCGGGTGCGCCTTTTCGACCTCGTCGAAGAGCACCACCGAATACGGCCGGCGGCGGACCGCCTCGGTCAGCTGCCCGCCCTCGTCGTAGCCGACGTATCCCGGCGGGGCGCCGATCAGCCGCGCCACCGAGTGCTTCTCGCCGTACTCGGACATGTCGATCCGGATCAGTGCCTGCTCGTCGTCGAAAAGGAACTCGGCGAGGGCGCGGGCGAGCTCGGTCTTACCGACGCCGGTGGGCCCCAGGAAGATGAAGGAGCCAACCGGCCGGTTCGGGTCGGAGAGGCCACTGCGTGAGCGGCGCACTGCGTTGGCCACCGCCTCCACGGCCTCGTCCTGTCCGATCACGCGCTCGTGGAGCCGGCGCTCCATTTGGAGCAGCTTCTGGATCTCGCCCTCCATCATCCGGCTGACCGGGACACCGGTCCAGCGGCTGACGATCTCGGCGATGTCGTCCTCTTCGACCTCCTCCTTGAGGAGGGCGCCACCCGATCCCTGAAGCTCGTCGAGCTGCTGGTTCGCCTGCTCGAGGTCCTTCTCGAGCTGGACGACCTCGCCGTAACGCAGGCGCGCCGCCTTCTCGAAGTCGGCCGCACGCTCCGCGCGCTCGGCGTCGTGGCGAACCTCCTCGATCTTCTCGCGCAGGTCGCGGATGCGGGCGATCACCTGCTTTTCGCGGTCCCAGCGCGCGCGCAGCGCGTTTCGCTGTTCGTTGAGCGCAGCCAGCTGCTGCTCGAGCGCGGCCAGCCGTTCTCGGGAGGCGGGATCGTTCTCCTTCTGGAGAGCCGCCCGTTCGATCTCGAGCTGCCGGATCTGGCGCTCCAGCTCGTCCAGCTCGGCCGGCAGCGAGTCGATCTCGGTGCGCAGCCGTGCTGCCGCTTCATCGACGAGGTCGATCGCCTTGTCCGGCAGGAAGCGGTCGGTGATGTAACGGTGCGAGAGCATCGCCGCCGCCACCAGCGCCGAGTCCTTGATGCGCACGCCGTGGTGCACCTCGTAGCGCTCGCGGAGACCGCGCAGGATCGAGATCGTGTCCTCGACGGTGGGCTGCTCGACGTAAACCGGCTGGAACCGACGCTCCAGCGCGGCGTCTTTCTCGATGTGCTTTCGGTACTCGTCGAGCGTGGTCGCCCCGATCGCGCGCAGCTCGCCGCGGGCCAGCGCCGGCTTGAGCAGGTTGGCGGCGTCCATCGCCCCCTCGGCAGCGCCGGCGCCGACCAGTGTGTGCAGTTCGTCGATGAAGAGAACGACCTGGCCCTCGGCGTCCTGGACGTCCTTCAAGACGGCCTTCAGGCGATCCTCGAACTCGCCCCGGTATTTGGCGCCGGCGATCAGCGAACCGAGGTCGAGTGTGACCACGCGCTTGTTCTTCAGCCCTTCCGGCACGTCGCCGGCGGCGATCCGCTGAGCCAGGCCCTCGGCGATCGCCGTCTTGCCGACGCCAGGCTCGCCGATCAGGACCGGGTTGTTCTTGGTGCGCCGCGACAGTACCTGGATGACGCGGCGGATCTCCTCGTCGCGGCCGATCACCGGGTCGAGCTTGCCCTCCACCGCCAGCCGGGTCAGGTCACGGCCGTAGCGCTCGAGCGCCTGGTACTTGGATTCGGGGTCCTGGTCGACGACGCGCCGGTTGCCGCGCACCTTTTTGAGCGCGTTGAGCAGCGCGTCGCGGGTCACCCCGTTCGACAGCAGCGCCGGCCGGCCGGCGAGCGCGAGGAGCAGGTGCTCGGTCGAGATGTACTCGTCCTTCAGCTGATCCGCCTCCTGCTGGGCGTCGTCCAGCACGTTGGACAGGTCGTTGGAAAGGTAGGGCTGCCCGCCGCTCACGCGCGGCAGGCGCTCGACCGTCGAGATGACGGCCGGCTCGATCGCGGTCGGAGAAGCTCCTGCCGCCTCCAACAGTGATCTTGCGATGCCCTCGCCCTGGTTCAGGAGCGCGAGCAGCAGGTGCTCAGGCTCGATCGCCTGCTGTCCGCGTTCCTGAGCCTGCTGCGCCGCCTCCTGGAGCGCTGCCTGTGCCTTTTCGGTGAACTTGTCCAAACGCATGTCGAGTTTTGTTTACCCGGCGTCTGAAAGCGGCAAACTGCTTATAAATGCCCGAACTGCCCGAGCTCGAAGCGCTGCGCTTGACGCTCGGCCCGCGCTTGGAGGGCGCCATCGTCACCGGCTGCGAGGTCGAACCTCGCAAGGCGCACCTGCTGCGCTACCCGGTCCAGAACTTCGAGGCGGAGACGCCTTACCGGCGCTTCACCGCAGTGTGGCGCCGCGGCAAGCACCTCTCCTTCGACCTCGAGCTGGTGCGCGGCGGCGAGCGGCGCTCTCTGATCGTCAACCCCATGCTCGGCGGCCGCTTCCAACTGGCCGACGCGGAGGAGAAAAGGCCCTCGCAGCTCGTGTTCACGATGCGCTTGGAGGGCGGTCGCGAGCTCCGGTACTTCGACATGCGCGACATGGGCCGGATCTACTGGACCGCCGACCCGGACTCTGACGTACCCGCCTGGCGCGAGATGGGGCCCGAGGCGGACCAGGTGGCCGAGATGGGAATCGACGAGTTCCGGCGCCGGCTTCGGCGCTACCGGGACGAGTTGAAGGACTTGCTGCGCAATCAGGCGTTCCTGGCGGGAGTCGGTAACGCCTACTCGGACGAGATCCTCTTCGAGGCTCAGCTGCTGCCCTTGCGGCGGCGGGCTTCGCTCTCTCCCGAGGAGGAGGGGCGGCTCTTCGAGGCCATTCCGA
>CAZLJC010000084.1:0-5121 GCA_964559855.1 uncultured Actinomycetes bacterium
CACCGCCCAAGTGATTTTCATGCCCCGTGGTGCCCCGCGGGGAATGATCCTTAACGGGCAGGGTTGTGGGGCGGGGTTTTTTCTGCTCCCCTTGACCGCACGGTGTGCCGGTCTGGGGGTGGGAACCGGCGGGAGGAGGGTGGGCCCGCGGAGGGCCACTGGGTCAGGCCGGAAGGCGGCCGCCCAGGAGCCGGGCGAGGGTCAGGGTCAGCAGTGCGGCCGCGGCGCCCCAGGTGATGGCGGAGACCGCGGGGTCGCTGAAGTCCGTGCCGCTCAGCACCGCGTGGAGAAAGACCAGCCCGAATGCCACGTATGACAGGCGGTGGATCCAGAGCCACAACCGCTTTCCCATGCGCCGCCGCAGGAAGGACGTAACGGTGACGATCGCCAGCACGTCCACCGAGAGCGCGCCGAGGCCGAGCGCGAGTCCGCCGTACGCGGCGTGGAACGGAACGAACAGGTCCACCCATCCGATCCGAGCTGTCGCGTCGAGCAGCAGCGCGATCAGGTGCAGCCCCGCCAGCGGAATCCACAGCACCGTCGTGTACTCGTGCAGTCCGCGCACCGCGCGGTTGCTGCCCAGCCAGTCGAGCACCGCCGTGCGCAGGGCGACGCCCGTGACCAGTGCCATCGCGAGCGTCGCGTACGAGCTCAGGCCCGCGACGCGAGCCAGCACCCAGAAGAACTGATCAGCGGTCATCGCTTCTCGTAAGCGACCACGCGAGCGCGTGGGCGGAGCAGAAGGCCGGCGCGAGCTCGGGCCCGAGCAGGAGCGCAGTCTTGGCGACGACCTCGGCGGCGACGCCGGACCGCGCCACCACCGACACCTCGTCGAGACCCGTGTCCGAAGGCAGCCCCGTGCGCGGATCGATCAGGTGATGCAGCGCGCCCCAGCGCCGCTTGCGCACGCTGCTCGTCGCGGCGGCGCTGTCGCGCAACAGGACCGTGGCCGCGCCGACACCGACCGGCCACCCGCCGCCCTCGGGGCCCCGCCCCGCCGCATAGAGGTCGCCGCCGAGGTTGACCAGCACGTTGCCGCCCAGCCACGCGGACAGCCGCTCCGCCATCCAGCCCTTGGCGATCCCGCCGAAATCGAGCGCGCAGCCCGGCCGCAGCCGCGCCCCACCCCGGCGCAGCTCGAGGACGCCGGGCAGCGGAGGAGGCGGTTCGGGCCGCACGGCGGCCGCGGGCGCGATGCCGGAGGCGAGCGGGCGCGAATATCCGATCGCATGCATCGCGGGCAGCACGGCGACGTTCACGAGGCCGAAGCTCATCTCGTAGGCGCGCAGCGCTTCGCCGAGCATCGCGTCCATCTCGACGCCGGTCTCGACCCAGCGGCCAGCCGCGGCGTTGACCTGCGACAGCTCGCTGTCCGGTGAGAAGCGCGTGAACCGCGCGCCCATGCCCCTCACCCACTGCTCGCCGGCCTCCAGGGCGTGAGGATCCACGCCGACGCCGAACAGGGCGCAGACCGTGCCCAGCGCCTCGAAGTGACGCGCCCGGAAACGAGCCTCAGGAGGCATAGGTCGACGTCACCGGTGATGCGCTCGCCGGCTGCACCGAAGGGCCGATGGAGACGCCGCCCAGAACCGTGACCCCGGAGTCGCGACTCAGCACCGAAGGCTGCAGCGGCGCCGACGGGTTCTTGAGGTGCGCCGTCACATAGACCGACGACGCCACGGTCGCGCCGAGCGCGAGCAGGGTCGCTCCCCCCTTCAACAGGAAACTGCGCATCAGACCGCGACCGGCGCCTTCAGGAAGGGGACGGACTCGAAGGTCGCGCCCAGGATCTGGCCCGCGTCCGCGCCGAGGTGGCCGCTCAGGATCTCCTGATACACGGAGCGGAAGTCCACCGCGTACTGCAGGTTGCCGGTGCTGTCGAGCTGGGTCAGGCTCGGCTCCTCGCCGTACAGGCCGCCCTTCACCGGGTCGCCGATCAGGAGCAGCGGGGCCGCGGCGCCGTGGTCGGTGCCGCCGCTGGCGTTCTCCTTGGGGCGCCGCCCGAACTCGGACCACGTCGCGATCAGCACCTTGTCCGCCATGCCGTGCGCGGACAGGTCCTGGTAGAACGCCGACACCGCGGAGTCGAGATACCCCATCAGGTCGTCGTGCCGGTTGAGCTCGGTGTAGTGGGTGTCGAACCCCCCGAGGGTGACGTGCAGCAGCTTGACGCCAGTCCCGGTGACGATCAGCTCGGCCGCCAGCTGCAGCGCCGCGGCCAGCTGGTTCTTCGACGAGTAGACGAGCTTCACCTTGTCCGAGTAGTCGGCCATGGGCTGGTAGCTCGAGGCCGACGTGCGCAGCGTCGCCATGGTCTCAGTGGCCGTCGCGATCGCCGTGTCGAAGAGGGCGCCGTAGATGCCGGGCGTCCCTCGGTACAGGGCGCCCACCGCCGCCTCGACCTCGGGACCGCCGGTGAAGCCGAACTTCTTCTGGTCCTGGATCACGGTCAGCGTCGCCTGCAGGTCGCGCAGGGCTCCGGGAGCGTCTGTCGCACCACAGGCGCAGCCGGTCAGAGGATGGCCGTTGGAGTCATAGCTCGTCGCGAGCGTGCGGCCGAGCCAGCCGTCGACCTGGCGGCGGCTGGGGTCGCCCGTCTCCCAGATCCGGATCGATTCGAAGTGCGAGAACGTCGGGTTGGGATATCCGACGCCCTGCACGATCGCGACCTTGCCCTTGTCCCACAGGCTCTTGACGCCGCCCAGGTTGTGGTTCAGCCCGTAGCTGGCGTCCAGCGGCAGCGCCTGGGAAACCATCGGTCCCGCGAGCTTGGGCCTCAGGTCGTGGAGCGCGGGCTCGGCCAGCGGGACGAGCGTGCGCAATCCATCGTTTCCGCCGGCGAGCTGGATCATCACCAGGACGTTGTCGTTGGCGACGCCCTCCTTCTTGGCCGCGTAGACCGCGCGCGCGAAAGCGTCGGGCACCGCCGCATATCCCGCGGCGAGGCCTGCGGCGCCGGCGCCGAAGACCAGGCCCGCCTTCAGGAAGTCGCGCCGCTTGAGCTGGTTGATGCCGATTTCCTTTGTCATGCGTGTTTCACCTACTTCAGCTGGAATTCCGGTGAGGCGAGGACGATGAACCAGAGCGCGCGGTCGTCCGCGGCCTGCTTGAGCAGGCCGGCGGTCTGGCCGCTCAGCACGCCGTCGAGATGCGTGCGCACCGCGTCGCGGGAGCTGGGGAGCGGCGTGGCGCGCGCCAGCGCCGAGGTCACGAAGTTCACGCGCTCGACCACTGTGTTGGAGGAGATCCAGGACTCGTTGTTCGGCCATCCATTGACGTCAGGGGGGTCGAACAGCGTCTGCCCCATCCCCGACCCGGCCGTCGCGATCACCCTGGCCAGATCGCCGGTGCCCAGCGCGCGCGCCGCGTGAACCATGAACTCCGCGGGCGACTTGATCAGGCCGCGGTAGCCGGCGTCCGCGCTGAACTCCGGGCTCGTCAGCGCGGCATGCATCAGCGTCTTCATGTCGTACTTCGATTGCCGGAAGGCACCGGCCAGCCGGCCCACGAACGCGGCGTCCGGCTGCGCCGTGACAAAGTGCTGCGCCACCTTGCCGGCGATGAGGGTCGCGGTCGCGGGCTGCGCGAGGATGCGGTCGATCACGCCCTGCGCGTCGAGCGGGCCGGTCTTGCCGAGGTAGGTGACGCTGCCTCGATACGCCCGCCGCGGCACGAATGTGCCCGTCTTCTGGGTGTCGTAGACGGGCAGCCGGCGCGTGACCTTGGCGGCGTTGTCGACGGTGACGGTGGAGACGGAGTCGGGCTGCGGCTCGACCCACCCGGCCAGGGCCTTGGCGCTCTCCCGCACGTCCTGCTCGGTGTAGTTGCCGGCGCCCATCGTGAAGAGCTCCATGAGCTCTCGCGAATAGTTCTCGTTCGGGCTCTGGCCGGTCGAGGTGGCGAGGTCGAGGTAGCGGAGCATGGCCGGATCGGTGGTGACCTGCATCAGCATCGAGCGCAGGTCCGTCATCGCCATGCGCCGCCAGGTGAGGTTCTGCCAGTACATGAAGGTGTCGTTGGCGGCCTTGCGGTAGTCGCTCGTGAAGTGGCCGTGCCAGAAGAGCGTCATGCGCTCGGCGAAGGGCGTCGGCGTCGTGAGCATGTGGCCGATCCACCACTCCTGGAGCTGCGCGATCGGGAAGCGGCCGCCGGGAGTGGAGGCGGCGTCGAGCTTCGGCGGTTCGGCGGCCGGAGAGTCGAGCAGGCGGTCCACCGTCTTGTTGAATCCGTCGGAGAGCGCCACCTCGAGCTGGCTCGGCGTGAAACCGAGCGTGGTGCGGCGCAGCAATTGCATGACGCGGGCCGATTCGGAACCGAGGGGCGAGACCCAGCCGCTCGCGCGGGTCGCGGGGCGCACGGCCAGTTCTTGCATCTGGCCGCCGAGCAGGCGGATGGCGCCGACGCCGACGCCGGTCGCCAGCGCGGCCGCGAGGGCCTGGCGCCTGGTGATGCCGCGCGGGGTGCGCACGGCGGTCGATTCGGGTATTTGCTTGGTTGGTGCGAGGCTCACGCCCCCCATTCAATCGGCGGGCGCGCGCCGTGGCATTAGGAGGGTGTGAACATTTCGTAAGCGCCCGCGGCGCTCAGCAGGCCGACCTGACTCCGTTCAGGCAAGCGTAGGAATCGGCCGCCAGGTGGCCCACGAACAGGCCGCCGATGAGTAGCGCGGCGACGACCACGACGAGGTGGAGAGGGGCGAACTCGAGCGCGAGCAGGCCTTCGAGCGTGCCGCTGCCGCGGCGGAGGCCGAGGCGCACGATGCGCCAGAGGTTGATGACGAAGGCGACCGGGATGCCGACGAAGAGGCTGACCGAGGCGGCGAGGATGGCCGGGGGGCTGGAGCCGATCCAGTCGAAGGGCGCGGCGATTCCCAGGCCGTGCAGGGCGCCGGCGGCGAGGAGGGCGGTGAACGGTGTGATCAGGAGGAGGCCGGCGAGGGCGGTCCAGAGACGGGCGCGGTGCTCGTGGGAGCGAGCCCAGCTGCGCGGGAGGTCGCCCCGCGCGAGGACGATGGTGAGGCGCGGCGGCTTGTGGCCGGCCTGCGCGTGCAGGGTGAGCCAGTCGCCGAAGTGGTGGTGAGTGGACACAGCTCCACTCTAGTTGGGCGCGTTTGGCGCCCGC
>CAZLJC010000085.1:0-5096 GCA_964559855.1 uncultured Actinomycetes bacterium
TCGACAACGTCCGCCGGAACCAGAACGCCCTCTGGGCGATGCTGACCGAGCACAGGCGCATAGGAGTGAGCGTATGAAGAAGAACGGCAACGGCAAGGTGCGCGTGGCGATCTGCGGAGTTGGCAACTGCGCGTCCTCGTTCGTGCAGGGTGTGCACTACTACCGCGACGCCACTCCCGACGACTTCGTTCCCGGCCTCATGCATGTCGACCTCGGCGGCTACCACGTTCGCGACATCGAGTTCGTCGCCGCCTTTGACGTGGACAAGACCAAGGTCGGCAAGGATCTATCCGAGGCGATCTGGGCCGGTCAGAACAACACTGTCAAGTTCGCCGACGTGCCCCGCATGGGGGTCAAGGTGCACCGCGGGATGACCCACGACGGCATCGGCAAATACCTCGCAGGCGTCATCGAGAAGGCCCCGGGCGAGACCGACGATGTTGTCGGGATCCTGAAGGAGACCCGCGCCGACGTCCTCGTCAACTACCTGCCGGTCGGCTCCGAGGAGGCGACCAAGTGGTACGTGGAGCAGTGCTTGACCGCGGGAGTCGCCTTCGTCAACTGCATCCCCGTGTTCATCGCCCGGGAGCACTACTGGCAGACCCGCTTCGAAAAGGCGGGCCTGCCCATGATCGGCGACGACATCAAGTCGCAGGTCGGCGCGACCATCGTCCACCGCACCCTGGCCCGCCTCTTCCGCGAGCGAGGGGTCAAGCTGGAGCGCACCTACCAGCTGAACTTCGGCGGCAACACCGACTTCCTGAACATGCTCGAGCGCGAGCGGCTGATGTCCAAGAAGATCTCCAAGACCCGCTCGGTCACCTCGCAGCTCGACTACGAGATCGGTGACGACAACGTGCACATCGGGCCGAGCGACTACGTGCCCTGGCTCCAGGACCGCAAGTGGGCCCAGATCCGGCTCGAGGGCCGCTCCTTTGGCGACGTTCCCCTGAACGTCGAGCTCAAGCTCGAGGTGGTCGACTCCCCCAACTCGGCCGGCATCGTCATCGACGCCGTCCGCTGCATCAAACTGGCGCTGGACCATGGCCTTTCAGGCACCCTCGAGGGCCCCAGCTCTTACTTCATGAAGTCGCCTGCCATCCAGTACACGGACAACGAAGCGCGGCGGCTCACCGAGCAGTTCATCGAGCAGTACTCGAACGTCAAGTCCGCCTCCCCGGAGAAGGCGCCTGCCGGCACTGCTGGGCAGTAGCTACCGGGCCGCGGCGCGCGCCGCCGCGGCCCTGCCGCCCGGCCCCCGTTACACGCTGGCGGGGGCCGGGACGGTGCTCTGGTATCGGTTCAACCCGGGTCGCTGGGCGGCCATCCTCGACAACTACGCGGCCGTGCTCGAGCGAGACCCCGGCGACCCGGAGGTCGCGCGCGCCGCCCGGGCAGCCCTCCGGAACTATGGCCAGGTGCTGGCAGACTTCATCCTGATCGGCGGGATGACTGCCGAGCAGGTGCGTGAGCGGATGACCGTGGAAGGGCTCGAGCACGTCGACGAAGCACTCGCGGCCGGCCGTGGGTGCATCATGGCCGTTCCGCACATGGGCTCATGGGACATGGCCGGCTCCTTTGCGGGAGCTCTCGGCTACCGCATCGCCGCGGTCACCGACCGGATGCCGGGCAGCCTCGACGACACCATCGTCGCCACCCGCCAGGCGCTCGGCCTCAAGGTCATCCCGCTCGGTCGCTCGGCTGTCCGCGCGATCCTCGACGAACTTCGGGCCAACGCGATTGTCGCGCTCCTCTGTGACCTTCCTCATGGGCCCGGACTGCAAGTTCGGATGTTCGGCCGCCAGGTCACCGTGCCCGGCGGTCCGGCTTCCCTGGCCTGCCGCGCCGGCGCTCCGCTCCTTCCCGCCCGCGTCCTGCGGACCGGGCCCGGGACCTACCGGATCAGGATCGATCCGCCGATCCCCACCGAAGGCCGCTGCTCGGACAAGGATTCGCATCGGGAGCTGATGCAGGAGGTGGTAGGCCACTTTGAGCGGTTCATCCGCGCCAACCCCGATCAGTGGTTCGCCTTCCAGCGGTTGAGTTGATCCAGTACCGCGGCTTTCGCATCCTGCAGTGGGTGATGGAGCGCCTGCCGCGCCCTTGGGCGTACGCGCTGGCAATCGTGGTCGCGCGCTTCGCCTACCTCTTCGCCAACGCGTCGCGGCGGCGGCTGGAGTTCAACTTGCGGCGTGCCCTTCCCGAGCGCACACCAAAAGAGATCCGCAAGCTGACGCGGGACAACTTTCGCAACCACTCCAAGGCCTATGCCGACCTGATGCAGCTTCCCCGCGCGCGCGTCGAACAGCTCCAACCGCTGCTGCGGATCGAAGGCGAAGAGCACCTGGAAACCGCCCTCGCGCACGGCAAGGGCGCCCTCGTCGTCTCCGCCCACATGGGCTCCTGGGAGATCGCGGCCGCCATCTGGTCGGCGACCATCGCGCCGGTGGCGCTCTTCGCCGAGGAGCTGGAGCCGCCCGAGCTCTACGACTGGTACCGGCGAACGCGCCAGCGCCTCGGCATCAGCGTGCTGCCGCTCACCCGGACTGGCCTGCGCCAGGTCGTGCAGGCGCTGGAGGCGAACGAGATGGTGGTGACCGCGATCGACCGCGACATCCTCGGTACCGGGCTCGAAATGGAATTCTTCGGCCATCCCTGCACGATCCCCGTCGGCCCCGCTGCCATCGCCCTCAAACGAGGCGCCCCGCTCCTGCCGGTGGCCGTCTGGCGGTTGCCCGACGACAGCTACCAGGCCCGCGGCTGGCCGCCGATCTTTGCCGAGCCGACCGGCGACCGCGAAGCCGACGAGCGCCGGATCACCGCCCAGCTCGTGCGTCACATGGAGTCGATCATTCGCGAGCACCCGGATCAGTGGCACATGCCGCACGCGATCTGGGACGACTCACCCTGATCGGACTTACCGTTAGCTGTAGATGAAGGTGGGCCTGGTTTCGCCCTACGACTGGTCGCACCCGGGAGGCGTCAGCGAACACATCCGCCATCTCGGCGAGCAGCTAAGCCTTCTCGGCCACGAGGTAAGGGTGCTGGCGCCTTCAGGGCGCAAGGACGTGAACGATCCCGACTTCTACCGGATCGGTGGCGTCGTGCCGATCCCGCTCAACGACTCGGTGGCCCGGATCACGCTCAACCTCAACCTTCGCCGTCGCGTCCACGAAATCCTCGACCGGGAGGCGTTCGACGTCATCCATTTCCACGAGCCGCTGATGCCGGCGCTGCCGCTGACCGTGCTCAGGATGTCCAGGACGGCCAATGTCGGCACCTTCCACGCTTACGCCAAACGCAACCTCGGCTACTACTACGGCCGGCCCTTCTTCCAGGGCTATCTGCGCCGGCTGCATCAGACGATCGCGGTCAGCGCACCCGCGCGAGACTTCGTGTGCCAGTACTTCCACGAGGTGGATCCCGTCATCGTGCCCAACGGCGTCGATATCGAGACCTTCCGGCCCGGCCACACGCCGATCCGGCACCTGCGCGACGACATGGTCAACGTGATCTTCGTCGGGCGCCTCGAGAAGCGGAAGGGACTCCGGGACCTCGTCCTCGGGTTCCGCGAGCTGCAGGCACGCGTGCCCAAGACGAGGCTCATCATCGTCGGCGACGGCCCGCTGCGCTCTCAGGTCGAGGGCCTGGTGGCGAAGCACCGGATCGCCAACGTCGTGCTCGCCGGATACGTGCCGCGCTCGGTCCTGCCGCGCTACTACGCCACCGCGGACATCGCCTGCTTCCCGGCCACCGGAGGCGAGAGCTTCGGGGTGGTGCTGCTGGAGGCGATGGCGAGCGGTCTCCCGGTGGTCGCCAGCGAGGTGCCGGGCTACCTGACCGTGGTCGAGCCGGGCCGCGACAGCCTGACCGTCCGGCCGCGCAGCCCGATCGAGCTGGGCGCGACGCTCACGGTGCTCGCGCGCGATCCCGATCTGCGCCGCCGGCTGGCCGACAATGCGCTGGCAAAGGCCAAGAAGTACGCGTGGCGCGAGATCGCGGCGCGGGTGATCGAGGTATATCAGTCGGCGCGCATGCGCGCTGCGGAGGTTCAGGGTGTTCACGAGCCGCTTCCAGGCGTGGGTTAGACGGAACGCGCAGCGCGCGGCGGGCGCGCTCGCGCGCTTGGGCATAACCCCCAACCAGGTGACGATCGCGGGCATGCTCGCGACCTTCGTCGCCGGCGCTCTGGCCGGGCTGGGCTACCTCATTCCGGCCGGCCTCGTGCTCGCCTTCAGCGGCACCTTCGACATTCTCGACGGCGCCCTCGCGCGGGCCACGAACCGGATGTACCCCTACGGCGCCTTCCTCGACTCAACGACCGATCGCTACTCGGAGGTGGCGGTCTACCTCGGCATCGCCTCCTACTTCATGACCCATCCTGCTCCGTGGCACCCCTGGACGATCGTCGCCGTGGTCGCGGCGCTCTCCGGATCGCTGCTCGTGAGCTACGTGCGAGCGCGGGCCCAAAGCCTGGGCTTCAAGTGCGACTCCGGCCTTTTCGCCCGGCCGGAGCGAGTCGTCGCCACTGTGATCGGGCTGCTGGCCGGTTCGTTCGTGCTCGCCATCCTGATGTTCCTGCTCGCCATCGTGACCAACGTCACCGTCATCCAGCGCATCAACGAGGTCTACACACAGGCCCGCGCCGAGCGCCGAGCGGCCGAGCGGGCGGCGGAAGCGCCGGCGTCGGGCGAAACGTCGCGACCCTAGAAGCCCCGCGTGCGCTCCGGCCAGACGCGGATGGCTACCGGGTAGGCCTGGCTGAACTGCGGAAGCGTGGGGTTCACGCTGAGGATGCGCTCCCGATACTTCCCGAGGTAGGCGGCGTTCTCGTGCGCGGGGGGCACCTGCTCGTCGATCTGGGCCGTGCCTACGAACACGACGACGTCCGAACCCGCGCCGCGGCTGTCGAAGTGAAGGGCTACTCGCCCGCCTCTTCGGGCGTGTGCGACGCGCGCTGCCGTGGCGCGGTTATAGACCAGAATCGAGTCGCCCTCGCGCACGAACCAGACCGGGTTTGGCTGTGGCGTGCCGTCCATGGCCACGCTCGTGTACCAGATGACCGCCTCCTCGACCAGGCGCCGGCGGACCCGCAG
>CAZLJC010000086.1:0-4650 GCA_964559855.1 uncultured Actinomycetes bacterium
CACGCGTGAACGTCTGCCCGCGCTTGGCGTCGACGATGGCCTTCTTGTGCTTGATCCCGGCCCACTTGGAATGCCCTGACAACTAGCGGCAACCTCCGAACATGCTTTCGATTTTACCTGGCGACAACGCGCACGAAACGGTGCTTCCCGATCTTAAGCACCTGCCCGTCCTCGACCTGGTCGGTGAGCGCAAGCCGGCGGTCGCCGGCCAGGGCTCCGCTGGGAAAGAGCTTTCGCGCCTGGCTGATCGTGGGCGCCAGCCCGGCGGCGACGATGAGCTGCTCGAGCGCCGTGCCGGGGGCGACCTGGACCGGCTGGACGTCCGCGGGCTCGACGTCGCGGCTCCGGAATCGGCGGTCGAAAGCGGCCTCCGCGGCCTCGGCCGCCTCCTTTCCGTGCAGTCGCTTGACGAGCTGCCTGGCGAGCGCCGCCTTGGCATCGCGCGGTCCCAGCTTGAGCGCCTCGGCCACCTTCTTCTCGGGCAGCCCGGATACCAGCCGCAGGTAGCGCTCAATCAAGCTGTCCGGAATCGACATCGCCTTCCCGTAGATCTCCTCGGGCGGCTCCGAGATGCCGATGTAGTTGCCGAGTGACTTGGACATCTTCTGAACGCCGTCGAGCCCCTCGAGCAGCGGGAACACGGCGATGTCCTGGGGCTCCTGACCGTAGGCCCGCTGCACCTCGCGCCCGAAAAGCAGGTTGAAGAGCTGGTCGCTGCCGCCGATCTCCACGTCGGCGCGGACGGCGACCGAGTCGTAGGCCTGGTTGAAGGGGTAAAGGATCTCGTGGGCCCCGATCGGCCGGCCCTCCCGGAGGCGGGTGGCGAAGTCCTCACGCTGGAGCACCTGCTGGAGCGTGGCCGTGCCGAGCAGGCGCAGGATGTCAGCCGCGTTCATCTCACCCAACCACTCGGCGTTCCCGTGCACCTCTGTGCGGTCGGGGTCGAGGACCATGTAAACCTGCTCGAAGTAGGTGCGGGCGTTCTCGTCGACCTGCTCGCGGGTCAGCATGGGCCGCGTTTCCGAGCGGCCGCTGGGGTCGCCGATCATCGCCGTGTAGTCGCCGATGATCAGGACCACCGTGTGGCCCTCGTTCTGAAACGCGCGCAGCATGTCGAGCACCACCAGGTGACCGACGTGGATGTCGGGCGCGGTCGGGTCGAGTCCCAGCTTGACCCGCAGACGGTCTCCGGAGAGCAGGCGCTGGCGGAGGTGGCTCTCCTGTTCGATCTGGACCGCGCGGGCGCGCAGAAACTTCCAGAGGGACTCACTCACGCTGACAGCCTATCCGACTATGGTCTCCTGGGCGTCAGGCCGACGCTATTCGTGGCGGCGCTACTGGTGCGTGCCTTCGAAGATGAAGTAGGCCTCGTTCTCCCGCGGCAGCGCGGCCGTCAAGAATGGAAGCGCGAAGATGCCGAGGCTCTTCGCCACCGGCAGGAGCACCGCCGAATGCTGGAGCTGGTCGCGAGTCGACAGCTGCGTGGAACTCGCCTCAGTGGTCTGGGCGTTGGCGTAGCCCGTCACCATGTAGGCGCCTGCCATCAGGAGCACGATCGACGTGACCAGGCCGAGCAGGACTCCGACGCCCCGGTTGAGGGCCACCACCGCCAGCTGGAGCTGCGAATGAACGGCGGTGGCTGCGCCCTCGAAGGCCAGCACCAGAAGCGCGAGGAAGAAGAGCCAGCCGGCGAGCCTCGCGTCCGGAACGCTGATCGTCGGGCTGTACTGGCGCAGGATGCCGCCCGCGAACTGACCCATATTGGTCGCGATCAGCGCGGCGATGTACACGCCCACCAGGCCGATCACGCGCCGGACCGTGCCCGAGAACCAGCCGAGCACGCCGTAGGCGACGATGAGGACGAGCGCGATCAGGTCGATCAGCGTCAAAACGTAACTAAACCCTGAACCTTGTCCCGTGTCGGGTCTCGAGGGCTGCGCGCACCTCGCGCATGATCGCGTCCACTTCGGCGTCCGTCAGGGTGCGCTCGGGGCTCCGGAAAGTCAACGAAAAAGCCAGGCTCTTCAGTCCGGCGCCGACCTGCGCGCCGCGATACTCGTCGAAGGCGCGCACCGCCTCCAGCAGCTCGCCGCCTGCCTCCCGGATCGTGACGAGCAGGGCGGCCGCCTCGACCTCCTCCGGGACGACCACATTGAGGTCGCGGTCGACGGCCGGGAAGCGCGGCAGCTCGGCCGCGGAGCGGGTCCGGCGCGCCCCGAGCAGGGCCTCGACGTCGAGCTCACACGCGACAGCGCGGCCTTCGAGGTCGAACTGGCCGATCACCGTCGGGTGGAGCTCACCCACGTGCCCGAGCTCGACGTCGCCCGCCAGCACCTGAGCGCAGCGCCCCGGGTGGTACAGGGTCGCCGTCGCTCGCCGGTAGATGAGCGCGGGCACCGACAACTCCTGGGCCACCCGGTCGAGCACGGACTTCAGGTGCAGGAACGCGCGGCGCCCGTCCTCGCCGGCGGCCCCCGCGGTCGCCGCCGAGGCCAGGATCCAGGGCTCCGCCGGCTGGGTCGGGTCATCGCCATCGCGAGCCAGGTAGGCGCGGCCGAGCTCGAAGACCGAGACCTGCTGGCGGCCGCGGTGCCGGTTGAGCTCGATCACCTGCAGGAGCGAGGGCAGCAGGGACGTCCGCAGCGTGTCCATGTCCTCGCTCACCGGGTTGATCACCCGCAGGCTCCGCTCGGCGAGGCCGAGACGCTCCAGCAGCCGCCCCTCGACCAGCGCCGTCGTCAGCGTCTCGGTGTAGCCGCCCGCGGTGAACGCGTGCCGGGCGGGGTCGAGCTCGCGGTCGGCGCTGGGCCGGTAGGGGCGGATGACCGAGCGCCGCGAGCCGGGCAGCGTGGCGGGCACCTTGTCCACGCCGTAGATGCGGCCGACCTCCTCGACGACGTCTTCCGGGATCGCGACGTCCAGCCTGAACACGGGCGGCAGCACGTCCCAGACGCTGTCCTCGTCGCGGACCTGGAAGTCGAGCCGGCGCAGGATCGCCTCCGCCTCCTCGAGCGGAACGTGCACCCCCAGCACCTTGTCGATCTTCTCCGGACGCATGGGTACCCGGACTGGCTCCTGAGGAACCGCGTACTCGTCGGGCCAGTCCCGGTGGACGCTGCCACCGGCTAGCTCGGCGATCAGCTGAGCGGCGCGCCGCGCGCCCGCCAGGGCGAGCTCCGGCGACAGCTTCTTCTCGAACCGGCTCGAGGCGTCGGTCCGGATCCGCAGAGTGCGTGATGTCGCCCGGACGTTGACGCCGTCGAAGTTCGCCGCCTCCAGGACGACGTCGCGCGTCTGGTCACCGACCGCGCTCTCCTCCCCTCCAATGACACCCGCGATCGCCATCGGGACGCTGCGGTCGGCGATGACCAGGATGTTCGGGTCCAGCTGCCGGGTCACGCCGTCGAGGCAGAGGAGCGACTCTCCAGCGCGGGCGCGCCGGACCACGATCTCGGCGCCCCCGACCCTGGCCATGTCGAACACGTGCAGGGGCTGTCCGTACTCGAGCATGACGTACTGGGTGACGTCGACCAGGTTGTTGATCGGGCGGACCCCGGCCGCGCGGAGCCGGCGCTGCATCCACTTCGGGCTGGGCCCGGGATGGACGTCGCGGATCACGCCGGCGATGTAGCGCCGGCATAGGTCGGGGGCCTCGATGCGAACCGAGATCAGCTCGGAGGCGGGCGGCTCGGCGCCACCGACGAAGGGGGGCAGGAAGTCGACCTTGAGCCGGCGGCCCGCGGCGGCGGCCAGCTCGCGGGCCAGACCAAGATGGCCGAGGCAGTCCGGCCGGTTGGGCGTGACCTCGACCTCGAAGATCGCGTCCGGCGGGATCAGCTCGGAGAGCCGCTGGCCGGGTTCGCCGCTGTCGAGGAGCATGATCGCGGGCTCCTTGTCCTCGCCCAGCAGCAGCTCTTCACGCGAGCAGAGCATGCCCTCGCCCGCGTAGCCGGCGATCTTGGCGTCGCGGACGTAGCGGCCGTTGGGGACCGTCGTCCCCGGAAGCGCGACAGGCACCAGCGAGCCGGGCACTGCGTTGGGCGCGCCGGCGATGATCTGGCGCGTCTGGCCGCCTCCGATGTCGACCTGGTGGACCCAGAGCGGGTTGCGGCTGTTGGGGTGCGGCTCCTGTGAGATGACGCGTCCGATCACGATCTCGGAGAGGTCGAGCACGTCGATTGACTCCACGGTGAAGCCGATCATCGTGAGCATGTGCGCACCCTGAGGGGCGGTGATGCCCTCCAGGTCGGCCAGCTCGTTAAGCCACTCCCAACTAACTCTCATCGAGAGGCCCCCGCCAAGCGCCTCGGTTGAGGCGAGGACCCCTCCGTCGCCGCTGCGCGGCGACACCTCCCCGTCGAGCGGGGAGGGGACACGCGGGCCCGGCTTCGCCGAGGCGCTTCCGGGGAGGGGGCCACGAACACAGGGGCGAGCGCAACGAGCATCACTAGAACTGTTCCAGGAACCGGAGATCGTTCTCGTAGAAGGCGCGGATGTCAGGGATGTTGTACTTGAGCAGCGCCATCCGCTCGATGCCGAAACCCCACGCGTAGCCGGTGAAGCGCTCGGGATCGATTCCGCCGTTGCGGAGCACGTTCGGGTGCACCATCCCGCAGCCGCCGATCTCGATCCAGCCGTCGCCCCCGCAGG
>CAZLJC010000087.1:0-4154 GCA_964559855.1 uncultured Actinomycetes bacterium
CCACGCCCCAGCCGCGCGTTCTGCGCCAAACGCGCGAAATCGCGGGCTCGCGGCCTCACGTAAATTGGCCGCGTGGAGACCGCGCGGCGCAACCCCCTCGAGCCCCTCGGCCGGGCCTATGACCGCGCGGTCCCCGAACATCCGGAAGACGACGGCCTCTTCGGGCCGGGGAGCATCGTCTGGCGGGTCAACCGCGACCGCTCCTTCCCGCTCGCGGGCGTCCGCTCGCTTCTGGTCCAGGCCCTCCACCCGCTCGCCATGGCGGGCGTGGCGCAGCACAGCACCTGGCGGCAGGACCCCTTCGGCCGCCTCGCCGCGACCGGCGGCTACGTCCTGACCACCACCTACGGAGACACCCCCTCTGCCCTGGCCGCGGCCGGCTGGGTGCGCAAGGTGCACACCCGCGTGCGCGGCACCGACCCCGAAACCGGGCTCCCCTACAGCGCCGAGGACCCCGACCTCCTGCTGTGGGTGCACGCCGGCCTGGTCGAGTCGATCGTCACGATCGTCCAGCGCTACGGCCGCACGCTGACCGACGAGGAGGCGGACCGCTACGTGGCGGAGATGGCGCGCTTCGCCGAGATCGTCGGCGTGCCCGGGGAGCGGGTCCCGGTGACCCTCGAGTCGCTGCGCCGGTACATCGAATCCGTGGACCTGCGCCAGGCCACGCCCGCGGCGAAGGAGGCGATGGCCGTCGTCCTGGACCCGCCCGGCCTGGACCCGGACAGCCGGGAGCTGTGGCGCGAGCTCGGGCAGGTCGCGGTGGGCACGCTCCCCGCGTGGGCGCGCGATATGTACGGCTTCCCCATGCCGCCCGCCGAGCTGCTCGAGCGGGAACCGGTGCGCCAGCTCCTCGGCGCCCTCGACGTGGCTTTCGAAACCCTTCCCGGCGTGCTCGAGGCGCGGCAGCGCATCGAGCTCCGCATGCGCCGCTGAGCTTGGCCTCCGCCCGGGCGCTGACCGATTCGCGCGTCGGGCGCGGCGCCGCTCTGGCCCGGCTCGCCCTGCGCATCGGAGGCCGTTACCTCGCGCGCTCGCCGCGTCTCATCTTCGCGTCGGTCACGCGGCGCGACCAGCTGCGCCAGGACCTTGCGCTGCGCTCCGCCGACGAGGTGGCGGAGGAGCTGGGCGCGATGAAGGGCGTCCTGATGAAGCTCGGCCAGATGGCGAGCTACATCTACGAGGACCTCCCCGCGACCTTCCGGACCTCGATGGGGCGGCTGCAGCAGAATGCCCCGCCCATGACCCCGGAGCTGGCCGCGCGGATGATCCACGAAGAGCTGGGCCGGCCGCCAGAGCAGCTCTTCGCGGAGTGGGATCCACTGCCCTTCGCCGCCGCGTCGATCGGCCAGGTCCATCGCGCGCTGACCCGGGACGGCCGCGCCGTCGCGGTCAAGGTCCAGTACCCCGGCATCGCGCGCAGCATCACCTCCGACCTGCGCAACGTCGGCCTGCTGCGGCGGATCGTGGGCGCCGCGTTCCCGGGCCTCGACACCCGCTCGCTCGTCGAGGAGCTGGGCGAGCGCCTGCAGGAGGAGGTCGACTACGCGCGCGAGGCGGAGAGCCAGGAGATGTTCGCCCGCTACTACGACGGGCACCCCGTGATCCACGTCCCGCACGTCGTCCCGGAGCTCAGCACCGCGCGCATCCTGACCAGCGAGCTGGTCTCGGGCGCGACGTTCGACGAGCTGCTGGGCTGGAGCCAGGAGGAGAAGGACCTGGCGGGCGAGACGATCCACCGTTTCGTGTTCCGCAGCCTGTATCGCCTCCACGCGTTCAACGGCGATCCGCATCCCGGCAACTACCTGTTCCACGGCCGCGGCCGCGTCACGTTCCTCGACTTCGGCCTGACGAAGCTGTTCAGCGACGAGGACCTTGCGCCCCTG
This sequence comes from uncultured Actinomycetes bacterium, assembly GCA_964559855.1. Classification (GTDB taxonomy): domain Bacteria; phylum Chloroflexota; class Dormibacteria; order Dormibacterales; family Dormibacteraceae; genus 40CM-4-65-16. The sequence goes on from CAZLJC010000087.1 coordinate 1,887, forward strand.
GTCGACGCGGTGCGGCACCTCGTGTTCGAGAAGGACTACGACGCGTTCCGATTCGCGCTCGAGCGCGCGGGCTTCCTGAGGCCTGGCGCCCCGGTGCCGACGGACGTCGTGGTCGACCGCTTCGCGCTCTTCTACAGCACCGCGCTGAAGGACCAGCCGATGACCATCACGCCGGAGTTCTCATCCGAGATCGTGCGCCGGTTCTTCGACGCCCGCGGGCCGCTCGCCCCCTACAGCGACGTGCCGCGGCAGTACGTGGTCATGCAGCGCATCAACCTCGGCCTTTACGCCGTGCTCGCGCAGCTCAACGCCACCGCCAACTGGCGGCGCATCGCCGAGGAGATCTGGCCGTTCCGCAACGGGCCCCCGTCCACCCCCACCGGCGAGGCCGAGGCGCGCTGGGAGACGCAGCGGAGCTTGCCAAAAGTCCTGAAGTGCGGTAAAGAATTCACTTAGTTTCGGGGCTGGACGTGAGTTTCGTTGGGGGGAAACTGACTATGTCGAGTACCGCGCCATCCGCCGCCATAGGCTCGTTGACTCCGGAGGAACGCCGTAAACACATGGTGCGGGCCGTGGTCGCCAGCACCGTCGGCACCTCGATCGAGTGGTACGACTACTTCCTGTTCGGCACCGCGGGCGCGCTGGTCTTCGCCAAGCTGTTCTTTCCGAAATCCGACCCGCTGGCGGGGACGCTCAACGTGTACGCCATCTTCTTCGCCGGCTTCCTCGCCCGCCCGGTGGGCGCCTGGCTCTTCGGCACTTACGGCGACCGGATCGGCCGCAAGGCGACGCTCATCGCGACGCTCCTGTTCATGGGCCTCGCCACCTTCCTGATCGGATTCCTGCCGACGTACTCGAGCCTCGGCCTGGGCGCCGCGGTCCTGCTGCTGGTGCTGCGCCTCTGCCAGGGCATCGGCGTGGGCGGCGAGTGGGGCGGCTCCGTCCTGATGGCGATGGAGTGGGGCAGCCAGAAGCGCAAGGGCTGGCTCGGCAGCTGGCCGCAGTTCGGCGTCCCGATCGGCCTCGTCCTGGCCAACGCGATGGTCGCTCTCACGGTGACGATCGCCGGGGAGAAGGCGTTTGTCGAGTGGGCCTGGCGCATCCCCTTCCTGCTGAGCATCGTGCTCGTCGGCGTGGGCCTGTACATCCGTCTGGGCATCATGGAGACGCCGGTCTTCCAGGCCATCGTCGCCGAGCGGCGCGTCGAGCCCGCGCCCATGCGCGAGGTCGTCCGCCGCAACTGGCGGGAGATCGTGCTGAGCGCGCTGCTCCGGCTGCCCGAGCAGGCGCCCTTCTACCTCTTCACCACGTTCGTCTTCACATTCGGCGTGTTCGCGGCCCCGCACCTGACCAAGTCGTTCCTGACCTGGGCCGTGAGCGTCGCGGGACTCATCTCCTTCATCAGCATCCCGCTGTTCGGTCACCTCTCCGACTCGGTGGGCCGGAAGACCATCTACCTCGCGGGCGTGGTGGTGATGGCGATCTGGGGCTTCATCTACTTCGGCCTGTACGCGACGGCGATTCCGCTGGTCGTGTTCATCGTCATCGCGCTGTCCCTCATCCCGCACGATATGCAGTACGGGCCCCAGGCCTCGTTGATCGCCGAGAGCTTCACGGGCCGCCTGCGCTACAGCGGCTCCTCGCTCGGGTACCAGCTCGCGTCGGTCATCGCCGGCGGCCCGGCGCCGTACATCGCGACGGGCCTGTGGGCCGGCAAGTTCGACATCCTCGGGCTCGCGTTCAAATCGCCGTTCCCCTCCAAGAGCCCTTACACGATCAGCGCCTACATCCTTCTGTGCTGCGTCATCGGCTTCATCGCCGTGCTGGCCCTGAAGGACCGCCAGGCGTACGACCACACCGTGGAGTACGACACCCAGGAGGGCGTCGGCTCCGCCTCGGAACCAAGACCCCAGGTCGCCGGCTGACGCTCCACCGTCCTCACGAAAGCGCCGTCCCAGCGGACGGCGCTTTCTCTTGGTCCGCGCCGCTTTCGAGGAAGGGCCGGCCCGTCCGCGTTACGTCAGTGAAGCGGTGCGCATCTTCTCCGTCGTCAACCTCGCGCTCTGGGTGGCCCTGTTCCTGGCCTGGCTTCCCTACGTCGCGCAGACCGGCCTGGGGGACAGGGTCAGCGTCGACGTCATGGTGATCCTGGTGGTCACCGCCGGCCTGATGGCCTTCCTCGCCGTTCACCGCCTGAGCGCCCGCCGCCACATCCTGGGCTGACTTTCCGGCCTCGGCCTCCTAACGCGCGGTCCAATTCCACGCGTT
>CAZLJC010000088.1:0-4084 GCA_964559855.1 uncultured Actinomycetes bacterium
CGCTGCTCCGGCGCGGAATCCTCTCCGGCTGGCTGCTGGTCTTCATCCCGGCGCTGCGTGAGCTGTCGGCCTCCGTCTTCCTGTTCACGCCGCAGACGCACGTGATCACGACCGTGATCTTCGACTTCTCAGACGCCGGCAACTATGAGGCGGTCTCGACGATGGGCATCCTCATGATGGTGATCACGTTCGTGATCGTCATCGCCGCCTACCGCTTCATGGGCCGCGACGTCACGTCTCGCGGTGCCCACGCATGACCACCCCAAAAAACCTGCGATTTTTCGGGGACCCCGGATGAGCGGAATTCAGATCAGCCAGCTGCGCAAGGTCTACGCCGACTCGGTCGCGCTCCACGGCATCGACCTCGAGGTGCTGGACGGCGAGGTGATGGCCCTGCTCGGCCCCTCCGGCTGCGGCAAGACGACGACCCTCCAGCTGCTGGCCGGGTTTCTGAAGCCCGACGGGGGCGAGATCCGGGTCGGCGACCGTGTCGTTTCGACGCCCCGCTCGGTCATCCCGCCCGAGCGCCGGAACATGTCGCTGATCTTCCAGTCCTATGCGGTCTGGCCGCACAAGACGGTGCGCGAGAACGTCGCCTTCGGCCTCGAGGTCCGCCGCGTCCCCCGCGCCGAAAGCGCTCGCCGGGTCGACCGCGCGCTTACCACCGTGCGCCTCGACAAGTTCGCCGACCGCTACCCGGCCGAGCTCTCGGGCGGCCAGCAGCAGCGGGTGGCGCTGGCGCGCGCGATGGTCGTCGAGCCGGACATCCTCCTCCTCGACGAGCCGCTCTCCAACCTCGACGCCAACCTGCGCGAGGAGATGCGCTTCGAGGTTCGCCGGCTGCACGACGAGACGGGGATCACCATGGTCTACGTCACCCACGACCAGGCCGAGGCGATGGTCACCGCCGACCGCATCGCGGTCATGAACCTGGGCCGGATCGAGCAGGTGGCGACGCCCTTCCAGGTCTACGAGCGGCCGACGACGGAGTTCGTCGCCTCCTTCATCGGCCGTACGAACACCCTGAACGGCCGCCTCGTCACCCCCGGCGTGGTCGAGCTCGACGGCCTCGGAGTCAAGATCCGAGCTCAGGACGAGACCGGCTGCCCTCCCGGCCAGGAGGTGGCCGTCTGCATCCGCCCGCACCACGTTCTCTTCGACCAGCCGGACGGGCCCAGCAACAAGATCCAGGGCCGGGTGGCACGTTCCGCATACCTCGGGGAATCACGCGACTACCAGGTCGAGATCGGACCCGGACTCTCCCGCGTGAGAGTTGCCGCGCCGCCGAGCCTCGACGTCGAGGTGGGCAGGGAGGCGACACTGTACCTACCTGTCAAGCACTGTCGCGTGGTGATCCGCTCATGACCGATGCCAACAACCCCCGACCCCATCCCCTGACCGGCGTCCGCGTCCTCGAGATTGCGAACTACATGGCCGGCCCCTTCTGCGCCATGCAGCTCGCCGACCTCGGCGCCGACGTCATCAAGATCGAGAACCCCGAAGGCGGCGACATGGCGCGCGACTCCGCCCCCTTCCTGGACGGGGAGTCGTCCCCATTCATCCGGCTCAACCGCAACAAGCGCTCGCTCGCCCTCAACCTGAAGGCGCCGGCCGGCAAAGAGCTCTTCCGGGAGCTGGCGCGGGATGCCGACGTCGTGGTCGAGAACCTGCGTCCGGGGACGATGGCCGACCTCGAGCTCGACTACCCGCGTCTGGCGGCGCTCAACCCGCGGCTGGTGTACGTGGCGGCCTCGGGCTGGGGGCAGACCGGTCCTTACGCGCAGCTGGCGGGGCTCGACATCATGGCCCAGGCGATGAGCGGACTGATGTCGATCACCGGCGAACCGGGCGGCAACCCGGTCAAGGTCGGGGTGCCCATCTGCGACCTTGTCTGCGCGCTCTACGGGACGATCGGCGCCCTGGCCGCGCTCCGCGTTCGCGAGCAGACCGGCCGCGGCCAGTACATCGACGTGTCTCTTTTCGAGGCGGGCGTCTCACTCGCCGTCTGGGAAGCGGGCCGCTATTTCGCCACCGGCGAGGTGCCGCAGCCGCTCGGCTCCGCCCACCAGGTCTCCGCCCCCTATCAGGCAATACGCGCCTCCGACGGCTACTTCACGATCGGCGCCACGTCGCCGCGCAACTGGCGGGCGCTCTGCGAAGTGCTCGGGCACCCGGAGTGGGCGGACGACGAGCGGTTCCAGGACAATCCCTCCCGGCATGCGCGGCGGGATGTGCTCATCCCGATGATCGAGGCGGTGACCAGCTGCCAGCCGCGGGCCCACTGGGTGTCGCTCCTGCAGCAGGCCGGCGTGCCCTGCGCCGAGATCCAGACCTACGACCAGGTCTTCAACGACCCCCAGCTGCTGGCGCGCGACTTCTTGTGGAAGGGCGCGCATCCGAAGCTGGGCGAGGTCGAGCAGATCGGCTCTCCGCTCCACTTTTCGGAAACGCCGGTGCGGCAGTGGCGCGCCGGGCCCGGGCTGGGCGAGCACACGTCGGAGGTGCTGCGCGCCCTGGGTAAGCCGGATTCTGAGATTTCCGCACTCAAGGAACAGGGGGTTTTGGGCGGGGTATGAGCGAGGCCGTGCAGCGCGAAGGTGTTGACCAGCCGGAGCTGCTCGAGGAGCGGCGCGGGGAGTCGGGGGAGATCGTCTGGGTGACTCTCAACCGCCCGCAGGCGCGCAACGCTCTGACCTTTGCGATGTACGAGCGGATCCGCGAGGTTTGCGAGGAGGTCAACCAGGACTCCTCAGTGCGCACCGTCGTTTTCACCGGAGCCGGCGGGCGTGCATTCGCCGCCGGCACCGACATCTCGCAGTTCAGAGCCTTTGATTCGGAAGCCGACGCGCTCGCCTACGAGGAGCGGATGGACCGCGTACTGAGCGCGCTGGAGACGGTTCGCGTGCCGACCATCGCCGCCATCGCAGGAGCCTGCACAGGCGGCGGAGCCGGCATCGCCGCCGCCTGCGACCTGCGCGTTTGCACGCCCTCCCTGAGGTTCGGTTTCCCGATCGCCCGGACCCTCGGCAACACGCTTTCGATGGCCAACTTCGCGCGCCTGGCAATGCTGATCGGCGCTGCGCGAGTGAAGGAGCTGATCTTCATGGCCCGGCTGGTGGGCGCCGAAGAGGCGGCCGCGATCGGGCTCGTGAACGAGGTGGTGCCGTCCGAAGAGGCGCTCGAGCCGCGGGTCATGGAGATCGCGTCGACGCTCGTCCGGCACGCGCCGATCACACTTCAGACGACCAAGGAGGCACTGCGCCGCATCCGGCTCCAGATGACGCCCGCTGAGGGCGGCTCGGACCTGGTCGTCAGGGCCTACATGAGCGAGGACTTCCGCGAGGGCATCGAGGCGTTTTTCGCCAAGCGTCCGGCTCAGTGGAAGGGCCACTAGGGCGATAAGTCTCCTCCCCGGTCGGCGGGAGGTCTCGACGCGAAGCGGCGACGGAGGGGTGCGCGCCCCATGTATGCCCGTGGGAGGACGATCATTGAGCCATGGCACAAGCACGCTTCGGCGTATTCGGTTTAGGCGTGATGGGCCAGAACCTGGCCCGCAACCTGGCTTCGAAGGGCATCCCCACGGCGGTTCACAACCGCCACTCGGCCCGCACCGAAGAGCTGATCACCCGCTACCCCGACCCCAACCTCATCCCGGGCTTCGACCTCGCCGAATTCGTGCGCTCGATCGAGCGCCCACGGGCGATCCTCATGATGGTCAACGCGGGCCCGGCGGTCGACGAGACGATCCAGACGCTTAGGCCCTACCTCGAGGAGGGCGACATCCTGATCGACGGCGGCAACAGCTTCTTCGAGGACACCCGCCGCCGCGGCCGTGAGCTGGAGCCGACCGGCATTCGGTTCATGGGCACCGGCATCTCGGGCGGCGAGGAGGGAGCGCTCCACGGGCCGAGCATCATGCCCGGCGGACCTCGCGACGCCTACGACCACCTGGCGCCGATGCTGACCCGCATCGCCGCTCACGTCGACGGCGTCCCCTGCTGCACCTACATCGGGCCCGACGGCGCCGGCCACTACGTGAAGATGGTCCACAACGGCATCGAGTACGCCGACATGCAGCTGATCG
>CAZLJC010000089.1:0-4061 GCA_964559855.1 uncultured Actinomycetes bacterium
GGCTTCACCCGCTCGAGGGCGACGCCGCCGTGGACGAGCACCAGCTCGCCCGGCGCCACCGGCTGCACGAGGGTGAGATCCGCCTCCTCGTCGCCCTGAGCGGTCCGGACCAACCCGCGGCTGCCTTCGACGCGGACGACGGCGGCCGGCAGGGCCACGTCGCCGCAGGTCAGGCAGACCTCGTCCGTGCAGGCCTGGGCGAGCAGGCCCTCGTGCTCGAAGAAAACGTGCACCAGCTCCCAGAGCTCGTGATAGGCCGTCTCCTGGATCTCCTGGGTGACCAGCGCGTCGGCCGCCCCGACCCGGAACGCGTGCTCGGCGTCGCAGCCACCCCGATCGCCGAACGCAATATGGAGGCCGCTGGGAAGCCCGGCAAGGTCGCCACCGGTGATTCCCATGCGGATGTCGCCCTCGCGAGCCAGCAGGTCCAGCTGGCGGGGATCGCCAACCGAGACCGCCGGCAGGGCGCGCTTGCCGACCAGGACCGGGTGAATGAATTCGACCGCGTTGTGCTGCGCGTCGCTGAAGGCCGCCCCCGGCTCTGCATAGATGAGCAGGCGACCCCCCTGGTGGAAGCGCCGGGCCATGCCCCAACAGGCGTTGGCAAGCTCGGCGGCGTGGCGCTCGAAAAACGCCTGGCCGGTGTCCAGCACCGCTTCGAAATGCCGCTCGACCGCGCCGTTCACCTGCACAGCGCCACCATCGCCTGACCCAGGCTCAGCCCGCCGTCGTTGGCGGGAACCGATTCATTCGAGTAGGGCTTGAAGCCGGCCGCGCGCAGCAGATCGATGCAGGACTCCAGCAGCCGCCGGTTCTGGAAGCAGCCGCCCGACAACACGACGGTCTCCAGCCGGGCTCGCCGGCAGGCGTCGACGATGGCGCGCGCGAGAGAGTTGTGAAAGACCGCTGCCAACCGCGATGCGGAGGCACCTGGCTTGCGGCGGGCCAGTTCCCGGAAGAGGCGCAAGTTGTCCTCGAGCCGGACGTCGATCCAGTCGTCCACGTCGGGGTCGGCGGCGGCCTCGAGCCGAGCCGCCGCCTCGCCTTCGTAGGTCGAGACCTGGCAAACCTCGAGCAAGCTGGCCACAGCGTCGAAGAGGCGCCCCGCAGAGGTTGTCCGCGGCGCCCGGCCGGAGGCCGCGAGCTGGCGGACGAGCTGCCACCGCGCTCGATCCACACCGCCCGGTGACTCCGCCAGTCCATAGGCCGCGGCCATCCGCCAGCCTTCGCGGGCGCACAGGTCGCCGCCGGGAAGCGGCACCTCGGCGAGGTGGGCGACCCGTTCGAAACCGGTCGAATCGCCCACCAGCACCTCCCCACCCCAGACCGCGCCGTCCGTTCCCAGGCCGACGCCGTCCATGACCACCCCGGTCACGCTGCCACGGAGGCCGTGCTCGGCGATCACGCCGGCCATGTGAGCGTGGTGGTGCTGGACGCGAACCGGTTCGCCGCCCGCGGTCAGGCGCTCGGCGATACGGGTCGACGCATAGTCGGGATGGAGGTCGCAGGCCACCCGTTCCGGCTCGACGCCGAAGAGGCTCTGGTAGCGCCCGCGGGCTTCCTCGAACGACTGGACCGAAAGGACATGCTCGAGGTCGCCAACGTGCGGGCCTACAAAGGCCTGGCCGTCGCGCGCGACCGTGAAGGCGGCCTTGAGGTGCGCGCCGGTGGCAACCACCGCGGGTCCTGCCGGCAGGCGAACGGGCGATGGCGCCAGGCCCCTCGCGCGGCGCACGACGCGCGGGGAACCGGCGGCCCAGCGCACCACTGAGTCGTCGTAGCGGGCGGCGATGGGCCGGTCGTGGGACAGGAACAGATCGGCGATCGGCGACAGGCGATCGCGGGCCTCGTCGTCGTCGCGGGCGATCGGCTCCTCGCTCAGGTTGCCGCTCGTCATCACCAGGGGCCCGCCGAAGTCGTGGAGCAGAAGGTGGTGCAGCGGTGTGTAGGGCAGCATTGCGCCCAGTTCCCGAAGGCCGGGTGCGATCGATGGTGCGAGACCTCCCCGGTAGCGGAGCAGGACGATCGGCGCGGCGGGACTTCGGAGCAGGGCCCATTCCGGCTCGGACACCTCGCAGTAACGGTCCGGTTCTGCGAGCATGACCGCAAAGGGCTTGCTTGGCCGGCGCTTGCGTTCGCGCAGCCGCCGTACTGCAGCCTCATCGCGCGCGTCGCAGGCCAGCTGGTAGCCGCCCAGGCTCTTGACCGCGACGATCTGACCCCGGCGCAGCGCCGCCACCGCCTCTTCCAAGGGCAGTGAAAGCCGGGGACCGCAGCCGGCGCAGGCCACCGGCTGAGCGTGAAAGCGCCGGTCCTCCGGGTTCTCGTACTCGGCGCGGCACGCCGCGCACATCTCGAAGGCCCGCATGGTCGTCGCCGGGCGGTCGTAGGGAAGCGCCTCGATGATCGTGAAGCGAGGGCCGCAGTTGGTGCAGTTGATGAAGGGGTAGCGGTAGCGGCGATCGGCGGGGTCGAAGAGCTCGCGCAGGCAGTCGCGGCAGGTGGCGGCGTCTGGACTGACCGGCTGAAATTCGCCCGGGCGCCGCTGGCTCTCGAGGATCTCGAAGCCGCCCACGCCCCCGGCCGGCCGCCGATCCTCGGTCTCGATCGCATGGATCATGGAGAGCGGCGGCGCCTCTTCCTCGAGGTCGCGCAGGAAGTCCTCGACACCGGCGGGCGTGCCCTCGACCTCGATCTCGACCCGCCCCGTCGAGTTACGCACCCAGCCCTGGAGCCGATGCCGCTTGGCCAGGCGGTAGACGAACGGCCGGAAGCCAACCCCCTGCACGGTCCCTTGGACCGTGACCCCCATTCGGACCGCCGCCTGTTCGACCAGCAAGGTCAGCGCTCGCGCCAGCTCACATGCTGCGCATGCGCATATACCGCGCGATGTCCCGGGCGTTGGTGACCACGAGCCCGGTGACCCCGGCCATGAGCAGCAGCATCATCGCCCGCATGCTGAACCTGCGCACTGGGTGCCCCCGCCGCCGCCCCATCATCTTGACTGCCATCTCGCCTTTCCCCCTCTTTGCCCTAGTTGATGTCGGACGTCTTCAACTGGCTAACTTCGTCCACGTAGGCTTGGCCCAGGCCTTCCAGCATCTGCTGCGTGGCCAGCGCCTCCTCCTCGTCGATCTTGCTCAGGGCAAAGCCGACGTGGATGAGCACGTAGTCCCCCGAGAGCGGGCGTTCGTCGCCTTCGAGCAGCGCCACGTTGACGTTGCGCCGCACACCCGCTACCTCGACCTTTGCGATCGAGCGCTCCTCGTCGACCATCTCCACGACCTTCCCCGGGATCCCAAGGCACATTCAGCTACTGCCCTCCCTTCGCAACTCGTCCAGCCGCGGATTCCTGATCACGTGGCCGCCGGCGATCTCGATCTCCTCCACCAGCAGCTCGTCGCCTGGCGCGGCGACGACCTCCAGGGTGGCCGCCGAGGCGGGCGTGTCCTCGCTCAGCATCCGCCAGTAGAGCTCGAAGCTCTCCGGCTCGACGGCGTGCCGCTGCCCGACGCGAATCCGTGCCCGCCGGACGGGCTGGTCTTGTCCGGCGTTTTGCGCAACATCGAGCACGACCTCGAGCACTCCCTGCACCAACCCCGCCTCGTGCATCGCCTACACCGCCTCACGAGCGACCAGCTCGGAGACGACCTGGACGGCGTTGTCGACAGAGCCGGACACGGTGTCGCTGAGGCCCATCCGGCCCTCGTCCTCCGGGCCGAGGCTCTCGGGCTCGCAGCCCACGATGAGCACGCGCGGCAAGTCGCCGCCGAACCGCCTTACGAGCCTGAACACCTCCATGGGGTTCATCCCGTGGCTGTCGAAGCCGTCCGCGGCCCCCGGTTCGTCGTCCTGGCCGTCGAGGTCGGGCTCGATGACGGAGACGGTTCCGGCCGGCTTGCCGAGCGGCAGCGCATCCACCAGCACCGCCAGGTCGTAACCGTCCATCAGCGCGTAGGCGAGGTCAAAGCCGCGGATGCCGAAGTCGGCCGCCTCCACCCCCTCCGGCTGCGGCAACTGCGCCATGCGCGACACGACCTCGACGCCGAACCCGTCGTCGC
>CAZLJC010000090.1:0-3980 GCA_964559855.1 uncultured Actinomycetes bacterium
CCATCCGCTGAGCCGCTCGCTCGGCCCCACCATGGCTGAAGATGTGGTGCTCGTGCCCGCAGTTCGGGCAGCGGTACCAGCTCATGTTCTCGATCAGCCCGAGCGGCGTCACGTTGAGCTGGCGGAACATCTGGAGCGCCTTGATCGCGATGTCGAGCGCGATGTCCTGGGGGGTGGCGACGATCGCGACACCGGTCAGCGGGACCGACTGGGCGATCGTGAGGGAGGCGTCGCCGGTACCCGGCGGCAGGTCCAGGACCAGGTAGTCGAGCTCGCCCCACTGGACGTCGCTCATCATCTGCTGGATCGCGCGCGAGACCATGGGGCCGCGCCAGACCATGGCCTGGTTGGAGTCGCCGGCGATGAAGCCGATCGACATCAGCTTCAGGCCGTAAGCCTCGAGAGGCACGAGCTTGCGCTCCATCTGACCGTCCTTGCCCGGAACGTCGACCAGGTGCGGCTGCTCGCGGATGCCGGTCATGCCGGGCACGGATGGGCCATAGATGTCGGCGTCGAGCAGGCCGACCTTGGCGCCCGTCTGGGCGAGCGAGGCGGCGAGGTTGACCGCTACCGTCGACTTGCCGACGCCGCCCTTGCCGGAGGCGACGGCTATCGTCTGCTTCACGCCCGGGAGCATCTCGCTCGCCTGCTGGCGCATGAACCCGGTGCGCACGTTGGCGGTCATCTTGATGTCGACCGCGGTCACGCCGGGAACGTCACGGACGATCTCCTCAGCCTGCGTCTTAAAGCGGTCGCGGACCGGGCAGGCGGGGGTTGTCAGTTCGAAGGTGAAGGCGACGCGACCCTGGGGCGAGACGTCGAGGTCTTTGATCATGCCCAGCGAGACGACGTCGCGACCGAGGTCGGGGTCGACTATGCGCGAGAGGGCGGAGAGCACCTGCTGGCTGTCGAGTGTGGCCACGGCTCCTGAGTCTATCCCCCTCGCGCCCTTAGCCTTGCCGCCCCCTTAGACTGACCTCCCGACTTGACGCATCCCATCTTCGGCGACCTGCTCGCCTACTACTCGGGACCCGCCGCCGACGTCTACTTCCAGCGCTCCTGGGACACGCTCCGCGGCGCCGGCCTGGACCCGGTCGTGACGATGGAGTACTTCGGCGACCGGCCGGCCCTGCTCTGCGGGATCGAGGAGGCGGTGACGGTGCTCCGGGAGGCGCTCGACGGACAGGGCGAGATCTGGGCGCTGCCCGAGGGGGAGCGCTTCGAGGCCAAAGAAGTGGTCATGCGGGTCAAGGCGCGCTACTCGCTCTTCGGCCGGCTGGAGACCGCGGTGCTGGGCATGATGGCCAGCTCCACCGGCTGGGCGACACGGGCGCGCGAGGTCGTCGATGCCGCGGCCGGCACTCGGGTCATCTCCTTCGGCGCCCGCCATGTCCACCCGCTCGTGGGTCCGATCATGGAGCGGGCGGCGGTGGCCGGCGGCTGCTCGGGCTGCGCGACTCCCCTCGGCGCCCAGCTGGCGGGCCTCCCCGCTCCCTCGGGCACGATGCCGCACGCGATGATCCTGATCTTCGGCGACACCGTCGAGGCCGCCCAGGCCTTTGACGCCCACATGCCGCCTGATGTTCTCCGGATCGTCCTCGTGGACACCTTCAAGGACGAGGCCGAGGAGTCCTTGCGGGTGGCCTCGGCGCTCGGAGAGCGGCTGCGCGGCGTGCGTCTCGACACGCCTTGGGAGCGCGGGCGGGTGACGGTCGAGCTGGTCAAGGAGGTCCGCGCGCGTCTTGACCAGGCCGGCTTTCCGAAGGTCGGCATCTTCGTCAGCGGTGGGATGAGCGTGGAGCGGGTCCGGCAATTCGTCGAGGCGCGGGCGCCGGTGGACTCGTTCGGGGTCGGGATGGAGATCGCGGCCGCGCCGCCAGTCGGTTTCACGGCCGACATCAAGGAGGTCGACGGGCAGCCGCGGACCAAGCGCGGGCGGATCCCGGGGGTGACGAACGCCCCCCGGCTGCAGCGGCTCGTCTGACCCTTTTCTGCCGGCGTTTTGCCCACCGAGGAACGTTTCGGCCAGCCCCTGACGGGATGGGCGGTTGCCGTCCTGGCCGCATTCGCCGTGGCGGCGATCGCGCTCACCTTCAAGCCCGTGGTCGAGGGCGACGGCATCGGCTACTTCTCCTATCTGCACTCGGTCTGGGTCGACCATGACCTGAACCTGGCCGACGAGTACCGCGCCGCCTTCGACGCCCATGTGACGGTGAACGCCGAGCACCTGACCACCCGAACGGCGACCGGCCTGCTGGCCGACTTCTTCCCGGCCGGCCCGGCGCTGCTGGCCTCGCCGTTTTACCTGCTTGCGCTGGCCTTTCACCCGGACGGGCGGCCCCTGTTCGGCCCGCCCTTCACCATCGCCTTCGCCCTGGCGTCGCTCTTTTACGGATTGCTCGCGCTCGCGCTGTCATATCGCGTCGCTCGAGCCGTGGGGGCCAGCGGGCGAGCGGCGGTGCTCGGGACGGCGGGGGTCGCGCTGGCCACGCCTTTTCCTTATTACCTGCTTCTGGCGCCTAGCTACTCGCACACCTTCTCGGCCTTTGCGGTCGGGCTCTTCGTGCTGGTGTGGCTGCAAGGGTCGTTTCGCAGCTCTGCGCTCGGCTGGTTCGGCTTGGGAGTGCTGGGTGGGCTGATGGGCGCCGTCCGGTTCCAGGACGGGCCGATCGCGGCCCTGGCGGCGTTCGACGCCCGGTCGTCCCGCTGGCGGGCGCTGTGGTTCCTACCCGGCCTGGTGCTGGGGTTCTTGCCGCAGCTGGTGGTCGATCGCGTCATCTTCGGCAGCTGGCTCCCGCAAAGGCCCGCCGGGCAAGACCTTGCCCTGCTGCCCGGTCATTACCTTGACGTGCTCGTCTCGAGCTACCACGGCCTCTTCGTCTGGTCGCCGATCCTCCTGGCTGCGGTGCTCGGAGCCGCGTTCTGCGGCGAACGGCGCTGGCGGATTGCCTTCGGTTTCGCCTTCCTGCTCGAGGTCGTGCTGAACGGCGCGGCTCCCGATTGGTGGGGTGGCTACGCCTTCGGCGCCCGGCGTTTCCTGGACCTCACGCCCTTTTTCGCGGCCGGCCTTGCGCTGGCCGCGCAGCGGGTGGGGCCGCGGGTGGCAGCACTCGGGGTGTCGGTCCTGGCTTTGTGGAACGCGCTTCTGGTCGCCAACCTGACCTATGTGCAGCGTGCCGACCGCGACCCCGGCTACCTCGGACTTCTGCAGGGGCAGTGGGAGGCGGTACGGTTCCTGCCCCGGGTGCTCGCGCAGGGGGCGGCCGGACGCGACCTGGTCTGGTGGCCGGTGCTGCACGGACGCGACCTTGCCGACGGGCTGCTGCTGCTGGTCTTCTTCGTCGGGTTCGTCGGTATTGCCTGGCGGGTCGCGCAAGTGTGGGCGCCAACCCGCGTTTGACGGATTAGCCTATGCAGCCCCGTATGAAGGCGCGACGCGGACCGGCCGACGGAATGCTGTCGGTGATGATGCCGATCTATAACGAGGAGCGCACGCTGGCGACGATCCTCACCCACGTCCTGGCGCGTCCCGAGGTGGGCGAGCTGGTGGCCGTAGACGACGGTTCGGTCGACGGTTCGTGGGCGATTCTCCAGGACTTCGCTCGCCGCGACCCTCGAGTGCGGGCGTTCCGGATGGATCGCAACCGGGGCAAGGGCGCCGCGCTACGCTGGGCGATCGAGGAGGTCAGCAAGCCGTTCGCGCTGGTGCAGGACGCCGACCTCGAGTACGACCCTCGCGACTACCCGATCCTGCTCGAGCCGCTGGCTTCCGGCCGCGTCGACGCGGTGTTCGGGGTGCGCGGCTTCGGCGGCCAGAGCTCGTACAGCTTCTGGTTCGTGATGGGCAACAAGCTCGTCACGCTGGCGACCAACCTGCTCTTCGACTGCTACCTGCGCGACATGGAGACCGGGTACAAGGTGCTGCGGTCGGAGCTGTGGCGGCGGTTGAACCTGGTCGAGAACCGGTTCGACATCGAGCC
>CAZLJC010000091.1:0-3947 GCA_964559855.1 uncultured Actinomycetes bacterium
GAAGGGTCGATCTGCGGGCGCATCCACGTAATGGGGTCGGGGACTGACGGGCTAGCTCGGAAGCTGGACCGAGTCGCGGGGCGCGACGGCAGGGGTTGAGCGCAGCGCGAGGGCGCTGACGACGGCGCCGGCAACCAGGAGGCCGGCGCCGACCACGATCGCGACATGGAAGGCGTCGGCTGAAGCCGCTCGCGCCGCGGTGGCCACCGCCTCGGGCACGCCCGGGCTGGGCGGGTTGAGCGGGCTGACGCTCGTTCGCAGGGCAGGCGAGTTGGGGTTGAGCCCCGGAACCAACCTCGCGAGCTCCCGGTAGAAGGATTCGGTGATGGCGACGAAGATCAAGGCCCCCGCCAGCTGCGGACCGATGCGGGAGATCGCGTTGTTGAACGCGGAGCCGACGCCCGCGTGCTCTGTGGGCACCGAGGCCATAAGGGCCGCGGTCAGGGGCGCGACCAGGACGCACAGGCCGAGCCCGAATACCAGGCTGCCCGGCAGGAAGTCGACCAGCCAGCTGACGGGTGGCAGCCAGGTGCCGGGACTGCCGGGCCGCAGCGTCCAGGGCGTCGATGAGGCTCCAGCTCGGAGGTACCAAAGCGTGCCGGCCGCCATCAGGAGCGGACCGGCGGTCAGGAACAGGCGCGGGCCCCGCCGCGCCGCCAGGGCTCCGAACCGCTGCGAAAAGAGCACCACGAAGATGCTGGCGGGCACGAAGCCCAACCCGGCGGCAGCGGCCGAGTAGCCGAGCGTTCCCTGCTGGAAGAGGCCGACGTAGTAGCCGACGACGTAGAGGGCGCCGTAGACGACCATGGTCGAGATGTTGATGACGTTGAAGCGCCGCGATCGGAAGAGCTCGAGCGGCACCAGAGGGTTGCGCGCCCGCATCAGCGACACCGGCAAAGCGGCCACCGCGGCGACGCCGGCCGCGATCATCACCCAGGCCGCGGTGCTCTGCCAGTTGCGCTCCTGGCCAAAGATCACACCGAGCGTCAAACCGCCTACGCCCACCGCTGTGAGCACCGCGCTCGGCCAGTCGAAGCCAGGCAGGACGTGCTCGGCGCGGCTCTCGGCAACGTGCACGAGCACCGCCCAGAGGCCGATCGCGGCCACCGGCACGTTGATCAGGAACGCGGCGCGCCAGGACAGCGTGTCGACCAGCAGCCCGCCCACCAGCGGCCCCAGGATCGTGGTTCCCGATGTGGCGGCCGCCCAGGTTCCGATCGCTCGGCCCTGCGCCTCGCCGTGGTAGGCGGCCGTGATCAGGGCCAGAGACCCGGGCACCAGCAGCGCGCCGGCCGCGCCCTGGAGCAGGCGGGCGCCGATCAGGAACTCCATCGTGGGCGCCAGGCCGCAGAGCAGCGAGACCAGGCCGAACCCGGCCAGCCCGATCCCGAACATCCGGCGCCGGCCGTAGCGGTCGCTGAGTGCGCCGGCCAGGATGAGCAGTGCGCTCAGGGTGAGCAGGTAGCCGTTGTAGACGTAGGACTGAGCCTCGAGGACCGCGAAGAGCCGGCTCGGCAGCTCGCGTCCGATCTTGGGCAGAGCGACGCTGACCATTGTCGAGTCGAGGAAGACCGTGGCCGATCCGAGAACGGCCGCCACCAGCGTCCAGCGCTGGCTTCTCGTGGCGCTTGTGCTCGGCACGACGGCACCCACTAGGCCATCTCGCCGGCTTGGATGCGGAACGGAAGCCAGTTCTCGCGGGGCGCGAGGGGACACGCCCAGCGCTCGTCGTAAGCGCACGAGGGGTTGTAGGCGTAGTTGAAGTCGAGTACGACTTCGTCGCTGCCGGGGATGACCTCCAGGCAGAGCCCATCGGTGCCCTTGATGGTGTCGAAGAGGTAGCGGCCGCCACCGTAGGTCTCCTGGCCGCTGGTCGCGTCTCGGAAGGGCAGGAACAGGCCGCCGCCATAGCCGACGATCGCGAACACCGTCAACTCGCCGGAACCGAGGGGTAGCTCAAGCCCCAGTCGGGCGGCCCGGCGGTAGACGATCGTTCCGTCCGGACCCCCGGTGTCGATGCCCAGCTCGTCATCGTCAGGCACCGGCTGCAGTCGCGTGCTCACCCTGTAGGCCGGGTCGTAAGCGAAGTAGCGCAGGCCCTGGAAGTCGACGCGGGCGGCCTCGGACAACGCGGACTGCGGATGGGTCCGGAAGAGCTCGTCGCGGCGCACCCGAAATTCTGCGCAAGCGTCCGCCCCGCCGCCGGGCAGCCGGTAGAGGTCGCCGACGCGGCGGCGATAGTCAACCAGGTCAAGGTCTTTCAGGAGAGCTCCTCGAGAACCGCGTGGACGCCGCCCGGGCCCCTGGAGACCACGACAACGTCCACGCTCGTGTCAGGCATGAAGAGCACGTTAAGTCCGCGGCCTTGCCGAAAGTCGCCGCTCCGCTCCGCGGTGCCACCTTCCCACCAACGGGCGAGGAGACACTTAGTGACGTGCGCGACCGGCTTCCACGAGCGGACTGGGATGTGCTGCCGCCTCAGCACCACCTGACCGCCGCCGAGCAGATGGCCCTCGACGAGGTGCTTCTGGGACGTGTCGCCGCCGGCCGCCGCGGACCCTGCGTCAGGTTCTGGGAGTGGACCGAGTCCGTGCTCGTGCTCGGCTCGCATCAGTCGGTCGCCAACGAGATCGACATGTCTGCCGCGAGCGAGCTCGGATTCGGCGTGGTGCGCCGGATGAGCGGTGGCGGCACCATGGTGTGCGAGCCGCGGGCGACGCTGACCTACTCCATGTACTGCCCCGAAGCGTTCGTTCATGGGCTCACCTTCGTGGAGTCGTTCGCCTACCTGGACGCCTGGGTGGTGGAGACGTTGAGAGGGCTCGGAATCCCCGCCGGCTACCGGCCGATCAACGACATCGTGTCGCCCCAGGGGAAGATCGCCGGGGCCGCCCAGGCCCGGCGCCGGGGCGCCGTCCTCCACCACACCACCGCGGCTTACGCGACTGACCCTGGTGTGATTCCCCGGCTGATCCGGATCGGCCGGCCCGCGCTCCACGAGCGGGGTGTCAGGAGCGCCGAGAAGGTGGTGACGCCCCTCCGCATGTTCACCGACCTGCCCCTGATGGATCTGATCGAGCTTCTGGCGAAGTCGGCCGGTGGGGCTTATGGCTCTGTCGGCGAGGATGAGCTGGCCGAGGCCCGGTCACTCGCGGTCGCCAAGTACGCGACGGCGGAGTGGACCTACCGGCTCCCGTGAGCGACCACTCGGAGATCGCCGTCCACGCGCTCGAGCGGCATCGCGAAGTCGAAGGCGTCGAGGGCGAGTGCGAGGTCCAGGTCGGACGCCGGGAAGCCGGGGTGCTGGCCCGCCCGCAGCTGGGCGTAGCGGCCGCTCGCGCGCAGCGGTGCCAGGAGCTCGTCGAGGGGTGGGGCGGGCCCTCCGAGCAGGAGGGCCTCCAGGAGCAGGGCGCAGGCGCGATCCTCCTGATGTCCAAGCGGCTCCCCGGTCGCGACCAGTGTGACGACCGCCGGGCGCAGGCTCCGAACCAGATCAGCGGTAGCCGAAGCGACCACCAGCGAGGCGGCGACGACGTGGTCGCAGTCTTGCGCCGCGAGCGCGGACTGGACTCCCGAGGTTGTCCGCTGAACCAGGACCCGACCGGCGAGGTCGGCCTCGCGGATCATTGTCGGCGAGTTCGAGATCGGAACGCCTTCCACCGGCAAGCCTTCGACCTCCGCCGATACGACGGCCCCCCTGATGGTCCGTTGGAGCTCGAGGGCGCGCTCCACGGTCGCCACCAGCCGGCACTCGCGTGCGCCACCGGCGAGGGCGTACGCGCTGACCGTGAAGGCGCGCAGGACATCGATGACAACCGCTACTCCCCGCGCCGCCCGCGCCCCTTCGACGCCCGCGGCGTGGACGACCTTCACTAGTGTCCCGCCCCGAAAGTTCGCTGGCAAATTGCGGCTCTGGACGGCGATCCGCACGGAACAGGGGCCCGGCC
>CAZLJC010000092.1:0-3879 GCA_964559855.1 uncultured Actinomycetes bacterium
CACTTGGCTACGACGTGACGCTAAGGGAGGCTGGAGCGTGAGATTTTCGGGTTAACGCCCTCCGCTCAGATCGGGTCGACCTTCATCCCGGCCCGCGCGCCGAGCAGCCGGTCCGCCCGCGCCTCCCTCACCCCGACCTCGAGGTACCCCATGCTCCCGACGTACACGAACGGTTCCCCGGGCCGCGCCTCCGCGTAAGTCTTGGCCGTCGCGACGATATCGTGGTTGTGCACCCGCAGCTTCCGCGCCGGCGGCTTCAGGTTGGTCACGAGATTGCCGAACCCATCCGTCCACAGCACCCGCGGCCCGCTCTCCGGCAGCGCCAGCGGCGGATCGGTCGGAGGTCCCAGCGACTCCAGCGGCACGCCCGCGGCCAGCGCGGCCGCCGCGGGAGCGAACACATCCCGGCCCTCGAACGTCGGCGCCCCATGCGGCCGGGGCGCGAGCTCGTGCACCGCCTGCACGCCCACCTCCTCGATCACGATCGCGAACAGCCCGTTGTCCGGGCCGATGTAGAACCGCCCGCCCGCCTGCACGACCAGCCGCCTCCGCGTGCTGCCCACCCCCGGATCCACCACCGCGAGGTGCACCGACCCGCTCCCGAAGTGCCGCGTGCCGGCGAACAGCATGAACGCGCCCGCGGAAACGTCGAACCGCGGCACCTCGTGCGAGACATCGACCAGCACCGCGTTAGGGCATCCCTCCAGCACGACCGCCTTCATCGCCGCGACCAGCGGCGACCCCGCGCCGAAATCGCTGGTCAGCGTGACGATGGGCGGCCGCACGGGGCCGCTACCAGTACCTTGTTTCTTTCCAGGGGTCGGCTTCGTCGTGATACCCACGCTGTTCCCAGAAACCTAGCCGGTTGCGTTCCATGAACTCAAGCCCGCGCAGCCACTTCGCCGACTTCCACAGGTACTTCGACGGGACGAACAGGCGCAGCGGCCAGCCATGGTCGGGCGTCAGGTCGGCCCCGTTCCACGCGTAGCACAGCAGGTTGTCCGGGCCGTCGAGCACGCCGAGCGGCACGGAGGTCGTGTAGCCGTACTCGCAGTGCGCCATCACGTACTTGGCCTCCGGCTTCGGCTTCACGCGCTCGAGGATCTCGCGGATCGGCACTCCCGTCCACCGATCCCCCAGCCGGCTCCATCCGGTGACGCAGTGGATGTCCGCCACCACGTCTTTAGAAGGAAGGGCGCGCAGCTCGCCATAGTCGAGCGCCAGCTCCTGCTCGACCAGCCCGAACACCTTGAAGTCCCACGTTGCGATGTCCGTCCTGGGCACGGGCCCGAAGTGCAGGAGGGGCCAGCGGTCCGGCGCGGTCAGGGTCTGGCCCGGCGGGATGCGCGACGGGTCGACGCCGTCCGGCACGCGGTTGCGCTTGAACAGACCGGCCAACTCAGGGCGAGTATAGGAGGCGGGTATACTCGCCCTTCAGCGCTCGGTGCGACTGCTGTGGGCCCGTAGCTCAGCTGGGAGAGCGCGTGAATCGCACTCACGAGGCCAGGGGTTCGAATCCCCTCGGGTCCACCAAGTTTCCAACTCAACTCCGACGCTCACCCGGCGTCGAGAAACCGGCCCGCCGTCAAACACCGAAAGGAGGAGACGACATGACTGGCCCAGTCCGGACCGGGTACGCCCCCGTCAACGGCCTTCAGCTCTACTACGAGATCCGCGGCACCGGTGAGCAGCTGGTCGTCATCCACGGGGGCGTGGCCGGCATCGTCATGTTCGGGCCCAACCTGGATGCGCTCTCCCAGGACCGGCAGGTGATAGCGGTCGAGCTCCAGGGCCACGGCCGCACCGCCGACATCGACCGGCCGCTCAGCTTCGAAGCCATGGCCGGCGACGTAGCCGCGCTGCTCCGCCACCTCGACATCGCGCGAGCCGACGTCCTCGGGCTGTCGCTGGGCGCCGGCGTGGCACAGCAAACCGCCTTCCGGCATCCCGACCTGCTGCGCAGGCTGGTGATCGTCTCCGCACCGTTCCGGCGCGATGGGTGGTATCCGGAGGTGCTGGCGCAGTTCGATCAGATGGACGCCACCACGGGCGACCAGATGGTGCATTCCCCGTTGGCACGGCTCTACCCCGACGTCGACTGGAGGAGGCTGTTCGCCAAGATCGGCGAAGTGCAGCGGACCGACTACGACTGGTCGGCGCAGATCCGAGCGCTCGAGATGCCTGTCATGCTCGCCTTCGGCGACGCCGACGCGGTGCGACCGGACCACATCGTGGAGTTCTTCGGACTGCTCGGCGGCGGCCGGCGTGACGCCGGCCTCGATGGCGCCCTGCGGCCGGTGGCGCGGCTTGCCGTGCTGCCCGGCATCACCCACTACGAGATCGCCTCCGACCCGGCGCTGACGGCGGCCGTGCTTCCGTTCCTGCGGGCTTCGATTCCCGAGCGCACTGAGGCGCCCTGAGGCGCACTGAGGCGCCCTGAGGCGTAGAGGGCCCAGGCACCCGTCCCAACCCACGAACGTGGCGCACGCGCGCTCGCGCCCCGTCCAGGGCTGGTTCAATTGCGCAGATGCCTGAAACCCGCGAGGAGCGACGGCTCGTCACCGCCCTCTTCGCCGACGTCGTCGGCTCCACCGCCATCGCCGAGCACCACGACCCCGAGGAGGCGCGCCTCATCGTCGGAGAGGCGATCGCGCGCGCCGTGCGCATCGTCGAGGCCTACGGCGGCACCGTTAAAGACCTCGCCGGCGACGGCATGCTTGCCCTCTTCGGCGCTCCCGTCGCCCACGAGGACGACCCCGAGCGCGCGCTCCAGGCCGGGCTCGAGATCGCCGCCGCGGTCGCCGACTACGCGGAGGAGGTCAAGCGCGGCTGGGGCGTCGAAGGCTTCGGCGTCCGCCTCGGCGCCGAGACGGGCGAGGTGGTCGTGGGCGAGATGGGTGCGGGCCGGCGGGTCGAGTACGGCGCCACCGGCGACGCCGTCAACGTGGCCGCGCGCCTCCAGGCCCACGCCGCCCCCGGAACCATCCTCGCCGGCGAGGTCGCCCACCGCCTGGCCGCCGGCAGCTTCAACTGGGGCGAGCCCGCCTCCCTGGCCCTCAAGGGAAGGAGCAGCCCCGTCACCGCCGTGCGGGTCGTCTCCGTGAAAGAAGGCGGCCAGTTCGCCGCCGGCGTCCCGGACCTGGCCGGCCGCGAGGCCGAGATGGCCGCGATCGACGAGGCGCTGGCGGCGCTCGAGTCCCGCCGCGGCGGCATCGTCTTCGTCAGCGGCGAGCCCGGCATCGGCAAGTCGCGTCTCACCTTCGAGGCGCGCCGGCACGCCGAGGCGCGTGGGCTGCAGTGGCTCGAGGGCCGCGCCGTCAGCTACGGGTCCTCGCTGGCCTGGTGGCCGCTCCGCGACCTGCTGCGGGGATGGATCGGCGTCGGCACGCAGGAGCCCGAGCTGCGGGCCCGGCTGGCCCTGCGAAGAAAGCTCGACGACCTCTTCGGCGAGCGCTCCCAGGAGAACATGCCCTACCTCGCGGCCGTCCTCGGCCTGGCCAGGGACCCGCAGTCCTCCACCGCGCTCGAACAGCTCTCGCCCGAGGCGCTGCAGTTTCAGACCTGCTCGGTGCTCGAAGAGGTCCTCGCCGCGCTGGCCGCGCGCAGGCCGCTGATCCTCGCCGTCGACGACCTCCACTGGGCCGACGCGACGACGCTCGGCGTGCTCGACCGCGTCCTCACCCTGGCGGAGACGGCGCCCGTCCTCTTCTTCTTCAACCACCGCCCCGAGACCGGGCACGGCTCGTGGACGCTGCGCGAGCGGGCCACCCGCGACTTCCGTCACCTCACGACCGTCCTGGACCTCGGACCCCTGCCCGAGGCCGCGGAACGCCGGCTCCTGAGCTCGCTGAGCGAAGGCGCGATGCCCGCCGAGTGGGC
>CAZLJC010000093.1:0-3730 GCA_964559855.1 uncultured Actinomycetes bacterium
CTTTCCTTGAGCCCTTTCCTTGAGCCCTTTCCTTTAGCCCTTTCCTTTGTCTTGGCCCTTGTTCTTCTGCGCGTTGCTGATCCGCGCCGCCCGTTCCTTGGACACGCCCTTGTCGCGCAGCGCCTCGTAGGTGTCAGGGTTCTTCACGGACGGACCATGCTTCTTGCCGGGCATTCTTTAGCCTCCTTCGCCTGTTAACTACGTCCGAAGCTACGACGGGCGCCGGAGAAGCACAAACGCGCCGGCCACCGCGACCGCCCACACCGGCGCGATCGTGATCAGAAAGGGCCTGATGGTGTCGCTTGCCGAGTGGGACCCGCGGTCAAGCGCCAGGAAGACGAGCACGCTTCCGTACGCCAGCGCGGCGAACGCGAGCGCCACGACCGCCGCCCTTGACCAGCGCACGGGAGGAGCCTAAACCACAGAGTGCATGCGGTCCTCGACCACCTGGGCCAGGGCCTCGATGAACTCGGGCCGGTCGTTGAACATCTGGGTCCGGCGAAGCTCGATCCCATGCTCGGCCGCGAACTCCTGAGCCTCGACGTCGATGTCGTAGAGGATCTCCAGGTGGTCGGCCACGAACCCGATCGGGGAGACGAGCACACGACGGGCTCCAGACCTGGCGATCGTTTCCAGCAGGTCGGGGCCCAGCCACGGCTCTCCCGTCGCGCTCGCCGACTGGTAGGCGACCTCCCAGGGCACCTCCAGCTGCACCTGCTCGGCCACCCGGCGCGCGCTTTCGAGCAGGCGTTCGTCATAGCGGTCGCCCTCGGCCAGGATTCGCTCGGGCAGGCTGTGCGCCGTGAAGAAGACGCGGTCCGGCGACCAGCCGCGCAGCCCTTCACGCACGAGCCCCGCCTCGGCCCGGATGAATGCCGGATGCTCCGAGAAGCCCCCGATGAACTCGAGCTCGCCGTCCCATACCTCGCGGATGGCCTTTTCGTAGCCGCCGACGCTCATGCGGGCGAAATGGGGCGCCAGCGGCAGCGCCACGATACGTTCGTACCCCTCGGGCTTGATCTCGGCCACCGCGTCCGCGATGAAGGGCGGCGCGTGCTTCATGCCGACCTGCGTCCGCATCGCCAGGCGTGACCCGAGCGCCGCCGCCTGGCGGCGCGTGATCTCCTCGAGCGGCGAGCCGCCGATCGCCTGATAGCGATGGCGGAGGTTCGCCAGCGCCTCCTCCGACGGCCGGCGTCCACCCCGAATGTGGGTGAAGTAGGCCTCGACCTCAGCGTCGCCTCGGGGCGCCCCATATGCCATGCACAGGAGCGCCGCGTGCTGCCTATACATCCGCCGTAACCCCCTCGCGGACGGTGGCGATCACCGCCTGCAGGTTCTCGACCGGCGTGTCCGGGAGGACGCCATGGCCGAGGTTGAAGATGTGGCCCGGGCGCGCCGCCGCCTGGCGCAGCACAGCCGCCGTCCGCTCGCGGACCAGCGGCTCTGGACCGAGCATGACGGCAGGGTCGAGGTTGCCCTGGACGCCGCGGTCGAAGCCGACCCTCTCCCAGCCGCGGTCCAGTGGAACCCGCCAGTCGAGGCTGACGATGTCGGGCCCGGTGGCCGCGATCGCCTCCAGCAGGCCGGCGGTGCCGGTCCCGAAGTGGATGCGAGGTACCCCGAGCGGGGCGACAGCGTCGAAGATCGCCTTCGTGTGCGGCGCCACCCGCTGCTCGTAGTCCTCGATCGCGAGCGCCCCCACCCAGCTGTCGAAGACCTGGATGGCCGCGGCGCCCGCGGCAACCTGTGCCGCCAGGTAGCCGGACATCACAGTCGCCAGCTTTGCGAGCAGCCGCTGGAAGACCTCGGGCTCGGTGTACATGAGGCGCTTGGTCACCACGTGCTCGCGGCTCGGGCGGCCCTCGATCAGGTAGGAGGCGAGTGTGAAGGGTCCGCCGCAGAAGCAGATCACGGGCACCGGAGACTCGGACACGACGTAGCGGACAGCCTCGATGACCTGCGGCGCCGCCTCCTCGCCCGCGGGCGTGGCCAGGCGGTCGACGTCGGCCGCCGTCCGGATCGGCGAGGCCACCACCGGCCCCACCGACTCGACGAGTTCGAAGTCCACCCCCATCCCCCGCAGGGGCAGCATGATGTCCGCGAACATCACCGCCGCGTCCACCCCCAGGCGCCGCACTGGCTGCAGCGTCACCTCGGCACAGAGCTCGGGCTGGGCGACGATCTCGAGCAGTGAGTGCTTCTCGCGCAGCTTCCGGTACTCGGGCAGCGATCGGCCTGCCTGGCGCATGAACCACACTGGCGTGACGTCGACAGGCTGCCTGCGGGCCGCTTGCAGAAAGCGGGAGCTCACGCCAGAGCCTCCAGCGTCCGGCGGACGTCCAGCTCCGTATGAGCGATCGAGATGAACCATGACTCCTCCTGGGCGGGCGGGATCAGCACCCCGCCCGATCGCAAACGCGCATGCAGGGCTGGAAAGTCGGCGACGCGCAGGGTCAAGAGCGAGCCGACGCGGGTCACCTCGCCGTGCTCGGACAGTCCCTCCTCGAGGGCCGAACCGAGCGTCTCCAGCCGGGCGTAGGCAGGACCGTCGAGCAGCTCGAGGGTCGCCGCCCCGGCAGCCATAACCGCCGGGTGACCGGAGAGCGTCCCCGCCTGGTAGACGGGTCCCAGCGGCGCGACCAGCTCCATCAGCTCGCGCCGCCCGCCATAGGCGCCCACCGGCAGCCCGCCGCCGATGATCTTCCCGAGCACTGTCAGGTCGGGCTCCACCCCGAACAGCTGCTGAGCTCCGCCCGGTGCCACCCGGAACCCGGTGATCACCTCGTCGAAGACGAGCAAGGCGCCGTGCTCGTCGCAGAGGCGGCGGAGGCCGTCGAGGAACCCTGGCGCGGGCGCCACCACCCCGACGTTGGCCGCCACCGGCTCCACGATCACGGCCGCGACCTGGCCGGGATGAGCGTCGATGAGCGCCGCCACCGACTCGAGGTCGTTGTAGGTTGCGACCAGGGTTTGGGCCGCGACCGCCTCGGGCACGCCGGCGCTGCCGGGCAATGAAAGCGTGGCCACCCCGGAGCCAGCGCGCACCAGCAGGTGATCGGCGTGGCCGTGATAGCCGCCGGCGAACTTGATGACGAGGTCGCGCCCGGCGGCCGCGCGCGCGACCCGCAGCGCGCTCATCGCCGCCTCGGTGCCCGAGTTGACGAAGCGCAGCATCTCGATCGAGGGCATGCGCGCGCGGATCATCTCGGCGAGGCGGATCTCCGCCTCGGTGGTGACGGCGAAGGGCCCGCCCGCGGCGAGCGCCGCCTGGACCGCCTCGACGACCAGCGGATGGGCGTGGCCGGCGATCAGCGGACCGAAGGCGCCGATCCAGTCGACGTACTCGCGGCCCTCGCGGTCCCACACACGGGAGGCCGCGCCACGAACGATCCGCGGCGGCTCCCCACCCACTGCCCGATAGGCGCGAACCGGGCTGTTGACGCCGCCAGGGAAGAGGTCGGTGGCCGGCGCGCTCACGTCCCGAGCAGCCTCAGCAGCTCTGAGGTCGAGCGGTGGACGCCGCACAGGATCGGCGTGTCGCGGACGGTCGAGCGCCGGCTTTCCGTTCCCCTGAGCGCGCGGACCAGCTCGCTGAAGGCGGGCAGGTCGTCGGTCTCATAGGCGACCAGGAAGTCCATGTCGTCGATCCCGAAGGAATTGGCGAGCAGCTGCCGCACCTGCGGGTACTCGTGACCGATCCGCATGTGCTCGTTCATCACGCCCTGGC
>CAZLJC010000094.1:0-3720 GCA_964559855.1 uncultured Actinomycetes bacterium
GGCGTGGCCCCGGCCGCGCCGGCGGCTCGCGCGCCGGCGATCGCGGCGGCGCGGGCGGCGAACGACTCGGTCGCCCACAGCGCGACCTGCACTCCGCCGAGCATGACGATCAGCGCCACCGGCCAGGCGAGCGCGAACTCGACGAGGGCTCCGCCCCGTTTGGCGCGCCTCACCGCAGGCTCCGCTGCAGCACGGTGACGGCCGGGTACATCAGCACCGAGAGGAAGGGCAGGAGGATGCAGACGGCCGCGGGCAGCAGCACGTGGTTCAGGGCGCGCCGGCTGTGCTCGATGAGCTGCCTGCGCTGGGCCCGCCGCAGGTCGGTCGCGAGCGCGCGCACGCCCGGGCTCGCTCCGGTGCCGAACTCGCGGCTCGACCCGATCACCGTCGCGAGGCTGGCCAGCGCGGGAATGCGAATTCGCTCCGAGCAGTCCATCAGCCGGGCTTCGAAGGAGGGCGAGCCGGCGACCTGGGAGGCGATCAGCATCCGGCGCAGCTCGCCGGCAAGCTCGCTGTCGACCTGCATGGTGACCGAGCCCAGCGCGGACAGCGCGCTGCCGCCGCCGCTCAGCTCGAGCGCGAACAGCTCGAGCAGCGGCACCAGCTCGCCCGCCAGCCGCCGCCTTCGCCGCTCGATCGCGTTCAGGAGCACGGCCAGGCAGCACGCGGCGGCGCCGGCGAGACCGGCCGGCACCAGGGCCGGCGAGGCCGCGCCGGCGAGGGCGCCCGCGCAGACCGTGAACGCGGCGGCCGCAAGCGCCGTTCGCTGTGGAAATTCGCACCAGCCCGCGCGCTCGAGGGCCACGCTCAGGGCCGTGGTGACGCGCTGGGCGGAGAGGCGCGGAGTGCGCAGTCGTGGCACGCGGGAGAAGTCGGCGGCGAGCACTCCCACGCAGACCAGCGAGCCGGCCGCCAGCGCCAGCACCTCACGCATCGCCCAGCCTCACACGCTGCAGCCCCGGCAGCGAGAGCAGGCCGCGCATCCACACGTAGCCCGCCGCCATGACGGCGAGCATCGCCAGGAGGAAGGCCTGGCCCGTCGCATCACGGAAGGCGTCGAGATACGGGGAGCTCAGGGCCGACAGGACGGCGAGGAAGACGACGGGGAGCGCGACGATGATGGTCGACGCGGACCGCGCCTGCGCCTGCAGGGCGCGGGCTTCGCGCTCGACCTCCTGGGCGGCGCTGACGGCGGTCTCGAGGTCGGCGAAGAGCGGAACGAGCTCGCCACCGCCGGGACGCTGGATCAGGACGGCCGCAGCCAGCATGTCGAAGAGCGGCTCGCCGACCCGCTCCCGCGCCTCGCGCCAGGCCTGGCGGCGGCCGAGCGGCCGGGAGGCGATGAGCCGGAACTCGGCGCGCAGCGGCACCGGGCCGCGTTCGGCCAGCAAGGCCACGGCCTGGTTGACGCCGGTAGCGCCGGTCTCCAGCAGCTGGCGGAGCATGCGCACCGCCTCGATCACCGCGTCCTGGCGCACGGCCTGGCGCTCACGAGCGCGGCGGCCCACGAGCTCCCGCACGACGTATACGCCGCCGACCGCGCCCGGGATCGCGAGCACGGGCAGGCGGGTGGCGGCCCCCGCCACGGCGGCGCCGGCGCACGCCGCGAGGGCCTCGAGGAGGAGCAGGCCTCGCGGGCCGAAAGTCCCGATCCCCGCCTCGCGGACGAGCCGGCCCTCCTCCCTCCACCAGGCGGCGGCGAAGCGGGGCGTCGCCGGGCCGCGCGCCGGAAGCGCGACGGCCGCGATCGCCCCCGTCACGGCGAGGCCGGCGGCGCACGCCGCGACCGCCTCAAGCATCGAAGCCCTCGAGCAGCCGGGCCGGGTCGCAGACGCGCGCGAGCCGGTCCCAGACCCGCCGCGGCATGGCGTTGGGCGAGCCGACGCGGCGCCATCCGCCGTCGGGGGCCAGACCGACCAGCTCGCGGACGGCGGGCCGTCCGTCTTCGAGCGAGCCGACGCTGCCCACCGAGACCAGCCTCCGCTCTCGCCGCCCGGCCGAGCGGATGACGGCCGCGTGGAGCACGAGGTCGACCGTGTTGACGACCTCTTCCAGCACCAGCTCGGCGCGCGGCGCGTGCGGGTTGCGCAGGGCCAGGCGGACCAGGCGTGGCAGGGCCTCGCGCGGGCTGTCCGCGTGGATGGTGCAGAAGGAGCCGGGGTGACCGGTGTTCATGGCGTCCAGCAGGTCCAGCGCCTCCGCGCCGCGCACCTCGCCGATCACGATCCGGTCGGGGGACATGCGCAGCGCCTCGTGGACGAGCATCTGGATCGTGATGGCGCCCCGGCCCTCGGTGTTCGCCGGCCGGCCTTCGAGCGCGACGCAGTCGCAAAGCTCGCGCCACAGGTGCAGCTCCGCCTGGTCTTCGATCGTGATCACGCGCTCCTCCGCGTCGACCAGGCGGGCGAGCACGCGAAGGAAGGTGGTCTTCCCCGCGCCGGCTCCGCCGGAGACGAGCACGTTCAGCCGGGCCGCGACGGCCGCCTCGAGCAGGGGGCGCAGGGCGCCCGGGACGAAGCCTGCCCGCTCGAGCGCGCGCAAGTCGCGGAATCGAGCCGCCGGATGGCGGCGGATGGTGACGCTCATGGGGTGGGCCGGCGGTGAGAGCGCGGCGTGGAGGCGGCTTCCCTCGGGAAGCGTCAGGGTGACGGTCGGGCTCGCGCGGTCGAGCCGCGCGGCCGGTGAGCCGTCGGTGTACCAGTGGACGAGCTCGATCAGCGCGGACTCGTCGTCGAAGGGCGGCGGAATGCGCTCCCGGCGGCCGTGGCGGAAGACGAAGCAGTCGGCGATGCCGTTGATCCGCACCTCTTCCACGTCGGGATCGGCGAGATGCTCGGCGAGGGGACCGAGCGGGGTGACGGCGGCGAAGATGCGCCTCCACATGCGCTCCGACTCCGGGTCGCCCAGGCGCTCCCCCGCCACGGTGCGGCCGACCAGGTCGTAGACCCAGCCCTGGTCCTCGACCCGCAGGCGCGTCCGCTCGCGGCGCGCGAGCTCGCCGGCCAGCGCCAGCTCGACCCGGGCCCGCAGCGCCTCCTCACGCGCGACCTCGAGCGCGCTCATGGCTGCGCGGCGACCTGCATCGCCTGGTCGGCCGACGAGACCGGCACCTCGGCGTCGCCGCCGCCCCCGATATCCGCCGTGACCGCCACCAGGTGCATCGCGAGCGATGCGTAGACGAACGCGTCCGCCTGGCGGGCGCTGACCGCGACCACGATTCCACCGCCGGTGGAGGCGCGCACCTCGACGCCCGTGGCAAACGGCTGCACGACGGTCGCGCCCGCGGCGTCGAGCGTGACGGCGAGGAGGTCGACACGTGATCCGGGCGTTGTGGCGGGCGCGTCCTTGAGCGGAAGGAACACGAGCCGGAGGTCGGGCCGCGCCGGCGCCACGTCGGTCCGCTGGATCACCTGGCCCGCCGCGAGCGGGTGGGTCGCGTAGAGGGCGGCCAGCGCGGCCGCGTCGCGGCGCGTGAAGGCGAGCGCCGGTTGGGGCAGCGAAACGGGCGCGAGGGCGATCGCGCCGGCCACCGGCTCGCCCCCGGCGACGTCCCGCGCGGCGACGTAGGCCTGGGTCGAGTCGTGCGCCGGGCTGGAGAGCATGAGAAGAGCGGCAGTGACGATGCCGCCCATGCCCAGCGCCGCCGCCGCAACGATCCATCGCGTCATCGCGGGACGAAGTTAGGAGGGAAGGAGCGGCGCGCCTACCCTGCCTGTTAAG
>CAZLJC010000095.1:0-3563 GCA_964559855.1 uncultured Actinomycetes bacterium
CCCCTGCGTAAATCGATTGCCGGCAAACGGGTGATCGCCGTCGACGATTCGATCGTCAGCGGCACCACCTCGCGACGCATCATCGACCTTCTCCGGAAGGCCGGTGCGCGCGAGGTTCACCTCCGGGTGTCGAGCCCACCCATGCGCTTCCCCTGCTTCATGGGCGTCGACATCGGCTCGACCAAGCAGCTGGTGGCATCCGGCCGCACCGTGGAGGAGGTCCGGCAGCTGATCAGCGCCGACTCCCTGGCCTATCTCTCCATCCCGGCCCTGATGCGCGCCATCGGACGGGGGACGGCCGACGAGTTCTGCCGCGCCTGCTTCGACGGCTCCTATCCGGTGCCCGTGCCGCAGCAGCTGGAGATGGACAAGATGGCTTTCGAAGGTGCCGACCCTCCCGACCGTCCGCGGGACAAGGTGACCGTAGGTACGTGACTCGGTTCCCGGAAGGTCTGTCCTATGCCGAAATACCCCACGAAATGCAAGCATTTCGCGGGGACCCCACCATCGCGAGCTCAAGGTGACGACTTTCCCCGAGGGCTTGTCGTATGCAGATGCGGGCGTAGACATCGGCGCCTACGAGCGGATGCTCGAACGTGTCAAGCCGCTGATCGCGGCCACCCAGGGCGAGGCGGTGGCGACCGGCGTCGGTCCTTTCGCCGGCCTCTACCAGGTGCCCGGCGGCTACCTCGCCGCCTCCGCAGACGGGGTCGGGACCAAGATCAAAGTTGCGGTCGCTTATGGCCAGCACCGGGGCATCGGCATCGACCTCGTCAACCACTGCGTCAACGACATCGCGACCGCGCGCGCCCGGCCGCTCTTCCTCCTCGACTACTTTGCCGCTGGCAAGCTCGAGGAGAGGGTGTTCGAGGAGGTGGTGGCCGGGTTGACGGAGGCCTGCCGCGCCAACGGCTGCGCGCTGCTGGGCGGTGAGACCGCCGAGATGCCGGGCGTCTACGCCTTGGGTGACTACGACGTCGCGGGCTTCATCGTGGGCTGGGTCTCGGTGGGTGAAACGCCTCCCCCACCCGTCCGCGCGGGGGACTTCCTGGTCAGCCTGCCCAGCAGCGGCCTCCACACCAACGGCTACTCGCTGGCGCGCCGGGTCTTCGATGGGATCCCGCTGACCCACGTTTACCCGGAGCTGGGGCGCCCGCTCGGCGACGTGCTGCTCGAGCCGCATCGGTCCTACCTCGACGAACTTCAGCGGCGGGACTGGAAGGCGGCCGCGCACATCACCGGCGGCGGCTTGCTCGGCAACCTTCCGCGGGCGCTGCCCGAGGGGCTGGCGGCGCGCCTCGACCGCTCGAGCTGGGATGTGCCGGCGATCTTCGAGCTGATCGCCCGTCAGGGTCAGGTCAGCGAGGACGAGATGTTCGGCACCTTCAACATGGGCCTTGGCATGGTCCTCGTCTGCGCCGAGCCGCCGCCCGGTCTGCCCGTCGTCGGCCGCGTCGTCGAACAATCCGGCTCGCAGAGGGTGACGCTGGCGTGAGGATCGGCGTCCTGGTCTCCGGCAAGGGCTCGAATCTGCGCAATCTCGTGGAGCGCGGCTTCGACGTGGTCGCCGTCGCCACCAACCGCCCCTCCTGTGGCGGCGCGGAGTTCGCCCGCGCGCGGGGGCTCCCGCTCGGCGAGTTCTCCCAGAAGCGGTACACATCGCTCGAAGAGCGCGACCGCGCGATGCTCGACTGGCTGCTGGCCGAGGGCGTGGAGTTGATCGTCAACGCCGGCTACGACCGCATCCTCTCGGCGGCTTTCGTGCACGGCTTCCCGGGCCGCATTTTGAACATCCATCCCTCACTGCTGCCCGCCTTTGGCGGCGGCATGGACGGCGTGGCGCAGGCGCTGGCCGCCGGGGTGAAGGTCACGGGGTGCACGGTCCACCTGGTGACCGAAGCCGTCGACGCCGGCCCGATCATCGTTCAGGCCGCGGTACCTGTCCTCGAGGGCGACACCGTCGAGTCCCTTCATGCCCGAATCCAGGTCGAGGAGTACCGAATCCTCCCGGAGGCCATTCGTTTGGTGAGCGATGCCCAGAGCGCTGCTGTCGGTTAGCAACAAGGCGGGTCTGCCCGCTTTCGCCCGCGGCCTGGTCCGGCTCGGCTACGAGCTGTACTCGACCGGAGGCACGATGCGGGCGCTTCACGACGCCTCGGTCGACGTCAAGTCGGTGTCTGAGCTCACCGGCTTTCCCGAGATCATGGACGGCCGCGTCAAGACCCTCCATCCGGGTGTCCACGGCGGACTGCTCGCCCGGCGCGACCGCCCCGAGCACCTGGCGGCGCTGGAGGCTCATGGGCTGAAGACCATCGACCTCGTATGCGTCAACCTCTACCCGTTCGCCGAAACCGCGGCCGACCCGCAGGCGTCGTTCGAGGAGGTGGTCGAGCAGATCGACATCGGCGGCCCGGCCATGATCCGCGCCGCCGCCAAGAACCACGAGAGCGTGCTGGTCGTGGTGCGGCCGGAGCGCTATCCCGAGGTGCTGCAGGCGCTCCAGGGCGAGGCGGTGCCGCCGGACCTGAGGCGGCGGCTGGCGGCCGAAGCTTTTGCCCACACGTCCGCCTACGACGCGCAGATCGCGGAGTGGCTGCGCGGCCAGCTCGACGGCGAAGCGCCGCAGTTCCCGGTCGAGCTGACCATCGCGGGCAGCCTCGTCCAGTCGCTCCGCTATGGCGAGAACCCTCACCAGCAGGCCGCCTTCTACCGGCTGGGGCGCGACCCGGGCGGGCTCGGCTCGGCGGATCAGGTGCAGGGGCCGGAGCTCTCGTTCAACAACATCCAGGACGCTGCCGCCGCCCTCGCCCTGGTCGGCGAGTTCGATGAGCCGGCGGCCGCGATCATCAAGCACATGAATCCGTGCGGCCTGGCGCTGAGCGCGGACCTGGCGTCGGCCTACCGGCGCGCCTTCGAGTGCGACCCGGTTTCTGCCTTCGGGGGCGTGGTCGCTGTCAACCGCGAGCTGGATGCCGGCACCGCACACCAGATCGTCGAAATCAAGACCGACGTCGTGATCGCGCCCGCGGTCGGTGAGGCTGCGCGCGAGGTGCTGGCCAGGCGCAAGAACACGCGGGTGCTCGTGACCCACCCCGTGCGCCGCTACGGCTACGAGGTTCGCAGCGTTCCCGGCGGCTTTCTCGCCCAGACCTGGGACCGCACGGGCTTCGATCGCTCCCACTGCCGCGTCGTCAGCCGGCGGCAGCCGACGGAGGCGGAGTGGGCGCAGCTGGAGTTCGCCTGGCTGACGGCCAAGCACGTCAAGTCGAACGCAATCGTGCTCGCGCGGGACTTCGCGGCGGTCGGCGTGGGGGCTGGCCAGATGTCGCGCGTTGAAGCGGCCGGGATCGCAGTCCAGCGGGCGGGCGAGCGGGCCCAGGGCTCGGTGATGGCGTCGGACGCCTTCTTCCCCTTCCCCGACGGGGTCGAAGTCGGCCTCAACGCGGGCGCCACCGCGATCATCCAGCCTGGTGGGTCGGTCAAGGACGACGAGGTCACGCTGGCCGCCGACATGCGGGACGCCGCGATGGTCCTGACCGGGGAACGCCACTTCAAGCACTAGT
>CAZLJC010000096.1:0-3219 GCA_964559855.1 uncultured Actinomycetes bacterium
GACCGGCAGTCTCCCTGCGGCTCGACCGCCTGGTGGCGCCACTGCAGCAGCCGCTGGGTGTTGGTGAACGAGCCGGCCTTCTCGACGTGCGACGCGGCCGGCATCAAGAAGACCTCGGTCTTGATGTCCCGCGTGTTCAGCTCCCCGCTCCTGACCTCCGGCGAGTCGTACCAGAAGGACGCGCTCTCGATCTCGAACATGTCGCGGACGACCAGCCAGTCAAGGCTGGCGAGAGCGCGGCGATGGAGGCCGCTGTTGGCGTTCCCGACCGCCGGGTTCTCGCCGAACAGGAAGTAGCCTTTGACGACGCCGTCCAGCATCTCGAGAGCGGTCTTGTAAGCGTGGTCCTCGCCTGAGATCCGCGGCATCCAGGCGAATCCGTACTCGTTCTGGTCGGTCGCGGCGTCGCCCCACCAGGCCTTGAGCAGGCTGATCACGTAAGCGCTGAAGTTCCCCCACCCGCCACCGCTCGCGTGGTGACCGGAGAGGAAAGTCTTGAGGTCGCTGTCTTCCGCGTGGGGCATCGGGATGTATCCCGGCAGCAGGTCGTAGAGGGTCGGGATGTCCGTCGAGCCCTGGATGCTGGCGTGCCCGCGCAGCGCCATGATGCCGCCGCCAGGGCGGCCGATGTTGCCGAGCAGCAGCTGGACGATGGCGGCCGTCCGGATCAACTGGACGCCGACGGTGTGCTGGGTCCAGCCGACCGCGTAGCAGATCGCCGTCGTGCGGTCGGGCGTGGAGTTGTCGCAGATGGTCTCGGCGACCTTGAGGAAGTCACGCTGCGAGACTCCCGTTGCCCGTTCGACGAATTCCGGGGTATAGCGCGCGAAGTGCCGCTTCAGGATCTGAAAGACGCAGCGCGGATCCTGGAGGCTGAGGTCGCGCTCGCCAGCACGTCCCGCAACCGCCCCGCCCAGTGCGCCCGTGGTTTCAGCATGCGTCGCTCGGCCATCTCGATAGCCGGCGGCCGCTTGCGCGTGCTGTCCCTTGTACTGCCAGGACTCGGGGTCGTAAGTGTCGTTCTCGCTCTTGAAGCCCGAGAAGTAACCGTCGAGATCCTCGGTGTCCTTGAACTCGTCGCCGACGATCGTGGACGCGTTCGTGTAGTGGAGGATGTAGTCGCGGAAGTAACGCTCGTTCTCGAGGATGTAGCGGACCAGCCCGCCCAGAAAGGCGATGTCGCTGCCCGCTCGGATCTGAACGTGAAAAGTTGCGTTGGCGCTCGTGCGCGTGAAACGGGGATCGATATGGATGACAGCTGCGCCGCGGAGCTTGGCTTCCATCACCCACTGAAAGCCGACCGGGTGGCACTCGGCCATGTTCGAGCCCATGATCAAGATGCAGTCCGAGTTCGCCAGGTCCTGCTGGAAGGTGGTGGCGCCGCCCCTGCCGAAGCTCGTCCCCAGACCGGGGACCGTCGAGCTGTGTCATATGCGTGCCTGGTTTTCGATCTTGACGATCCCGAGCGCAGCGAAGAGCTTCTTGATCAGGTAGTTCTCTTCGTTGTCGAGGGTGGCGCCGCCCAGGTGGCCGATGGCCGGCGTCCGGTTCAGCGGGTTGCCCTCGGCGTCCCGGTCCTCCCAATTCTCGCGGCGAGCGGCGATGACACGATCGGCGATCATGTCCATCGCTCGCTCGAGCGACAGGTCCTCCCAGGTCGTGGAGTTGGGACGCCGGTACTTCACCTTGTACTCGCGGAGCGGCGAACTGACGAGGCTGCGCGACGCAGCGCCCTTGGGGCACAGACGTCCGCGTGAGATCGGGCTGTCGGGGTCGCCCTCGATCTGCGTGACCTTCTCTTCTTTGACGAACACGCGCTGCCCGCAGCCGACAGCACAGTAGGGACAGATCGAGCGCACGACCCGGTCCGCGTCCTGCAGCCGGCCGTGCCAGGCGGCCGTGGTCGCCGACCGGGCGGCATCGCCACGCCCCAAGCGGTCCTTTCCGGTCAGCTGCCGGAGAACTGGCCATGACCGGGGACCGGGCAACGCCATGACTCCAGCATGGGCCACCGGACACGCGTCTGCCAAGCGGGTCCTGCACTCGGACAAGGTCGCGCCTAGCGTGGAGGTGCCGTGAGTCGACAGTGCGGGACCACGCATACCGGGACGGCCAACCTGGTGGGCGGACCGGCGGCATGAGGCGCGGCCGGCGGCATCGCCGAGAGACCTATCCGCTTCTCTGGATGAGCGCCAGCATGGCCTCCAACACCCGCCGGGCGGCGGCTTCCGGGAGGTCGTGCCCGACACCCTCGAGCGTCAGGAAGCACGCGCTCGGAATCGCCGCCGCCAGCTCGCTGCCGGCGCTGAAGGGCACCAGGGGATCGCGGTCGCCGTGCGCGATCAGCGCCGGCCGGTCGATGCGGGCGAGCTCGGCGAGGCGGTTTGGCGTCGCGAGCACGGCGGCCGCCTGGCGCATCGTCCCCGCCGGAAAGTAAGCCCGCAGCACCTGCTCCTCCGCGCGCAGTCGCGCGAGCTGGACGTCGAAGTCTTCGCTCGCGGCAAGCACGCGGCGCAGCTCCACCGCCGCCGCCACCCGGCCGGCGAAGTCCTCGGCGGGCGTGCGCAGCATCACCTCCACGACCTCGGGTGCTGGAGCCGCGGACGGCCGGCCGGCGGGACCGGACATGAGACAGGTGAGCGTCAGGACTCGCTCCGGTTGCCGGAGCGCGAGCAGCTGCGCGATCATGCCGCCCATCGAGATGCCGAGGAGGTGCGCCTTCTCGACTCCGGCCGCATCGAGCACGGCGATGGCGTCGTCGGCGAGGTCGTCGAGGGTGTAAGCGGCCGGGACTGAGCCGAGAAGTGCG
This sequence comes from uncultured Actinomycetes bacterium, assembly GCA_964559855.1. GTDB lineage: Bacteria > Chloroflexota > Dormibacteria > Dormibacterales > Dormibacteraceae > 40CM-4-65-16. Next base: position 2,810 of record CAZLJC010000096.1, read on the forward strand.
CCCAGCAGATCCGGCAGGCCGGCGTCGTCGAGCTTGGTCGAAAGGCCGGCGTCGCGATTGTCGAAGCGGATGACGCTGAGGCCGGCGGCCACCAGCTCGGAGCAGAAGCGGTCGTCCCAGCTGACGAGCTGCCCACCCAGCCCCGCCAGGAGCAGGACGCTCGGGCGTGCAGCGTCGCCCAACACCTCATATTCGAGCTCGACCTTCCCGGCGGCTGCCCTCGGCACGAGCAGCAGCATAGTGTCGGGTATCTGTCGGTCGTCAGGCTGCCCGGGGCTGAGTCCTTGCCAGAAGCGCCTCGTAGTGGCGGCGCAGGTCGGCGGTCGCGGCGGGCCACGACCAGGCGTCCGCGAAGCGGCGGCCGCGCACGCGCATCAGCTCGAGCTCCAGGCGGTTGTCGAGCAGGCGGC
>CAZLJC010000097.1:0-3140 GCA_964559855.1 uncultured Actinomycetes bacterium
CTAGCCGGAGGTCTCATGGAGCAGCCGCGGCGAGGGATTCCGTCGTTTCACGTGCAGGGCGAGCTCGCGTTCGAGCTGGTCCAGGCGACCGAGGCCGCGGCGCTGCGCTGCTCGATGCTGCTCGGCCGGGGCGACCCGGACCGCGTGACGGAGGTCGCCGCGGAGGCCATGCGTGACGCGCTCGAGCGGTCCAACCTCCAGGGCACCATCGTCCTCAGCCCGCGCAACGAGGCCGCGCTCACGATCGGGACCGTGATCGGCCACGGCGAGCGCGCGGTCGACCTCGGCGTGCACTCGCTCGAAGGGGCGAGCCAGGTCGCGCGCGGCCACATCAACGCCGTCTCGATCGTGGTCGCGGTCGAACCCGGCAGCTTCGTCGAGATGCCGGCCGTGGCGCAGATGGAGAGGTTCGTCGCCGGCCCCGAGGCCCGCGGCGCGATCGAGCTGGACGACACCGTGGCCGACAACCTCCGCCGCATCGCCTTCTCGCGCAACCTGAGGGTTCAGGACCTGACGGTCGCGATCCTCGAGCGGCCCCGCCACCAGGACCTGATCGCGGAGGTGGCCGCCGCGGGCGCCCGCATCCGCACGCTCGAGGAGGGCGACTTCGCCAGCGCGGTGATGGCGGCGCTGCCCGGGACCGGGATCGACGCCGCGATCGGCAGCGGCGACCTCCACGCCAGCCTGCTGGCCGCCTGCGCCGTCCGCTGCCTCGGCGGAGAGATGCAGGCCCGGCCGGTCGCCCGGACCGACCAGGAGCGGGAGGTCCTCGGCGATCGCGGCTCGCGCGTGTACAAGCTGGCCGAGATCGCGCCCGCGACGGACATCGCCGTCTCGATCACGGGTGTATCGGGCGGCCCCCTCCTGCCCGGCGTCTCGTACGGGGGCGGCTTCGCCGAGACGGCCTCGCTCCTGCTCTCGAGCCGGCAGGCGACGGTGAGGCGGCTGACCACCCGGCACCACGTGGTGGGCGAGCCGAGCTAGTCCGGATTAGGGTCCCGGCGGGAGGGGTATCTATTCCTGGAGCCCCGTGAGCCAGAACAACAACCCCTACGACCCGTACGTGCCACCTCAGTCCGGCCAGTACATCCCCCCACCGCCGCCGCAGTACAGCGGGGCCGATATCCCGCCCGACTCGCCCCACCACGGCAACTCGACCCCGCGGCAGGGCCGCGGCCTTGCGGGCTGGCTGACCTCGGGCGCACTTGCGGTCTGGGGCGTCGTCAAGTACGGGCTCGTGCTCATGGCAAAAATTCCCGCACTGGGCACCGTGCTCAGCGGGCTGGTCGCCGTCGGCGCGTATGCGCTCCTGTTTCCGTGGCAGGTCGCGGTCGGGCTCGTGGTGCTGATCCTGATCCACGAGCTCGGGCACGTCGCCGAGATCCGGCGCCAGGGCCTCGCGGCCTCAGCGCCGATCTTCATCCCGTTCTTCGGCGCCGGCATCTTCATGAGGGGCCACGCCCAGACGCCGATCAAGCAGGCCGAGATCGCGATCGCGGGACCCATCGCCGGAACGGTGGGCGCGCTCGCGGCCTTCGTCCTGTTCTCGGCCACCCGCAACCCGCTGTACCTGGTCTGGGCCTACTTCGGGTTCTGGATCAACCTGTTCAACCTGATCCCGTTCGGCTTCCTGGACGGAGGCTGGATCCTGGCGCCGATCTCGAAATGGATCCAGCTGGCCGGTCTGGCGGTCATCCTCGTACTTGTCTTCGCCGTCCACCTGAGCCCGATCGTGCTCCTGGTGGTCCTGTTCGGCCTGCCCATGGTCTACCGCCGGTTCCGCGACCGGACGTACGACCAGTACCTGACGTCCGATCCGCTGCCCGAGCGCCTCACGATCACCGCCCTGTGGATCGCCCTGGTGGCCTTCCTCGGCGTCGCGTTTTACAACACGGAAGGTTTGCTCCAGTCGGGCCTTCGGTAAACTGACGCGGAGCTACAGATATGAAGGCACAGATTCACCCCACCTATTTCGAGGACGCCGTCGTCACGTGCGCGTGCGGCAACACGTTCACCACGGGATCCACCCGCAAGGAGCTGAAGACCGAGATCTGCTCCGTCTGCCACCCGTTCTTCACGGGCACGCAGCGGATCGTCGACACCGGCGGTCAGGTCGAGCGGTTCCGCAAGCGGGCTGAGCGGGCAGCCAAGACCCGCTCGTAGATGGCCCCCGAGGCAGCCGCTTCGGAGGTCCCCGCAGAGCCGAAGGCCAGGTCCGAGACCTTTTTCTATGGCGGCCAGGCCGTCATCGAGGGCGTGATGATGCGCGGCAAGAGCCACTACGCGGTTGCCGTCCGCCTGCCCAGCACCCGCGAGATAGTGGTCGACCGCGGCGAGCTGACTGCGCCCATCTACACCAACCGGATCTGGAAGCTGCCTTTCGTCCGCGGCCTGGCCCTGATCGGGGAGCAGCTGCATCTGGGCATGCGGTCGCTGATCTGGTCGGCCAACGTCAACGCCGGCGACCACAACGTCACCATCGGCAAGAAGGAGATCACCGGCTCGGTCGCGATGGCGGGCGTGTTCGCGCTCGCGCTTTTCATCGGCCTGCCGCTGCTCCTCGCTGGTATCGCCGTGCACCGGAGCGGGTCATTCCTGTTCGTGCTGGTGGAGGGCCTGGTCCGGGTCGTCCTGATCCTCGGATACCTCGCCGCGATCGGCCTCCTGCCCGACGTGCGCCGCGTGTTCCAGTACCACGGAGCCGAGCACAAGACGATCAACGCCTTCGAGTCCGGCTGGGCGCTCGACGTGCCGTCGGTCCGCCGGGCGAGCACCCTGCACCCTCGCTGCGGCACCGGCTTCCTCCTGGTCGTGGTGGTGGTGAGCGTGATCATCTTCAGCCTGGTCGCGCTGGCCCATCCGAACTGGTTCTGGGTCATCGTCAGCCGCATCCTCGCCATCCCCCTGATCGCCGGGTCCGGCTTCGAGCTCATCCGGTTCATGGCGCGCCACCGGACCAACCCGGTCGTGCGGATCGCGCTGCTCCCCGTCCTCGGGACGCAGAAGTTCACGACCCGCGAGCCGTCCGACGACATGCTGGAGGTCGCCATCTGCGCCTTCAACAGCGCGCGCCAGGGCGAGGAGGAGACCGCCGGAGCGGCGGCATGAATAGGCACAAGGGGGGCAGGCCCCCCTTGTGG
>CAZLJC010000098.1:0-3025 GCA_964559855.1 uncultured Actinomycetes bacterium
CGTGCCTGACGAGTTCGACGTAGTCGTACTCGGAGGTGGGATGGGTGGCTATGTCGCCGCCATCCGCGCCTCCCAGCTTGGTTTGAAGACGGCGGTGGTCGAGGTGGACAAGCTCGGCGGCACCTGCCTGCACGTCGGCTGCATCCCGACCAAGGCGATGCTGGAGTCCTCCGAGCTCTTCCACCGCGTCCACGACCGTGGAGCCGAGTTCGGCATCTCGGCCGAGAACGTGAGCGCCGACACCGAGCGCATCGCGACCCGCCGGGACGGAATCGTCGGGCAGCTGCACCGGGGCGTTCAGGGCCTAATGCGCAAGCACAAGATCGAGGTGGTGGCCGGCTGCGGCGTCCTCGTCGACACGCGAACGGTCGAGGTGGGTGATCGCCGCCTCACCGCGGCCCGCGGCCTGATCATCGCGACCGGCTCCGAGCCGAGACCACTGCCCGGCGCCCCGTTCGACGCTGAGCGGATCGTGAGCTCCGACCACGCGACCAAGCTGCGGCAGCTGCCCAAATCGGTCGCGATCATCGGGGCGGGCGCGATCGGCGTCGAGTTCGCGACCTTCTACCACCAGCTCGGGGTGCAGGTCACCCTGCTGGAGGCCCTTCCGCGTCTGGTACCACTTGAGGACGCGGACGTCTCGGCCGAGATCCTGAAGCAGTTCAAGGCGCAGGGAATCGACTGCCGGGTCGGCGCCCGCGTCAAAGAGGTGAACTACTGGAAGCAGGGCGTTCGGATCGTGCTCGAGCCCGCGGACGGTGAATCACAGACCGATCCCCTGGAGGTCGACCAGATCCTGGTCGCCATCGGCCGCCTACCGCGCTCACGGGACATCGGCCTCGAGAAGGTTGGCGTCACCGTCGACCACCGCGGCTTCATCGAGGTCGACGAGTGGCAGCGAACGAGCGCCGATGGCATCTGGGCGATCGGCGACGTCGTCGGCGGCTACCTGCTGGCGCACGCCGGCTCCCACGAAGGCATCGTGGCGGCGGAGGACATCGCCGGCAAGCGCCTGCATCCGATGGAGCAGGAGCTGGTCACCCGCTGCACCTATTCCCATCCCCAGATCGCGTCAGTGGGGCTGACGGATGCCGAGGCGCGGGAGCGCGGGTACGAGGTGAAGGTTGGCAAGTTCCCCTTCCTGGCCGTCGGCCGCGCGCTCATTCACGGCGAGCCCGGGGGCTTCGCCAAGCTGGTCGCGGACGCCAAGACCGGTCAGCTGCTGGGCGCGCACATCGTCGGCGTCAACGCCACCGAGCTGATCGCGGAACCGGCCCTGGCGCGTCTGTTCGAGGGCGACGCCTGGGAAGTCGGGCGCAACATCCACCCCCACCCGACGTTGACCGAAGTGATCGGCGAAGCCGCCCTCGCCGTCGACGGACAACAGATCCACATCTAGGCAATGAGGTAAATGGCACAGACTCGCGAGCGCACCAAGTACAGCTTCGCCCCCGAATGGCACTACCAGGAGCCAGTTGACTGGCGAGACACCGACATCGACGAGGACACGCTGCGCGAGTGGTTCCACATGATGCTGCTGGGCCGGCAGATCGACTACCGGTGCCAGGTCCTCAACCGGCAGGGCCGGGCTCCATTCATCATCTCCTGCGCGGGCCACGAGGCCGCCCAGATCGGCGTCGCCTGGCCCCTTAAGCCCAAGTACGACTGGATCTCGCCCTACTACCGCGACGTCGTCCTCTGCTTTCGCATGGGCCTCACGCCGCTTGACCTGATGCTCTCTGTGCTTGCCAAGCCGGCCGACCCGGCGTCTGGCGGCAAGCAGACGCCCGGCCACTTCAGCGACACGCGCCTCAACATCATCTCCGGGGGGTCTCCCCTGGCCACTCAGATGGTCCACGGGGCGGGTGCCGCCTACGCGCTCAAGATGGACGGTACGGACAAGGTCGTGATGACCTGCTACGGGGAGGGCGCCGGCGCGGAGGGCGACGCCCACGAGGCGTTCAACTTCGCCGCCATCTACAGGCTGCCCGTGATCTTCGTCATGCAGAACAACGGCTTCGCGATCTCGACCCCCTTCCGAAAGGAATATTCGGTCGAGTTCGGAGCCCAGCGGGCGGCCGGTTACGGCTTCCCGGGCGTGACGCTCGACGGCCGCGACCCGGTCACGGCCTATCACGTGGCCAAGCAGGCCGTGGCCAGGGCCCGGGCCGGCGAGGGGCCGACGCTGATCGAGTGCCTCGTCGACCGCCTGGGCGCGCACTCATCCGAGGACGACCAGCGGCGTTACCGCTCCCAGGAGGAAATCGACCAGCTGGCGCAGAACGATTGCCTGGTCCGCTTCCGGCAGCGGCTGCTCGAGGAGGGCATTCTCACGGCCAAGCAGATCGAGGAGGCGGAGGCGAACGTCAAGGAGATCGTCACCCAGGCGACTCGCGAGGCGATGGCTTCCCCGGATGCCAAGCCCGAGGACGCGCTCACCAACGTGTACGCACCCGGCGGCCAGGCAGAGGCGCAGGAGCCGGCGCCGGATGCCGCGACCGAGGAGATCAACATGGTCCAGGCGCTACGCGAGGCGCTGGCCGAGGAGATGGAGCGCGACGAGCGGGTCATGGTCCTCGGTGAGGACGTCGGGCCCAAGGGCGGCGTGTTCCTGGTGACCGACGGGCTCTGGAAGCGGTACGGCGAGGAAAGGGTCATCGATACCCCGATCGCGGAATCGTCGATCGCCGGCGTCGCGCTGGGTCTCGCGCTAGCCGGGAAGCGGCCCGTCGCCGAGATGCAGTTCACCGACTTCGCCCACATGGCGTTCAACCAGATCACGAACGAGATCGCCAAGTTCCGCTACAGGTCGGATGGCGACTGGGGCGTTCCGATAGTGGTCCGCGCCCCGATGGGCGGTCACGTCAACGGCGCCCTCTACCACTCCCAGTCGATCGAGGCCCGCTTCGCGACGCCCGGCCTCAAGATCGTGATCCCGTCCGGACCCTATGAGGCGAAGGGTCTGCTGCTGGCCGCCATGCGCGACCCCGACCCGGTCCTCTTCTTCGAGCACAAGCGCCTCTAC
>CAZLJC010000099.1:0-2652 GCA_964559855.1 uncultured Actinomycetes bacterium
CTTCTTCGACAGGTCGCCCTGCTGCACGGCGGTGGTGACCTCGGCGATGTTGCGGACCTGGCTGGTCAGGTTGCCGGCCATGAAGTTCACGTTGTCGGTGAGGTCCTTCCAGACCCCGCCCACGCCGCGTACGTGGGCCTGGCCGCCGAGCTTGCCTTCGGTGCCGACCTCGCGCGCCACGCGCGTCACCTCACCGGCGAACGCGTTGAGCTGGTCGACCATGGTGTTGATCGTGTTCTTGAGCTCGAGGATCTCGCCGCGGACGTCCACGGTGATCTTCTTCGACAGGTCGCCCTGCTGCACGGCGGTGGTGACCTCGGCGATGTTGCGGACCTGGCTGGTCAGGTTGCCGGCCATCAGGTTCACGTTGTCGGTGAGGTCCTTCCACACGCCGCCCACGCCGCGCACCTGGGCCTGACCGCCAAGCTTGCCTTCGGTGCCCACCTCGCGAGCGACACGGGTCACCTCGGAGCTGAAGGAGCGCAGCTGGTCGACCATCGTGTTCACGGTTCGCGCCGTGTCGAGGAACTGGCCCTGCAGGGGCCGGCCTTTGATCTCGACGGACATGGTCTGCGACAGGTCGCCGTTGGCGACCGCGCTGATGACGCGTGCCATCTCCGTGTTGGGCCGAACGAGGTCGTCGACGAGATCGTTGACCGCGTCCAGCGTGTTGGTCCACTGGCCGCGCGAGCCTCGCCCGCCTGCGCGGCGCTCGCGGCCCTCCTTGCCGACGCGCAGCGCCACGTTGCGGATCTCCTGCTCCAGCCGCTGGTTCGCCTCGATGATGTCGTTGAGCGCCGCCGCCACGCGCCCCGCCGCGCCCGTCCATTCGGCCGGCATGCGGGCGGAGAAGTCCCCGCGCTTGACCGCCGTCAGTACGCGCAGGGTCGTTGCGGCGTCTACGCAATCACTCCTTTGCTGTTCACGCGCTGTGGTGCTCGTCCTGGTCGCCATCTCTAACTAATCCTTCCTTCCTTTCCTTGGTCGCATTTCCGAGCTCGTCAGAGGCTCATCGGCAGCCAGAACTCGACCGTCGTCCCGGCGCCGGGTTCGCTTTCGATTCGGCACGTACCGCCCGCCAGCTGGGCGCGCTCGCGCAGCGCGATCAGGCCGATGTGACCCGGCATCCGGACTGATTCGCCGACGACGAAACCCGTCCCGTCGTCGGTGACCTGGATGCGAATCCCGCCATCGATCTCGTCGGCGACGACCGTGACCCGCGTCGCACGAGCGTGCTTGACCACGTTGGTGAGCGCTTCCGAGATGTTCTTGATCACGATCGCCTGGATCGCGGATGGGACGTCGGTGGGCAGCCTTAGCTCGACGTGTCCCTCGATGCCCGAACGGACGCGCAGCTCTTCGACGCGCTCGCTGATCGCCGATCCGAGGTCGCCGGGCAGGGCGAGCGGCTCGGGGCTGACGTTCATCAGGAGGCGGCGCAGCGAGTCCTCGACCTTGTGCAGCGTCTGGTTCAGCTGGTCGAGCTGCGCGACATGGGGCAGTCCGTCCAGCTCTCCCCGGACCCGCTCGAGCTGGAGCTCCGCCCCCGTCAACAGCTGCAGCGAGTCATCGTGCAGCGCGCTCGCGAAGCGGCGCCGCGCCTCGTCACCGCCGGCCGCGATGTTGTTCAGGAGGTGCCGGCGTGCGGTCATCGCCTCTTCCAGGCGCATCGCCGTCTGGTCGAGGTCCTCCTCGGCCTCGCGGCACTGCCACACGAGACCGGCGGCCGTTCCCGCCAGGCGCAGCAGCCACAGCTCCCGGGCCGTGAACCCGTCGCGCGCGTCATACGCGGCGAGCATTCCGATCCTGCGCTCGCCCGCGCGCCAGGCGACGGCGATCGAGTTGGTGACCTCAGTCAGGCCACGCTCGCGCCACATCCGATCGAGGTCGGGGGAGGTGCCCTGGACGAGCTCGAGCTCGTTGTCGTAAACGACCCGCTCGAGGATGCCGGGGCGCTTGGAATCCAGCGCGAACCGGGCGCCCCGGACGGCCGAGTCCGCCGCGAACCCGAAGGGGTGGGGCTGCAGCTTCAGCGAGCCGCGGGTCCCGACGCGCCAGAACGCCGCCCGCGCGGCACCGACCCGCCGCGCCACCGTCTCGGCCAGCCCGGCGAAGAAGGCCGGAAGATCGTCGGTGGCGTCGAGCGACGAGGCGATCTCGGACAGCGTGCCGAAGGCCGCGTCCTGCGCCCTTTCGATTTGGCCCGACCGCCTCACGTTGCGGCGGGCCGGCCCACCGTTGAACGGTGTGCCGTCAGACGTCGGGAGCGCTGCTGCAGTATCCACTTTTCCCCCAGGCGGCTTTTTTACCGGGTAAATCAAACCGCCCAGGGGTCGCCCGCGTCGCCGTACAAGTGTGGTAATTCGCGGCGCGAGGCCGATCACGCCTGAAACTGGCGTGCCCGCCTCTCACGAGGCGAGCACATCCAGGAAACGCGTCGCAGCCGGCCTGTACCGGTCCGGCTGAGTTCGAGCTGAGATCAAAAGGGGTCCGGAAAAATGAAGACCGGGCCCGCCTCGCGAGCCCGGTCTGTCGAAGGTTGGATCAGCGCCGCTTGCGCAGCCCCAGCGCCCCGAGCAGGATCATGATCCCGCCGGCGATGCCACCCGCGATGGGTGCGCCCGTGTTGGCCAGGGTTGTTCCGCCCGCGGT
>CAZLJC010000100.1:0-2419 GCA_964559855.1 uncultured Actinomycetes bacterium
AGGTCGCGGACGCGGCTCGCGCCGACGCCGACGAACATCTCGACGAACTCGGAGCCCGAGATGGAGAAGAACGGCACGCCGGCCTCGCCGGCGACGGCCTTGCTCAGCAGGGTCTTGCCGGTTCCCGGAGGACCGACGAGCAGCACGCCCTTCGGAATCCGGGCGCCGAGGGCCACGAACTTCTCGGGGTACTTGAGGAACTCCACGATCTCGGTGAGCTCCTGCTTCGCCTCCTCGACCCCGGCCACGTCAGCGAACGTGATCGCCGGCTTGTCGCCCGCGATCATGCGGGCGCGGGAGCGTCCGAACGAGATCGCCTGGTTGTTGCCGCTCTGCGTCTGGCGGAGCACCCACCACATGAAGGCGGCGATCAGGATCACGAGGATGATGTTCGGCAGCAGCACGCTCAGCAGGTAGCTGCCGCTCGAGTTCTTCTCGAACTTCACGTCGACCGTCTTGCCGGCGGGCGCGGGGTCAGACTGCAGCGTCGTGACGAAGGCGCAGCCGCTCGAGCAGTCGGGCACGACCACGTTGTGCTTTCGATTCTGGGCGTCGGTCACGACCGCGTCGGTGCCGTTGATGTCGACGCTGGTCACCTGGCCGTCCGCGGCCTGGTTCATCATCGTCGAGTAGTCCCAGTCGCCGGCGCTCTGGCTCGACTGGATGGAGTTCCACGTGAACCAGAAGACGAGACCGAGGACGACGACCAAGGCGAAATAGAAGAGGCTGGAGCGGGGGAAGCGGCTCAAATTCGATCTCCTGAGGGGCTGTGCGGAGTTTCTAGCCTAACAACTTTGGGGCGCAAATAGACCGGAAAAGGTGACACCGACACGTGCAGGCCCGGCCGGCCCGGCGAGCTCGCGAGGTCGGCGTCGACCGCGACGCCCGGGATCCAGGCAAGGCGGTCGCCGGCGAGGACCAGGGGCCAGCCGTCGCGCTCTTCGCGGGGCACTCGGGCGTCGACGAAGATGTCCTGCAGCTTGCGCGTGCCGCGGCCGCCGGCCGGGCGCATGCGCATCCCCGGCGTTCGGTGAGCCAGGCGCAGGCCGAGGCCCGGTCGCAGATGCGCCGCCTGGCCGTCGTCGCACCCGCGACATTCCTTGACGACCAGCCGGGTCGCCGGCGCCGGCTTCGCTGCGATCACGTCCAAGTGGCCCCCCACGATACGGAAACGCAGGCCTCGGGGAAGATCGACGCCTCGACCTCCTCGCGAGCCCTGCGCGATCTCGAGCATCGCGGCGATGTGGGCGCGGGAGAGCCCCGGCTCCGGGCCGCCGGCCCGGACGTAGAGCCGCCTCAGGACCTCCGCCGCGGCCGGCTCTTCCAGCAAGGCGAGGGTGGCGGCGGTGACCGGTCCCGCCTCCAGGGCGGCGCCGGCCTGGGCCGCCGCCGTCCGGTGCCATGAGCCGGCCGATCGCGCCACGGCATGGATGCGCCGCAGGATGCCGGGCCGGTCGCGCTCGAGCGCCGGCAGCAGGTCGAGACGCGCGCGCACGCGCGCGAAGCGCCGGTCGAGGTTGGCGGGGTCCCGGTACGCCTCGATGCCGTGCGCCGCCAGGATCTCTTCGACCTCCGCCCTCCAGACGTCGAGCCACGGCCGCACGTAGCGACCCCGGCGCTCGGGCACTCCCCGCAGGCCGGCGAGCCCGCATCCGCGGATCAGGTGAAGGACCGCGCCCTCGACGACGTCATCGGCCGTGTGCGCCGTGGCCACCACGTCGCAGCCTGACTGAGCGCGGGCGCGCTCGAGGAAGTCATAGCGCAGCGACCGCGCCGCGGCCTGGACGGAACCCCTTGGGAGGGGCTGGACGCGGCGTTCGCGGATCAGAGGAATGCCGCGGACGGCGCAGAGCCCGGCGACCTGGCGGGCGACCCCGTCCGACCCCTCGCGTAGGGCGTGGTCGTAGTGCGCGGCGACGACGTCGCGGCCGGCCTCGTGAAGCGTCACCAGGAGGGCGATGGAGTCGGGCCCGCCCGAAACGGCCACCAGGATCCGTTCAGCAACCACGGACGCATTCTCTCGAGGTTTGCCTGCCGCCATCGCAGATCTCAGTGGGCTCGTAGGCCAGTGGTGGTGCCGGGTGGACTCGAACCACCGACAACGCGATTATGAGTCGCGCGCTCTGCCACCTGAGCTACGGCACCGCGGCGCGAAGCTTACCGAGAGGCGGTGGTCTGAGCCCGCGCCTTCACCTTGCGCTTCTTCTTCCGGCGCTTGTCGAGCGCGACGCGCTTTCTCTTGTTCATCTTGATTGAGAACCGCAATTGTAAGGTCGCGCCGTCGACGCCCGGATGGCGCGTCAGGTCACATGCTCGGGAGAGGACGGGGCTCCAGGGCGTGACGGTTCCGTCGAGGGGGTGTTGGTGGCTCTTCGGAATCTAGCGGGGTGAGCCAGGACGGTAGGGCGCCAAGAATGAA
>CAZLJC010000101.1:0-2265 GCA_964559855.1 uncultured Actinomycetes bacterium
GTCACCACGATCTTCAAATGCCGCCTCCATGACCGTCGGGCACCACGAACCCGATCCGTTTACATACTCAAATGTACCGATTAACGCATTGCGTCGAGGAAGTCACGGTACGCCGCTGGAGTGTTCAAACTGCGCAGCTCGTCAGGGTCGACGTCTTCGAGCCAGACAACGTCGAGCCCGTCGAAGACGTCTCGCGCCCGCAGCCGGCCCTCGGCGAGGGCGGCCGCGATCGAGCCGGCTGCCGAGCCGGCGTAGGCGGCGCAGACGGGCTCGGGGCGGCCGTCCAGCACTGGCACGGCCGCATCGTGGCCCTGACAGGCAGCGACCAGCCGCCGGGCGAGCGCCGGGCTGACGTACGGCATGTCGCAGGCGATGGCCATCAACAGGGGTTGGCTGGCCGCGGCCAGGCCGGCCTCGATCCCGGCCAGCGGACCGGCGCCGCGGTGCAGGTCGGCGACGACTCCGGCCCGCATCGCCAGGCCGGGAGGCACCTGCTCCGGCTCGTTGGCGCTGATCAGCAGCTCCGTGAATTCCGGCTCGAGCCGCCCGGCGACGAACTCGACCAGGGTCGTCCCGGCGACCTGCAGCAGGCCCTTGGGACCTCCCATGCGCCGGCTCTCGCCGCCGGCGAGCACCAGCAGCGAGGCTTGGAGCCGCTCCGCCACCAGGAGATCATCTGTCAGGGAGACGCGTAGCCGGGCGTCAGCCTAGCGGTGGCGGTCGCTCTGACGGAAACGCCGCCCCGAGGTGCGAACACCGCCAGCTGGAGGCGGACGAGCTCATGAGCGGTGACGGTGACCTGGTTAGACGAAACCAGAGCGCTGTCCAGCACCGCTCGGGGGTCGGCGCTCAAGAGGGCGTTGGCGGCAGCGCGGCTGGCAGCCGCGGCGTCCAGGGCCCACCCGGTGCCGGCTCGCAGGGCGCCGGTGTCAAGGGCGAGCGCGGCGGCGGTGGCGGCCAGGGCCGTTCCCTCGCTGAGCCGCGACTGGCGCTCGGCCACCAGCGCCGTCTCGGCGGCCAGCGCCGCCACTGGCAGGAGCACGGCCGGCAGGACGATAGCGAAGAAGACCAGCGCCTGAGCGCGCTTCACCGCGCCCTCCAGGTTTCAATTGGCGCCACCGCCAGCGACCGAATCAGCAGGCGACGAGGAAGCCCGGGCACCGGAGCGAACGAGAGGTCGACCAGTGCCTGTCCGGCGGCCGCCACGGAACCCGAGCGCGGAAAGCCACTCGTCGTCAGCGATACCGAGCCGCCCTGGAGCGAGTAGCCGGCGAGCGCTGAACGAAAGGTGGCCGTTCCCGCGATCTGAGCCTGCGCTTCAGAGGGAGCGCGGGCAGCGGCACTCGCGGCCGCGCTGGTGGCGCCGTCGAGGCCGGCCACGGCGTCGGCCAGACGGGCAAGGACGACCACCCCGAGGGCGAGCACAAGCATCAAGGGCAGGATGAGAGCTGCCTCGACCAGGGCTTGGCCGCGCCTCGACGGCTTCACTGAAACCTTTCGTACGGGAGCACGGCGTCGGCGTGGACCGGAAGGCCACGGCGGCCGGGCACGAGCGGAACCAGGGCTGCCAGGCTGCCTCCGATCAGTACCTCAAAGCCGGCTGGGGTGCTCCGAGCACAGACCCAGACCCCGCTGGGCGGCGAGCCACCCGGGCACCACGCCGTGATCCTGGTTGCGGGCATGGCCGACCCGAGCACCGAGCGTGCCACCGCGAAGGCCGCAGCGGGCGATCCCGCCGTCCCAGCCCCGACCCGCGCCGCGGCCAGCGCGGCCGAACGGGTCGCGAAGCCGGCCGCCGACCAGAGCCCGACCTGAACCGCGGCCAGGACGGTCAGGAGAACGAGCGGCCAGACCACGGCGAATTCGGTGAGGGCGCTGCCGCGCTGGCTTCTCATCGCAAGTTGGCGGCCAGTGTGGTCACCGCCGGGAAGAGAAGGATGGCCATGAACGGCATCAACACGCCCACGGCGGCCGGCACCAGTATCCGCGTCAAGGCGCTCCGGCTGGCGGCGATGAGTTCCCGGCGCTGAGCGCGCCGGAGGTCGAGAGCGATCGCCCGCAGGCCGTGCATCACGCCCGAGCCGTAGTCGCGACTGGTGGCGAGCACGGCTGCCACCGAGGTCAGCGGTCCGAGGTCGAGCCGCTCGCCCAGCCGGCGGAGCCGGGCGTCGAGCGATTCACCCGAGGCGAGCCCCGACCCGGCGAGGATCAGCCTGAGCTCACGTGAGAGCTCGCCTCCCGTTCGCCGAGTGACGGCCACGAGCG
>CAZLJC010000102.1:0-2198 GCA_964559855.1 uncultured Actinomycetes bacterium
CTGCGGCTCGGGTCCGCGCGGTAGAAGGGCTCGAAGATCCGCCTGCGCTCCTCGGGCCGCAGGCCCGGGCCATGGTCGACCACGCTGAGATGCGCGCTGCCGTCTTCGGCGGTGACCGCTACCTCGATCGGCGTCGTCGACGGCGTGTGGACGAGGGCGTTGCGCATGAGGTTGCCCACCACCTGGCGGAGCCGGGTGTCGTCGCCGCTGACGAGCACCTTGCCGTCCGCCTGGACGGTGATGGCGCGCTGCGGCGCCACGACCCGGGCATCCGCGGCCGCGTCCCGAGCGATCGCATCGAGGTCGACAGGCTCGTGCTCGAGCGGGCGGCCCTGGTCCAGGCGCGCGATCAGCAGCATATCGTCGACCAGCGTCGACATCCGCACGGACTCCTCCTCGATCCGCCGGCGCGCAAGCTCCGAATCCTCCGGATTCCTGTCCGCGCCGCGGCGCAGCATCTCGGAGTAGCCGCGGACCGAGGTCAGCGGCGTGCGCAGCTCGTGCGATGCGTCGGCGATGAAGCGGCGCAGGCGCCTCTCCGACGCGGTCCGCTCCGAAAACGCCTGCTCGATCTGAGCGAGCATCGCGTTCAGGGCGAGGCCGAGGCGGCCGATCTCGGTGCTGGGCGTCGCCGGCTCCACGCGCCGGCTCAGGTCACCGGCGGCGATCAGGCCCGCGGTCGCGCCCATCCGTCTCAGCGGGCGCAGGCTCAGGTCGACGATCAGCCACGCCAGCAGAGCGGTCGCGGCGACCACCACGCCGGTGATGAACAGCTCGAGGCGCAGCAGGTCTTCGAGCGTCGCGGGCACGTCGTCCATGGGGATCGCGAAGACGACGGTCTGTCCGGGGAACGAGTCTTCCGACCAGGCCGTCATCCGAAATTGATGGACGGGTCCCGAGCCGCCGACGGTGATGGGTGCGCTCGGCTGGTCGGTCCCCGCAACCGGAAGCGTCTTGGGCAGCTGTGGAGCCGCGAGGGATGTGCTTCCACCGAAGCCGACCCTGCACCCGAGCTGCACGGAGCCGTCGGGATCGACCAGCTCGGTGACCGTGTTGGTGGGGAAGCCCGCCGCGCTGCCGGGGTTGGCGTGACAGCCGTGCTCCAGCACCTGCACCGCCGCGTCGACGGTGGAGCGGGACGTCAGCTCTCCGTCGATGCGGTTGATCAGCGAGTTCTGGAACAGGAGGTAGACCGCGAGGTCGAAGACGGCAAGGCCCAGGACGAGCAGCGTGATGACACCGACGAGGAGACGGCCTCGGAGCGACAGCACTATTTCCTCGGCGTTCGGAGGACGTACCCCACGCCGCGGACCGTCTGGATCAGGGGCGGCTCGTAGCGGTCGACCTTGCGCCTGAGGTAGCTGATGTACGTCTCGAGCACGCTCGCGTCGCCGCCGAAGTCGTAGTGCCACACGTGGTCGAGGATCTGCGTCCGGGTCAGCACGCGCCCGGCGTTGATCAGCAGGTAGCGAAGCAGGCGGTACTCGGTGTTGGTGAGGTCGACGACGTGGCCGTGGCGGCGGACCTCGTGCGCCTCGTCGTCGAGCTCCAGGTCGGCCAGCGTCAGCTTGCCGCTCTCCTCGTTGGACCCGTGGCGGCGCAGCACGACGCGCACGCGCGCCATCAGCTCTTCGATGCTGAAGGGCTTGGTCACGTAGTCGTCGCCGCCGATCGTCAGGCCGTGGACCTTGTCCTCGGTCGCATCCTTGGCCGTGAGGAAGATGATGGGCACCTTGGCGCCCGAGCTGTTCAGGCGCTTCAGGACCTCGATGCCGTCGATGTCCGGCAGCATCACGTCGAGGATCACCAGCGCGGGCGAGAACTGGGTGACGGCGGTCAGCGCGCCGCGTCCGGTGGTTGCGGTCTTGACGTCGAAGCCCTCGTACCGGAGCGCCATCGCGACCAGCTCGGTGATGTTGGGCTCGTCGTCCACCACCAGGACACGGGCGGCCCCGTCTTTGTTCATAGGGCCAATCCTGATCGTGGTTCCTGGGGGATTGCTGAGAAAACGTTGGGGAGCCGCTGCGAGTTCGCCGGGCGGAGGTCTGGTTTTGGTCGAAGCCGGCGCCCGCCGTTAATCTGACTGGAACGCCCTCGTAGCTCAGTGGATAGAGCAGGACGGTCCTAACGTCAAGGTCGGGGGTTCGATTCCCTCCGGGGGCGCCAGCGCGCGTCTGGCGCATAACGCGCGTTTGGAT
>CAZLJC010000103.1:0-2052 GCA_964559855.1 uncultured Actinomycetes bacterium
CGCCGCCGTAGGGGATGTTGACGACCGCGCACTTCCAGGTCATCCACATCGCCAGCGCCTTCACCTCTTCCAAAGAGACGTCCGGGTGGTAGCGAAGGCCTCCCTTGGCCGGGCCGCGGTTGATGTTGTGCTGCACGCGATAGCCGGTGAAGATGCGAGTCGAGCCATCGTCCATCCGGACCGGGAAGTTGCACGTGAACTCGCGCTGCACCTCGCGCAGGATCTCGCGCAGCTCGGGCTCCAGCTGGATGATCTCCGCCGCCTCGTCGAATTGGGCCTGCGCGGTGCGCCACTCGTTGGCCTCCTCGTTCTGGGGCGGCGGGCTGGTCGGACGGTCGAGGGTTGTGCTCATATGAGGGCGGCCGACCTAGGGTACTCGGCGCCAGGGTCGGTTATCACGTTTATGACCGCAGGCACACCCGCCTTCAACGCCCGCTCGAAGGCGGGACCAATCTCCGCAGGGTCCTCGACGCGTTCGCCGTGGCCGCCCAGAGCCTCCACCACCTTTTCGTAGGCGGTGCCCGGACGGAGGTCGGCTGCGATCGCGCTCCCCAGCATCGACTGCATCGGATGCTTCTCGGTCGCCCAGATCCCGTTGTTGCCGATGACGCAGACCACCGGCAGCTTGTGGCGGACCAGCGTGTCGAAGTCCATGGCCGAGAAGCCGAAAGCGCCGTCGCCGTTGAAGAGGACCACCTGGCGGTCGGGGTGCGCAAGCCGGGCCGCGATCGCGTAGCCGACGCCGCAGCCGAGGCAGCCATAGGGACCGGGATCGAGGAAGCAGCCGGGTTCGTCGGAGTCGATCATGCGGCCCGCGAAAGAGACGAAGTCGCCCCCGTCGCCGATCACGATCGCGTCGCGATCGAGCCGCTTCTCGATCTCGGCGACGACGCGAGCCGGATGGATCGGGCGCGAATCGTTCTCCGCCATCAGCGCGTCGCGCCGGCGCGAGTCCTCACCGGCCAGATGCACCTTTTCCACCCACTCGGCGCGCATTGGCGTGCCCTCGACTTCGGCCGCGAGCGCCGCCAGCGAGCGCTTGATGTCGCCGTCGAGCGCGGCCGCGGCCGGCCGGTGGCGGCGACGCTCGTCGCAGTCGACGTAGATCACGTGCGCTTCCTCGGCGATGACGGGAGGCCGCCCAAAGCCGAGCCGAAAGTCGAGAGGGACGCCCACGACGACGACCACGTCGGCCTCGCCCAGGGCCACCTTGCGCGCCCGGGTCGCGTGAAGACGGTGGCGGCTCGGAACGATGCCGCGCGCCAGTCCGTTCATGACGACCGGCAGGCTTGCCGCTTCCGCCAGCAGGCGCAGCTCCTCTTCGGCCCGAGCCCACCAAACCCCCGACCCCGCGATGATGGCCGGCCGCTCGGCACCGCGGATCAGTTCCGCGGCTCGACGCACCTCATCCGGTGAGGCCTCGCCGGCGATGCGCGGTGAAGCGGTCCGGTACTCGGGCGCCTCGCTCGAGTTGAAGAAGACGTCGGCCGGGACGTCCAGATAAGTGGGGCCGGTGCGCTGCGTGAGGGCTGTCGTAAGCCCCTCCTCCACCGCGCCGTAGACCTCTTCGGGCGAACGCACAGTACGCGCCTGCTTGGTGATGCTGGCGACGATGGGCAGATGGTCGAGCTCCTGGAGCGAGCCCATGCCCTCCGTGCTCAGAGGCGAGCGGCCGCCGATCACCAGCAAAGGGCTGTCGTTGGCCCAGGCGCCGGCGATGGCCGAGATCGAGTTGGTGACGCCCGGCCCGGCGGTGACTGCCGCCACCCCGCACTTCCTTGTCAGCTTCGACCAGCCCTCGGCCGCGAAGGCCGCCGTCTGCTCGTGGCGGACGTCGATCAGGCCGATCTCGTGCTCGACCGCGCCCAGCAGGACGCCCCAGATGTGTCCTCCGTTGAGGGTGAAGATGTGTTCGGTGCCGGAGCGCTTCAACGCGAGCGTGATGAGCTCGCCGGTGCTGATGATGTCGCCCACGAGCGCTCAGGGTACGGCGTGGCGCGACCCTGAGCGGGATAGCGCTTTCCTTGAGCCCTTTCCTTGAGCCCTTTCCTT
>CAZLJC010000104.1:0-1705 GCA_964559855.1 uncultured Actinomycetes bacterium
ACGCCGCCCGTGAGCTCTCCGAGGCGCTCAAGCGGCGCTGCCTCTACCTGCACCTGGACTACCCCTCGGCGGAACGCGAGCGCGACATCGTGCTCGCCCAGGTGCCCGGCATCGAGGCCGACCTCGCCGAACAGCTGGTCCGCACGGTCGGGACGCTGCGCGCCCTGGAGATCAAGAAGGCGCCGAGCATCGCCGAGACCATCGACTGGGCCCGCACCCTGCTCGCGCTCGGCCTCAACGAGCTGGACGAGGCCGCCGTCGCGCAGACCCTCGGCGTGGTGCTCAAACACGTCTCCGATCAGACCCGCGCGGTCAAAGAGCTCGGGCTGTCGTGACATGTCGCTCCTCGACCGTCACACCGGCTTCGTAGGAGCGCTGCGCGAGGCCGGCCTGCCGGTCTCCCTCGCCGAGGGCCTGGACGCCGTGCGCGCGTTGCAGGTCATCGACCTCGTGGACCGCGACAGCCTGCGCAGCGCCTACGCGGCCACGCTCGTCAAGCGGCCCGCGCACCGGGCCACCTTCGACACGCTCTTCGACCTGTGGTTCCCGGGCGCCCTCGGCGGGGGAGCGGCCACGAAGGACGTCGAACCGCGCGTCTCCGACACCCCCGCCGCGCTCGACCCCGAGGTGCAGGCGCTCCGGCGCGAACTGGCGGACATCTTCCTCAGCGGCGACGACGCGTCGCTCAGCCAGTTCGTGCGGATGGCGGTCGCGCGGTTCGGCCGGTCCCCGGGCCAGCAGTCCTGGTTCTCCTCCGGCGTGCTGCGCGCGATGTCCGCCGACACCCTGATGGCCGGCCTGCTCAACGCCGTGCTGGAAGGGCAGGAGCGCGGCGGCCTGGCCGAGCGCGTCGCGCGCCGCCGCTTCCGCGACCGCATCGACCGCTTCGAGCAGTTGGTGGCGACGGAGGTACGCCGGCGTATCGCCGAGGACACAAGTGTCGAGCGTACGGCCCGGATCTCCACCCGGCCGCCGCTCGAACGGCTCGACTTCAACCGCGCCACCCGCGCCGAGCTGACCGCGCTCCGCCGCGAGGTCTACCCGCTCGCCCGCCGCCTTGCCGCCCGGCTCACGGCCAAGCACCGGCACGGCAACCGCGGCCGCCTCGACTTCCGGCGTACGGTCCGCGCCTCGCTGTCCACCGGAGGCGTGCCGCTCACCACCCACCACAAGCCGCGCCGCCCGCACAAGCCCGAGCTGGTCGTGCTCTGCGACGCCAGCGACTCGGTGTCGTCCTTCGCCCACTTCACGCTGCTGCTCACCTTCGCGCTCCGCGAGCAGTTCACCAAGGTACGGGCCTTCGCCTTCATCGACTCCACCGACGAGATCACGCGCTTCTTCGCGCCGGGCGTGGACGTGGTGGACGCCATGACCCGGCTGGCCCGCGAGGCCGACCTGGTCTGGATCACCGGCCGGTCCAACTACGGCCACGCCTTCGAGGTCTTCGCCGACCGCTACGCCGACGCCATCACGCCCAAGACCTCGCTGCTCATCCTGGGCGATGCCCGCTCCAACTACGGGGACCTGGCCATCCCGCGGCTGAAGTCCCTGGTGGCCAAGGCACGGCACGCCTACTGGCTCAACCCCGAACCGCGCCGCGACTGGGACACCGGCGACTCGGCGGCCTCCGCCTACGACGCCGTCGTCCCCATGTACGAGTGCCGCAACCTGAACCAGCTGATCGCCTTCATCGAAGAGATCGCCT